>CAZNOW010000010.1:0-46063 GCA_964574915.1 uncultured Candidatus Saccharibacteria bacterium
GAACGCCAAGCCGAGCAACAACGGGCTGAATTTATTAGCACTGCATCGCATGAAATGCGTACGCCAGTGGCGGCAATCGAAGGTTACTTGGCTCTGGCCTTAAACGATAAAGTCAGTACCGTTGATACGCGGGCCAGAGCTTATCTTGAAAAAGCCCATACTAGTACCCAGCACCTGGGCAAGCTTTTCCAGGACCTGTTAACATCGGCCAAGGTAGAAGACGGACGTTTAACCAGTCATCCAGACGTCGTCGAAATCGGTGCCTTTTTGGAGCAGTTAACTTCCGATCTCCGTTTTAGTGCTGAGAAAAAAGGCCTAACTGTTGAATTCGTATTTGGCACCCCTAAAACAATCGATACCACTATTAAGGAGAGCAAAGTCGTACGGCCACTGTATTATGCCTATGTCGATCCAGATCGGTTACGCGAAGCTATAACAAATTTGTTTGACAATGCCGTTAAATACACCGACCAGGGCAAAATTAATATCGGTATTATCGGTAACGATCAAGTTATTCAATTCTTCATTAAAGATACCGGACCCGGTATACCGTCTGAGGATATTCCGCATCTGTTCCAGAAATTTTACCGAGTCGACAACTCCACTACAAGATCAATCGGGGGAACCGGTTTGGGATTATTCATCTGTCGGAAGATTGTCGAGCTTTATGGCGGCCGGATCTGGGTGGAAAGTGTTTTCGGAGAGGGAAGTACTTTTTATATAAATCTACCGCGCCTTAGTAACCTAAAGGCCCAGGAATTAAAAGCCCAAGCTGCAAAAAGCACTACACTTCCCACAATTAGTTCACTTGTCTCGACACCGTGATACAATACAATTAATAAGCATAATCGTATAGGAAAATAATAAGGATAAATCAGATGGCGGCAAAAATACTGCTTGTAGAAGATGACAATAACTTACGAGAAATTTATGAGGCCCGTTTACAGGCCGAAGGTTACGCCATTGTTACTGCTCAAGACGGCGAAGAAGCCTTAGTAGTTGCTAAAGCGGAAAAGCCAGATTTGGTAATATCCGATGTAATGATGCCTAGAATCAGCGGTTTTGAGATGCTGGATATTCTGCGTAACACCGAGGAACTTAAATCAATTAAAGTCATTATGCTCACCGCTCTCGGCCAGGCAGAGGATCAAACTCGGGCCAATAGTTTAGGTGCTGACCGTTATTTAGTAAAATCGCAGGTCACACTTGAAGACATCGTCAAAGCCACGCATGATTTGCTGGAGGGCATACCACCTGCAGCCGCCGGAACTTCTACGCCGCTTGCCTCAACGCCTATGACGCCACCAGCACAACCGGTAGATTCTTCGGCTACCCCAACCACGCTACCTAACACCAGCCAACCCGTTATCCCAACTCCCATTCCGCAATCTACGACTGTTCCTGAACCAGATACGAATAACGCAGTACCCCCAACAACCATTCCGGTCGTCACACCACCAGAGCCGGTTATGGCAGTGCCACCGACTTCTTCTGTCAATGATGACACAACCACTGAGAAGTCAACCATTCCTGAGACTACCCAGGTTACTCCGTTTAACAACCCAGTAACACCACCAGTTATACCAACTTCACCCCTTACATTAGATACGCCAGAAACTAACGCAGCTCAGCCAACCATTAAGCCGACTGATCTGAAAGCTCCTACTACGCAGGAAGAAAAAGATAAGATGGAGGCTCAGATTGACGGTTTTGCCAAAAGCCCTGACACAGTCGGCCCCCCGCCGGAAAATAGTGCAGACCAAGATTCCGCAGTTAAAGATGATGCAGTACTAAGTACGGCGCTGACCGATTTAAATGCCAGTGCTTCAGCTGCACCTGTTACAGATCCAAACACCCCTAAAACCGTACTGCCTTTATCCCAGAATGACCCAGTCGATGTATCAGCTTCAGCTGCTTCATCAGAACCACCTACTAGTGACGATAATGACACTAATAATATGGTGGTGATTGCTAATAAGAAGATCATCCAACCGCTAACTACCGATCCAAAACCCGGCCTCAACGAACTGCTAGCGGCCGAGGAAGCAAAAAATACTGATCCGGCAACTGCTGCCACAGAAGTTGGCCATCCGGGCATGCCTGGACCGTCCCCGTCACCGGGCAGTACTTTTGGACCCGATAGCTCTCCGGCAGCCCCAAGCAGCAATACTCCAACTGAGTCCGATCCCAATAATATTGCTCTATAGTGCTATACAGCCACCTGTCTTAGCGTTAAGCTAGATTTAATGCGTATCAACAAGTTTATTGCTCTGGCTACCGGTATCAGCCGCCGGGCAGCCGATAAAGCGGTCCAAGAGGGCAGAGTAATCGTCAACGGCCAACCGGCATTGCCGGGACAGTCAGTATCAGAAGCTGATGAAATCGTTTTTGATCAGAAGCAGTATCAATATGAGGCTGTTGCTTCTCCAGCGTCGTATCAGACTATTATGCTCAATAAACCGGTCGGTTATGTCGTCAGCCGTCAAGGGCAGGGCAGTCAGACGATTTATGATCTGTTGCCGGCAGCCTATCATCACCTTAAGCCGATTGGGCGACTTGATAAAAATTCCAGCGGTCTACTACTGTTAACCAATAACGGCCAGTTGGCTCATCAGTTAACTCACCCCAGTCTCCGAAAAGCTAAAATATACGAATTAGTACTCGACAGACCATTATCGCCGGAGGATCAGCGGCACATCAGCCAACAAGGGGTTAATTTGGAAGACGGATCCAGCCGATTCCAGCTCAGCGCCTTAGACCATCAGCACCAAAAATGGCAGGCCACACTTTATGAAGGCCGCAAACGTCAGATCAGACGCACTTTTCAACAGCTCGGGTATACGGTTATCGGCTTGCACCGGACTCAGTTCGGCGAATACCGGCTTGGGGATTTAGCCAGCGGTAGTTTTAAGGAATTTGTTTAAGCCTAGTTATCAATACTGCTCGAGTCCGATTAAATAACAGAGGTGTTTGGCTGAACTTGTATTATAATAGCCCTGATGAGTAAGAAGTTACCGATTATCGCTATTGTCGGCCGGACTAACGTTGGCAAATCCAGCCTGTTTAATGCTATCCTGATGCGCCGGGAAGCGATCGTCGCCGATGAACCCGGGACTACTCGAAACAGCACATCTGCCAAAGCTGAATTTCGCGGCCGGCAATTTTGGTTGGTGGATACTGCCGGCATGAAAGATCCCGAAGATGATTTCGAATTGACCATCCAGGAACAAATTTCTCAAGCCGCCGATAGCGCCGATGTTATTTGGGTAGTGACGGAAGCCAATGCGATGATTACCGAAGAAGATCGGCATGTCGCCAACCGGGCCCTCAAAAGCCGCAAACCAGTATTTCTGGTCGTCAATAAAATCGATAAAGCTCGGAAAACAGATATCGTTACCAGTTTTGAACGGTTAGGTATTAAACCGATTATCGGTATCTCAGCCACACACCGTGAAGGCATCAACGAACTGCTGGAACAATTAATTAGCATTATCCCGAAAGTAACAGAAGCCGAAGATAGCAATCGTCTGCGGATTGCCATACTTGGTCGGCCGAATGTCGGTAAGTCATCGCTGTTTAACACTTTGGCCGAGAAACAACAAGCTTTGGTAGCTGAACGGGCGGGGACGACCCGCGACATTAACCGGACTACTTTACGCTACCAAGGCCGCAACATCGAATTGATGGATACCGCCGGTATCCGCCGGGCGGGCAAAGTCGATCCAGGTGTCGAGCACTTCAGCGTGCTGCGGGCCTTATCGGCTATTGAGCAATCGGATATTTGCATCATGATTATGGAGGTCAACGAGCTTAACGTTCAGCTTGATCAAAAAATTGCTGGATTAGTTAAAGAAGCCGGAAAAGGTTTGATTTTAGTGGTCAGCAAATGGGACATTGCCGCTGAAAAAACTGCTTTTACCCGTGATGAATTAGCGGCCGAAATTGTGGCGACTTATGATTTTGTGCCCTGGGCGCCACTGGTTTTCACGAGTGCCGTGACCGGTCAAAATGCCACTAAATTATTTGATTTAGCCCTGGAGATTGATCAGCGCCGCCACCAAAAAATTGCTACGGCTGAACTTAATCGATGGCTGCAACAAGCCATTGATAGTCATCCGCCGTCCGGGTTGAGCAATCGCAATCCGAAATTAAATTACATCGTCCAAGAGGATGATAATCCGACGCCGGCCTTTAAAATTTTTGGCAGTCAGACCAGATTTATACACTGGAGTTATCGACGCTATTTAGAGCGTAGCCTAAGAGAAAGTTTCGACTTTGCCGGAACACCATTAGAAATCTGGTTTATCGAGAAACACGTCGCCCACCGACACGGCGAATCGCCGACTTATACGGGCCCTAAATCAAAGCGGAGGATCAAGTCGTAATGGGTTGGTTAATTAAACAACAAGAGCTGATGTCTAGTCCGATGCAGTTATACAGCCTAGGGCAGCAAAAACAGATACTAATCGTCGGTTTAGGTAATGTCGGTCAGCAATATGAAGGTACCCGGCATAATATCGGTTTTTTCTGTGCGGATGCCTTTATTTCGGCTCATGAAGAGTTAAGTGGCTGGCAGGAGAAAAAAGATTTTAAATGCTTCTTGTCCCAAGGTCATCTCGGTGACACCCGGGTCATAGTTATTAAGCCAACCACCTTTATGAATGCCAGCGGCCAGGCTGTTCAGGCAGTCAGCCATTTTTTTAAAATCACACCTGATAATATTTTAGTCATTCATGACGAACTCGATATTTTATTTGGTCAAATAAGAATGAGAGACGGCGGATCATCAGCCGGACATAACGGTATTAAATCAATTATCGAATCGATTGGCGAAAGCTTTAATCGACTGCGTATCGGCATCGGGCCTAAAAAACCTGCATCGATGGATAGCGCCGATTTTGTCTTAAAAGCCTTTAGTAAACCCGAGCAGAAACAGTTACCGCTGCTTATCCAGGAAGTTAATTCTATCCTTGATGAGTATGTTTACGGCGGCCAGATACCTCAAGAAACCCGTCGTTTTAAAGTATAAATCGAATATTAATTTAAAGAGCCTCCGGAGGGGGTGGGCACCGCCGGAGGCTCATTACACCCTTCAACCCACCCCTGTGAAACATCTGACACCATTAATCTTAAAGTGTAGTGTTTCCGCATTACTGCAGAACCTTTGAGGCTCACTTGAACGGGGATCCATTGCGAACAATGGGTTAAAGGGGTTAGTGTGCTTTAGAACGCTACCCCTAAAAGTTAGGAGCGGCCTAAGAGATAAGTGGAGGGTAACAACTTTTCTACTGGCTACTCACGCTCTAAAGCAATCTAACGTTGATGATTCGTAGTTAAAAACTACGGATCCATCGCTAGAATGGGGGTAAAAGGTACGTAAACATCTATAGTGATGTTCACAAATTGCCATTTTAGCAAAAACATTATATTTGTCAATACTTATAACATGATTCAAGTAATTTACAACACGCTTGAGCTTAAGGGGTGAATTCTGACATAAAATAATCTATTATGTTATGCTAAAAACCATGAAGCTTATGATTTGGATTGGCATCACAATTGGCGGAACATTGGGCGGCTTTATCGGGGCCTTGTTTGACCATGGTAATTGGCTAGGGGGTTGGAGTATTTTGATTTCCGGTATTGGTTGTTTTGTCGGTTTATGGTTGGGCTATAAGATTGGTAAGGCATATTTTTAATTTAACAGTGTTGGTTTAAAATCCAAGTTGCATTTTAAATTCGTTTGCGCTAATGATGAAGAGCATGCCGAAAAACTTAGTTATCGTTGAGAGTCCAGCCAAAGCCAGAACAATTACAAGATACTTAGGTAAAGACTTCGAGGTCAAAAGCAGTTTTGGCCATATTCGTGACTTACCCAAAAAAGACTTAAATATTGACGTCGATCATCAATTCACACCTAACTACGAAATCAGTCCGGATAAGAAAAAGGTGGTTAGGGAACTTCGGCAAGCTGCCAAAGGACTGGAAGTTTGGCTCGCCAGCGATGAAGACCGCGAAGGTGAGGCCATAGCCTGGCATTTAACCCAGGCCATGAAATTAGACCCGGTTAAAACCAAACGGATTGTCTTCCATGAGATTACCAAACCGGCCATTGAGCAAGCCATTAAGCACCCCCGGACAATTAATTTAAATCTGGTAGATTCCTATCAGGCCCGCCGCGTGCTCGACAGGTTGGTGGGCTATGAAATATCGCCGATATTATGGCGTAAGGTACGTCCCGGACTAAGCGCCGGTAGAGTCCAATCGGTGGGTGTGCGGTTGATTGTTGAGCGGGAGCGGGAAATACAAACATTTCAACCTGTAAGTAGCTTTAAAATCGTTGGTAATTTTAATGCCAACGGCCATGATTTAGCAGCTGAACTTAACCAAAAACTGGCAACTCTAAAAGCTGCGAAAGATTTTCTAGAGACAGTTAAAGATGCCAAGTTTAGTGTTAAAGCAATTGAAACTAAGCCGGCGTCGCGTAACCCGAGTGCCCCGTTTACTACAAGCACCATGCAACAAGAGGCTGCTCGCAGACTAGGGTTTGGCGTAAAGCAAACCATGACAATTGCCCAAAGATTATATGAAAACGGTCATATTACCTATATGCGTACTGATAGCACGATTTTGTCCACGCTAGCCCTTACTGCCGCCGAAAAATATATCAAGGACACATTCGGGGCAGAGTATCATACGCATCGGCAATATAAAACCAAAGCTCAGAACGCCCAAGAAGCACATGAAGCTATTCGACCAACAGATTTTAAAAAGACCCAGGTTATCGGTGATACACCTCAAGAAAATAAACTATACCAGCTGATCTGGCAACGCGCCTTAGCCAGCCAAATGACGGCCGCCCGGGTTGAAAAAACTGAAGTCACGATTATCATTTCTAACCGTTCGGAATATTTTTTAGCTAAAGGTGAGATCTTAAAATTTGATGGTTTTCTAAAAGTTTACGGCACCACCAAAGATGACACTTTGCTGCCGGTTTTAACCAATCATCAAACTCTCAAGCTTCTATCGCTCGATGCTATAGAAAACTTCAGTCGGCCGCCAGCTCGTTATTCTGAAGCCTTGCTCGTAAAAAGGTTGGAGGAACTGGGCATCGGTCGTCCTAGTACCTATGCTTCAATTATTTCGACTATCCAAAGCCGCGGTTACGTTGAAAAATCGGATATTACCGGCGCCGAACGCCAGATTCGTCAGCTAACTCTTAAGGATGGTGTCATTCAGGAAAACACTACTACTGAAATAACCGGGGCGGATAAAAATAAACTTATCCCGACACACCTGGCAGATGTTACTACTGATTTTCTGGCTAAATATTTTCCAGAAATAGTTGATTACGACTTTACGGCCAATACCGAGCTCGAGTTAGACCGGATCGCCAAGGGTAATCAGGTCTGGAATAAAATGGTCGGGACTTTTTATAAGGAGTTCCACCCCTTGATAAAAGAAGCCAGTGAAGCTTCTCGTAAAGAAGTCTCTCAGGCCAGGCTTGTCGGCCACGATCCTAAATCAAAACTGCCGATTTATGCTCGGTACGGCCGCTACGGTCCGGTATTGCAACAAGGCGAAACTGAAGCGGATGAAAAACCGATATTTTCACCGTTACCCCCGGACAGTAAAATCGAAACTGTCACTCTGGATCAAGCGCTTAAAATGTTTGAGCTGCCAAGAGTGGTCGGTGAAACCGATAGCGGAGAAGAGATAAAAGCCAATATTGGTCGGTTCGGGCCCTATATTCAGATCGGTAGTAGTTACGTTTCAATTAAGCCACCATTTGATCCGCATACCATCAACGAGTCCGATGCCCGTAAATTATACAAAGACAAATTAGAGCACGATGCTAAACGTGTAATCCAGACATTTCCGAGTGGTATTCGCATTCTTATAGGTCCCTACGGACCATACGTAACTGACGGGCATAAAAATGCCCGCTTATCAAAAGACGTTAAGCCGGAAAAACTGACCGAACAAGAATGTCAGGAATTATTATCAAAAGCTCCGAGTAAAAAACGTAACTTTCGCCGTAAACGTGTAAAACGCTAAAGTTTAACACAACTCGTTTATTTAATAACTTAGTTTAACTAAACAATAGGGAAGAGTATTATTCTACCGGTATGCAACAGATTGAAATACATATTATCTGGTAAGTTTGCAATCAAGTACAAGTATTTATATGAGATATATTTCACAACACAATGTCTACATATATGTCATTTACGTGCTACAATAAATATGAGGGTGAGGAATTTGACTTTATAATAATATAGTTATATAATTAGCGTTAAGCTTATTATAAGATAGGATTTCGGGATGGCCAAACAGGCATTACCAACTACATCATTACAAACTAAATCCCTCACCAATGACGTTCTTACGGCAGTTGTTGATAGAGACCGGGAGCGTGAAATTATCACTCGCCGGTACGGTTTGTTTGATCGTAAAGAAACCTTAGAACAAATCGGTGAATTACTGGGCATTACCCGAGAACGTGTTCGTCAACTTGAAAAATCAGTAATGACTCGACTTCGAATTGCTGCAGAGCAGGGAAATGTTCCCCATGTGGCCGATGTTCAGGAGCGAATCGTCGCAGCACTAGAATCTATGGGTGATGCTGCACGTTTAAGCGACCTGACCGATAAACTAGTCAAAGAAAATAACCGCGATGAACAGTCCAGAGTAGCATTTTTAGCTCAACTTTGTCCGAAACTGATCGTTATTGACGAAGACAACGACTTTTACCGTAGTATTGGCATTAATGCCGTACATGATGAAAAACAACTTAAGAAATTAGTTACCAAAATAATTGATGCCGTAAAAGTAATCGGCGTAGCAACACCAATTGAAGCAGTAGCTGAACGAGCTGGTATAAAAAATGCCGAACAGGCCAGGGCATTAGCTTCAACTTCAAAACATCTGGCAACTCTTAATGATACTTGGGGCTTAGTAAAGTGGCCGACAGTTAACCCCAAAAATATTCGCGATAAGATTTATGTTATTTTGCACCAAAGCGGTAAACATATGCATTTCAATGAAATTGCTGATGCCATTAAAAAGTCTGAGTTCAAACGTAAAGACGTAACCACGCAAGCTATTCACAATGAACTTATTAAAGACGACCGTTTTGTATTGATTGGTCGCGGAATTTACGCCCTTAAAGAATGGGGCTACGAAAAAGGTACTGTGGCCGACATCATCACCGAGGTCCTTAAAGATGCCAAAGGCCCATTACACCGCGATGAAATTGTAAAGCGGGTCCTTAAGACACGCTACGTCAAAGAAACTACTGTACTCTTAAATCTTCAAGGTAAACCCCAGTTCAAGCGAGTTGCCAAAGCCACTTACACCTTAGCAACACCTACAAAAGCCAAGAAATAAGCTATCTTTTTCTGATGTCAGCTCGTAAAGTAGTATTTGCTGTACATTTTACGAACATTATATTTAGCCGTATATTTAATTGGAAGTTAATTAAAACCTAAATGGGGTATAAGGTTTTTGATGCTAAGACAAAACGGGCAGTGCAATAAAAAACAAAAATTAAATAAACGAGAATGTGAATGTACATATAAATAAATATTGAAATAGGGTACCATATTCAGACAATGATCTCATGTCGCCCAATATATCTTTTGCGACGTGCATATATCCCGCTTAAGCTGATTAATGATATACCCCCTAAGTGGGGGAGATCGTAGCTAAATGCTATAACGCCTGTTTTTATTAATTAGTAATCGTTTATTTACTGCTACTCATACCAACACTACCTATATATCCATAGATCCTGATTAACTACGCCTGCGTGAAATAATATGCCATTTGACTTATCCACAGTTATGTCGTAAAAGCTTGCTTTTTCATTATTTTATTTTATTTATATTAATTGCCCGTTTTAGTTCCCTAGTTCCCTATTATTGACATTTCACTATTTTAATTTAATAGTATGGTAATTTCAGCATTAGCCAATTATACCTATTATAAACAAATTACGAACATGGGGTAGAGTGGTAGTGTAGTTTAAGAATACACGGACTATTTATAATAAGCTCGTCCATCGACACGAACATCGATATACTGGGATGGCGTAATGCCCTTCTCTTGCAGGTTATGCTGGACCGCTAAAAAGGTTCCTACTTCTTGCAGAGGGTTATTATCATCTAGGTTAAACTTTATAAAATAACTCCTTCCAGCCAGATACAAATCTAGTTCATTCTCCCCTGCCGGCATGACTAATTTTGAAATTGTAAGTTGTTTTTGTTCAACCTGAAAAAGTACCGTTTGCATAAAAGACACCGAGTCACTAGAAAGGAGTAATTGGCCTACTTTCACAGAGGTATTACTACTATCTTGAACTGTAGTTAACTGATGAGTGTTAACGTAGGTGGAGTTAATCTGTCCCAGAACCTGTCCGTTGGCATCAATAGCGTAAATGGCGCCATTATTTGTAGATAAGGCCAAGATGACCTTGTTGGGGGTCAAATAGATAATTATATTGCGTCCGATCAAGGGTATTTTAATTGTCACGTCAGATAGTTCCGGAAACTGTTGTTCTAAAGCTGCGCTGATTCCGTTAGTATTAATCGTTATTTTATTATTATTAGTAAAGGTACTACTGAGTAATTTATTTACGGCTTTTTGATAATCCGCTGCGGTATGTAGATATCCAATCTGATTTTGATTAAGTAAAACTACTTTGGAGTTTGGGGATACCGACATTATGTTAAATAAACTAATGGCCGCAACGATAATGACTATCAATAACCCGAAGCGCTCAATTGAATATGACAAAAGATGAGAGACTTTCTTTGGTTCAAAGGCATGACGGAGAGTTTGCCTCTTAGTCGCTTCAGTATCAATCGTACGATTGGAGTGGTAAAAGTAGGCATTGGCCGAAGTATCGGATCGTTGTATAAGTTTTCGACGTCCTGTTACGTCTGAAGAGGAATCTTTCTCTGATTTTTTAAAAAATAAGCGCATAACTTTCCTAGTTATGGGCTATTTTTAAGGTTGGCTCTAACAATAATTCAGCGATTTGAGTAGAGGCATTTGGTTGAGCGAAGGTGGTTAGATTCGTCTTAAGTAAGTCCCGTTGGTCCTGACTATCTAACAATGAGTGAATTTTTTGTTCAAATAAATTATCATTTCGAGAAATATCATTTTCGGTAATAATTTCAATCGCTTGATGTGCCGCAAGATAGGCAGCATTCTTGAGTTGATGACCGCCTGTTAATTGTGGGTTAGGCACGATGATGCAGGCCTTGCCTTGAGCTGCAAATTCAGCTAGATTGGTTGCCCCTGCCCTGGCAATAATTAAATCGGCAGCGCCACTATATTTATACAAATCCGTTAGGTATCCTTCGACAAATGTTCGTTTAAATTCATCCGGGGTTAAAGTTTCCTGATAAAGTGAATTCATGGTTTTCTCATTACCCCGCCCGACAGTATGTACGACGACTAAGTCTTCGTACTGATGCAATAACTCCGGTAGGATTTTAGCTACAGCCTTATTAAGACGCCTGGCCCCCAACCCGCCGCCGGTGATCAGAATCATTTTGTGGTACTCGCCAAGTCCAATATTATTGCGATATTCCTGCTGTAGTGCGGGAGTTATAGGCCGATAATTGGCATGTATCGGCACTCCAACTGTAACAGTTTTGTGTTCAGGATATTTGTAAACTTCTTTCGGTAATGCCACTGAATGAATACTAGCCCATCGGGCAATAATACGATTTGCTAAACCGGGCATAACATCTGAATCATGAGTAACGTAAGGTATTTTTCGCAGGGCCGCGGCTAGTCCAACCGGTACTCCAACAAAACCACCTTTGATAAAAATTCGATCAGGTCGTATTTTTCTTAGTAAAAACCAACTTTGAAAAAAGCCAACAATCACAAACATCAAATCTCGGAAGTTTTTGATCCAAGTTTTAATATCTAATAACTGTTTTAATCCTTCTCCGTGATATCTTCGAAATTTCCCTGCTCTAACAGCGTAGACAGCATCAATATTGGGATCTTGTTTGGGTAAATCACCTAATCTGTCACCTTTTAGACCGATATAAACAATGCGAACCTCTGGCTGTATTCTTCTTAGTTCATGTGCGATCGCTAAGATAGGGGTGATATGCCCCCCTGACCCGCCGCCGGTGAGTACTATTGTCATTAGTTATTCCTCTGTTATTTTGATCGTTTAATGTGCTATGTGCTGTATAACCTGAGACTTGGAATACTAGCCCTAAACCTGCTAAAACGAACACGATACTCGTACCGCCATAACTGATAAACGGTAGAGTAATTCCTTTCAGGGGTAGAACACCTATCATTGCCCCAATGTTTATTATGGTCTGAACGCTTAACCAACTCAATACTCCAACCACAATTAGTCGACTAAAATCATCCGGAGCTCTTTCGGCGATATTTTTTATTCTGGCAAATAAGGCTACAAATAAGGCTAGTAAGACGATGGCGCCGATAAAACCGAATTTTTCAGCATAGATTGAAAATATTGAATCATTAACGGTTTCTGGTAAATAGCCATAGGCTTGGACACTACTGCCAATACCTAAGCCGATCATACCCCCAGAACCCACCCCTATTAAGGCCTGGCAGGCCTGGTAGTTCGCTCCTTGGCAATTAGCAGTCGGATGTAGATAAGTAATCAACCGTTCGCGCCGATATGGTATTACCGCAATAGATAAAACCAAACCTAAAACAATAATACTAACAATGATCGCTAATTTTTTCAGCGGCATTCCGGCAATAAACAACATTACGCCGATAATTATCACGATTACGCCCATCGATCCTAGGTCGCTTTGAACGCCAGCTACGACTACTCCGATAATCACCAGTGCGACCAGTAACGGCTTAAGGGTGATATTGACGTTTTTAATAGTGCCGTTTCGTATTCGATCGGACAGCATTTTAGCCAGCCATAGAAGTAATGCAAATTTTAATAACTCAACCGACTCAAAGGAAAAACTACCCAATCGTACCCAGCGGTGGGCCGGATAACTGGGGTTTACTGGCATGACTATTGCCACCAGCGTGGCAATAGTAGCAATTACCAATATAGGTGTTACTAGGCTTCGCCATCTACTTAAAGGAATTCTGGCCGCCACAAAAAAGGCGGCCATACCAAGCACGATGGCAATTATTTGCTTGACCACATAATAGTTATTACTCACATGATAGACCTCGCTCATGGCCGGTCCGATCGAGTAGATAACTATCAAGCCGATTAATAATAAGATGACACAAAGCACCATTAACCAATAATCGGGACGATGATGTCGTCCCAGATTAGTTGTTGGTTCTGGGTTTTTTCTGATGTAGGTGGAGTTTAGTTCTGTATCATTGACAGCCAAGGCTTTGGGGAGCATCTTAGTAATACTTTCCGATCAAGAAGACTACTAGTCCTATTACACCTGATATTTGTCCCAAGATCCAAAAACGCATAGTTACTTTCGCTTCTGGCCACCCTAATGCTTCAAAGTGATGATGTAGCGGAGATGAGAGAAACACTTTTTTCCCGTTTCTTAACTTTCTGGACATACGATTGATAATTACCGAACCCGTTTCAATAACATAAACCGCACCAATAATTGGCAACACATAAACCGTATTAGTCTGCATGGCGATAATACCCAGGGCCGTCCCCAATGCAAACGCACCAACGTCGCCCATAAAGAAGCGAGCAGGATAAATATTAAACCAGGTATAACTAAGTAAAGCCCCCACGGCAGTCATACAGAAGGCCGCTAGAGCATACTTCCCTTGCACGGCACAAATAATGGCATAGACACTAAATGAGGTAGTCAGTAATCCGCCGGCTAATCCGTCTAAACCATCTGTGATATTGACTGAATTGGCAGTTGCGACTACCACAAACCAAAACAGTAATATAACGAATATCCCGATATATACCTCATGAAAACCGGGAATATAAATATGAGTCACGCCGAGCTTGGAATAAAACCACCATCCGCCCGCTAAAGCCACAAGACTATATAGAATAAATTTCGTTTTGGCACGCAGTCCGGCTATACCATTTGTGCCTCGGATATTGATTAAATCATCGATTAAACCTATAAAAGCCGAGGCAGCCATACCGGCTAGCGGTAACCAAGTTTCACTGCGGCGAAGATTGGTTAATAAAGTCACGATGGATATTGTGATAACAAAAATTAGACCGGCCATGGTTGGGATATTGCGTCTGTGTTTCTCGGCATGAAGCTGATTATAGACAGTGGCTTCTCCTCCGTTCCAGGCTTCTGACCGCTGGCGTTTCCACCACTGCCAGCGATAAGCGGCTGTTGTATACAGCGGTGTTAATATCATACAAAGAGCAAAACCAAACAGCCCTAAAGCCAGGATATGAGTAAGGGTGCTGTTTAAAATTGTGATGTGTAATGCGCCTGATGGCATAGTAAAGTTTTGATCCTGTTTATTTTACTTCTTTTAGGTTATTATAGCACTCTTAGTTGGTCTTCGGACTGACAAATGAATCGTTAATTAACATATGTGCAATATCGGCAAAAACTGGTTGCCCGCCATATGCACCGGCATAACCTGGTACATTGGGGTCGATATTAAACACTACAATTACATACTGCGGCTGATTACCACCGACAAATCCCACATAGGTTCCATTATATTTATCGGTGTAGTAGCCGCCGCTAGGATTAGCAATTTGGGCGGTACCGGTCTTCCCGCCAACCATATAATCTGATGGAAACGACATAAAGCTGAATCCTTCGTTTAAGTAAGTAGTAACGACATTTTCCAGTAGCGGTATCATTTCGGCGCCGACCGTACTTTTGACGGTATGTTGTTCTAATACTTTTGGTTGGTTGACTGTGGCATTACCATTAGAGTCCACCACTTGACTGATTAAGGTCGGCTGGTAATAAGTACCGCCGTTGATGATACTTGAAAAAGCTGCAGCCATTTGTAAGGCAGTTACTTGAACGCCTTGACCAAATGCAGTGTTAGCATAAGTCAGATCAATACTGGGATTAGTCATATCCGGTTGAGGCACAAAACCTGCCGATTCATAACCTTGTTCAATACCGGTTGTCTGGCCGAGTCGAAAATGATTAACCATGTAGTTATACCAGGTATCTATGCCGTGCTGATTAATTTGCGTACCTCCAGGCTGGCTCATTTGCATGAGCATCCAGGTGGCACCGGTATTTAATGAAAGCGCTAATATATTGGCGATAGTCTGAATCCTTGGTCCGCCGTCTTGTTCAATGTCGGTAATATTAAATCCGTCTATTACCCAATGTGCCGGATCATAAAAACTGGTATCGGGTTGTATTACCCCAGTATCTAAAGCCGCTGGAGTGGTTAATGTCTTCATGGTCGAACCAGGCTCAATAGCATTATCGATTGCAGCATTTTCAAACAAAATCGGATTGCTGACACTTTGATAATTACTGGGGTCATAAGTCGGATAATTAGCCATAGCGACGATTTGGCCGTTATTGGGATTCATGACAATAGCGCTTAAACCTTGCGATTTGGTTTTTTGGTATTCATTACTTAAGATTTGTTCAACCTGAGCTTGCATTGGAAGATTGATGGTGGTCACAATGTTGTCGCCATTAACTGGTTGGGTCTCGATATTACCCTTAGTGGCAGCTAACGGGATGCCATTGACATCAGTCACTGCTTTCACTTGTCCCGGCTTGCCTGATAAATCCTTATTCATAGCCTGTTCAAGTCCGTATTGACCTTGGTTATTGGCGTTCACAAAACCTAAAACCTGCGCCGCTAGGCTACCATCGGGATAGGCTCGGTAGTCTTGGCTTTGAGTTCCGATACCTGGTATTTTTAGATCCAATAATTTTTGACTTTGATCGGCACTAAGTTTAGTTGCTAGAACCACATAACGAGTATTAGTTGCGCGCATTTGTTGAGAATAATAACTGGCTGAGCCACCAATTACTGATACTATTTGTGAGGCTACGTTATCGGGTTTTGAAATATAAGTTGGATCGGCATATAAAGTGTAAAGTTCCTGATTTAAGACAATCGGTACCACCGACTGACCATCGTAACCTTCGATCAAGCCGCGTGAAGCTGGAATTTGATACTGTTTAAGCTGATCGTTTAAGGCGGCGTCTTTGTAATAGTTATAATGAATAATCTGAACATAAAATAATCGGATACCAAATAAAACTACTATCAAGATTAATATTGCATAGACTAGCTGTATTCTTGATAGTGTTTTAAATAGAGGGTTGTCTGGTCGTTTTTCAGTGGTGTTAGATTGTTGATACTTAGGAGTCATTGTTGCCAATCGTTAGATTATTGGACACTCGATCACCACTGGATTATCGTCAACTTATTGTTGTACAGTACCGCTAGGGGTGACCGGAACGAGTGTACTTGCTACCTGACTACTTTGAACACGGCCCTGAGACTGCAATTGGGCAGAAGTTAATTCTAAATTATTGTGTTCAGTTTGTAACTGCGCCTGTTCTTGCTGCAAATTGTTAATTTGATAACCGTAGGCATTAGTTTTAGTCACTTGAGTCAAATATAGTAAACCGAGCAGACAAATTAGTACAACCAAAATAATGGTGTTACTTATTGGTCCTAAAGTATGTTCTTTGGCGCTAAATCGAACAACATTTTGGTTTCGCCCGGCATAATAGCCCCGGCTGACGCTTAAAGTGTTTGAATAGGTCATTATTTTTCTTTCTGTATTTGTTTTTGTTTATTTTAGCTTGGATGTGGCACTCGTTTTTTGAGCAAGTGCCACATTAACCAGCCATCGGCGTTTTTAGATCACTTTTACATGAACTTTATACGCCCGGGAGCTGCTTCGTACCTGTATAGGCATGAGGCCCCTTTCTTTATGTTTTTATTTTCGCTACGGCGCGAAGTTTGGCACTTCGTGCACGCGGGTTAAAAGCTAATTCGCGCTTGTTTGCTGTGACCGGATGCTTTGTGAGTAATTGAAGCTTGGCATCGTATAGATCGCCGCTTGATTCCGCAAATGCATGCTTTACCAAACGGTCTTCCAGACTATGAAAGCTAATTACCCCTAAGCGTCCTCCAGGAGTGAGCAAATCAATCCACAACGGCAAACTAATCTCCAACTGCCTAAGTTCATCGTTGATCGCGATACGGAGTGCTTGAAAGGTACGCGTTGCCGGATGGACCCTGCTATGTCCTTTCCAGGCACGAGCGACAATATTTGCTAGTTCGGTGGTTGTGGCAATTGGTCGATGCTGCACAATTAACTGCGCTATCAACCTGGCCTTAGGTTCTTCGCCATATCGCATCAGGATTTCCGTTAAATCGGCTGCAGGATATTTATTGACAATATCGGCTGCAGTCAGTTCTTGGCGTTGATCCATCCGCATGTCTAGTGGACCTTCGGCATTGATTGCAAAGCCCCGGCTAGCTTCGTTAAAGAACGGTGACGACACCCCTAAATCCGCCAATATGACGTCAAATCTTCGGCCTTCCGCTATCATTTGTTGGCTGGCATTCAAGAAATCTTTGTGAAGGATACTTGCGCCCTGTTTGGCAAATAATGCCTCGAGGATTTCGACCGCTTGATGGTCTCTATCAACGAGAACGGTTTGGTTTGGATTCTTCGTCTGTTCCAATATGCTTTGGGCGTGCCCGCCGTACCCTGCCGTCAGATCGAGGTATGAATCCCCTTTCTTTGGCTTTAGATAGCTTAAGACCTGCTCGAGTAATACTGGAATGTGCGAATTTAGTTTATGGTGCATCTTGCTTTTATTTTTGCTATTTGCATTGCATTGTGCAAATAGATTTTTTTGTTTTTGTGCAAGGTCACCTAATCAGCAGTCAACTTTTTTGTTTTTGTATAGTTTTTGTTTTTGTGAAGCAAGAAGTGGTATGTAAAGAAGATGTTTACTAGAAACGAGATTTTAAAAATCTTAAAACTTCTTACAGCTTCGAGCTTCTTTAGTTTGAGAGACTTATGTGTGAGGTGGAGTTTTGGGAGGTGTTTAGAGAAAGAACTAAGGTTTTTATAGTGGTGCCTTCTAAAATCCACTTGTTGACTGCCGAATAGCTGACCTCGACTTCCCTGTCCTGACTTTTAGACTGGGAATGTCGTTATTTGATTTGTTAAAGAACTTAGTGGGGAGCGCTAAATGTTTCCCTACCCTTGGCCAACTGGTCTGGCGACAATAACCGCCAGTAGTGACCTACACCGATAGCTATAACTTCTCTGGTGATTCCCGCATAATCTAGCTGATGCTGTTCAAGCGTTATTCTTCCCTGTTTTCCATCTAATGATGTTTCCACTTTGCCCATTCGAAATTGAACGTTCAAATCGGCAATGTGTTCGTCCAGAATATCGCCACCTAATCTTGGTTCGACTAGGTTATCCCATACATCTTTCGGGTAGAGATGCAAATATTTGCCAAATCCTCGGGTGATTACTGCTCCGCTTAGGAACTTATCTCGAATTTCCGGCGGTATAGTTAATCGCCGCTTATCGTCAAGCTTCCTTTCAAAATAATCAACCGTAGACATTTAGCCTCTTATTTAAGTTACTAGTGGTTTTTGTTTTTTAGCGGTTAAGTTGGTTCTTAACCTTTCTTACCCACTTCATTGAATATACTACCCACTATCACCCACTGCAATACCCATTTTACCCATTATGGGTTAGACTGCCTGTGGATTTATCCACAGCATTACACCTAAGAGATGATTTATACACAATATATAGGGCCTAATTGAATAGACATAGCACCATAATTTTATTTAACTGACAACGGATAAATGGGGCTTAATTACTTCTTGGAATGACTGGTTACAGTAATGTTTATCGATTAAACTGCAAATAAATCGGGCTACGGCTTGGGTATCGTGCCGAATGACTGAACGGTGCTGCGCCAGATTGTCATAAGCTTGCGGTACGGCTGGCTGTTTAGCGATTAATTTACGACCAACAGCTTGATAATGTAACAGTTTGAGTTCATCTTCATCGTACTTAACTAGATTGGCGTGATATTTTGCATAATATTGCAGTAAATCTTTGGAGGGCTTGGCGGTATTGTAGAGCACGTAATCCAAGATCGGCCCGCCAGCAAATCGCTCAATTTCGGCGGCATGCTCGGCGACCGACATATCATCTGTTTGGCCGGGTTTTATTACTAAGTTACAGACATAAACTATCTTGGCTTTAGTTTTGCTAAGGGCTTCAGCAACTCCGCCGACAATCAGAAGCGGTCCAAGTGAAGTATATAAATCTCCGGGAGCTATCACCACGATGTCAGCTGAAGCGATGGCATCAGCCGCTTTCGGATTAATAACCGCTTTCGGACTTAGCGTTAATTCGGGTCGCATTTTGCGTTTGCCAAAATGAGCAATATCAATGAGATGTTCCCCTTTGGTGTGCGTGCCGTCGTGATTATGGAGTACTAAACGAACGTTATCTAAAGTGATAGGTACAACGGTTCCGTCTATTTTAAGTACTTTACTGGCTGTTTCGACGGCACTTGCGAAATTTCCGGTCATTTTCTCCAAAGCCGTTAAAAATAGATTGCCAAAACTATGCCCACCGAGCGATCCGTTGGAAAATCGATAATTAAATAGATCGCGCATTTCGGTAGACGGAGATAGGGCTACTAAGCATTGTCGGATATCACCCGGAGGTAAAACACCTAATTCATCACGTAAAATTCCGGTTGAACCACCGTCATCTGCCATATTAACTAGCGCAGTAATATTTGGTGTTAATACTTTAAGGGCGCGTAAAATCGTGAAACTACCAGTGCCACCACCTATGACAACTAGATGAGGCTGTTTCAGGCCTAATGATACGTTTGGCATTAATACTTATATTACACTAATGTATGCCTGCCGGGTCCCACGTGACTCGTATTCCATCGCTGAGGCAGTCTAATGATTGCATCGCGACTTCGTCAAGCTCAAAATCAAACACTTCAAGGTTATTTTTGATGTGTTCAGGGTTTTGAGATCGAGGCAACGGTACTGTACCATGTTGTATGCACCAGCGCAAGACCACCTGTGATGGCGTCTTTTTAATCTTGGATGCTATTTCCATAATCACTGGATTAATACCCCGGTTTAGCCTCACTAACGGGCTATAAGCCTCAATAACAATGCCGTGTTTCTTACAAAATGCTAATAACTGTTTTTGCTGAAGATAAATAAAGGGGTGAAATTCCACCTGATTGACATCCGGATGTGTATTAAAGTTATTAATTATTTCTTCGAGATGTCTATCGGTAAAATTCGAAACTCCAATATGTCTAACTAAACCTCTTTTTTGTAAATCCACCATGGCGCGCCAGCTCTCCAGTCTTCTGCTGGTGACCGGCCAATGAATTAGATATAAATCAATATAATCTAGTCCCAACCTCTCAAGTGACGCTAAACAAGCCGCGATTGTCGATTTATAACCATGATCATCATTCCAAAGCTTGGTAGTAACAAAGATATGTTGTCGATTTACTTTTGATTGCCGTATAGCTTCACCGATGCACTCTTCATTTTCATAAATTTTCGCAGTATCGATTAACCTATAACCGATCTCAAGTGCGGTTTTGACGGCTTTTTTGGCAATATTATTCGGTGATAGCTCCCAAGTTCCAAATCCAATTAACGGAATTTCCCTGCCAATAGAAAACTGCTTCGGTTTGGATGTAACAATTAAATCTTGCATAAAGTCAGATTATAGATTATCAAACTCTTATAAATAGAGCTATTAAATATATTACCCAAAAATTACAACAAAAACTTTAATTGCTATAAGATCACGACTGTGATTGTAGTCACAACTACGACAACTATCCAATTTAAGGATAAGGTTGATTTTCTTAGTTAGAATAAATGCGGTTTAATTGGCCGATTTTGGTTTTCGAACAATTTTTGTATACGGCTTATGATCTCGATATGAAAGTATGCGACGGTATTGGTCTAGCCTGACAACGTATGAATCATAGCGATTATACAGCTGCGAATAATGCCCACTCGGAGCTAGTAAATGCAGTAATCGCCCTTTGTTCACTAAATATTCTACTAACGAGTAGAAATCACCGTCACCTGATACAATAATAGCTTTTTTATAATTAGGCATTTCTTTCATGGCCCATAGCACTAAATCAGCATCAATGTTGCCTTTAACCGGTTTTTCATCTTCTTTATCGTTTTTATCGATTTCCGGACGCGGTTTAGTTACGTCAAAGGTTGGTTTAAGAACTACCAGGTAGCCTGCTTCGTGCATTTTTTCATAAAGATCTTCATTTTCTGGTAAATAACCAATAAACATATAGGCTTTATCTACCCCATATTCTTCGGTAAGAAATTTTCTAAATCTAGCCCAGTTCATTTTCCAGCCAAACTTCTGAGTACCGACATTCAGATTTTGACTGTCAATAAAGGCATAGACATGTTGAAGTTGAGATTGACTCATAGCTTTATCATAGCATTTTACGAATACAGTATACGTGATTTAAGGTGTTTTAATAAAAATGTCTAATTATTAGACTCATTGTCTAGTTTCCAGATATTCACAGTGGATGCACAATTACGTTTAATGGAGTATCATAGCAGTAAAGTTAAGCATAAGAAGTCAGAAAGGATATAAAGTGGGTTTTTTCGATACTTTTAAAGGATTTGTAACTGGTAATACTAATACGCCGACCAGTAATGGTACGGATAATACAAATGTTCCAATGTCGCCGCCTCAAAGCGATCCGCCAAAAGAGGATAACATCGGTCCAGCAGGACTAGATTCTACACCACCCGTTACCCCAGACGTATCCACACCGGTAAGCGAAGATCTTTTACCTCCTAATCCAACACTAACAAATAGCAATCCGACCCCAAGTGAAACAGGAAATGTTGGCAATGTACCGGATAATAGCGATATTACAGATGATGCTTGGACGCCTCCGGCACCTAAAACTGAAACCGCATTACCCGTCGACAGCCCTGTAGTGAGTAGTACTGATCAACCCGATGTAAGTAGTAGTTTTCCAACTATGCCGCCAGCGCCTAGCGACAAACCGGCAGAAGTTACCGACACAGATGATGAGAGCGGGCTTAAGGATGAATCCGATACCTCGGCGGTAGATTTAGATACAAGAGCTCCAAGTGCAGATAGTTCGGTTCCGAGTATGCCTCCGGTTGATACGGAAAACGAATATCCATCCCCGGATGAGACTAAACCAGATAGTACTGTTTAAATATTAGGCTAACTTACTCTTTAAATTATTTAACAGATCGGATTCAGCGTTAAGACGTTCCTGTTGGGTATTGTCGCGGTTTCGGATAGTGACGGTATTATCATTTAGTGTTTGAAAATCGATGGTTACGCAATAAGGGGTACCGATTTCATCCTGACGACGATAGCGTTTGCCGATATTACCGTTATCATCCCACATAACCCCGCTGAATTCTTTTTTAAGTGCCTCATAAATTTCCCGCGCCTTTTTAATCAGTTCGGGTTTGTTTTTCAAAAGCGGGAAAACAGCAATTTTTACAGGGGCTAAATTCGGTGATAATTTTAGATAAGTGCGTTTTTCGCCAGCTACTTCATCGACTGTGTAGGCTTCAGAAATGACGGCAATCAGGTTACGGTCAACCCCATAAGTTGGCTCAATCACATGCGGAATATAGGGCGTTCCTCCGTCTTTTGGACGGTATTCTAAATTTTTACCGGAATGTTTTTGGTGATTACTTATGTCAAAATCGGTCCTATATGCCAGACCAGATAATTCATCAAAACCGATTGACGGAAAGTCGTAATAAAAATCGATGGTTTTCTTACTATAGTGAGCCCGATCTTCCTCTGGCACATTAATTTCTTTAATATGTTCGTCAGATAAACCAATGGCCGTAAACCACTTATGAGTTTGGATACGCCAATCTTCAAAACTTTTTTCCCAATCTTTAGGTTCTATGAAATATTCTAGTTCCATAATCTCAAATTCCCTATTGCGGAAAACAAAATTGCCAGGACTAATCTCGTTACGAAAATTGCGACCAATTTGCGCTATACCAAACGGTATATCAGGATAAAAACTATCAATTATATTTTTAAAATTAACAAACATACCTTGGGCTGTTTCCGGACGCAAATAAGCTACAGATTTATCATCTTCCAGCGGTCCGATAGTAGTCTTAAACATCACATTAAAAGCCCGCGGTTTACCTAAAGTATTTTCTTTACCGCAACTTGGACATTTACCCGAGATAGTCTTATCTAAGCGAAAACGATTATGACAATTACTGCATTCCACTAACGGATCGCTAAAGGTGTCTATATGACCGCTTGCCTGCCAAACTTTGGGATTCATTAAAATAGCTGTATCGATACTGTACATATCGTCTCGATCTTCCACGAATAATTTCCACCACAAGTTTGTTATGTTTCGTTTAAGTTGCGCTCCCAGCGGACCGTAATCCCATGTTCCTGCTAAACCACCGTAGATCTCACTGCCCTGGTAGATAAAACCACGTCTTTTACATAAACTAGCAATTTCTTCTAATGTAACTTTACTCATGTTGATTTACCTTTCGAACATTTTGAACCGTTTATTGTGTAGTTTTGAAGACGTTTTAGCATTTTCGTAATCTGTTAGGCTTTTCGTCATCACTATGCCAGCATTATACTCGAACAAAAGTGTTCAGCATAGCTTGGACAATGGGGGTACATTTAGTTAATAACTGCGGCATATCGTTAACCTGTTGGAGTACCCACGGTCGATTATGGCTAAATATCAGGCGCAATAATTTAACATGCTGGGTTGTTAAATTACCGTTATTTTGAGGAATTAAGGTGCCGTTATTTAAGTTAAAGCTAAATGATTGGCCAGTTTGTAATTTATGGCCAGATGCATCACTTAACAGATTTGGGCTGTGTCCGCTCAACTTTAATAGCTGCGCGTAATACCAGGTACGAATTAGATCGATATCGACATTTAATTTATCTAGGGTTTGGATCATAGTTTTTAGCAGATCAAAATACTCAATTCCAACATTATCCTCAGTAACGGAATTTAACAGCTTGATAAGCTCATAGCCTAACTGCACACGCTGAAGGTCGCTGGTGATATGTTTGTAATGTTGAATTAGTCGAGTGGAAATCAAAGTATCAATCTCGCCGCGTCCTTTAATGAATGAGATGTTACTGACGCTAAATAGTTCGATACCGCCAGCTAATTTTGATTTAATTTTGCGCACGCCTTTGGCGATCAGGCGCAGTTTTCCGTAATCAGGCGTTATAACTGTTATGATTCGATCTGCTTCGCCGAAGTCGGTCCGCGATAGAACAATTCCTTCGGTAATAAACTGCTTCATGCTGCGACATTAGCTGAAGTCAGCTCGTTGATGCTCTGCAGGAGTTTACGTAAGCTGGTGTGGGGTTTGTAGAGATATAACTTAACGTTCATTTCATTCATTAGCAGCTGCTCACAGCTGACAAATTCATTAACCGGTACATTGGTTAAAATAATTATAGGTACATCTTGCCAGTCGGCATATGATCGAAATTCATATAAAAATTCAATTCCGCTATGGCTAACCAGCTGTAGCTCCACTATGACGATATCCGGTTTAACCTTATCGGCACTATGGATGGCCGATTGAGCAGCGTGACAGACATCCACTTCATACCCGGCAGCTTGCAAAGCTTTAAGATAAGTATTTGCCAGAAGTTTATCTGGTTCTAGCAATAATATTCGAGTCATTTTATATAAACTGCAACTGAGGATTTAATGGTAGCACCGCTCCCAGCCCATGCATTTTACGATGATGAGAAACCGTTAACTGACTTTTCATTCCCTGAAGGATGGCATCAGCTACAAAAATGCCGGCTCCGCTGGTATGTGAGATCTCCCCGAGTGGCTGACGCGCTCTGCCGTATAATTGCCTGCCCAGGCGTAATGCCTGTGTGGTCAGCTGTTCGGTTTCACAATAAAGTCCGGCGACGATACCGTACCGACAGCGATGTGCCGATAGTTCAAGTCGTAGCTGGGGTGCTTCCATGGCCGGAAGGGCCTCGACCAGAGAATAACCTAAACTGACTAGAGCCGCTTGAAGGCCGCGGCGATGTGCCATTACCGGCCCGTATTTTCCATCTATCCGTAAATCCAGTTGGACACCGTATTCTTTGGCAACCGGCTCCAGCTGATGGCCGGTATCATAGAGCACCGAGGATACCGAGACCGGCTCGATTTCAAACAATTCCGCTTCTTGACCGGCCAGCTGAACCCCTAAAATATAACTATCAAGCAATTGCAATGTCGCATCGGCAGTTACATAAATTGAATTAAGGTCGACACTGCCGGATTGAATGTTGGCCAGTTCGGCAAATCTGGCAATATTCATCAATGGTAACTTAAGTTGCTCTACTACAGAAAGTAATAATTGTTGTTTTAAGGCTGGATGCCCATCCGAGATACTTTGAGCCACTTAGAGCTACCCTCTCTTACACCGATATAATAAAAGTATATCACTAATTAATCGACGTTAGTTCAATTATCTACTCGCCTATGCTTATTTTTAAGACAGCTGAGCAAAGGGTAACATTACGGAGAAAATGTAAAATTCGGCAGGATAATATTGTTAAAATCGGCATCAAACTGAGGAGCTTCAGTCCATATTTCAAGACTCATGTTGCGCAGCGGCAATAAAACCATGGTACCGCTTCGTTCAATTGAGGGCAGTTGACCATTAATTAGTGAACCGACTACGCTTGGAACATTAGCTAACTTATAGGGTGTTACGGTTGACTTACCCTGCCCAACGTTACTTTGGATATTACCCAAAATATCGCTGTAGCTATCTTGAACAACCTCAAGTCTCAGTGCGTAAGCAGCAGTAGTACTTTGGGTATCGGGTACTGTATTCGGATAAAAATAGCCGTTTACGTAAGGCGAGTTTGAAGTGTCATCAATCACGTAAGCGCTCCAGGTATTTGGGTATTTAACCGTTACACTCCCGTAAGCGGCAGGGCTGGTATAGGATCTTAATGGATATTTTTCAGTTTGGGCAAATTGGCTATCTTTAAGGTTTGATTCTTGCTGTTTGGCAGTAGCTACGGCGCTGTTAATCTTAGTATTTACGCTGTTTTTCTCGCTTTGCCACTGCGTAAAAGACCAAAAACCAAAAATCACCGCACCGATCAAGAATATTACTGTAATAAATAGCGGAATTGTCAGAGTACTTATACCGGACTCTTGAGATGACCTCATAACGCTCATGGTAAACGAGATTTAGTTGCTACGCAAGTCTTCAGCTTAAACTTTTAATATTTATAAAGATAAATTCCTTTGCTTACCCTGCTTGGTTTGGTATTGGGAATCGAAAAAGCAAAACTGGCTAATTTTACAGGTTTATGCGGATATTGAATAACTATTTTATGCAATTTTGCCATATATTTGGGCAAGATAAATCCAAAAATTCCTTCGGCCGGAGGCCAGGTTTCGTGCCAATAATTACCCCATAACACCTTGACTTTTGCGCGGTAACGCCTTGTCCGCAAACGGGCAACAATAACTAATACCGGATTTAATTCATAACCAACGGCCAGTAGTCCCCTATCGGCAGCCGCTTTTAATACACGGCCATCGCCACAACCTAAATCCAACAGCGTTTGACCGGGTTTTAAATCAAGCATATCCAGTGCTTCATTTATTTGCAGTTTCAAGGTCGGTAAAAATGGGGCACCAAAAAACAATACAAACCCGAAACTAATTAATAAGAGACCAATTATCACAGATAGAATAGCTAAAAACATGTCTAAGCAGTATCGATATCTTTGGGTATCTTATTACGAATCACTTTATTTTCGGCTTTTTCCAGATAATTTTTTAATTGCTCCAGTAGTTTTCTTCCCTTTTCATATTTAGCAATGGCGGTATCGATATCCAGATCCTCAGACTGCATATCCGAAATAAGCCGCTGAAGTTCTTCTAACATGGATTTGTAATCATTGGCTTGACTAGGCATCTAATTTAACTCCTTAGCGAACAATCGTATTAATATGACCGTCGCTTAATTCTATATCTACTATATCACCGCTTTTAACCTGGTTTTTATGGCGAATTACCACATCTCCAGCTTTTCTGACAATGGCATAACCTCGACCTAAAATTGCTTTAGGGTTTAATGATTCAAGTAGTTGGGAGTAAGTAATTAGCTGATTATGTGAACGCTGCAAGATGGAAGTTAATAAACGCTCCAGATTAACATTAAGTTGATTTAGATGCTGATGATGATTATGCAGATTAGTCATTAATACCTCTCGGCTATGTGCTTCAAGCAATTCTAACTGCCTGAGAACCTCTTTTCTATCCGGAACAAGTAGTTCTGCAGCATTACTAGGGGTACTGGCCCGTTGATCGGCTGCCAGTTCAGCTAGACTAATATCTCGTTCGTGTCCGATAGCTACCATTGTCGGAATTCTGCTGGCTGCCACAGCTCGGGTCACCTGTTCAGTATTGAAAGCAAACAAGTCTTCCGGACTGCCACCACCTCTGGTTATTACGATTACATCTGGTAGCTGTTGTTTTTGGTTAAAGTATTCGATCGCATTTACTATCTGTTCGGGGGCAATTTCTCCCTGAACCTGGACGTCTGCACATTCGATCGTAATGCCCCGCCACCGCTCATTTAAGATTTTCATAAAATCTATATAAGCAGCTGACTCGAAAGATGTAATTAAACCAAGATTAACCGGCGGATATAGCAGCGGACGCTTACGTTCTTGATCAAATAAACCCTCGGCCTGCAGTTTCATTCGCAAAAGATCAGCCGCCCGTTTTAACGAGCCTTCACCTTCAGGCTGCATGTTGGTTACTGTGACGCTAAAGCCGTATAGCGGATGGAGTTTTGGTGTTCCCCTTACCCGAAGCATTAATCCGTCTTCCAGCGGCCCCTTAAGTTGGTAAACCGATCCGAAAAAACGGACGGTAGCTGACTGATCTTTCAGATCAAAATATACCCATTTGTTTTTACTGATTCTAAAATTAGCCAGTTCCCCGCGGATGACGACAGCTGAATAGGCGTATTCTAGTGTCTGATTAACCAGTGCTACGAAATCACTAACTTCGAGAATTACTTCGGATTTGATATCACTGTCCATGATCTACGGCTATTTTTGAATTGGGATGAAAGGCGCGACGATAAAGGACATAGCCCGGAGGCAGCTGTAGTAAAGTATTTAGCACCCGGTACATAACTGTAACTGGTAAGCTTAATCTTACTGGGATGCCGGCAACTACTAAGACCGCGGTCATCAAAGCTTCATAAATGCCCGTTCCGCCAGGTAGCACCGAAACAAGACCGGCAAAGTTAGCAACCGCATATGCCAAGATAATAGCTCCGACGTTAACAAAAGAACCAAAAGCTATATAAACCACATAAATAACCGCAATTTCTGTGACGTTTGCCAAAACTGACCACCAAAAAGGATTTTTCAGTTCCTGATAACGGGAACGAAACAGCCGGTAATTAGTATGAAATTCTTCAAACAGGACTTGGGCATTTTTAACACTAAAAGTTTCCGGCTGATCGCGCTTAACAGAGTGAATTAAATGATTAATCGATTTGGTGAGAATAGTTGAAACATAATTAATCCTGGACCGGCTACCGATTATGTAGGCAAAGATTCCCGTTCCGACCAGCAGCAGCATCGTCAAAGCTCCGCCCAGCAATATCGTAAAATCATTGACCCTGCCGCTGATCGTTAAAATCAGCAGCCCGATCAGCAGTATCGGCTCAAAAGAAATGAAATACATCATTAATTTCATGGTCTGTATCAGGGTAGCTTTGGTGCCTTTTACCCCAAAACTACGTAATCGATAACTAAAGTAAGAAATACCGGTGACGCCGCCGCTCGGAAAGACGTGATTAACGAAATTAAGTTCAAGCGACAATTTAACTAAATTGGGATAAGAAATATCTTCATCCACAGTCTTAAATAATCCCTGATAAAGCCTAGCTTGGGCATGATAATTTAAAGCTTCGATAGGGATAATTAGTAGCAATACCCAGGCTCTGACTTTTGTCAGGTTATCGAGCGTAAAAACTAACTGATGCCGAATAAGATATGCAAATAGTATCAAGGCACAGATGGTGGCAATATTTAACAGCAGCTTCCACCGACGTTTCAGAAAAGACGTCTCACTCATCGCATTCATTATACTCAAAATTTCAGATCAACTTGTATACTTAAATCAATGAACGATAGTATTGCCATTTTAGGTAGGCAGCCTGAACTAGGTTTTGCTGAGTTAGAAAGTCTTTATGGTAGTGATAAAATTGCTAAAATCAGCCATAAAGTAGCTCTAATTCATCTTGAACCCAGTCAGATCGAATTTAAACGCTTAGGCGGCTCGGTTAAACTCTGTCATATCATTGCTACGCTTCAAACTACCGATTGGGAAGAATTAACTTCAGCCTTACTGACGACCATTCCGGAGCATACCAAACAGATATCACCCGGTAAGTTGCATTTAGGACTTAGTGTTTATGGCCTAAAAGTATCCCCGAATCAGATACTGGCCAGCGGCCTCAGAATAAAAAAATCAATCAGTGAGTTAATCGGGCATTCCATCCAGTTAGTCCCCAACAAGGATAGCGAATTAAATACGGCTCAGGTTATTCATAATAAGTTAATGTCCAATAAAGGGATGGAATTGATTATTGTTGGAGATAGTAATCAGACACTCGTTGCTCAAACTATTGCCATTCAGGATATTGAAAGCTACGGGCTGCGCGATTTCGGCCGGCCATACCGCAATCCGCGCATAGGCATGTTACCGCCTAAACTCGCCCAAATCATCATTAATTTAGCGACCGGACCAGATGAACCACCCACACCGAAAACTGATAAATCGGTTAAAACAATTCTTGATCCGTTTTGTGGTACCGGTGTTTTACTCCAAGAAGCCGCTTTGATGGGTTATGCGATTTACGGTAACGATATCGAACCGAGAATGGTCGAAGCTACCAAACAAAATTTGAGGTGGTTAGTCGATCTTTATAAAATTACCCAGTCAATCGATAACATTTTCACCGGCGATTCGATTAGTTACAGATGGAAACCGACAGTAGATTTCGTAGCCAGCGAAACCTATTTAGGAAGACCATTCACTTCCCTGCCGACAGCTGAAATTCTGTCTCAAACCGTCTCAGATTGTAACGTCATAATCAATAAATTTCTAAATAATATATATCCGCAACTAAAACCAGGCACGCGATTATGCCTGGCGGTACCGGCCTGGCAGACAAAAGCCGGTCAGTTCGTTCATTTACCCCTTATTGACCGCTTAAGGAGTATGGGATATAATCGGCTAAGTTTTGAGCATGTTCGTAACGATAAATTACTCTACTATCGAGACGATCAAATCGTTGCCCGAGAACTACTTATTTTAGTGAGAAGCTAATTCGCTTGATTTTAATTAGAAAGGTCAAATAAATGGCACACGTCAAAGCTGGTGGTACATCGAAAAATATTCATGATAGTCCTGGCCAGCGCTTAGGTATTAAATTATATGGTGGTCAAAAAGTTAAAACCGGACAAGTTATTGTCGCCCAGGTCGGGTTAACCAAGCGCGCCGGAAAAGGCACTAAATTAAGCCGTAACTATACTATTCATGCCGCTAAAGATGGCATCGTTAATTTCCGGAATCGAAAAGTCCGCACCTTTACCGGTAAAACTGTCACTCGTTCTGAAGTATCCGTCGAATAAATTGCTATTTAATACCGAGATGGTATTTGATTCGGTCAATCACGTCCGCGATCACTACTTGGGATTTAACTAGATAATCGTCAACACCCAATGAATCGGCCCGCTCTTTGTCGCTATCTTGGCTGAGTGCTGTTAACATTATAATTTTCAAATTGGCAGTTTCGGGCGTATTTCGCAGGATATCCAGCACATCAAAGCCGCTAACTTTTGGCATCATAATATCGAGTAAAACCAGATCAGGATGATAACTTAATGCAGCCGCCAGGGCATCTTCGCCATTGGCAACCCGGCGCACGTCGAAATTCTCGGCAATTAACCGCGTTTGATAGACATTGGCGATAGCATCGTCGTCTTCTACTAATAGTATTCTCTTGGGATGACCGCTAGGGGTAGAATTTTGTTGATCCATAATGCTTAAGCTACCTTATTTCAGACTTTTTTGCAACTTCGGCACAGGCTTGGATAAAACCTTTGAACATTGGGTGCGGTCGATTAGGTCGGGATTTAAATTCGGGATGAAATTGGCTGGCCAGAAAATAACGGTGTTTGGGTGCTTCAATAACTTCTACCAGCTTAGTTTGTGGATTGTACCCGACTGCGCGTAATCCCCAGTCTTTATACTGATCAACGTAAATCGGATTACATTCGTAGCGGTGGCGATGTCGCTCAACAATTTTGGTAGTGCCATAAAGCTTGGCCGCCAGGCTATCGCTTTTTAGATTACAAACGTAATTACCTAGTCGCATCGTGCCACCAGTATTTTCTTTGCCAATTTGATCTTCCATCGTGGCAATGACCGGATATGGCGTAGCCGGATCAACTTCAGTAGTGTTGGCTTTAGCTAGCCCATGACCTCGAGCCGCCGCAATAACCGCCATATGCAGTCCATAACATAAGCCTAAATAAGGTAAATCGTTCTTTAGCGCATACCAGGCCGCTTTAATCTTTCCTTCGACCCCTCTTGAACCAAAACCTCCCGGGACAACAATTCCGTCGACAGCCGATAAAGTCTCAGCAACTTCTGTATCGTTCATAGATTCTAGTTTTACGGCATCAATCCAGCGAATATTTATTCCGACATCATTGACCCAGCCGGCCGCTTTTAAGGCTTCGAAAACACAAATATAGGTGTCGGCATTATCCAGATATTTAGCTACCACCCCGACAGTAACGATTTTATCGTAAGATTTCGTGGCCCGGGCAACGACTTCTTTCCAGGTGGCTAATTTTGGTTTTCTGGCACCCAAACTCAATCTTTTTAGGATAACTTTGCTCATGCCTTCAGCTTCCAAAGTTAAAGGAACTTCGTAAATCGTAGTAGCGTTTGGTAGAAGTGCAATTGCTTCTTCGGGAATACCGCAAAATAGACTCAGTTTATGAACAGCGGAAATGGGCGCTGGTTTTTCACTTCGGGCAATTAATATATCCGGTGAGATACCCAGAGCACGCAGCTCGCGGACTGAATTTTGGGCCGGTTTGGTTTTTATTTCCTGGCTGGCCCCCAAAAATGGCAGATATACCACATGGGCATACAGACAGTTATTTAAGCCAACTTTTAAGCCAAATTCGCGAATTGCCTCAATGAAAGACAAGCTTTCATAGTCGCCGATCGTACCGCCGATTTCTACAATATGAACATCAAAGCCAGAACTTGCTTCAGTGATATATTGCTGAATGGCCGTGGTCACATGAGGTATGATTTGGACTGATTTACCGTCGTACTGACCAGATCTTTCAGCTTGAATCACACTCAGCAGTACACGGCCGCTCATTAATGAGCTTTTTTGGGTCATTTCTTCATCGATGAAGCGCTCATAATGACCCAGGTCTAAATCAGATTCGGCACCATCCTTGGTTACGAAACATTCACCGTGCTCCCGAGGGTTCAATAATCCAGCATCAACGTTTAGATAGGGATCGCACTTCTGAAGATTAACTTTAAGCCCACAAGATTTTAAGAGGTTGCCAATTGAAGAGGCAGTAATTCCCTTTCCTAACCCGGAAAGCACACCACCGGTAATAAAAATATACTTGGTAGGTTTGGGCACCTATAACACCTCTTATTGTAATCGTATTAATGCTACCTTATAGAACATGGCTTGGCAATACTATTAGTTGGTACCTATCCCAATAAGGAAGGAAATATTATTATTTATTGGTCTAGGGTCGGAATTCAGAACAATCAAACTTTAGTTTAGATTTGAATTAATGTTTCTATTCTAACTTTATTAGACTGTTTTTTCGATGTCTGGGTCATCTAATATAAAGATAAGTACGGAGTCATCCCATTCCCTACCACTGTCAAGTGGCACGAGTTTATCAAGCACTTCATACATGCCACCTATATAGGCTTCTGTGACATCACAATTATGACGTAATCGTTCAGCGGTTCGAGTGTCACCAAGCTGTTGTGCTTGAATACGATGGGCATCTGCCTTTCTCCACTCCAATATTGTACTTCCAATTTTTTGGGCTATTTTAAGCAAAGATTCGGGATCAATATGGGAACGAGTACTCTCGAAGTGATTTTCAGTACCTGTGACCATTAATTTAAATTACCTGCTGCCACTGGCGATTGCAACCATAAGCATTATGACGAATTCACCGAATTCGAACTTTTAAACTTTTAGTACAATCACCTATTGATGTGCATTCAGATAAGTTTCGGCTGCTTGAAGTTGGGTGTCATTGGTCGAGGAAGCGGTACTACTAGCGTTAACCGTTTGATCTGGAGTTATTCCTTGGTGATTGATATTTTGACCGTTCGGCCGATACCAACTGGCTATTGTTACCTTAAGTTCACTACCATCCGAGAAGTTAACCAGTTGTTGAACGACGCCTTTTCCAAAACTCTTTGTTCCAATTAGCCATGCCGCACCATTGTCATGTAAGGCGCCGGCGGTAATTTCACTGGCCGATGCTGAACCGCCATCAATTAACACTACCGTCGGAATACCCTTTAATATATCATCGCCGGTTGCCGTATAGGTCTGATTGCCAATAGTTCCTTTTTCTTGAACGACCGTATCATTCGACGGTAACCAGAGACTTGATACATCAACCGCAGCATCCAATAATCCGCCGGGATTACCGCGTAAATCTAAAATGATACCTTTTACTTTGTCCTGCTGAAATTGTTTGGCTGCTTGTTGGGCCAAATTCGAAGTGTCATCAGAGAAAGTGCTGATCTGCATATAACCGATATTGCCCGTTAAGATTTTAGAAGTTACGCTAGGCAGTTGAATATTTTCTCTGGTAATCGTAAAACTGAGGGTTTGGGTTTGGTTACGCAATATCCCTAGTGTAACTTTAGTATTTTGCGGACCTCGGATATCATCGGCAGCCTGATCGAGCGACATATTATCTGTTTGCTGCCCGTTAATACTGGTAATAATGTCTTGCGGTTCCAGTCCGGCTTTATAGGCCGGGAAGCCGTTAATCGGTGAGATAACAATCAAATTGCCGTTACTGTCTTTATCTAGTTCAACTCCGATTCCGGAAAATGAATTATTCAGTTCGTTGCTAAATTCTTTGGCTTCAGCAGGTGAAAAATACTCGGTATAAGGATCGTTGGTCGCTTCGGCTAAACCTTCTTTAAGGCCGTTTAACAACTGGGTGGTTGTCAGCTTGCCGTTATAGTCTTGTTTTAGAGTGTCATAGACTTGTGTAATACTGGAATAATTAAGTTGGTTGGGTAAACCCTGGTTAACGCTCTGTACGGGCGCCAGGAAGTTTATTTGAACCTGACCATTGCCTATTTCGATACCTAACGTAAATATTAGGACTGCGACCAATATTCCAAGCGCAGACCTCAGCCAAAGGTTTTTCCAAATAAAGCTTGTGATCGCTTTGATTTTTTTTATTAATCTAATCATGTTCAGAATAGTTCCCACTCAACACCCTATAACTAACACCCCTGAATGCATATTATATTCATTATACTGCTTACGGCAGTCTTTGCTAGATTCTGCAGATAGTTAGCTTTATTAGTCTTTAACCGCCAAAGTAAATATAGGTTAGGCCGGAATCGTCGATATTGGTTTCATAAAAATTACCGTCGTAGTAAAGATTGTACTGGTCAACAGTTATCATATTGCCGTCAATTCCAACCACCCACATGGCATGACCCCATGGATCGGTTGCACCACCCATGTAAATGGCTACGGAGTCGATTTTCGGCACTGATCCGGTGGCTATACCGGCGGCCCGAGCATCAGCCGGCCATTCGTTGGCGTTACCGATTCCGCCCCAATAAGGCATGTAGCCAAATGTTTTGTAAACCATCCAGGCTGTATAACTGACACATTCACGGTTATACATGCCCCAGTTATCAATCGTATTATCCAGCGGATAATTGCAACCCCACAACGAACCGTAGGCATTGGCGGCGCTGGCCGGATAACTACCGCCGCAGGTTCCGCTATAAATCACTTCTCCGCCACCGTTATTGACCAATTGGCGGTTAGCGGCTATCTGCTCTGCCCTTAAGACCGCCACCTGCTGTTGGTTGGTTTGAATTTGCTGATTATAACTATCTTGCTGTTGTTGATCATAGGCCAGCATACCCTGTTCTTGGGCTTCACTGCTGGATAGCTGGTCATTTTGCAGCTTTTCGGTATTGATCACGATACTTAGCTGGCTATTTTGTTGTTGAAGCTCATTTTCCAGATTAGTCACACTCGTTAAGTCGCTTTGAATTTTATCCTGGACAGCGTTACGGTAAGTTTCGGCATCTACAAAACTGCTTAAACTTTTACTGGTGGCTAGCATTTCGAGAGTGGTCATCTGTCCGTTAACATACATCGCCTCGATATCGTCACTTAAAACCGTCTTATCTTGAGCCAATTGGGCCTGATCAATAGCGATTTGCTGTTGAATGTCTTGTTGTTTTGTCTGGTTGGTGGCAATAGCAAACTGAACGCCGGCTATCTGCTGCTGCAAAATAGTAATGGCGTCTTGATAACTAGTAGCCTGAAGCTGCAAGGCACTAAGGTTGCTCTGATCCTGGGCATTTTGATTATTTAAACTATCGATTTGCTGTTGGTATTGATCGGCTTTAGCAATGGCCACCAAAGTCACCCCCGATATCAATAGCACCGTCAAAGCTAGCGCGGTGCGGCTTTTAAACAACTTGGTGACAGGCAAATTATGCCATCTGTTATTTTTCATTTTGGTTTTATTTAAACCTATTCGAAGCCTACCATATGTAGACATACTTGTAAATGTACTCCCACTTGTTAAATACGGCTTTGTTGAGTATTAGTTTTAAGTGTTTTACTTCGTCTTAAATTTGAGATACCGTCTGGTCGCAATGGCAGAGGATACGGCTCCAATAACTATACCGAGTGATAACTGCAGTGTCAAAAGTAGCAAGAATTTTCCGTAAAAATAATTATTAGCATAATTTATATCCAAAAGTCCTAAACTGCTAGCCTGCAGCGCCGACGAAGCTACCACAAATAACAGATCAATGATTAAAACGGAAATTAAGGCCGATAATATCCCATAAGTGATACTTTCGACAATAAACGGACCGCGGATAAACCAGGTACTGGCTCCTAGCAGTCGCATTATTTGGATCTCGTCGCGGCGATTAAAGATGGCCATTTGAATGGTATTAAAGATAATCAGCACCGATACCAAAGAAAAGACGATCACCCCGATGACACCAACCTGTTTCAGTACGTTAGTGGCATGAGCGATTTGATCGATAGCGGCTTTGCGATCACCTGAGTATGAAGTTCCGGCCTGGGGATTTTCGAGCTGGATGGTCGATGACTCACTTAAGATGTTCTGGATCTGATTAATATGCGACGGGTCGACCGGATCGATTTGTATCGAGGCCGGCAGCGGGTTTCCGGTGACGCTAATAGCTGCCAGTAAATCCTTATTATTGGAATTTTCCGCTTTATACTCAGCCAGGGCTTGATCTTTGGAAATATAGTCGACACTTTTAACCTCGGATAATTTTTGGAACTGACTGATCAAATTATTGGTCTGCGTCATGGTTGTCGAGTCGCTTAAATAAACCGAGATATTAATTTTATTGGCTATTTGAGTAATGGTGTTATTCATGGTGGCACTGGCGACTACTGAAAATAGCACTATCGTCAGAGTTACGACCATGACAGCGATTGCGGCTACGGCTAAGCTGGCATTTCTTAAAAAGCTGGTAACCCCAGCTCGAATGACTCTGCTTAATGTGATAATTTTACGTTTCATACCTTTAATCTATATCTCATAACCGGCATTGGCCCGGTCACTGGCTATTTTCCCGTTCTTAAGTGTCACCACCCGGCGTTTGAGTCGATTAACAATATCCTGGTTATGGGTAGTCAGTAATACCGTCGTGCCGTAACGGTTTACTTTCTCAAGTACTCTGATGACGTCCCAGGCATGCTTCGGATCGAGATTACCGGTCGGCTCGTCGGCGATTAAAATTTTGGGCTGTCTGGCAATCGCTCTGGCAATCGCCACCCGTTGACGCTCGCCGCCGGATAATTGGACAGGCATTTGTTTCTCCCTGCCCTTCAGATTGACTATGTCCAGAATCCTGGGAACGGTGTGTTGAATTTCGCGGCGCCCGATACCGACAATCTCTAAGGCAAAGGCTACATTTTCATAGACATTTTTATGGGGCAGTAATTTAAAATCCTGAAAAACGACACCGATTTTGCGTCTTAATAATGGGATATCCCTGTCTTTAAGTTTGTCATAATCAATGCCGCCAACAATTATCTTGCCGCTGGTCGGTCTTTCTTCGCGGGTCAGCAGGCGCATCAGCGTCGTTTTACCGGCGCCGCTTTGGCCGACAACAATCACAAATTCATTTGGTTCAACATGAAGGCTGACACGATCTAAGGCCGCACCCAAGTCTTTGTTATAGGTTTTAGTTACCCTGTCCAAGAGGATCATCGATTTTAGATTATACAGATAAACAGCTTAAGCGTCTACGCGTCAACCCCGACCGCTTGAGAGATATTATGATAACCGTCTTTCTTTAGTAATTTAACTAAATCGCGGTTAATTTGACCGATTAGTTGCGGTCCCTCAAAGATCAGACCGGTAATTAATTCGACGACATTGGCCCCGAGTTTTATCTTGGTATAGGCATCCTGGGCGGAAAAAATTCCGCCGACGCCGATAATCACAAAGCGGCGGTGATATTTTTTATAAGTTTTTCTAATTAATTCGTTGCTTAAATCCCAGGTTGGCCGGCCGCTTAAATTACCTTTGATATTTTCCGGCAGCGGATCTTTCAGGCTCAGTTTTTTACGGTCCTTAGCCAGATTACTAATAGTGACACCCTTAACCTGGTGCCTGGCAATCACCGTGAGTAACTGATCGAATTCTTCCCAGGGTAAATTATTGGGCATCTTAACAAACATCGGCTGGACTAAATTCAAAGCGTCAACTTCGGTTAGTAATCTGTTTAGTCTGGATGGCGTGGTAAACGGTTCGCCGCCATAAGTATTGGGACAGGAAATATTTAAGGTAATCATATCCCCTACTCCGGCTTCACCAATAATTTTTAAGCTGCCGGTATAATCGGCAATAGCGTCAGTATCGGTGCAGGCTTTGGGAGAATTGGTTTTAGCAACCGAAATATTGAGCGGAAAATTTGTAAACATATTGCGCGGATAGCGCTGCAAGCGTTTGACAATGGCACTGACCCCTTGGTTAGCCAGACCGACATTGACGACAATCGATTTGGATTTTGGTAAGCGGTGGAACCAGGGCTTGGGATTGCCATAACAGGGTTCAAAGGTGAGCGATCCGCCCTCCATGAAACCGAATCCGATTGATTTAAGAATCGGCGGCAATTCAAAATTTTTATCAAAACCAGCCGATAGGCCCACCGGATTATGAAAAGTTATGCCAAGGATTTTTTGTTCCAGAAACTGGGTATTTTGGTAAGCCCATAGTCCGTGAATTACTTTAGGCAAACCATAAACGCGCTGCAGACGTGCACCTAAACGATGGATATGTTCATGAACCGCATCCGGATTACGCCGGAATAATATGGGTCTGACCACCCCATGATAGGTTTTGTTGGTCGTTTTACTTAATAATCGATTCATAACTCCAAGCTAAGTTAGTATACACTAGCGGTAACAGCGTATTAAGTGCTCCGTATCACAGCTATCAGCTTAAAATGTGATCTAAATAGGCATTAATAAACGGGTCAAGATTGCCGTCTAAGACACTATCGGGATCGGTGGTTTCAAACTGCGTCCGTAAATCTTTAACTTGTTTATAAGGATGCAGCACGTAGCTGCGGATTTGATTACCCCAGGCGGCTTGTTCATTGGGCCCTTTGATCTCGGATATTTTTTCGGCATGTTGCTCTAGTTGCAGCTGAGCTAAACGGGAGCGCAGGATAGTCATGGCCGTATCCTTGTTTTGGAGCTGCGACCGCTCGTTTTGAATGGTCACCACTATTCCGGTCGGCAGATGTGTCAGGCGCACTGCCGAATCAGTCGTATTGACGCTCTGACCGCCATGTCCTCCGCTTCTGAAGACATCGATTTTAAGATCCTTTTCGTCAATTTGGATGTCGTCTGGCTGGTCGATCTTCGGCATGATTTCAACTTTGGCAAATGAGGTTTGGCGCAAGTGATCGGCATTAAACGGACTCTGGCGGACCAGACGGTGGACACCGTGTTCGCTTTTTAATTTGCCGTATAAATAACTGCCGTCAATTTCGATGGTGACACTTTTCAGCCCGGCCTCTTCACCGGCTGATTCGTCGACGGAGATGACTTTAAGACGGTGCTTTTCCGCCCAGCGAATGTACATCCTTAGTAACATTTGCGTCCAGTCCTGGGCTTCGGTGCCGCCTGCCCCGGCGCGAATACTTAATATAACGTCGCGGTCATCGTAGGGACCGCTAAATCTGAGTTGCTCGCGTAGCTCGGAAAATTGTTTTTCCAGTTCTAGCAGCTGATTATTCAGCTCGTTTTTTAATGACTGGTCACCGGTTTCCATTAACCCGACTAAATCGGAGGTGGTAGAATTAAGTTTTAACCAGGGGCTGGTTCTTTCTTCTAGACTGGCTATTTTTTTCATTACCGCTTGGGCGTTTAGGTTGTCCCGCCAAAAATCCGGTTTTTGGCTTTGCGATTTTAATTCGGCCAGCTGCTTTTGCAGTTGATCAATCTCAAGTTTTTTAACGGCGCCAGCGACATCAGCTTGTAGCTTATGGGCCCGTAATAATTCGTCCTGCATTTTTATGCCTTACTTTGTTGCCATAAAGGATCGAGTTGCTGTTTTAGTTTCTCAACAAAACCCCTACCGCAATAGCCTAAGACGCCTAATCCCCAGATATTATCGGCCAGCATAGCCCGGGCCACATCAACAGTCACGGCTTTATTAACGGCTTTGATGCGACCTGGTATTTGGGAGTATTCATCGATCACTTCATCAAAGAAATAACGATCCGCATAGCCATTGGCGATCCCGCCGACTGTTTGGGCGCTGCGTTGGAACTTACCCAGTTCGTATTGCTTGGTGATTTCGACGTCTTTTTTGGCAATGTCGCCAGTTAAAACTTTACCGATTTCGGTGGTAATAATATCAATTAAAGCCGCGGCATTTTTATCAGAAACCTGGGCGCCAAACCACCAGTTGCTGAGATTGCGGGCCTGGGTGATACCCGACCCCATGCTGTATACCAGACCGCGCTCGCGGGCGGTTCCTAAAATTTTCGAATAAAGCGTTTCGGTTAACATGGTATTTAGTAAATCAAGGGCATCGGCTTCGGGATCTTTCAGCCGGCGGTTCATATAAGTATCAATATAAAAATAAAGATTCTCGACTGATTTATTGTGTATATAAATTGGCTTGGTGATGACTTTTAATTGCTCATCGGGCAGTTCAAACCGTTTGCCGTTATCCTGCAGTTCGATATTGGCCAGTAACTTTTCAATGGTCGTGCGACGCTTGGGAGTAATATTGCCGGCAATTACAAAGCGCATATTGGCTGCCAGATGCGTACGGTAATAATGATCGCGGATATCGTCGATAGTGACATTGGGCATTAAAGCGATACGTTCGCTGTCGGTTTTAGCAATCAATCCGAATCTTTTACGCATCACCATACTCAGCTGCAACGAGTGATTATTGGTGCGCGACATAATTTCTTCTTGGACATTACCGTATTCGGCCCTAAATTCATCTTCTAAAAATAGAGGTTTGGTGATGGCAATCAGCATCATGCCCAGTGTGCGGTCCCATTCGAAATCGGCCGACTCGGCTTCGTAAGTAATATCATAAACTCCGGTTGAGGCGTTGTTATAGGCGCCGTTTTTACCAAATTCGGCCTGAAAATCACGCGCTTTGGGAATCATTTCGTTGGCTCCCAGTAGTAAATGCTCCATCAGGTGCGGCGTTTCCCATTTTTTCTTTGGTACCAGATATTCACCGGCGCGGAAGCTGAAATTCAAGCGCATTACGCTGGCGTTTGGGATATGGATGATTAATCCTTTAACGCCGTTGGGCAAACTAACTTCAAAGACGGTGTGTTTCATTTAAATAAACCGGCTAGCGGCGCCTTCGGGCGGCGGCTTTGCGCTTTCTTTCAGTTTTATGAGCTCTTTTAAGCCTTTGGTCGGCTTTCTTTTTTTGTTCGGCAGATTCTGATTTCTTAAAATCGGCTTCTTCAAATTCCGTTTCGGCAGTCGTAATCTGATTGGTATTTTCAACCGAACGGCGGGCCGCTCTGGTTAGTTCCGTCTCAGTCGGCTGATCCATAGCTTCTGCTGACATCGGAATGGCGTGATAGAGCGTACGCACCACTTCATGTCTTAAAACGATCAGCATTTCGTCGAATATAATCTGACTGCGCCTTCGATATTCGACCAGCGGATCTTGTTGGCCGACAGCCATCCAGTGAATGCCTTCGCGCAGATGATCCATGCTTTCGAGATGCTGCATCCATAAGGTGTCGAGGATCTGCAAATAGACATCCCGCTCAACTTTACGCATGATTTCCGGCGTAAAGTCCTGCTCTTTAGAGCCGTAAAGGTCCTTGGCTTCAGATAGTAACATTTTTTCAAACTGTAAGGTATCGCTATTAAACAGTTGGTCTAAGGTTGGTTCATCGAACGGGAAGACATTTCTGACTTCGTTATCAAAACCCTCATCGGTCACATGGGTCGAGGTGGACAGGGCGTGCACTTCGTCTTCAATCATTAACCTGATGCGTTTGCTGATATCGGTCTGCATCAGCACTTCCCGGCGCATGGCGTAAATCGCCTTGCGGTGACGGTTCATTACGTCGTCATACTGGACGACGTTTTTACGGGTATCAAAATGAAAACCTTCGACTTTTTTCTGGGCACCTTCCAGGCTGCGCGATATCAACCGATTTTCAATTGGGGTATCTTCATCAACATTCAAGCGGTCCATGATACTTGCCACTCTGTCGCCGCCAAATATGCGCATCAGATCGTCTTCGGTACTGACAAAGAACTGAGAGGTACCGGGATCTCCCTGACGTCCGGATCGCCCGCGGAGCTGATTGTCGATACGCCGCGCTTCATGTCTTTCCGAACCCAGCACGAACAAACCGCCTAAACCCACTACTCCTTCACCCAGGACAATGTCCGTGCCGCGTCCGGCAATGTTAGTGGCCAGCGTCACGGCGCCTTTTTGCCCGGCTTTAGCGATAATCGAAGCTTCCCGCTCGTTATTCTTTGCGTTTAGTACGGAATACGGTATCCCGGCTTTGGTCAGAAGTTTACTGAGCAGTTCGTTCTTTTCGATGGATACCGTACCGATTAATACCGGCTGGCCTTTTTGGTGCAGCATCTGGACATCACGGACAATAGCCCGGAATTTGCCTTTTTCACTGCGGAAAATGCGGTCTGGCCGGTCATTTCTGATCATCGGCTGATTGGTCGGCACTTCGACTACCGGCAGTTTATATATCTGGTGAAACTCTTCACTTTCAGTCATAGCCGTACCGGTCATTCCGGCCAGCTTGTCATATAAACGGAAATAATTCTGAAATGAGATGGTCGCCAGGGTCATTGATTCCTCTTGGACGGCGACATCTTCTTTGGCCTCGATGGCCTGGTGCAGTCCCTCGTTATAGCGGCGACCCGGCAGTAATCGGCCGGTAAATTCATCTACGATTACAACTTCACCGTCTTTAGTGACGACGTAGTCTTTATCCCGCTTAAATAGGGTGTGTGCCCGCAGCGCTTGCTGCAGATGATAAATGGTCCGGATATTTTCACTGCCATAGAGGTTATCGATGTCGAGTATTTTCTCGATCTTCTCGACACCCTCATCGGTTAAAATAACGGCTTTACGCTTTTCATCGACTTCATAATGTTTGACATTGGTCAGCTGACGGACCACTTTGGCGAACTGCGAATAGGCCGCGCCGCTGGTCATGCTCGGGGCGGAAATAATTAGAGGCGTCCGGGCTTCGTCGATTAAAATGGAGTCGACCTCGTCGACGATAGCGTAATGCAGATCGCGCTGGCGCAGCTGATCGACTTCCCTGACCATATTGTCGCGCAGGTAATCGAAGCCGTATTCGTTATTAGTGCCATAGGTAATATCGGCTTCATAAGACTCCCGGCGGGTACACGGCCGAAGGTGCCTGAAGCGCTCGTCTTCATGATCGTTATTGGTAAAGGTCGGATCGTATAAATAAGAATGTTCCGGCATGATGACACCGACACTCATACCCAAAAAATTATAAATTTGTCCCATCCAGCCGGCATCGCGCTGGGCTAGATAATCGTTAACCGTAACGGTATGCACCCCTTTGCCGGTTAAAGCATTCAAATAAAGCGGTAAGGTGGCAACTAGGGTTTTTCCTTCACCGGTTTTCATTTCGGCGACGCTGCCTTCATGTAAGACGATACCGCCGATAAGCTGCACGTCGAAATGCCGCTGCCCCAAGGTCCGGGTTGAGGCTTCGCGCACTACCGCAAAAGCATCAGGCAGCAGCGCATCGAGCGATTCTTTAGCCAGGCGTGCCTTTAAAACATCGGTCTGTTTGCGCAGCTCAGCATCAGACATTTTCTGATACTTAGGTGCTAGATCGTTAATCGATTTGATCCGCTTTTTGATACGCTTGATGGTTTTAGCCTGCGGATCACCTAAAATTTTCTTGAATACGATATTCACTTTTACCTAACAATGCTCCCTGTTCAGTTTGGACAAGTTTCGTTCCATATTGTACCGTTTTCTACCGAAGATTGCGAATAATTTATGCCGTTTATGGCCGTTTGGGCAGTTTGGATGATAAACGGTTTTTAAGATGACGAAATAAGTGCCGCCTTTGCTTGCCGCTCATATTTTCGTCTTTATATTTTTGAATTTGTTGCTTAAGTTTACCTTTAATAATATCGATTGCTCCGTAAACCGTGATGGCGGTTTCGGTCAGATTGATTGTCTCATGCGGCAGATAAAGAGTGACTTCACAGATAAACTGCGACTTGCCGTCGATTTTTGACTCATTTAAGCGGACTTCCAAATGGGCGCTTTCGCGGCTGTGGCGCGGAATATAGCGGTCCAGATCACCTAGTTTTTTGGTGATGTAACTGTGTAATTTTGGATCAACTTCGATATGGACGCCGATAATTTCGAATTTCTTGATCATAATGGTTGTTTTTCCTTACTTAATTAATATCTAAAGAAGGATAGAACAATTAAAGCTGTTCTAGGCCGTGGGTATAGGGCAGTAAAACTTCCGGCACTTTAACGTGTCCGTCAGCGGTTTGGTAATCTTCAATGATTGCCACCATGATCCGGCCGAGGGCAAAGGCGGTGGCATCATTGGTGTGTACCAGTTCGACTTGTCCGTCAGCTCGTTTGACGCGCGTTTTCAGGCGCCTGGCCTGATAATCGGTCATAAAGTCAGCTGTATGAGTTTCCAGATATCTGCCCTGCCCGGCCATCCAGACTTCGATATCAATGCCCTGGGCATTCGGTTTGCCGATATCGGCCGTACATTTATTAAGCACTTGGTAAGGCAGGCCTAGTTGTTGGACTAAATATTCCTGAACTGCGCACAGCAATTTATGCTCGTCAAAGCCGCTTTCGGGCGTACTGAAGACTTCCATTTCCAATTTATCGAACTGATGCATGCGGATAATACCTTCAGTGTCTTTGCCGTAAGTACCAGCTTCACGCCTAAAGCTTGATGAATATCCCAGATACCGGATCGGCAGCTGATCTTCTTCGATAATTTCGTCTTTATACATTGAGCCCAGTGTATGTTCGGCACTGCCCTGTAGCCATAATTCATCTTCAGCTTCGCCGACTTTATAACGATCATCTCGAGGTTCTAGGCGGTCCATGGCTGCAAAAACATCGGTTCTGATCATAGCCGGAGGCAGCACCGGTTCGAAGGGTTTAGCCGGAATATTCAGGTTATTGTCTTGGATTAATTTCTCTAAGACCTTTTGATCTTGTAAGGTGTTAATCACGAATTGAATGATAGCAAATTGCAGTCTTACCAGATCACCCTTAAGATAAGCAAAACGGGCGCCGGTTACCTTACCGGCTCTCTCTTTGTCTATCCAGTGATGGATTTCGGCCAATTCCCAGTGGGTTTTAGGTGTGAAGTCAAAGTGCGTCTTTTCGCCGACTTGCCTGCCGACCACATTGTCTTTTTCACTTTCGCCGACAGGCACGCTGTCCAGGGGCATATTCGGTACTTGAAGTAATAGTTCGTTATAAGCCGCTTCGGTTTTTTTAAGATCAGTTTCGAGTTGTCCGAGTTTTTCTTTCAGCTCTCGTCCGGCTTTTAGTTGGTCTTCGTTAGGTTTTTGGCCTTTAAGCTCTTCGGCTTGTTGATTGCGCTGTTTTCTTAACTCTTCAATCTGGGTTAAGCAGCTACGCCTCTTGGTATCAAATTCGATTAGTTTATCAATGTCGACTGTATAGCCTTTTTGCTTCGACTTTTCTTTGACTAGATCTGGATTTTTCCGTATGTATTGAATGTCTAACATATCTGCATTATATCTTACTCTTTAAGCTTGCGTGTTTCTTCTCTTTGTACTGCTTGGAGTCAAGCGTCAAACTGGTGCGGTTTCGGGCATAAGTACAAAATTCGCAGTCGCCACCCATAGCCGCTAGCCCGACAGCCGGCATATCACTGTCCATGCACTTTTTAATTTTTAACAGCATCGGATCAATCCACGAATCATCACCAATATATGGAATCAACTTGGTTTTAAATTCAATCCGATCATTAAAACCGTCCAGATCCAGCCGGCCATTGGTATAAACGAAGTAGCTGGTATTACTGACCTTTAGACCATTTTGGCGCAGTAACCACTGGTAGATTTCCATTTGCCGCTTATA
>CAZNOW010000011.1:0-41323 GCA_964574915.1 uncultured Candidatus Saccharibacteria bacterium
TGGTGGAGCTGGCGGAGCACTACCCTCCGCGTCCGCTGGTTTATCTTGGTTAATCTGCTACAGGCTTAGTCTACTTAATAGTTCTCGGAAGTCTACCTTAAAACAGACAAAATAGTTTACTTCCATAGTCCGAAGTCTTAACAAATGTCCTGGACAAGAACATTTGAGCAATCAGATGATATGACACGCTGTAATACTATCTGACGTCGTATCTAGCGTGGCTTATGCAAAATTGGCAAAAGCTGGTGCGAAAGCGAAGTGCCCACTAAAGGCATTTGCTACGCGGTTGAAAAAGTTTGCACTTATTCGATTTTGCCTATAACGCTGACAAGCGACCTGCTGATTTAACCGATAAAGTCCAACGTCGAGCTTAAATTCAGCCCCGTAAATATCCACATCTGTGGATATCATTATTATATCATCATTTCTGGAAAAGCGTTAGAGGTAATTGAGATTATCAAGACTTGATGCGTAGCTCAATTTCAGCCAAGGTATTTAAAAGTTCAGTTTGTTGATGATCAGTTAAACCGCTGATAAATTGTTTTTGAAAACCCTCTAAAATCTCTAGAGCCTCAGCAATAATTTGCAAGCCGTGGGATGTGAGCGTAGTCAGATGTTCCCGCCGGTCTTTGGGATTAAGTTGGGTTATTAGTAACTGACGACGATGCAGTAGTTTGACCTGACGGCTGATACTGGCTTCAGTCTGGTTGAGCGCCGAGGCAATATGCCGCTGGAGTAACCGTTGATTGTCCTGAACGATACTTAAAATTTTAAACTGAGACAAACCGATACCTAGTTGTTGCTGTAGTACTCGATCAGAGGCTTTAGCCAGCTGAGTGGCCAGGTTTTGAAGGCTAAAACTAATCAGATTAGCCGGTTGCATAACTAACTTAATTATAAAACTTATGCTTAACAGATCAAGTTTTAGCGGGGGAGTAATCTTGGACTGCTAGATATAAAAGGTGCCACTCTGCAAGCGATAATTCCTGAGCCCGCACGTTATGATCAATACCGACCGTTTGCAGTAGTCCGCCCACTACTTCTTTGGGCATCAGCAGCCCACTGCTTAAACTGTTGAGTAAAGTTTTCCGTCGTCCGGCGAATCCAGCTTTGACTACCCGAAAATAGGCCCTAGGATTAACTTCCGGAAATAGTTCAGGTTTGCGAAGTTTTAAGCTAACGATTTGTGAGCTGACTTTAGGCGGCGGCGTAAACAAGCTGGCATCAACTACCTGACCTAGACTGATTTCCCAATAAAACTGAGCGCTGACACCCAGCAGCGACATATCGCCGGGTTTAGCGGCCAGGCGCTCGGCAACTTCTTTTTGCAGCAGTAACACCGCCAACTGCGGCGGATTGGCTGATTCTGAAATTACCCGAATCAGATTACTGGATAAATAGTAGGGAATGTTGGCGACAATTTTATAATTAGTCGGCATGGCCGCGAAATCAAAACGTAAGATATCCTGATGAATGACATTTAAGTTAGTTGCCGGTACGATCTGTAGAAGCCTTACGGCCAGATCCGGATCAAGCTCAACCGCTACCACTTCCCTAGTCTGCTTAACCAATAGCTTGGTTAAGGTACCGCTGCCGGGACCAATTTCTAAAACGGTATCACTTAGCGATAAATTAGCCGCCCGACAGATAGCCTTCAGACTGCCAATGTCCGATAACCAGTGTTGGCCTAAAGCTTTATTGGGACGCGGTTGTTCATTCATTTTTACCACCAATGATAATCCACCCAGTGATTATAGGCCGCTGCCCAGCTGCCGTAATGACTGGTGGCGTAGGCATTAGCCCATTCCAGCTGGGTAATCGGATCGGTTTCCCAGTCGCTGCCAAAGGCGGCCATGTTATCGGGAGGAGTGGATTGACCTAAACCGTAACCGATAGCGCTACCGACCGAATATAGCGGCTCAAAAGTCGGCGGGCAGTAGCCATACTCACCCTGCCATTTAGTCGGACACCAACCAGATTCGTTGGAAATAATGTAATCGGCATACTCATAGTCACTTGGAGAGATACCGGCTAAAGCCATGTCGCCTTTGATACCCGATAAGTTAGTACCCTGATCAACAATCTGAGCAACTGGCTGGACGGTGACAACCGATTGAATTAGAGTTTGGCTGACGACTTGACCGTTTTCGACATTAACTTGATAAGTTAACACCTGCTGACCCGGACTACCAGTCTGGACAATAGCGTAAGTACCATAGGATAAACTGGAATCGTCAATATATTGCACCGGCATGGGTATAGTCTGTTCAACACTTTGGCTGTGGATACCGTTACGGATAATTGAGATAGTTTCATTAGCAGTAATCGCCGAACTAACAGCCGGCTCGACGGTATCGTTACTGGCCAGTTTGATCTTTTTCTCAGTCAGAAAAGATCCGACAGTTGAAGCCAGAGTTCGGGTGGCCGATGTAAAACCATTCATACTAAGGGTCACCGGGGTGGACTGATCGACAATAATGACATTGCCAATCGTTCCCTCTTCCAAAATATTACTCACCGGTTCGGTGGTCAGATGATCCTCTGGGTAAACTGTCACTCCAGCCTGTTCGGCAACACTTCTGGGTGTAGTGGCAGCACTGTAGGAAAAAGACGCCTGACCGGCATCAATAATTTTAACCGGTACCGCTCGGTAAATGTTGATCCGGAAATCATCCTGGTGTATCGGTGTGGATAGCGCCGGCTCGACTACATCTCCGGGATTAATCGGAATCTTCAATTTGGTCAGCAGCGCTCCGACGGTCGCTTCATGCGAGGGAACAGTCTGGGTTTGATGATCATAAGAGATAATGACGATATCGGTGGGCGGTGGGGTTAGCGAGGCTCCCCGGCTCATGGCTAGCCAAAGTAATCCACCAGTCAGCAGTGCTAGAAAAACAAAAGCACCGATCGGTACCGCAAAAGGATGGCGACTCCATAATCGTAAACGGCGGGTCTGCCGGTGGCGGCTGACGGCCAATCTATGATGAAAACGATACAATTTTTGACGCATAAAAGTAGCTTATAGCGGCGAACTCAACAATTTAAACATACTCCTCAAACGCCCATTAAGCTCTTCATCATTTTACCAAACTTAGTGTTTTCTAACTGTGATATCTTTGAGTTAAAGTTTTTCAATCGGGGCAAAACCTAAGTTTAAAACTTTAGTTCCCTTGCCTTTAAAATAAACCGTTACCATATCACCGTTAACGGCCATGACCGTCCCGACGCCGAATATCTGGTGGCGGATAGCGTCGCCTTCGTTAAGCTCCGGTACGTAGCGCAACTCATTTTGATCAGGCAGCGCTAATTTATCTTGACCGGAGGCGTTAAAACGGTTCAGCCAATCGTATTCCAAGCCGCTGCTGCTAAACTGAAAACCGCTGTTGATATCAGACAAAAAGCGTGAGGGCAAGTTATGCTGAATACCGCCGTACAATAAGCGGCTGGTGGCATAGACCATATATAGCTCTTGCTTAGCTCTAGTCATTCCCACATAACACAGCCGGCGCTCCTCTTCCATTTCCGATTGTTCATAAAGCGCCCGGGAGTGAGGGAATAGAGTCTCTTCCATGCCGACCATAATGACGACCGGAAATTCCAGACCTTTGGCGGAATGAAGGGTCATCAACATAATCGAATCACTGCCAAAGTCCGCAGTATCGACATCGCTGATCAGTGCAACTTCTTCTAAAAAGCCCTCCAAGCCAATTTCCTGGTATTCCTGGGCAACACTCAGCAGCTCTTTAACGTTTTCCTGCCGGGCTTCACCGACCGGCGTCCCATCTTCCAGATAATGCAAATAATCAATCCGACGCAGCAGCGAATCGATCAGACCAGTCAAAGAGGTAGTCTTGGCCACTACTCGCAGTTCAGATAAGGTGGCCCCTAAATCGCTTAGAGCCGCCAGGGCTTTAGCAGTCAGTTGGTCGCAGCCGGCAATATTGGCCAGAGCTGCTGCAATGGTTAGATCATTTTGCTGCAGCCAAGCATAAAAATGTTCTAGGGATTTGGCGCCGATGCCGCGTACCGGTATATTGACGATCCGCTCAAAACTGACCCGGTCTTCGGGTTGGATAATTAAACGCAGGTACGCCAAAACGTCTTTAATTTCTTTTCGGTCATAGAAGCGGACACCGCCGACAATCCTATAAGGTATGCCGTAACGAATAAAAACATCCTCAATCGGCCGGCTTTGGGCATTAGTCCGGTAAAGAACGGTATAGTCGCTAAAATGGCGCAGGCCGCTTTCCACACCCATCCGAGCCCGGCTGATAATCAACTCGGCTTCAGCCCGTTCATTATTAACCTGAACCAGTTGCACCGGTAAACCGTCACCGGCATTGGTCCAAAGTTTTTTATCGGACCTATGGGTGTTTTTGGATATCACCGAATGAGCGGCATCTAGGATAAATCTAGTACTGCGGTAATTTTGCTCTAGCTTAATTACCGTGCATTTTTTGTGGTCTTTTTCAAAATTTAATATATTCCGGTAATCGGCACCCCTAAACATGTACACGGATTGCCAGTCATCTCCTAAGACTGCAACATTATTAGAACTATTTGTCAATAGTTTAATCAATTTATACTGCGCCGTATTGGTATCTTGGTATTCGTCGATCATGATATAGCGGAACTGATTAGCCCATTTATCGCGCACTTCCGGGTGGGTTCCCAGCAGTTCCACGGTTTTATTGATTAAATCGTCAAAATCAAGCGCTGAGGCCTCTTTTAAGACTTTTTCATAGTGCGGGAACACCCGGGCGGCGATAGCTTGAGCCGGTCCATCAGCCACACCCGCATAATCTTGAGACGATAACATTTCATTTTTAGCACCACTAATTAAACTGGCAATCAGTGCGGCCGGAAAACTTTTTTCATCAATGCTTAGCTTTTTTAAAACCTGTTTCACGGCCGCCCGGCGGTCAATTTCGTCAAAAATTACAAAATTTCGCGGTATACCTAGATATTCGCCGTCTTGACGCAGCAACCGGACGCAAATACCGTGAAAGGTGCCCATATAGGGCATAAAGCCACGGTTTTCAGCCTGATCACCCAGTAACCGGGCTACTCTTTCGCGCATTTCGCGAGCGGCTTTATTGGTAAAAGTAACGGCTAAAATATTAAATGGCGTAGCCAGACCGGTAGCCATCAGATAGGCAATCCGGTGGGTTAGGGTTTTGGTTTTACCACTGCCAGCCCCGGCTAAAATCAGCAAAGGGCCTTCGGTTGTTTCGACGGCTCGTCTTTGCTCCGGGTTTAATCCCTCAAGCAGTTTATCTAACACCTTGATATTGTACCAATAAAGCTCTGATCCGCAGAACCGGTTAGTCTGATCTTATTTAGGTTTAGCTAGGTGTTGAAAAAATGAGTCAAAGAATGAATGTGACCTAGCTTTAAGATTCCGGCATCAAGCACTATATCTAACCAAATTAAGGCGAATAAAATGACTAGTATTAATAATAGTGCCGCTCTTCGAATATCTTTACGGTGTTCTACCGAATTAATCGGCAGATAGTATTTTTTACTGTCAATAATTTTTTCTTGCTCGGCAACTTTAGCGGCATTTTCTTCGGCCGCCTTTTTAGCGGCTTCTTTCATACCCTTTTCCGGTGCCGGCTGATCATCTCTACTAGCAGTTGCTGGTTTTTCGCTTTCCGTCTCAGATTCAGGCTCTTTAGCTTCAGACTCAGGTAACGTCTCTTTAGATTCATTCGGTTTGGGTAAAGTTTCAGTTGTTTCACTGGCTAGCTTTTGATCTTCATCTTCAGCAATAGTTTCAGTTTCTGGTTCGGTCGACTTTAAATCGGTTTCATCTGATTTTTCTGCTTCGGTCTTTTCCGTCTGGTCTTCTTTGACAGGTTCCGGAGATTTATCAGATTTAACATCATCTTTAGGCAGATTCGGAGCCGAGGGCGGCGTGACCTTTGTACCTTCTTGAAAAGTCATTAAATCACCATCTGGAGGTTTAACCTCACCGGCCGGGGTGTTATCGATATCGTTTTTATCAGACGGCGTTGAACTTACTACCACCATCGGATCTTGCTGTAACATCGGACGATTGGAGACGATTATCGGACGACTGGTAGCCGAGGGCTCGCTTTTACCGGGCTCGGTAACATCAATAACTTTGCGCGGTTTAGGCTCTTCTTTGGGACTAGGCATTGTTTTTCCTGTGCTCTTGGAGCATCCGATAAGCTGAGTCGACCATGGCCGAGAATTTAATATAGTTTAGACTAGCTCCGCCAACCAAAGCACCGTCACAATCGGCAATTTCCAGATAGCCGCGCAGAACCTGTTCGTCAACACTGCCGCCATATAAAATGCGGGTAGTTTCGGAGGCTTTTTCACCGTAGAGTTCTTTAATCTCATAACGAATCCGCTTCATGACTTCTTCAACATCGTATGGCTTAGCTAAAATACCGTTAAAAGTACTAATGGCCCAGACTGGCTCATAAGCAATCACCATATTTTCTACGCCGGTAGTAGTCAGATTACTTAAGGCGGTTGTTAATTGATCATGAATCACCTGCTTGGTTTCGCCGTTTTTACGCTCTTCGAATGTTTCGCCGATACAGAGCAGCGGAGTAACCCGGTTGCGAATGGCGGCAGCTACTTTATCTCTAACTACTTCAAGCGTTTCATGAAAATAGATCCGTCTTTCGGAGTGGCCGATAATCACGTAATGGACAATGTCTCGCAGCATGGTAAAGCTGACTTCTCCGGTATAAGCACCTTCATCTTGATAATAGGCATTCTGGGCTGCCAACCGAAATTTGCGGCGATCGATTTCTAAACTAATCGGCTGGAGGCTGAGTAAACTGGGAGCTAGGACCACTTCCATATCCCGGTGCACTTGAATAACTTTATTTAAACGATGAACCAGCAAGCTAGCCTCACTGGTATTGAGGTTCATTTTCCAGTTGGCGGCAATCATTAATTTACGCATACGTCACTCTTTCTGGTAATTGATCTGGTACTGACATAGTTCTTATGGTTTATTGTAACACTACTCCTTATTCTGAAGAGCTTCGACGCCGGGTAATTGCCGACCGGCCATTAGTTCAAGTGCCGCACCGCCCCCGGTCGAGACATGATCAAAGGCCTTAAGTAGCCCACGCTGGGCAATATAGGCGGCAGTATCACCGCCACCAACCACACTGAAAGGTCGGTGACCAAACTGACCTAAAATAGCTTCGATCACTAGCTGAGTACCATGCGCATAAGGCCCGATTGGACCCTGTAAACCGGCAGCCTCGGCAATACCTAAGGTGCCATTCCAGATGACCGTGTTAGCCAGCTGCATCGCTCCGGCGATAAACGAACCGGAAAACGGTCCGATGTCTAAGATCATTTCATCAGCCTTGATTTGGCTGGCTTCATTTGGCGGACGTTTAGGATAGTTCTCGATGTCAGCAATGACGTGCGCACTCCAATCCACAATCCGCGTCGGCACAGTTTTATCAACTTTGTGCGCTACCACGCCGTCTTGCGGCAAATAAAAGACAAAGTGCTGATGACTAGCTTTAGCACGGGCTTTGCGTAAGACATCTTTAGCGATATCGATATCTTCCGGCTCAATCATGCTCTTTGCGACCTGGATATCTTCGGCTGCTAAAAAGGTATTGGCCATCGCTCCGCCGATGGCGATTATATCGGCCATGTCGATAAATTTATGCAAAATATCAATCTTATCGGATATCTTAGCTCCACCAATAACCGCCATTAACGGTCTTTTGGGGTTCACCATAACTTCGGTGATAGTATCGACTTCTTTTTCCAGCAACAATCCGGAGACACTTGGCAAAAAGTGCGTAATACCAACAGTACTGGCATGGGCGCGGTGAACTACCCCAAAGCCATCTTGGACAAAGACTTCCGCTAGACTGGCAAGCTGACCGGCGAACTGGTCGTTATTTTGTTCTTCTTCAGGATGAAATCGTAAATTCTCTAGTAATAAGATGTGTCCGAGCTGCAGGGTGGCTACCGCTTTTTCAGCTTCTTGGCCGATACAATCCGGTGCAAAAGTGACGATATCTTTACCCAGCAGTTCACCGAGTCGCTTGGCTACCGGGAAAAGGCTATATTCGGGATTAATTTTTCCTTCCGGTCGACCTAGATGAGAACAAATAATTAACTTGACACCCTTTTCTAGTAAATATTTTAAAGTTGGAAGTGATTGCTGGATCCGGAAATCGTCAGTAATCTGCCCTTTAACTAGCGGTACATTGTAATCAGCCCGTAGTAACACGGTCTTACCATTGAGGTCTATATCTTTGATGGTTTTTTTAGTAAACAAGTAGTCCCACCCCGTAATATTGCTATTGCTTATTCTATCATGTGTTCATTGCTGCGTACCCTTAAATCACAATCTACAGTTATTCTGTCGATCATTCTATGAAATGAGTCTGATACTATGAAGATATGATGGACGAAATTAAAATCTTTGCGATTATTTTTAGGAAATATAAGAATCAGTTTGAATACTTAGCGCTTAAGCCATATCCCGGTCCTGGTTATGATTATGACTACTACGTAATAACAGGCGGGGTTGAAAAAGGTGAAAGTTTAGATAAAGCTGTTAATCGAGAAATAAGAGAAGAGATTGGTTTAGTGCCAAATCACATTATTAATCTAAAATTTCAGATAGACTACATAGATTCTAAATCTGGAAATCATGTTATCGAACATTGTTACGGAGCAGAAATAAGCAGTGGCAAACTAAAACTAAACGAAGAGCACATCGGCTACAAATGGATGGATGCAAATTATTTTATTAACACTATTTGGTGGACTGATGATAGGAATATACTCAAAAACATGATTAAAGATATCGAGAGTTTAGTAAAATTAAAAAGTTGCCCATAAACTTCAATGAGCAGCTTTCTAATTTCTTAGAGCGGTCAGTCAATGCTCTTTAAAACTATGCTAATTTATAGCACAGATTACCAAAATATGCTACTGCTTATCCACAAGAATTGTTCGATTGATCAATGTTTCAATGTAACTGGTGTTTTATTATCAGATGTTGATGTTTTGAGGGTAATTTTGGGAGCATTGGGATTCATATTATTTGGCTCGTAATTATCCGGAACTTTCATTTTATTTTTTGAGAAAATAAAACCGAAGGTGCTTCCTTGATTTTCTTTACTCTCAAATATAATTGAACCGCCCTGAGCGGCTATTACTTTTTTAGCCATAAATAGTCCTAATCCGGTACCGTCCGGGCGAGCTTTACGGGCATTAGTTGCCCGGTAAAATTTTGAAAATAAATGATGTTGCTCGACCTTGGGCACGCCGATGCCGTTATCAGTCACTTTAAATTCAACTGTTGAAGGGTTATCGATCAACTCAACATTAATATGACCACCGGCAGGAGTATAATATATGGCATTGTCGATAAAGTTCATACCTACCTGTCGAGTTTTGGTCTCATCTAACATTAATAAGGGAAATGTGGCCGGTTTTTTATAGATCAGTTCAATATTCTTAACCTGAGCCGTTTCAACTAGTTGAGCCACTTCTTCTTGAATAAGTTTACTTAAGTCAACCGGCGTTGGTTCAATCACGAATTTGCCCGTTTTAAGCCGTGAAACATTTAAAAGGTCGGTGATAAGAAAAACCATCCGCTGTGAGCTGGAAAAGGCTTGGTGTAACATTTGGTATTGATTTGTGTTGATTTTACCGGCATCACCTTCCAGTACCATGCTTAAGTAACCTTTGACACTAGTTAGCGGTGTTCGTAGTTGATGGCTAGCCATACTTATAAAGTCGTCTTTGGTTTCATCGAGTTCTTCCAGCCTTTGATTGGTCCGTCGAAGTTTTTTGGTGGCATCTTCAACTTTTTGTTGTAAGGTAACATTAAATCTTTGGATCTCTTCAAAATGAAGCGAGTTTTGGATGGCTATTACTAACTCGTTAGCAATTATACCTAACAGCTGGATATCTTGAGATGTATAAGTATTACCACTACGTTTCTGACCAAGTATTATATAGCCGAGCCCTTCTTTGTCTCTTACTGTATTTGAAGATACCGGTAACAACCTAACCAATACGGCAACATTGTTATTAGTTAATATCTGCTTAAGTTTGTTTGATTCGGGTGGTAGGTAATCGGTTACAATAACATTTACGCCTAGATGGGGCGTGATGTTTCGAACTTTTGATATATCATCTCCACTAAAGTTCTTTTTACTGGTTCCCGTAATAATAAACTCACTCAGGCCGGATTCTTTTATACCAAATAAACAATATTCCGATTTTAAATTACCCGAAATGATTTGTGAGCAAATTTTCAATAATTTATCCAGATCAATATTGGCTACTAATGCTTGATTAAGCTGATCGAGAAAGATTTGTGGGTCATAAGCATCTCGATAAAAAAGTCTGTTAGTTAATTTATTGAAGATGTTTTTAGCGGGTGCATAAGCTAACACCACAAACACAATTAAAATAATCTGCAACAAAACACCTTCTAAATTATTGTGAAACCTTGGTATAAGTTTCGTAATGTAATAAGATAATAAACCGTAGAAAGCCAGCAATATACCAAGCGTGATTACATATGCTAATGACCTGACGACAATTAAACGTAATTCAAATAATCGGTATCGGACGATACCATAAAACAAGCCATAAACCAAAATAAGCATCGGCAGAATGCCAATGTTACTTAGCCCAAACCATCCGGTGGATACGGGTAATATAAACTCCGCCAACAGTAAAAATGGTAAAGTCAAACACAAGCTAAGAAAAAGAACTTTTAAGCGAGCTTTTTGGTCACCACCACTTCGTCTAATATCTCTGATCAAAAGATATATCGTAGCGAAAACCAACAATACTAAAGCTGTAAAATAAAGCCATGATAATGGCCCGAATTGGACTCCATAAACACTGCCCTGTAATTTAACTCCCGCAACTACCAATGGAGTTAGTGCTGTTAACCCTATTAATAGCAGGGGTAAGTAAGCTCTCCTTAAAAACCACTTTGCTTTAACGTTATTAGCTAAAGTTACTGCGAAACGCAATAAAAATATAGCTGATCCATAGCTGAAAAAGAAAAGTATATATGTTGCCACCGTAGCAACGTGGGGAGAAACTTTAGTGTCATTACTGACATAATTTGCAAGAATCCAGATACTGATACATGTCGCGAAAAGAGAAAAAATCTTGTTAAGTTCTGATCTGCTATTCTTCAACATTACTGTTAAGCTAAGGCCTAGTAATGTAATTGATACAACTAGATCAACTAGTAGATAAATATTTGGCATCTTACCCTATATTCTACTAGCCATAAGCAAAATCAAAAACAAATGCACCTAGAAGTGCAATTAGTAAAAGAGCAAGTGACCGATGATTTGGTTAGTTCCCAGTAGATTCTATAGGTAATTGTAGGTCTTCGGTACTTTGATTGAAAATCAATTTTAATTGCTCTGACACATCAAATCTGGCAGCAAGTTCACTAAGAGTTTCTATTACGCTAAACTCTTCTATTTCCAGATCAGTTACGCCGTAACGCTGATCGCCCGTATTTTGGACTGTTACACACAAACCTTTTGATTCAATACCTTTGACGGTTTTAGGGGCGAAAAGTCGTCCATAGACTAGCTCATAAATAGTTCCAGGGGTATAACTCTCAATCTCTAGAGTATCTTTTTCAAGATTGTATGAACTTTTGAGTTCTTCTTGGGTAAAAGGTCTACCAATAATATCTTGGTTATGCTCCGCTACGGCCTTTGCTCTGTCGTTGGAAATAACTACTGTCGTAACTCCTTCTATTTTTGGGCTTACTGGTAAAAGTAACAGTTCGTGATGTCTTGCATATTCGAGCGACGGACGATCACCGATAACATAATAAGGTAACGGTACTTCACTTTGGTTATAAAGCCAGATTGTCGAAGCTTGTATCGCTCTTGCTACATATTGATCGGGAGCATTAAATTCGAATTCGTTATCCTTTGTGGTTGGTAGCAAACTTCTAACTTGTATAAGTATAGCCATATTGGTCTGGCGCTCATTACGTATTTCTCGCATTTCTTCAAGATGTAGAGATGATGTTGCTAAGCTTCCGAGTAATTGCTGGCGTATTTCCTGATAAACAGGGTCCATAATATCATGGTGCACTTCAACCAATCGGCTAGCAAGCTGTTTGCTGGTTTCGTTCATAATATTATTATATAATTATCGTAGTAATAAGTCAATTTTATTAGACCCTACTGTCTAATTAGCAGCTTCTCGACGAGCGCGATCTTCATTTGTATAATTTGCAGCTGGACTACTACCTAATAGATTATTTAATACAGCACGTGCCAGATAAGAATAGTGACTATACCTTGGGTGACAAGTAACTCCACTTTCAAGAGTATAGGCATCCATATACCCAACATGTGGTGCCCAGATTGGTTTTTCTCTGTGATTGGTACCTATAGTTATATGTTTCAAGGCTTGTGTGACCCCAAGTGCCGATGCAACATCTACTCCTGGCGCTATTGATGGTAGTGGAGCACCTTCTTGCACGGCACGCAACGTATTTAGGTCACCATATCTTGGCAGATACGGCAAGCACCGATCAAATGCTACCTGACGTCCTCTAATTTCATCTAATGGCATATCCTGTGGGATTCCCATAAATTTTTCAAATGTCCATTTACTCTCTGGATTAAAAGAGGTAATAACAGCCGCAAAACCGATGTTCATTACCAGTATGTCTGGTATTTTTCGCTCACGAGAAGCCCTAGCCAGCATGGCACCAACTTCAAGATGTGTTAATTCGGATTCGTCAAAAAGAAGTGTCGCCCGATCAGTAAATTCATCAACATTAGCTTCAGTGACACCGTCAGTAAAAATTCGAACGTCAGCCTCTGGATTGATATCAAGTACCTTTTCATGGAATACCTCTGCTTTGTTACGCCCATAAGTTGCGGTTGTAGCTCCGGGTACCCGGTTGGCATTTTCCGGCTCAAATAATTCTGGGTCAGCTATATCAAAAGTCTGTACTCCTATTCGAGCTAGTTTTAAGCCTAATTGAAAGCCATCACCACCCACACCAGCAATAGCCACTTTGGTATCAATAATAGCTTTCTGTTCTCTTTCATTCCAGAAACCATAGTTTCTTGAGAATTCAGCTGAATTAATATCACTCATACTCATATATAACCTACCAATATTAACTAAGCAGCTTCGGAAATGTGTTTCAAAGTTCCGTAATAAGCAATTTCACCTATTTTGGCTTGCCTTGCCTCTAGTGAACCCGGGTTGGCTGCTTCAATGCGTTCTGCTAGTCGAGGCATATCAATTTCTATTGGGACATTGAAGGTATGATACTGCTCGACATACCTTGGCTCTCCAAGTCGCCGGGTTGGGACTAACCGATTCAGATCCCGTTCCAATTTTTCATCAACAAAAGCATAAGCCGACACTAATCCTTTAAATCTGGCATATGCTAGTAATTCAGCATAAAGTTTACGCTTGTTAATTTCTTGAACGGCAGGTTTTTCATGGCGTGAAATCAAACGGGATACTTCAGCGGATTTAGGTTCGTTAGGAAGATTAATAAACACTTCGGGCCATTCCCGTTCGACAGGTAGTGGTCTTGGTTCGGCGCCTATAGGTACGCCTAAATCTTTTCGTATAAGACGAGCTGTAGCAACTAAACGTTGATCGATACCGCGATTTTCAACAACCGCAAAGGCGACTGACCGAGCATCATCCATATCTCTCTCTGTACCATCAGGCTGTATATCTTCTGGTGATAAAAAACCAGTCTGTTCAACATATACACGTCTGCGAAGTTGTAGATATGCCTCATATTCATTTTGTCTACCTGGAATTATTGAGCTGTCAACGGCTAATATACCTATAGCAAAACGAGCTTCGGGTTTATCTCGGAAAAACGAGGACTCAACTCGCGGTATGACTGCCTCATTTGTAATTTCAGGATTAAGTTGTGACATTCGATACACTCAAAATTAAGTTTAAACGTATAAATGATAGCATAATTTTTATGCTTAGTCAAATTTAGTAAATAAAAAACACGTAGAACCCGATTGGGTCTACGTGTTGATCTGCGAAAGTACTAAACTTTCTAAATAGTATTGTAAAGTTTAGTTTAAATCAAGAATTTAGCTTAGCTGTCATGTCTGGAAATAATATATGTAACCAGTCATACTTTCTTGTGATATGCCAAAAATCGCAATTGTCGAAGATGATACTGCTATTCAGCTCATGTACAAAATGAAGTTAGAACGTGAAGGCTTTAAAGTTCAGATAGCCGCTAATGGGATCGAGGGTTTAAAAGTTGCTGAAGAATTCCGACCAGATTTGATTTTACTGGACTTACGCATGCCAATAATGGACGGTGCTGAAATGTTGGAGAAAATGAGGGCTACATCTTGGGGAAGTAAAATGCACGTAATAATCCTCACTAATATCAGTAAAAGTGAGGCACCCCAAAATCTACGCCTATTAAACGTTGAGCGTTACATCGTAAAAGCTTATTACACACCTACACAAGTAATGGCAATTATACGAGAAGTTCTTAATTTTAACCCCTTACCTTCTTAAGTAGTTTTAAAGTAATACAATAATTGCCGGACAAATATATTTTTAGTTAGATTACCAATATGCATCTCGACTCCTTGAATGGCTATGCTAAACTTTAGATAAGACCTATGGCAACAAAAATTGCAATTATTGAAGATGACCAGGCCATATCACAAATGTACCGCTTCAAGTTCGAAGCCGAAGGTTATGAAGTAGAAACTGCCGAAAACGGTAAATTAGGTCTAGGTTTAGCTGAAAGTATGAAACCGGATATTATTCTGCTAGATCTGATGATGCCGGAAATGAACGGCGATGAAATGCTTGAAAAGATGCGTAATACCACCTGGGGTAAAGATATTAAAGTAGTCATTCTAACCAACAAAGGTGAGCAGGAAATACCTGATAAAGTCCGAACTTTAGGTGTGACTGCAGTCATTCTGAAAGCCGATATGACCCCCCGACAGGTTGCGGAACTTGTTAAATCAAAACTATCCGCATAATTTATTCTCAAGCAGCTGATTTAGGTATATCTTAAACTTATGAATGTTGCGATTGTCGGCTACGGTGTAGAAGGAAAATCAGCTCTATCTTATTACACTAAACTCGGAGCAAAGGTCGTCGTTTGCGATCAGGACAAAAGTCTAGCCCAATCTATTCCAAATGGTATTCCCGCACAACTAGGTGATGGATACCTACATAATTTAGATCGATTTGACGTAATTGTCCGTAGCGCCGGCATTCATCCGGATATTATCACCAAAGATAACCCCAATGTTAAAGATAAATTAACTACCGTTATTAATGAATTTTTACGGGTTTGTCCGACCAAGAATGTTATCGGCGTTACAGGCACCAAAGGTAAAGGTACTACTACTACATTAATTTCCAAAATGTTGGCTGCGGCAGGAGAAGACGTTTATTTGGGAGGAAATATCGGCTTAGTACCGCTTGATTTCTTACCACAGCTGAGCGAAAAATCTTGGGTAGTACTAGAACTATCCAGTTTCCAGTTATCCGATCTGAAACAAAGCCCGGCCGTAGCCGTTTGTTTAATGGTAGTACCCGAACATTTAAACTGGCATACCGATATGGATGATTATATTCTGGCCAAATCACAACTTTTTGCGCATCAATCCAGCTCCGATAAGGCCATCTATTTCGCCGATAATGCCGTATCGCGCAAAATTGCCGATCGTAGCCCCGGTACAAAGATTCCTTACTATGCCGAACCCGGGGCACATATCGTCAATGGCACCGTAGTTATCGACAACCAAACTATTTGCTCTACTAATGAACTCAAATTACTCGGCACCCATAATTGGCAAAACGTCTGTGCGGCGGTGACCGTAGTTTGGCAAATTAAACCAGATGTTTCGGCTATCCGCTCGGTTTTGACGACCTTTACCGGCTTACCACACCGTTTGGAATTAATTCGTGAAGTCGCCGGGGTCAAATACTACAATGACTCTTTTGCGGCCACACCGGACGCCGCTATAGCCGCCCTAGGGGCCATTGATGGCCATAAAGTGATGATTATGGGCGGTTTTGAGCGTAATCTGCCGATTACTCACCTAGCCAAAGCCCTACATGCCCATCAAGACCAGTTACGAAAAGTCATCTTGATCGGGCAAAGTGCCGCTCGGTTAGCAGGTGAATGCGACCAGGTCGGATTTACTAATTACCATATCGAAACCGCTAAAACCATGACTGAGATAGTTAACCAGGCCCGTCAGCAAGCTCAACCGGGAGACGTAATAGTACTTTCGCCGGGTTTTGCCAGTTTTGACATGTTTAAAAATTTTGAAGAACGCGGCTTGCAGTTTAAAGCGGCTGTGGAGCAATTATGAATCCTAAATACCAACAGTTTATCTTTGAAGATTATCTTTTTAACAAAGGCGATCGAACATTAACGCTGCACTACGGCTATGACGAGGTGCTGCATTTTACCGAAAGTTTTCACTTTGATTTTGACTTTGTGAACTATTCCGAAGTAGCCTTAGACCGGGCTTGTCAGAGTTTGTTTTTGATGGCCGGGGTATCTTACTATAAAGCGTTCCTGGCTCCGGAAATCGTTATCAAAAAGGGGCAGCTTGATCAAGCAGGAGCTGACTTCTTCGCTCAAATTTATCAAAAAGGGCTCGGCGAGTTTTTCTATCATAACCAGCTTGACCCACGCACCCCAATTGTTTTCCCTGTGTCCGTCACCCAGCTGGCACCTATCGACAATCCGACACCAGCCGAAGGCATGCTGGTCGGAATTGGTGGTGGTAAAGATTCATTGGTTAGCATAGAGTTATTGCGCAACAGTGTGGATAATTTAGCTACTTGGAGCGTCGGCTTCCGCCCGCAGTTATCGCCCCTAATTGAGCGTATCGGCTTACCGCATTACTGGGTAGAACGACAATGGGATCGTTCACTGATGGAGCTTAATAACCAAGGAGCTTTTAACGGTCATATCCCGATATCGGCTATTTTGGCCTGTGCCGGAGTAATTGTGGCCATTTTAGTTGGTAAACGTGACGTAGTTGTCTCTAATGAGCAATCGGCTAACGAACCGACCTTAAGCTATCAAGAAGTTGCGATTAACCACCAATATTCAAAATCAAGTGAGTTTGAGCAAGCTTTCCAAGCCTATCTAAAGAATACCATCGGTGATAGGGTACGCTATTATTCCTTACTACGTCCGTTAAGCGAGCTGCGTATTGCTGAACTGTTTGCTAAGCATGGTTTTGATACCTATCATGACGTGTTCAGTTCCTGTAATCAGGCCTTCAGAAGTGAAAGTAATCATCTGTTCTGGGATGGCAGTTGTCCGAAATGCGCCTTCGTCTTTTTAGCCTTAACTCCATTTTTACCGCAGGTGGCATTAGAATCATTATTTAACGGTAAAAACCTATTAAAAGACCCCGCTCTTTTACCAACCTATCGACAGCTACTCGGAATTGAAGGCCATAAACCACTTGATTGTGTCGGCGAAGTCAAAGAAGCACGGGCGGCCATGCATTTAGCTGCCATGATTTATCCGGAACTGGCTCAAACCTATCAGTTTGAGCTGCCGGGCGATTACGATTATAAAGTTTTGTCAGCGCATCTTATGCCGGATGAAGTCTACCAACCGATTAGTTCTCAGATTTCTGTTTAGCAGCCATATTTCGCGCTGCTCGAATAACATTTTCAAACAGAGCACAAACAGTTAACGGTCCAACTCCACCTTTTTGCGGCGTAATGGTTAAATCTTCTCTTTCATAGACATCCGGTGCCAGATCACCTACGGTTTTACCGGATTCGCTGGCCACACCGGCATCCACTACTACGGCTCCTGGTTTTATCATATTTGAGTATAAAATTGCCGGGCTGCCGGTAGCGGTAATTATAACGTCGGCCTCTTTGGTATGAACCGACAGATCTTCGGCTTCTCTTCCGACTGTTTCGACATCAACCTCAGAGGCTTTTAATATTTTCTCCAGCGGTGCGCCGACCAGCTTACCTCTTCCAACCAGTAAAACTTTTTTTCCAGCCAGATCAACGTTATAACCCGATAACAGCCATAAAATAGCCATTGGAGTGGCCGGTTCGAATTGAGCCCGCGTACCTAAAGCATCAACGTCTTTTTCAGGGGCTACCAGATTTACTATCTCTTCCGTTTTAGTAGGATCTTCCAGGGGTAGTTGGACAATAATGCCTTGTACTTTTTGGTCTGCATTTAGTTGATGAATTAATTCTGTTGCTTCACTTTGAGCCACTCGGTGAATATCAACATCAATCTGAATATCAGCACCGTATCGTTTTTTAAGGCGGACATAGGTATCAATGACTGGATCATCGATTGTTTGAACGATTGCCAATTTCGGTGTTATAGCCCAAGATTGAATTAAAGCACGTACTTCTCGCGCTTGTCGCTCTTTTATAAAACCTGCCAATTCACGGCCGTTTAGTATTTTCACAGATCTTATTGTACAAATAGTATTGGCTAATTAGCTAGCTAATCATTTCCGATTCTTGTATTTACAGGGGTAATTTGCTAAAGTTGGATGTTGGCAAATGGGCCAGTAGCTCAGTTGGTTAGAGCATCCGCCTCTTAAGCGGAATGTCGAGGGTTCGATTCCCTCCTGGCCCTCCATTCCGTAATACTTAAAACAGAGGTGAATTACCTCCGTTTTTTGGTACACTAATATTATGTCATCAATAAATCACTATATTGCTAATTCAACTGGAGAACTAGACAAACTAGTCGATATGATTTCAAAATCTCTCAGCATAGTTATTCCAATTGTTGAAAAAGAATTAGGTGCAGCGCAGATTGATATCATATTCGTTTCCGCAGCAGCATTAGCTATTCCAGAATATGGTATTGGCGGTAATTCGCCAGGACCAAATCATGTCTATATTTCATTTGACTCAAATTCAGGCAAGATAACACAAGATGGTTTAGATGAAACTCTTTTACATGAAATACATCACTGCATGAGATGGCGCAATCCAGGCTACGGGGAAACTTTAGGCGAAACAATGATTTCAGAGGGCATGGCTTGTTTATACGAAGAGCAACACAGTAGCAGAGCGCCAATCTACGCCAAGATTAGTCTAAAAAAGAAGCAAATATCAGAAGCTAAGAAACTAATTAACTCAAAAAACTATAACCATAATGATTGGTTTTTTGGCAGCAAAGCCATAGATAGGTGGTTTGGGTATAGTTATGGTTATAAACTCTGTAAAGACTATTCCGTAAAAACTGGTAAAAGTGCATCTGAACTCGTGAACATTAAAGCCCAGCAAATCTTAGATAGTAGCGATTTTTAGCCCTTATTCGAAAAATAGTTGTTATGGCGTTGGTGGCGGTCCTCCATAACCATAAGCACTTTGATAGTGCTTTTTTATTTTTCTCGTATAATCTTAATGTAGTAATTAAACAAACATTTATAATCTATGCTTATCCATTTTGTCTGTTCCGGTAACAGTTTTCGCAGTAGACTCGCCGAAGCTTATGCTAAATCTCTGCATATTCCCGGTCTACAATTTATTTCAAGCGGCACCCATTCCTATATGGATCCCTACAATCACCTTTCTCCTCAATGTAAGTTAGTTCTGAATCATAAAAAGCTAACTACCTATGCCAGCAAAGAAAAAACCCAACTAACTCAAGAGTTAATTGATAAATCCGATCTGGTAGTGTGTATAAACCGGGCTGTTTATCATGAGGCACTGGCTGAAAATATCAAATTTCCACCACGGACTTATATTTGGGACATTAATGATATTAGTGAGTTTACGCAGGAAGAACAGCTTCAGATAGCCAACCAGCAAGTACCTCTCCGTGTCCAAAAAATCTTCGAGCACATACAGCAACATATTGAGGAACTGATTGTATTTTTAAAAAGACCGCGACCAACAGAGCAAGTCGAAATTCTTAATAAATCCGGAAGACCGACTGGAAAATCGAGCGACATAACGACTATCCACGAAAATGGATGGTGGCATACTGGCGTACATATCGGTTTATACACTAGTAATGGTGAGGTGCTGCTTGAACGCCGCTCCAAAAATATTATTGGCAATCCTGGCATGTGGGATATTAGCATGGGTGGCATAGTCAAAAAAGGAGAACTACCTGATTCAGCTATTCTCAGGGAGTTAAAAGAAGAACTGGGTATTAATCTTCATAGTAGTGATCTTAAAAAAATATTTGTATGGTGTTATGACCACTATCTTCCTAGCTATGGATTCCATAACCGTAACTTTACGCATACTTATATTGCCAAAATTCCTAGCAATATCCGTTTGCTGCTACAAAGAGACGAAGTCGCTTCAGCCGAATTCATGTCAATTAAAAACGTTCAGCATTTGAATATCAGAAATCATATGGCTATTCATAGAGTCATACCCACATTCGCCTACTACAACAGGATACTAGATGCTATTAGAGCAGAACTTTAATGCGGCACTATTAACAAATAACGTAGCTTTATATATTGTTTACTCTTAAATAGCTCAGGTGCGTAAATTATCGAGTGTCTGCATATCGGTATCATTTATGACAAAGTCGAAGATATCCGCATTTTCGATAATTCGTGCTTGATGCTGGGATTTAGGTATGACTACCATATTTTTCTGTAGTGCCCAGCGCAGTAAAATTTGCGCTGCCGATTTTTGGTAATGTTTAGCAATTTTAGCTACTTCCGTATTATCCAGTTGTTTACCTCTGGTTAGAGGGCTATAAGCCTCAAAGACAATATTCTGCTCCTGACATAGCTCGTAAACTTCCCGGTTGTAACCAAAGACCGAGCAGCGCATTTGATTAACGCTTGGCGGTATACTGGCATTTTCCAGCGTATCTTTTAATTGTTGAACATTATAATTACTAACACCGATGGCTTTGACTTGACCGGATTTATAAATCGCCTCCATATTGCCCCAGATCCGTTTAATAAGACCTGGGATCGGAAAATGCACTAAGTACAAATCAATATATTCAAGTCCGAGTTTACGTAAACTGGTTTCAAAGGCCTTCTCGACATGCATAAAATCAATCGGCCATACTTTGGTGGTAACCCATATTTGCTCCCGCGGAATTCCGCTTTCACGGACGGCTTTGCCGACTGATGCTTCATTCCGATAAAATTTAGCGGTATCAATATGCCGATAACCGGCCTGAAGCGCCCAACTTACCGCATCTTCCGTAGCTTGACCGTTAGGTATCTGGTAAACGCCCAGCCCTAGGCGTGGCATTTTAGCCTTATTGTTAAGTGTGATAGTGCTATCAATTTTCCAGTCCATCAGTATCTTCTCCCTTTAAAACTTACTATATCAAACCTGGGGGACCTGTTGATCACGAAATCTATACATAGTAATGTCTTTTAGATATAAAAACACCGCTTTTTCAAGCGGTGTTTTATGTGTAAGCTTGCTGCTTACTTGATATGTATCAGCCATATAAATACGCCTGTCGATAATAACACTATGGCGTAAAATAGGCTGAGTCCAATTGGAGAACCCCAACTAAACCATGAACCCCATGCTCGCCAATTATTCATTGGCCAGTTTTCCTCATGGTGTCGTCGGTGAGCTGATTTCTCAATGGGTTGTTCTTCCATAATTTCACCTTATATTTACCTAGTAGTAATAACTAACATTATTGACCGGACTGTTAGCTGCTCTTAGGTGAAAACCACATTCCCTTGATGTCATGAGCGATGACAGGGTTGTTTCTGAGTGGGCTTATATCGGTTTTATCATAACACTTCAAGGTTGCACTTCAATACTTCCCTGCCAGGTTGGGTTGATCTCGTCGTAGTAATGAATTGTTCTTACTTTAGTAAAGATAAAACTATAGGTTTGTTTATAGCCCAGAGCTTTAGGGGCTACCAGAGCGGTCAGTTCACTGTGCGTCGGATAAGGATCGGCCGCAATTTGATGCGGAGCTTGATCAAAATTGACCCAAACCACTTTCGTCCCTGATTTAATATCCAGCGTTGAAGGATCAAAGCCACTGGGCGTTATTTCAACCACCGCTAGAGGAGCCGGCGGGATTATCTTTTCAGCTTGGTAAAAAGAATGAACCAGTAAAAATATCCCAAGTGCCATGATGATGGCTGCCGCACCCAATACTAAGAAAGTGTATCTCGGCCATAAACGGTAACGTTCAAATAACCGCATCATGGTTGACCTTCCTTTGGTTTATCGGGTGGCGTATCCGGATTAATTATCGTACCTGGGGTTAGCCTGGAATTGCCCAGATTTTTAGTTAAAGTTGCAAAATCGATCGGACCACTAACGGGCACTTTTATAGCAGCGTAGTTGGTTTTCATCCTACTCCGTAAATAGAAGAAAGCTAGTAACGGAGCACAAATAATTAAACCGCTACCGACAAAGGCATCAGTTGGATGAGCTGCCAGTCCTAAATTGATAGTTTGCTGAGTACTGTCTGGTGTGGTGTTGGCGGCGGTCGGATTGTCGCTAACCGGATTACTTGAAGTTGGATTATAGGTCATGCTTGAACCACTGGTTGCTGAATTGGTGGCATCGGTACCGCTACCAACACTAGTGGTGTTTTCTAGGATTGGACTCGATGGTGTCGTAGTACTGGTTGGACTGCCTCCGTTATTCCCAGGAAGAGTGGTTGCCGTGACCTGGGCCGAAGCAGTGCTCAAGGTGGGAGTTGCTCCATTTTCAGCTACTACCACATAGTTGTAAGTGGTACCGGGGGTTAAACCACTGTCGCCAAAGCTTAAGAATGTAGTCGTACCAATAACTTGAGCGTTTCTTTCAATCTCATAAAGTTTTATACCGCTTTTCGGGTCGGTTGAGGCCGACCAAGTCAGATTTATCTGGGTAGATGAAACCGGTATGGCTACTACGTCGGTTGGCGCTGTGGGCGGAGTAGTATCTGTAATTGACGGAGTTGTTACACTTGCTGTTGCTGGATTACCGGCTTTATTATCATTAGTCACGGCAATAACTGAAAAGGCATAGCTAGTAGCCGGCGTTAAATCGGTGACCGTATAGCTGGTGCTATTAAGTTGGGCAATGACCACATTATCTTCTTGGATCAGGTATTGGGCTATCGTACAGGGGGCAACGGCCGATACCACATCCCACTGCAGCGCTACGCTTGTTCCATCGCTACTAGCTGATGCTGTCAAACTGCCCGGCGCTGGCGGTGTTGCACAATCCAGTCCCGCGGTTGCTTGGGTAAAAGCATCGGAGTCATTCGATGATCGACTGGCAGTATCAGTGGCAAAAATCGTATAACTGTAGGTTGTCGAAGGACTAAGGCTGGTATCGGTATAGCTGGTCTGTCCCTGAGCGGTATGACCTACTTCGGTGCCGTTACGATTAATGTGATAAGTCAGTTCGGAAGCCGGATCGCCATTAGTACCCGGTACTGATGCCGTCCAGGTCAGATTTATAGAAGTTGAGGTTTGGCTGGGACTGCTGATATTCGTTGGCGCCTGAGGCGCTTGAGGCACTGGCGGTTCGGCAATATCTAAAGCCTCGCTGAAGGTATTGTTGCTAAGATTTGATTCGCTAATCGTATTTTGATAATTAACATCACCTTCCAAAGTGTGGTTGCCGGCTGTAGCTGCCCAATAATCATTGCCATTTAACCCTTGATTGTTGCTCAAAGTTGCCGTATCGCCGACAGCTAGTCCATTAGTATAGTTATCTTCCCAAGTAACTTTTGTCCCATCAATTAAAAACTCTCCGGTTATTGCCGTGCCGCTGGGTACGGCCGCCGCGCCTTGATTTTTAACTACCATACTAAATAAAACATGATCGCTCACCGAAGGAGCAATCGGATTAACTACCAAGCTTTGAATTATCAGATCTGGCAGTTGTGTCGGCGGCGGTGTTTCATAGGTATAACTCGTGGAAGCCGAATCACCCCCGATATTTACTTCTACCGTGACACTGCCCGCCGCGTGAGCCGGTGTCGTTACGCTAACCGTATTACCCGATCTGGAAACGGCCGTTCCGACGGTTCCGCCAAAAGTTACACTGCTCGGATTGCCGGATGGAAAATTGGCAACACCGATACTAATGACAGTACCACCATTAGTGGAACCAGAGCTCGGGTCAATAGATGTAATAGTCGGCGATGGGTCAGTAATCGGGTTAATCGGATTAGCTATCAGAGCGGATGATAAACTGTCTAATTGGCTCAGTGATAAGGTATTGTAATTACTGGGTAACTCCACGGCATTGGCTCCCATCTGAGCCGCCCAATCGACGGTTGTAACAATACTACCGACGCTACCTGGCGCTGCCGTTTGGAAAGTGATATCCGGCCCTTCACCAGTAATGTCATAGTATAAATTACCCGAGGTGTTTTGCTGGCCTACGTAACTATCACGAATTGAGTTGTTTTCAATGGTGCACTGCGCGCCCAGGACGACCCGACAATGATCCATGACTGTTTTAGTAAAAGCTTCGCCGTAAGGACTGTTACCGTCCTGGGTAGAAGCACTCGTCCAGGGTTTGAAGGGGTTAAATGACAAACTTAAGTTGGTATGCTTCCAGGCAGTAGAGTTATCGATTTGGTCCAGAAGGCAATTTTCATCATTTTGCGGGCTGTAAGCCGAACCGGTAAAGTTCGGCTGCGGATCAGTGGTTGAGGTTGGGTAAAGAACCTGACCAAAATTGGAGTCATCGCGTTGGAAAGGTTCGGCAAAAGTCGTCATACACTGTGAAATGGTCACGTCATGGAGTAACGGCTCGTTATCAAAAGTATTGCCTAGTGAGTCGGTAGTACTGGCCAGCTCAGTCATAAAAGATTTATAGGCGTTATCATAATCACTGGTCCAGTATGGTCCGATAGTACCACAAGGTGAACCTTGATTATTACAGATATTGACAGGGTTCCAACCATCCAGGGTTTTTGCCCAGTCTGGAGCATAGATTCCGGCAAAAATCCGCAGCTTAACTTCCAAATGCTGAGACGGATTACTTTGGTTATAGTTTGATACCGCCGTTAGCACCGTATTTAGTTGATTATTGGAGTCGATGGGGCCGCCTTGAGTTGGTTGTAACTGGGCCCAACTAACATTAGCTACTACCCCATTTAAAGCGGCGGTACCTGTTCCGCTGGGAAAGTTATAATCGGCACCATTATTAGCCGAACCCAAGGATCCCCTGTCTAAGATGCCTTGAATCGGCGTCTTAAGGGTTGTGGTTGGGGTTGAGGCACTTGATAAAAACAAAAAAATAGTTCCAGCGGCAGCAAAGATCACGACAAATAATAGTAAATAAAAGTGGGATGGCTGTTTGAACCAAGATATAGCACTTCTGAGGTGTGTCATTTCATTTATCCTTGATGCATCTGAATCCCTCTAGTTTCAACAAAATATGGTAGTTATATTATAAGGCATAAGAGGTAATCACTTTTAAAATTTCTTTTATTAACGTAACCTCCTAGAATACTAGATGTATGCCATTATTCGACCAAGGTAGATCAAAACTAATTGTCAGCTTACTGCTTCCCTCATGGCTAAGTGGGATTTTTGCCCTAATTATTGGGTTGGTAATATTTTGGGGTCCGTTTTTACTGATTCATTATGGAACAACTGCTCAACAAGGATTCATCGGCCTAAATAGTGCCTATCAACAAAGCTCATTATCCGTTATCGAGCATAATGTCAGTTCGCATTTTCTTGGCAGTCAATTGCTCAGCAGTGTCATCTTTTTAGCTTTCTGGGGAGCTGTCGGATTAGTGGTTTACTTATTGGCATATAATACTGTGCGTCGAGCAGGCGATATCTTTTCCTTAGTCAAACAACTTGGTTACGTCCATGTGGTACGCCATCAGCTTATTCAATATCACCTGAGACGTGGACTATTGCGAATTTTGGCGGTCGGCGCTTGGTGTTTACTGTTGCCTTTTCTAGTTTATCGATTAGTTCCTTTTAGCATTGCAGCGGCTCATGCTAGCGCGATGAGCGGCTCCTTAGCGAGTAACTGGCTGCTTAGTTTATTGTTTTGCCTATGCTGTATCTTGGCCATCCATGTACTTATTGTTTTACTCAGGCTGATGGTCTTGCGTACCCGGCTATTTGGCAGTAGTTTAGCTGTCTATCATGAATAAACCAAAGTTAAAATTACTATCATTAACTACAACCATAACTATTATTTGTTGACTAGAGATCTGGTTTAGATACTATTAAATCAATGAATCGGCTAAGATCAGGAGTATTAATGCCAAAAATACCTAAAATCGAAAAGAGCTTTGGACGAGAGTTTATTTTAATCATTATCTTGGTAGTCCTAGTAGTTGCCGGATTTGTTACCTGGCAGGTAACAAAGAAAAACTCGACCGGCAATCTAAAATACGTAATAAACAATTCAGTTCAAAACAGCACTTGCATGAAATACTATAACGACCAGGCGATCTGTCGCTTAGCTCTGAACCTCAACTTTACTAAACGTAGTTATGAAGCTACTGGTACAGTAACTACGGCATCCGGTACGATAAATTATGCTATTCAAAGTGACGGCAAGGGCAATTCAGATGTCAGTGATATCAGCAAAAATGCCCAAGTTTCCTCAATCAAATTGAACGGAAAAACTTATATTCAACCAAGTGCCAATACAACCTGGTTAGAGTACACAGCAGCCAATCTAGGATCAGCCGATACCGTAACCAACCCAGTGTCCGGTTTTAATATTAATTTTAACAATAACACTCCTTCTGAATATAAAATTACCAAGGAAGGCACCGCCGTTTGCGGTAATCTCACCTGCGACAAGTATCAGATCATCGTAGCGGCCATACCGGACTCAACTCAATTCATTTATTTTGATGCCGGTTCTTATTTGTTAAGACAATGGACTTCCAGTAACCCTTCAGCGGGTACTTCCCTGAATTTGACCTTTATTTACCCAAAAGTGGTTATTGCTACCCCGTTACCAGTCAAGAAAGTAACTAACTAACCCCATCAAGATTCACTCGATTACCAAGACTAGGTTCTATCTTCGGTTAATAGTAATCCCGCTTGTTTATTTTAACGGCTTCAATTGGCGCAATTGGCCCAGTAAATGAAATGAACCAACGATAACAACTACTTGGTTGGGCTCCGATAATAATTTTTTAAGCGCCATCTGTTGATCCGGGACATATTCCATTGGTATTTTGATCGGCGTTTTAAAGGTGCGAGCTTTATTTTGGGTATTTTTTAAATTTTCATATCTGGATTTGATAGACGTCACAATGACGTGGTTAGCCAATTGTCCTAAAATCGGCAAAGTTTTTTTAAAATCGTCTCTCTGTCGATAACCAATCAGAACTACTGGGCGGATATTCGGGTAAAGCAGTTGAAAACTGTGTTTGAATTCCTTCATTTTTTGGAGGTTATGCGCTCCATCCATCACTACTGTTTTGGAGGCTATCTTTCTTATTTCCATTCGGGCAGGCACTGGTAGTAGTTGGCTATAATGCAATTTTCTTTGGCTAAGTGTTGGTAAGTGATCACGTTCTTTTAAAAATTGATAAACCCTATAAGCAAGCAACCAATTGCGCTGCTGGAAAGATGCCATAAACTGCAGATCGTGAGCATATGATCGAAGTTCTTCGGATTCATTGATAGCAATTAACGGTGCATCTTGCCTAAAAACCCAATCCCTTATTACCGTCATAATCGTATTATTTTGTTGATACATAAATGTAGGATTTTTTGAGTGCACAATACCCACCTTATGCCAAGTAATATCGGTTAAATTCTTTCCAAGAAGTCGCGTATGGTCTAAGCCGATATCGGTAATGACACAAATTTTATTGGTGCAATTTAATATATTCGTAGCATCAAACCTGCCGCCAATTCCTGTTTCGACTACGGCGTAATCGACTTTATGGCGAGCAAATTCCCATAAAGCATAAGCAAAAAGTAGTTCAAAATAAGATGGTTTCACATCAATAGGATCAATAATTTTCAGAAACTTTTCAAATGATGCACAAAATTGCTTTTCATTCTCCGGTTTACCGTTAATTTGAATTCGTTCGGTCACACAATCGACATGCGGCGATATTGTTAAGCCAACTTTTTGGCCTCCGGCTCTTAGTAAATCGGCAATGTAATAGGCAGTTGATGTTTTACCACTAGTCCCAGCAATATGAATAACTTTAAGTTGGTCTTGAGGATTACCTATCAGATTCAATAGTAATCCCATGCGCACAAGTGATTCGGACTGATTGCCTGTAAGAGTAGATAATGGCATGAATTGCAATAAAACATTTTCAGCATCTGAGATTGACCGTAACTTTGGCATTACTTTATTTCATCATAAATCAGCAAGACAGTCTACTTTAATACGAAGGTTACCTTAGTTTAGGGCCAATGTATTGCTAGTTATACTGGAAAATAATGACGTGGCGAGATTGCATTTATGCAACTTTACATTAATAATAGATGAGCTGCTCCCGTGGTGAAATGGATATCACGATGGTCTTCGGAACCGTTGTTGGGGGTTCGAATCCCTTCGGGAGTACCAGACATTTGATACATTAATTCATATATCATGCATCAAACTATCAATAAAAGAGTTGCTCAGAAATTATACTGTGTAAAAATAATCGTTTTTTCTCCTGGATGCTTTACTTTTTCGGCTAATTCGTATGAATATCTATAATTATTATCTCCAAAACATACCCACACTACATATCCTTGCTTATATGATGATATATGAATTATTTTATCTTTAAAAAACTCTGAAAATTTATCTTCCTCGAATTTATTCTGGTGGTACTTAATACTTGATGTATCTTGTATTTCTGTTGACCTCTTATGTAGCTCAATAACATCCCAATACGGGACTTGATCTGGATAATTTTTCTGTAACCACTCGGAGGCTGCCCAAGATTGAATAGATTCAAAGAATGCTCTATCAGATGCTTTATATGGGTTAGGGTCATATGCGCCCCCTAAAACAGCAAAAGGAAACACGTTATCACTTTCAAGTATCGATACAGCGGCATATCCAGTGCAACAAACAGATTCGACATAACCAATTGATAATCTAAATGACTTATCGTTAAAATATATTTTCAGTAATTTTTGAATATAGTCATCTGATACCTTTGTAATCACAGGTCGTTTCAAAGACCACCAAGCTGATAACGAAAATCTTTCTACGGCTTCACATTTTGCATTTTTAATTGCTCTTACTCTGTCATTACTAGCTGCGCTAGCAATATAACCTGGACGTTGTTTAGCTGACGCGTCAACTTCCAATTTCTCCATAGCCACTCTAACTGGTAGAATTTTGTCATTATAAAATCCGGTTGCGGCTGGACGAAATTGATTATTAATTTCTTCACGAAATCGTAAGGTAATGATGCCAGTTGCTGGTGTTTTTATAATATGAAACATCATCGATACACTACAAATCTGTATGATTTGCGTAATTCTATGGATTTAAAGTAACTAAATTTTTATAGCTTATTTGACATTGATAGTTTGTAAAATGTCAGATGTTTGTTTTGCAAAGTGTATTTGCCAAGCAATTGAATTATCAAGAGCATTAGTTGCTGTTATAAATGTTTTGGTTACAGAAGACTGGTCCCAAATATCTTTTTGAATATTATTACTTCGGATATATTTTAGCTCCAAGCAAGCTCCCTTGATAATTTCTTGTATTTGCCTAATATTCTCCATCTGTCTAGTAAAATCTAGTTTTGTAGATGAAACCAAATCCCAAACGGAAGCTACTGAATTTAGTTGTAAGCGTGCGTCATTAAAATTTTGTACACTTTGTTTCAAAGATAAAACTGCTTGACCTAAGCTACCGGCTCCTAGTATCGCACTTTCTATTTGAGCGTTGGCTGCATAAAAGTTAGAGATTCCGCTAAATAACGAGTTGCAGTATTTTGCCAACTTAATAGTGTAATCATTATACATCCCACTAGTATCTTTGTCTTGAGTATAATCAGGCGGCGGGCAATTTATACCACCCATAACTTCCTCCTAGCGTCATTTAATTTAATAGTCAGTACATAATTGATTATACGCTACAATAAACAAACACACTGGGCAAAAAGTCAATTTTAATTAGTTATCTCATTACAATTGTTTGGTTTATCCCTAAATTATCAAGAAAGTCTCTGTCGTGTGACACAACTATAACACTCCCTCGATAAGATCTAAGCGCAGTTTCAAGACCTTCTATTGTTGGTATGTCAAGGTTGTTAGTGGGTTCATCCATAATTAATAAATTGGCTTGATTGGCTGCTATTGCTGCAAGTATTATCTTTGCACGTTCGCCCCCACTTAAGTTTGCTGATGGAACATTATTTATTACTTCCTTATTTAAATTAAACCGGACAAGCAATCGGATAGCGTCGTGTAGCTTCAATTGCGGTGACATAGCTCTAAGATTTTCTACCGCACTTTTATGGGCATAAGGAACTGTTTGCTGCTGATTCATATAGACAACATTCGCTCCCTTACCAAGCTTAAGCGTTCCGGAATGAATTGGTAACTCACCCACTAACGCCCTAAGTAAAGTAGTCTTTCCAATTCCATTATCCCCAGAAATAGCTATTCTGTCACCGCTCTGAATACGTATAGATAGTGGACCAAATATTCTATCATTGTTGTCGTACTTAATAGTAACTTCATCAGCAGTAAGAAGGGTGATTTTCTTTTTATCTATCTCCTTAAGTGAGAAAATTAAAGCTATTTCATCTTCTGGTTGATCTGGTTCTTCAAGTTGTTCAAGTCTTGATGTAATGCTTTGAGCTTGTCTCGATAGACCCGTAGAGGCTCTTTCTCGTCGAAAATTTGCAGTCAGTTTATCACTGTCAGTTTTATTGTGTTGAGTTGCGGCAGAGGTTGCTCGCGAACTTGCATTTTTAGCTGCCCTGATTAAGCGCTTTTTTTGGGTATCGTACTGATCATAACGCTTCAAGGCCGCTTCTCTAGCCGCTTCTCGGCTAGCAATATATTCATCATAACCAAGACCATATTGAGCAACACCGCGATCTCCACCTAATAACTCTATAATACGACTGGTTGCATTTCTCAAAAATCGTCTGTCATGGGATATCATCATAAAAGCAACACTTGAACGCCCGACATATTTTTCAAGTACTACAACACCATGCTCATCTAAATTATTAGTTGGCTCATCTAGCAATACAACGTCATATTTGGCCGCAAATAATGCAGCCAAAGCTATGCGAGTCTTTTGACCTCCGGAGAATGTTCCAAGTTCTTCATAAACATCAATATTACTTATGCCGGCCTGACTAAGAGCTTTTTCGAGAGTACGGTCAAAGTTTGCAACGTCATATTTATTGTATTTATCCAATGCATCTTCGTAAAGCATTAATGTGTAATCACTTGTTTCAGATTCGAGTATCTGGCATCTTTCCTCAAATTCTGAACGTACAGCAGCTACTCCAGTAACTTCTTCTATAAATCCATAAACAGATCTATCGAGCCATTCAGATAAATCTTGAGGTAATACACCGACTTCATAATCACCCCTCACCACCTCACCTGCCGTAGGACTAAGATTTCCGGCAATAATATTAAGCAATGTGGTTTTACCCGCTCCATTAGAGCCAACCAGGCCTATCTTATCACCCTTATTTATAGATAAGCTAACATCGCTAAATATCTGGTGTCCATTAATGTCGTAACCGAGTTGTTCAACATGTAGCATATTTACATATTTTAAACTGAAGATACTATTTTTTCAAATATTAACCCCTTAAAAGAACATTTAATATTATCAAACCCGTTATTAGTCTAATTTGTGTATTCATAAATTTGTATTAGTGTTTGGTGGTTTACTTTCAGATTGGGCATATGATTATGGCATCACTATCTAATCAGTTGAAATTATATGCACCATTATTTGATTAAGATTAATGTTATCTGATAGGATTAGACTGTTTTGCGCCCGTAGCTCAGTTGGATAGAGCGTCGGTTTCCGGTACCGAAGGCCGGGGGTTCGAATCCCTTCGGGCGTACCAATTTAACCTCAGTTTATTTTTATACTAATAAATTAGTATTTGTTATCATAAATTTTATGAACTTAGCACTCTATGGGTCTGGCGAATTTACTCCAGCAGTTAATGATATTGATGAGTATTTAATATCTCATTATCAGCCGCGCAATATTGCCGTACTGCCCACCGCTGCAGGATTAGAAAGTGATTCCAGTAAGTGGATCGACATGGCCAAGCAACATTTTGCCAAATTAAAACTATCGGTCATTGCCGTACCGGTTCTTGATAAAGAGCAGGCCAATGATGCCAAATTAACTAACTTACTCAATCAAGCGGACTGGATTTTCTTTTCGGGCGGTAATCCCGGTTATCTTCTAGAGACGCTTAAAAACAGCTTGCTATGGCAATTGGTTTTAAAAAGAATGGACGAGGGGGTATTACTAGGCGGCAGTTCAGCCGGGGCCATGATCATGGGTAAATTCTTAATGGCACCTTCTTTTAGAGCATTGTTTAATAATAGCGAGATATTTTGGCAAAGTGCTTTTGGTTTAATTGATTATACGGTGTTCCCGCATTTTGATCATTTCAAAAAACAAAATAGTCTAATGTCTAAAATAATTAAGCATATGCCAGATAAGGTTAGTTCCGCCTGGATGGGAATTGATGAAAATACGGCAATTGTATATAACGACCTTAATCGTGTCATTCTAGGATTAGGTAATGTGGAGATTCATGATTCAACAAATGCGCAGCATTAAGGTTAAATGTATTAACCCATATCAAACTTATATTTACTAAGCGATCAAGCTAAAAATATTTACAAAGAAAATTAATACTAATTACTTCTGAGCCAGGCTAGTGCTTCTTCAGGTTCGGCAATATAAGCGAGTTCAACTTCTTCATTAATTGAACTTACAACTGAAGCAATTAACGTTTCCATCTGTGGCGAAACCGTACCACTAATCGCGACTTTGTTAAAAGTTATGGCCTGAAATATTTTCAATACTTCTTGAAAGGCTTCCATATTCGGGGCTAGAGGATGATTATAAATTCTCAGTAATAATAATAAAGGCTTGTGCTTAGATTGAATTATCTCAACTGCTTTTAATGTTTCAACATTACTTTGGTGAACCTTTTCCGAGTTTTGTGGTCCTTCCCAAATAACTTCAATATAATCATTATGGGTAATTACAGTGTTGGTATTATTGACAGATTGTACTGGATCTTGATCCATTAAGTATATTATTACACAAATGGTCAATAGTTGATCCGTTTAACTGACGGCGCCACAAATAAGTACTAGCCGTTTCTTAGAACGTCAAATGGGTTAATTCGTCCGGCGCGCCGAGATGGGTAGAAGGCCACAAGCAACCCGATGATAACCGTCAGAACAAAAGTAGCTAAAACTAACAGGGGTGTTACCGAGAAGGCGTTGATAGCACCGGAAACCCCCTTGCCATTGGCATAGTGAGTTAGGAATATGTTGATCACCTGTCCGACGAACCAAGCTGAAAAAATCCCGCCCAGACAGCCGACGATCGATAAAAACAGCGCCTCAAGCACCAATAGTCTTTGAACATCCGCCTTGCGGGCCCCCATGGTGATCATCAGTCCTATTTCCCTGGTGCGTTCAAGTAAAGAAATGGTTAGCGTATTAAACATTCCTAGCACAGCAATCACCATACCAATGCCGCCAAAACCGATTACCACGAAAGTAAAAATATTAAAAATGGTATTGATTTGACTCAGGGTATCGAGCGGCGAAGCGGTTGTTAAACCTAAACCCTCTATTAGTTGTCGCACGACTGGAACGTTATTGCGGTTGTCAGCTAAGACTTTTAGCTGACCATACTGATAAGCTCCAGCATTAGTAAAAGTTTGACTGTTCATATAAACTTCTGCGCCCGATCCGGTATTGACTACACCAGTAATGTTTAGATTGCTGGTAACAGTTTTTTGGGAGCCATCGGCCATATTAACAATTGTTTGAACTGCTATCTTCTTATTAATGGCAATGTTTGAGTTGGATTGACCAATAAGATTGAGTAGTGCGGTATTCACGATGGCATCGTTATTGTTGGCCAGATTGTGTTGTCCGGTTACGTATTTAAGGGCACTGAGGTTAATGTATTGGTTATCGGTGCCATAGACAACAGTATCGCTTTGTGAACCTTGGTAGGATATTTTACCGGCTAAGATATAAGCCGGAGCCACTACGCTGACATGGGCAAACTGGTTAATTTTGTTAACGTTAGTGTCATTGAGAAGGATCGTATTGGCATTCGGCGTCGTGACATCTATCGAACTAACCGATTTCGAGCCAATCACCTGTTGATTAACAACCCCGTGTAACCCGACGACTAAAGATACCAAGAAAACTACCGCACCGACACCGATCACGATGCCCGTGACAGTCAGAAAGGTTCGTAGGCGCTTAGCCATCAAGTTTTTGATAGCGATAAACGCCAGAATTCGCGGCTGAATAACCGGTCTTAAACGATTACCTCCTTGGCGGTGAAATAGCTTCATGTTTTATCTTTCTTATTAACCAACTCAGTTATTGGAGTTTCAGTGACATTCTCGTTCGTAGTTATTTTGGTTTGGCCGCGGTGTGCAGTAGTGATTTTCCCGTCTAGAATATGTAGCTGAATATCACTTAGGGGCAAATATTCCAAGTTGTGGGTTACCAATACAATCGTCCGTTTTAGCTCGCGCTGAAAATATAGGAGCAAATCCATGATCATTTGGCCGTTTTTAGTATCAAGATCACCGGTTGGTTCATCGGCAAAAATTATTTTGGGTGTGGCAGCTAAAGCCCGCGCCATCGAGACACGTTGCTGCTGGCCGCCGGACAATACTGTTGGTGAATAATCTCTATACTCATCCATACCTACTTTCCTTAAACTGTCGGCAGCCACAACTAGGGTCGATTCTCTTGGGCAACCGGTGGTGGTAGCTGATTTTGTTAACCCCGCATCGTGGTCATCCACGGCTGCATTCTTATTAGCCGCAAAATCACGCGGTATCTCTCCTTCGAGCTTGATTCATCATTCTATTATGGCCACTACCCAAGGTATTGAATTTGCTCAGCGGGTAGCCAATCGTCCGGAGTTAAACCACGTACAGACTCTATTTTTCAGTGTCGGTGTTTCCAGCACCCTAAATGATCATTTTTACCTAGTAAACCCGGCGGTGGCTGATGCTGGTCACGTACTGCGGCACTTTTTACCTTCATGGTATAAAGCATAGTTTAAAATTATTGATATGCCTGACAATGATTACCCATTAAGCCAAAAAGAATTCGATAATATTTACTCCAAGGTTCCGCGTTTAACGGTCGAGATAATTATTAAAAACAACTTGGGCCAAATATATTTGACCCAAAGAGCAATTGAACCTTGTAAAGGTCAATGGCATTTACCCGGCGGTACGGTTTTTTTCGGCGAACCTTTAACCGACGCGGTTAAGCGGGTTGCTCTCAGAGAACTCGGAGTAGAAGTAGTAAGCTTAACTAATAAAGGATACATCGAATATCCTAGCCATTATTTGCACGGTTTGGATTCTCCGGTTGGCATAGTTTTTGAGGTGACAAAATTTAACGGGCAATTAACGGTTAATCCCGAGGCTTCACTCGGCGGTTGGTTTGAGCGCCTTCCACAAAAGATGCATGCTGACCAAGATAATTTTCTCGTTAAAAATAACTATCTAAAGAAATAAGTTTGTCCGGGTCAATAGTTACCGGTAAGATTCCGTCGACAAACTTAATCTAATTAGTGTGCTTTTAACTGAGTGTATCTTCGCTTTTCGCCTAACCAAAAACTAATCGCCATTAAAACGACAATTAAATATGCCGGCCAAGCCAGTAGTAACCATTTCTGCTGGTTGATAGTATTCCCGACACTGGTTACTAGCGACTGACTGGTTGGTGTAGTGGTCGGAGTAGTTGTCCCAGGAATCACTCCAGCAGAGTTAGTTATTAAAGCCGCTAGTTGGGAAATTTTTTGTTGGCCTTTACTGTCGGTAGCTCTCACGACTATCGGATAGTAACCGGCGCCATCATAGGTGTGAGTTAGATTTATAATCGGGTCAGTTGCTAAATGTAAGGTGGATGCGGATCCGTCACCCCATGAAATATAAACCACATAGGGCGGCGAACCACCGTCTAAATTGATCTGCCATGTAAAAACGCTGCCTTTAGTGAAGGTTTGAAAATGAAAATCACTACCAATTAATAGAGGTAATACTGTAGGCGATGTTGATGCCTCGGAATTAGATGAAGTTGGCGAACTTGTAGCCGTTGAAGATGACGAGGTTGGGGCAGTGACAGTAGCCGGTGCATTATAGATAACCTGAATGCTAGGAGTTACAGGCCCCTGAAGGTTAGTATTATTATAATCTGAAACTAAAAGCGTGTTCTCGCCCGAGAATAAAGACGTATCAATCGAAAAAGCATTATCAACAGTGCACCAAGCAACGCTGTCATATACCCCATTGATAAATAACTTAACATAAGCCCCATCCGGACAAGTTCCAGATATCGTAATCGAGGCGGTCGTATAAACAGCGCCATCGATTGGGTTGGTTATATAGGCGCCCACCGGTAAAGCAGGTGCTTCGACTATGCTGGAAATCACCGTATCGGCGACCGTTCGAATGGTCCATCCTCCGATAAACACGCCAAGACATAACAAACCAAAAAGCGTAATCGGATGCAGCAAAAACCGTTTATGAATCGGGGAATTTTTACGTATTAAACGCTTAATTGAGTCTTTTTGACTCTTAGATTTTACCGATGATAACTTGGCTGGCCGAATCGGCGCCTTAACGCGTCCTCTTTTAAGAAGCTTGACTTTACTTTTTTTAATTTTCATTTTTGTTTAATTAATCAGTAAATTTCAATCACGGACCAAACTGACCCCTGCCGTATCCAGGCATATTATGTGAACTTTGAGTGCCTTTAGTTAAAGCACCGAGTAGAGCAGTAATACCGAAAAGTGATACCACACCCGACAACAACACCAATATAAATTGCTTCCTGGTTAATCTTTGTTGCAATATGTTATCTAGTTGCGACACAGTGTTTATTTACTTTTTATACTATCTGTAATGTAACTTAAACCATAAGTGTTGTCAAAAATTGAACTACTCGAAACTAGCTAATTGGCAATTGCCGTATAGGTCACTTGAGCAGAGTATATGCCGCTACCGACGGAGGTGTTGGCGCAGTCGCTATACCAGACATTAGTATTAACTGGTGGATCGGCGGCGATATTAGTACTGGCAAGAATATCAGGGGTGCCATTACTGGGCGGAACTTCTGCAAATAAAATTGAATTGAGTGTGGTATCGGACTGGGCGGTAGTCGGACCGGCTCCAAACTCACCTACGCCATCAACCCGGTAACCCCAACTATTGACCGCTAATGCAGCTGGACTGGCTTGAGTAGCGGTTGTGGAGTTAATGGTTGAAGAACCGTTACTAAGCGAAGTACTTGTACTACTGTTGTTTAAAGTTAGGATAATACCACTAGAGTCCTGGGTAAATACCGAAACCGTATCACTTTGAATGGTACAGGCGCCGGCGGCGGTCGGGTCCACGTTTAAAGACACTGATCCGTTACTAATAATGGCGATCTCCTGGCAACTGCCATATAAACAAACACCGTAGGGTCCGGTTCCGTAAGTAAAAGCGGCCGCTGGAACGGTTATTAAAACCATTACTAACCCAACTAATCCCATTGATATAAGCGCTAGTTTACGTATGGTTTTAACCTTTCTGGGTTAAATATTTAGTTATTTTTTAATAGTTGGCCGCTTGGGTTGACGCTTACGTCGGATAATGAACGTAAGAATAACTACGATTATGATAGCAATAACTACAATCAGGGTTACTTTCTTAACGGTTGACGACATTACTAACACGTATTTGGTGGATAGCGTTTGATTCTTGCCTAGTATTGAAACATAACCTGTGACTTTAAAGAGTCCCAAACTCGGGGACTGCGGCCAACTGACGATAATCCGTCGTATGGTATGGGGTAGAACTTCTTTAAGGGTGGTCAGGGTATATTTAGGATTGCCGAAGATGTCTCTTACAACCACCTGAACGTTAGAGGCATAATTATAACCACCGCTGTCTTCTAATCGGATAGTCGAAGTGATTGGCGGAGTTTGCCAGAATGGTACCGACCAAGTCAGTAGTTTGCCGGATTGCGGGACGGCCCCAGCCACGCGAATATAAAATATCTCACCAACCCGCTCTTTAATTATTACTCCAGACGCATTCGGCGGTGACTGTGTTTCGGCGAAGGCAGCGGCATAATAACCGCCAGGCTGGGTGCCGCTTGGAACGCTGATTGTGTAATTTACCGTCTGGGACTGTGTTGGCTGAATGGTGGCTTGAACTATTGAAAATTTAAACCAGTCACTGACATTTGGCTGACCCGGAATTGCTACGAAATCGGGGGAATAGTTTTCGGTTTTCACCGAATAGGGTGCACCGTAAATAATAACCGAATACGTGTCACTGCCTTGGTTAATTACTTGAAAGCTGCCAGAAAATGTGGCGCCGGGATTAATTAAAGGTTGGACCGAAGTTGGTGTAATAGTTAGAACAACCCCGGCAGTGGCATTAGCTTTGGGAGCGATTAATATCAACCCACAAATTAACGGTGCCACCATTGTGCATAGCACCGTTTTCAGATATTTATTCACTAATTTATCGTTAAAGTATAAGTCACCGTATTAGTGTAAGTACCGGAAGGCTGAGAAGTATTAACCGCCACGCCGTACCAGACCGTGGTTGTGGCATTGGTAGCCGGTCCCGTTCCAGAAGATATGGTATTCGGAGAAGCCGTGGCCGGTACAGCAGCAAACTTAATAGTTCCGCTGATGGGCTGGCTACTAACCGCCGATGTTGGTCCTGCCCCAAAACCCCCAACGCCATCGACTCGGTAGCCCCAGGTATTAACTGCCATAACTACTGGGGTGGTTTGGTTTCCGGATGATGCCGGGATAGTATAAGATCCGTCAGTTAAGGTGGCAGATGCGGTATTTTCTGCTAATCCCAAAGTATAACTGCTAGTATCGTTGGTACTAATCGTTACAGTATCACTGGCGATAGTCTGCACTCCACCACTAGATGGGGTAGCATTTATATTAACAGTGCCAGACGTAGACAATAAACTAATGATTGGGCTTATCACTGAGCTAATCGTAGTGTTTTGGGATTGTTGTGTCTGGGCTGAAACAACGGCAATCGATCCGAAAGCTGAAATCAGCAATAGAAAACCGGCAAAGAAACAACCTAATAGCTTAAATATTCTGGTTTGTTTAGATAGTTTAGATATAAGTATCACGATGTCCCGACTATTTTGTCTCAAACAGCTGTTTAATGTTTATCATGCTTATAGTAATTCACAAGTTGGACGGAGTCAACGTATTGTGTTAAATGGGCTGATATCTTTTTTAATTTGAATGGTTCATCAATTGCCCCAGTAACGGCGCTATGCTATTGTTAAAGAGATAATGCTTACGTAGCATTGTGTTTAAGGCAAATAATTTGGGAAAAGTAAATGTCTCGATTACCGACAGTTGGCGCTGATAATGATGACTGGGGCACCGTACTTAACGATTATCTTCAACAGTCTTTGTCTTCGACCGGAACATTAGTAACCAGCAGTACCAATCCCTGGACCAACTCAGCCAATACCAATCTTGCAACTACTGGCCAGCCTGGTTTAGTCCAGTTGGCAGGTGATTTAGCGAACACGGCAGTTTCACCAACGGTAGTCGGTTTACAGGGGCGCGCTGTGGTGGCTTCTTCTCCGAATGACGGGAATGTCTTAACCTGGAGTGCTAGTAACAGTCAGTGGCAACCAGCTGTTCCAACTGGTGGAGGTATTTCTGGAAATATTGATTGCGGCAATGCACTTTCAACCTATAACGGTACAACTTCCATAAACTGTGGAGCATCAGTCTAAATGCCGATTCAAATTCAATTCAGACGAGATACTGCAGCTAACTGGATAACCAATAATCCGACACTGGCTCAAGGCGAAGTTGGCTTAGAAACAGACACTAATGCTTACAAAATTGGTGATGGTGTAACTTCGTGGACTTCACTTAACTATAACCAGCTTGCTCCAGAGGTAACTAGTTTACTACTTGACGGTCAAAGTAGTGATGCCTCCGTACCAAATGCCGGTAATCTGGCAGTTTATAGTAAAGCTATTGGCGGACGGATGATGTTAAAGCACATCGGCCCAAGTGGAGTAGCTACGGCACTTCAGCCACTGCTTGCTCGTAATAAAGTCGCTTATTGGGATCCCCCGGGTAATAACACAACAGCTCCGGGTGTTTTTGGCTATACGGCACTTACTGTAACCGGTACAACTGCAACTACCAGAACTATAGCCACCGCAAACTTGTTCGCCCGAATGCGCCGAATCGGCTTCGTATCGACAGCCTCAACGGCTGGTAGCCTAGCCATGGCCTACGTCGCATACAACCAAATTACAGTTGGTGACGGAGCTGGTAATGGCGGTTTTTATAAGGTATGTCGTTTCGGTTGTAGTGATGCCGCAACGGTATCTGGAGCTAGGCAGTTTGTCGGGGTGGGCGTAGCTAATGCCCCAACTAATGTTGAGCCCTCATCACTTACCAATGTTATTGGTGTAGGTAATGGCGCGAGTGATACTAACCTTAAAATTTTTTATGGTGGTTCTGTAGCTCAAACTCCGATTAATCTTGGGTCAAATTTCCCAGCTAATACACTTAGTGTCGATGTTTATGAGCTGGCTCTGTTTGCTCCGACAAACTCGAACAACACCGTCTATTATGAAGTCACCCGATTAAATACCGGCAACGTTGCCACGGGCACGCTAACCGGAACGGCAGGTACTGCCCTACCTTCTTCTTCAACGCTACTGTCCTATCAATGGGCTTGGAGATGTAATAACCTGACTGCATTAAAAGTCGGTTTTGATATCATGAGTGATTATGTTGAAGTAGATAACGGGTAATTAATAATGGCTATCCAGATCAGATGGAGACGCGATACTTCCGCTAATTGGACTACCAATAATCCCACCTTAGCGCAAGGTGAGCCTGGGTTCGAAACCGATACCAGTAAATATAAGATTGGCAATGGGTCAAGCGCTTGGACTTCGTTAGCTTATGGGTCATTTTCGGCTGACAATATCGCCGCCCTGTTTACTAACCAAGTCAGTGGGACTGATCCATCCGCACCGGTATCAGGTAAATTATTGATTTACGCCAAGAGTATCGCCGGTCGTATGATGCTAAAAGAGATTAGCCCGACAAATGAATTGACCGCAATTCAGCC
>CAZNOW010000012.1:0-37879 GCA_964574915.1 uncultured Candidatus Saccharibacteria bacterium
CGTGGACCACGGCAAGACCTCCCTGCTGGACGGCATCCGCGAAGCCAACGTGGCCCGGCGCGCCCCCGACTGCCAGAGTGCCACTACCAGAAGGATTCCGCAACCTTTTTATATAGGTATATAGTGTGCGTTTTTATACACCCCATACGTAAAAGGTTATAGATTCACTCTGGTAGTGGCACTCTGGTAATGTATAAAAGTCGCAAACAAAGGACTTACGCGATGAATATACATTTCCCGTTTTTTGAAGGTCCCTCCGCACTCAACTAACTACGCTCCCATCCTTATCTTCCTCCACCTTATCAAACCCCATCGCCGCCATCATAATGTCCTGACAACTCGCTATACTCTTAACAATAAACTCCTCCTCCTTTGGTACCACTGCTAACTCCATTAACGTCAAGAAACCTCCCGCCGCGAAACTAACTTTCACTATCGCCTGATTCAGCTTATCGCAAAACTCCCTATGTTTCTCCCTTCCATGTCTAACTAGTGCATTAGTTATCTCTTGCAATGCCAAATTCTGATCTATAATCACTGACGCAAACTTGCAATTGCATTGACTACAATATATGTGCATTGTTAACTATTGTCCTTTCGCCTTTGGTTCGCCACTCTCGACCATAAGATTTTTTCATTAAGGAATTTTCACCTTGCATAAATATAAACTGGACTAGGTTTATCCTGTTCCTTTGTTTTCAACAACTTGCTATAGCGAAAAAATCGTGCATATTTAATCACATCATTGAATAATCTAACCACTTCCACTATCATCCTCGCTAGTAGTAGCTTCATCCATGATAGTTGCTATCATCTCCAACTTCTCCAACACTAGTGCATGAGTAACCGCAATGCGAGTCAAATTCATAGCGATATGCTGAAATATGTATGCCTCATACTCCTTATATGTATTTGTCTCTCCTATAACATCCAAATCCTTAAACGGCACACCTTTTTTATCTATCCACTCATTCAGCGTTAGTGGCGCATACTTTTCAACTTGTGGCACTATCCCCCTCCTCCGCTTCCATCTTAGCCATCTCTTCCTTAAAATTCACAAAACTAGTAAGCCATTTTCTCAAATGCTCCTCACCATAGGTAGTCATGATTTGATTCCAAAATTCCGGCACTGTCTTAGCCGCAGCGAGTAATCCCTCAACTCCATATCTCGTTACCGCAACTGCCGTCATCTCCCCAAACCCTTCTGCTATCCATGCACCCATCTCCCAACCTTCACCACTCAACTTATTCAAAATAATTGGTGCAAACTGCCTAATTATCTGTGTAGCTTCGTTAGGATTCGCAGTCGGCAACTGTTGAGGTTGCCCTACCGCTCCCGGTTGAGTCTCATTAGCTTTTGGCATTTCTACTACTTGTCCTTTCACTGGCATTGGTGCCCCTGCGCCGCCTGCCCTAATTGCCATAACTTGCCCCACCACATTCAGCAATGGTCCTATAATCGGTGCTGCAAACTCTGTCAACACTTCCGCAGTAGAGCGCTCTCTATTACTATTCCCCCCCTTCAACTCTCTAGCTACCTCAACTAGATCCTTCAGCCTACTAATCTCATCTCTATCCCCTCCACTCTCACTCTTATTCGATTTAATAATCTCCATCAACATTGCAAAAGTCTGCTTACTACTCTCTTGCATCGCTTGCATCATGCTAGTAAACATAGGTATGATTGTAGCTAGTGTATCATTATTCGCTGCTGGTGGAGGCTGCATAGACTTCATAGCCCCTAACAACGTCGCCAATGTACTAACCATCTTATTTGGGTCATCTTGTTTCATCTTCTCTAACAAAATATCCCCAATTGACTTAGTTAGCGCCTCATCCCCTCCAAGTTGTTTCTTCAACTGCGCCTGCTGTTTATCATCCATCTTATTAGCAAAATCCATTGCTAGTTTCATCGCTTGCACCATAGCATCTGCATTAGATTGTGGTGTAGCATTAACTTTCTCTGGTAATGGCATATTATTCTCATCAACCAATTTCTGTGCTCGTGCCCAACTGCGATAACCTCTGTTCTTCTGATTCTCCCATTCTACCTCACGTAAATCCAACTTAGGTGGATTCTCTAACATACTAATATTCAACGTCGCATTAAAAAATCCCCCCTTGTATGTACGATTATTATCCAGGTCCGAAATAACCAACTTATACTTCCCGCCCCCATGCCTACTAATAAAGTAATCCTCACTAAGCTCGTGATAACCATCCGAAATTACATCTATGTTATTAGCCGATTGTGGATCACAAAGCTGTCTATTGATTACAGGTTCCAGCCTATAAACATAGATCATAATCCTCGGAAACATCTCCGGCGTTAGTATCTTTAGCCAATCGCACAACTCATTGAAAGTTACATTATCTCCAGGCTTCTTAGGTAACTCCCTAGCTTTGCGTATCTTTTCGGCTTCCTCGTTGATTGCACTAGCCTTAACTAGTGGCGGCGTTGATGGCGCTGATACTACTGTATCTATCCCGCTAAATATATCATTATTATCTTTAGTTTGTGTCTTGAGTTCTGGCATCAAATGTTTCCTCCTATCGTTTGTTATTTCTTTGAAAAGCGCAGTAATTTTCTTTTAAACCGTTGAAGCCGATCAATCTCGGCTGCAATTAGCGCTCCAGCTAAAGATAACTGCTGGATTCGCGCTTTCGTTGGCGCGTTCCGTCAAGCTCAGAATACGTCTTAGCCGTCAAGCCGTCAAGACCAAAATTCTCGCCTTAAGATACAAGTATGTTGCAAACGAGTGGAATTTAGCGCGATCAGTGGCATATCGTGGGAGTGTGCCGGGTATCATTATATAAGTGCGATGTGGTAGACTGCCCGCGTCCCAATTGCCATCTGATACCCAGCACCATAAATCTAAGGGATTAGTCTAATGAGCTTAGGATATTGGGGAGTACCAATCCGCATAAGTGACCGTGGGACTAATCCCAATGACAATGCCATATCCACAGCGGATACGGTAAATCAGATGGTAGCCCTAGCTCGGCGCGCGGCAACGTATCCTCTTATAACCTCCGCAGTTGACTCCTGCCTACGAACCTTGCGAAACAAATCAGACAAGCTAGCGTTGATTAGGGCTATCTTTTGGTATGTCAAGAGAAAGATCAGATTTAGGTTAGATGAGGATATTGTATATAACGAGCTTGGGGAGCAGGACTGGAATCAGGAGTTACTAATTGATCCAGGGTTAATGTTGAGTATGCCGAATCCTGAAGGGGACTGCGATGATTTTAGTTTGCTATGTGCGAGTATGTTGTGTGCAGCGCATATTAAGTGTACGTATGTAACGATAGCAGCAGACCCAGAGATGCCGCAGAGATTTAGCCATATATATGTTGCGGCGTATGTAAAAAGTTGTAGGGTGCCAATGGATTGTAGTCATGGAAATTTACTTGGGTGGGAAACAGGGAAGGTTTATAGGAAGGTTGAATGGGATGTTAATTAAGAAGATACTACCAGTTGTAATAGTGGGCGGGCTCATTGAGTGTTTGTTTGCTCAGAGTGGGAGTGTGAGTAATAGTGTGTACGTAGCTTTGTTTAATACTGTTAGTTCTGCCACGGCTACTAGTAGTGTACTCAATATTGGGCAGACTGGGCATCAAGTTGTATTAAAGATGTTGAATGCCCCGACCAAGATTTGTTCGCCTGCAATTAACACTGTAGGACAGTTAGAATTTTCCTCTGATAACGCTACTTGGGTAGCATTCGGGTACCCCCAAGGGCCCATCAATGGGCAAACTAGTATTACGTATGTTGGCTCTGGCGCATATCCATATGTGAGATTCAATCTTATTTCATTTGATACCACAAACTGTGTGGCGTCTGCTACGTACATGGGGAGTCTTAATACCGCAGGAGGAACCACTCAAATTGGGCAATTTACAGTACAACATGTTTATAATGCTACGGTAATGCCTGCCACGGGTAGTAGCTCACCTATTTACGTTAGTAACTATGGGCAAACTACTCATGCATTATCTATTGCGGCGGTGAATAATGCCCCAGCTAAAAGTTGTGTGAGTACAGATGGTTATCAGATAAGTTTGTTAGGGACCACTAATGCTATAGGGGGCGGCGCGTTGCAAACGATTGCGTCTATCACTATAAATGGTAATAGCGCTAGTGCTACTTCAGGATATGATAGTCAAGTTTTTGGATATGGATTATATAGTACACTTGAAATAGTCACTACTCGGTTGGCGGGTACCCCCTCTGATTGCGCGGTAACAATGGATTATGTAGGAACTAATACTACTGGGTTGCCCGCAACAAGCACCACATTAGGGAGTATGCCTATTGTGCAGTGTGATAGCTCTTCTATTATTAACGTGGCTAGTGGCACTGGGGCTATTTTACCTAGTGAGGCAACACTTACGGGGGTTGTACATATTTGTGCAATATCATTACAACCCGTGGCAGCTACTACAGTAACTCTGCTAGTTGGAGGAACAAATGTCACAGCATGCGATAATCCAATTATAAATTTGGGTAAGTGGCAATTTACATCGACTACGCCGCAGTCTGTAAATTTGGGTAGTGGACTAGGTTCCATTACGGAATTTAGTAATGCTCAATTTACGGGGTTTAGAAATGATTGGTGTCTTACAACTAGTGCAGCAGCCGTAACAGGAATGATAAGTTATACAACTTTACCTTATTAGGGGATTTATTTGAAACGAGTAATTATGTTTGTGTTACAGCGGCTACTGGTACAGTAAGCGGCACAATAACATACGCTCAATTAGGATATTGAAGGAGAGATATATGGGAGACTACGGATTATATCAGGATGACGGTTCGCCATTTATACCTACTAGTTTGACGGGTAAAGGAATGGGTGGAGACTATGCACTATCGCAGGATGATGGGACACTGCCTATACCGATTAATAGGTTTGGGAATAATGCAAGGGGATTAGGACAAGATTTAGATGAGTATGATAATTATGATAGCCTATCGAATTATACTAGTCCTGTAGCTGCTAATGGGAATCCATCGTCGGGAGTTAATAGTTCTACTAACTTGTATGCTAGTCCCTCATTTGGATCAATTCTAGCGGGGATTGATGCAAATACTAATGGGAGTGGAGCTAATGGTGGAAGTTCAGGGGGTGGAAGTAATCAGGGATCTAGTAGCCCTAGTGCAATAGATCAGGGACTAGTGGCAGCGTTGAATAGTGGGATTAGTGCGGCGGCTAAGGTACTGGGGACGCGGTATGCAGTGCCACAAACTAATCCAGGGCAATATGTGAGTACGAATGCGTATGGGACTACAACTTATACGCTGCCTACTGGGTCTACTAGTAATGCGTTTAGCACGAGTGCATTGAGTGCTAGTTTGAGTTCTATGCTACCGTTGTTACTTATTGGTGGGCTGGCACTTGTGCTGTTTAGTGGAATGTCGCATCACTAAGGATTTATATGATTGGCGAGTCCAATCGAGGATTGGGATTAACAACTGGGCAGGCTGTAACTAGTGGTGTAGCCATAGCTGGAAGTTCCACGGTGGGGGCATTAGTGGCGGTGGGAGCTATTGGTGGGCCGATAGGAGCAGCGATAGGTGGCGCGATTGGGTTATTGGGAATGGCTTTTAATAGCCTATTTGCGCCGGATACACAAAAGATACAAGCTACGCAGGATGTAAATCAAGAAGAGGTTTATTTAAAGCAAAATTTAGCGCAGTGGGATAGTGAGCCACAAACAATTGCTAATCAGCAGGCAGCGGAGACGGTGTTTAATCAAGTATGGGCGCAGACAGTAAGTTTACTTAGTAATCCGGCGTTAGGGTCTGCGGGAACGACTGGGATTAGTGATAGGCAACGCGGAGGGAAGTTAGATTGGTTCGCATTATATTATGATCCTATTGCGGATGTAACGCCAATTGATGCGGGAACAGTAAGCGGGACCTTGACGGGGTTGTTTGGGAGTGATGGAGCGTTGATGGTAGGGGGAGCGATAGCAGTTGTTGGGGCAATAAGTTTATTGAGCAAGAGTTAATATGAGATATCCAAGACGTAGTAGAGGAATGGGGGCAACGGCTAGTTTTTGGTATTCATTACCGCGCAATCCTATGGAAGTTGGGGATGAATGGATTGTAAGTATTACTGGGGCTACACCGAATGCGCCTGTTACTGTTAATAATAATGGCGGTGGGTTTGCTAATGTTGGGACTACCGATTCAAATGGGAACTTTGGGATTAGTGGGACGTGTACTAATTCTCAGATTGGTAGCTGGAATGAGATATGGATGGTTGGGGGTGTACAAGTAGGAACATTGGCATTTACGATAAATGCTAATACCACGGTTGTACCTCCATCCGTTGTAGCGCAAGCTATTGCTAGTGGGGTACCAGTTAGTGCAGCAGGGCAGGCATATGCAGCAGGAGTTGCTCCTAGTCCAGTTGTACCAGCTGTAACACAGTCATCGGTAGTTGCGGCTCAAGCTACGGCGGCGAATCCTATAACAACGACTGCATCCCCAGTTACTAACGGTGGAACTAACACGCCTGTGCCTACAACTAGTAATCCCAATTTCACATTTAGTGTGCTTGAGAATCCTATGCAGGTAGGGGATACTTGGGCAGCAAGTATCACTAATGCTCAAGCTAATTCGGCGGTGGTAGTTAGTGGGGGAATGAATGGGGTTGTAGGGAATATAAATGTTGGTACCACCAATGCGAATGGGAATTTTAGCTTGAGTGGAACGTGTACGGTTGATGAGATAGGGGATTGGACAGAACAATGGATAGTAGGTGGGGATATTGTAGGGAATGTGTCGTTTAGTATTGTTGCAGCGAATACAACTACGCAAAGTAGCACGGTTGCAGCACAGACTGGGGCAAGCACTAGTACTAGTGTAAATGCTTTGACTGCGGGTGCGGCTGCGGTAACAACTACCCCAACTACGCCTAGTAGTGATCCATTTAGTGATTTTATGACAGGAGTTGAGGCACTGTTTAGTCCTAGTAGTTGGAGCGGGGTATTTAGTAGTGGGGATTTCGTGCAGATAGCGGGATTGGTTTCTATTCCAGCAGTGGCACTATATTTTATGATGAGTGGGCAACATAAAGGCAGGAGAGGTTAAGTTATGGGTACAATTACGGATTGGTTGATGATATTGGGTGGGGGATATGTGATATTGGAGATTTTGGGAATTAATCCACTGAGTATGATAGAGAGTGTGTTAGGGATAAATACTACTGCGGCTACAACTACGGCTGCAACGACTAGTCCCCAAGCGAGTACAGCTACGAGTGTATCTAGCACGACTAATACATTGGCGCTAGTTGCGGCTGCGGCACAAGCAGGTAGGACAGATCCAACTAGCTTGCAGACAGTTAGTGTGTGGAATTACTATTATGCTGCGGTTAGAGGGATACCAGGACCAGCAGGATTAGCGGTGAATGGGGCACAGCAGCCGGTAGGGTATTTGTGTTCTATTCAAGATTGGTGGACTGCTATGCAGGCAGCGGGGTTTAGTGGGTTTGGGTATAACAATTTTGGGTTGGGAGTTATTGCTAATCGTGTTAACCCTTATGCTAATCCGCAGGGGACGCCATTTAGACAGAATTTAATACCGACGGGATATGAGAAACGGATTGTTAAGATAGGGAGTTAGTTATGCCTAGACCTTATTGGGAGAATGGTAAGCAGGGACATTATGGCAGGGGGATTGGAGATATTGATGTTAGTAGTGACTTGGCATATAATCCTCCGGTGCCAGCGGGGTTTGTAGGACCGATAAATCCAGCAGATTATTCTACTTTGGATAGTTATTCGGCAGCGGTGTTAAGTCAATGGGAAAATGCAGCAGCGGCAGCGGCGGCCCAGCCAGTAGCAACTACTAATCAGGGATTGGTGTGGTTAGAGAATAACTGGCCATTGTTGGCAATAGGTGGGATAATTGGGTTGTCGCTGGTGAAGGGGGTTTAGTGAGATGAAGAAAGTTATTATTGCGGGATTGATGATGGTGGTGGGGATATTGGGGCAAACTCCTACAACTACCACCACTACCACCCCTACTACGCCGGTTACTACATGCGCAGCTAACGCAACGCCACCTTTTACATATTTTGCGTTGGGCGGGATGACATATGATTTCTATGGACAGTTGCCAGCAGTTACTACGGGATTTGGGATTAAGACAGGGGCATGTAGTAATGCGTTTTTGGTAACTAACATTGATACAGCGGTAGGGTTGAATCAGGGGTTTGCCACGCTGAGGGAGGCACTGGAATATCATGTGGCGCATAGTGGGAATTGGGCTTTTATTGGTAAGGGAATGATAGGAGTAACTACAGCTGCCACAGCTACAGGGACTGCGACTAGTGCAATGTTTGCGGGAGGAGTGGAGGTTAGTTATGATGCGGGGTATGTACTGAGTAAGAAGGCGTTTCACATGCCAGTGGTGGCGCAGTTTATGTATGTGGCGATTACGGCGAATGAAGTTAAGCCGACTTATGGGTTGGAGTTTAGAAAGACATTCTAATGACTAGTTTGATATTATTTTTGGTTGTTGCGTCTCATGCAATGATGCCAAATCCTAAGTTGACACCGGGGGCAGTGGATACGAGTGTAACGCAAGCTAATATTGGAGAGACTATTTGTAAGAGTGGGTATACCGCGACGGTTAGGGCAGTTACGGAGGATGTTAGAAGAAAGGTAGCGCAAAAGTATGGGGTGCCGTTGGCGGATTTGGCTAAGGATGTTGAGATAGATCATTTTATATCATTGGAGATTGGCGGGAGCAACGATATTAGGAATCTGTGGCCACAATATTATAAGGGGCAAGCGGGATACTTTGGGGCTAGAGAGAAAGACGTAGTAGAGAATTGGCTACATAAGCAAGTATGCGGCGGGTTGTTGACATTGGGGCAAGCGCAGAATGCTATTTATGGATGGGTTGGGATTTATAAGACATTGAAGGGGTTATAAGATGGTAAGTCCATTTAAGTTAATTAAGACTGAGGAGTTAGCGGGCAAGATACAGAAGGCGATAAATACTATGAATAAGAGTAACTGGAAAACTAACACCTTTGGAATTATTAGTTGCGCATTGGCAGTGGCGATTATATGGGCACCACCGGATATGGTGCATAAGTTGATGAGTACGCAGACGCAACTGGCAACGCTGGCGAGTTTGTTGGGTGTGGGGTTGTTGGCTAGTAAGGATTATGACAAATAAGGTTAGTAGACAGGTAGTTGATTTGAATACTGCCCCAGCGCTGGGAAGAGTGGATGTACTGGCGTATAAGTTTGCGGAGCAAATGGCTAGATTGGCGGAAGCTAAGTTTGAGGTTAGTGGAATATGGGACGCGGTTAAGCCACATGTACATGAGGCAGTGGTAAGGGGAATTAGTGGGTTGGAATTGCCTACTGAAGCGAAGGTGATATTGAATCTGATTCAGGCAAATATGGGTCAGCAGCCAAAAGGATAGTTATGATAGCGAGAGGGTTGGGGGATAGTACGCTATTTGAAGAGAATGAGGCTTTTGCTACTATCATTTGGGATAAATTGTGGGATGCTTTTGAGGGATTAACATTTACGTCTCCCCCAATGCCTGCGACGGTGGAATCGACAGTAGGTGGGCAGGCTATACCTGCGGTACCGACGAGCGGGCAGGCAGCTAGTGACACAGTGCAGGCTATAACTAATGCTCAAATGGCATCCACGCAGCAACAGAATGCGGATTTTTTTCAATCACTGGATACGCCGGAACCTACTACTGGGTTGCCGTGGTGGGAAGTGATATTGATTGGAGTAGGGGGGATTGTAGCTATTGGGGTTTTGGTGGGCGGGAAAGGGAAATAGTATGTTCGCGCAGGCAGATAATACATTTAAGGTTAGTTCGAGTCCTCATAGTTTGGGGTTGCAGAATAATATGACTGTACCTAGCACGTGGGGAGATAATAACCCACTTATCGCAATGGAGAAGGCGGCATTGGCGAGTGGGGTACAGGGAGTAAATATTACGAAGCCATTTGGGATGGGGACATTATCGTTTGATGGAACTGGGTTGCTTGGTACTGGATTGTTTAGTGGAGATCCTAGCACATGGGGGGTACCTGAGTTGATTGCGGGAGTGATTGGGGCTTATATGGTTTACTCTAGTGTGCATCAAGCAAAGCAGCATAAGTATAGATGGGAAGCAGGGAGTAGGAATAGAAAACGTAGTAAGGCAGCGAAGTATAGGCAGCGGGAAAAACAGTTAGAGGCTAGTCTGGCAACGGCATAGGCTAATCTAATGCACCTACTATTTGAAGGTAGACTAACTGCGGGGGATATACTGTTGTGTATATCACTGCTGATATCGGTATTTGGTGCGTATGCTGGGTTGGGAAATAGGTTGACTAAGATTGAGGCTAGTCAAGATTTGATTTTGGAATGGTTTAAGACATGTACTAAAGGTGACTGCCCAATGATTAAGGAGATTAAAGATAGGAATTTGTTGGAGGCGTTGAGGGGGAAAGGAGGGAGTTAATTATGGCTAGTGATATGCAGAGTTTGATGGATGCAATTGCACAGATGGAGGGGTTTAATGTTAGTGGCAGCATCGCACAAAGGAATAATAATCCGGGGAACTTACGGTATGCTCCAACGGAAGTTGGATCAGAGAGTACTGCGAGTGGCACTTTTGCTACATTCGCTACTCCTGAGGATGGATGGGCGGCTTTACAAAGTTATATCGAAAATGCAATGGCAAGTGGGGCAACACTGAGGAGTTTTATATATACGTATGCACCGCCTACGGAGAATGATACGAGTAATTATTTGAATTATTTGGTTAGTCAAGTGGGAATTGGGGCGGATTCGTTATTGAGTAGTTTGGGTGTGCAGAGTGCGAGTACAGATGATAGCGGAACTGGAATAGATGCGGGGACTATTACAACGGTTGCGCTAGCGGCGTTGGGGATGGGGCTAGTAGCAATGTTAGTAAGTTAGAGGTTAGGTTATGTCATCTAAAAGATATGGTAGACAGGTTAATCCCACAACTAGTACGAGTCAGTATGGATTGATGCAAGCTGTGGCTAGTGGGGCAGCGAGGGTGAAGGGGATTAGCCAGCATATTGCAGAAGAGATGATAAAGGCAACTCCGAAAGGGGTTAGGAGCAGGTTTGCGAGGGAGTTGGCGGGGAGGCGTAAATCTAATCCTAGTGTGTTTCAGAGAGATGGTAAGTGGTGGTTTAAGAGTGTGATGGGAGAAGTGGGGCCGTTTAATAGTGAAGGGGCGGCATGGAGAAAAGGGTGGACTAGTTTTAGAGAGACTAAAGGTAGGATGTATAACCCAGATGGGGATGATATTTCAGATGTTGAGGAGATGTCAGAGAAGTTTCATGGTAGAAAGCCGGTAGAGGTTATTGATGTTGATGAAGTTGAAACCTTCGATGGAGCGATGGTAGCTCTCGGAGATTTGACTGAGATGGATATTGAAGGGGTTGATGGGAAGAGTGAGATTACTATTAGTTTTAAGGTTGATAGGCCGAAGTTGTGCTGTGATGCTGGGGGGCAGAATTTAGAGATAATTGGTGGAGATCAGGGATTAGAGATTGAAGGAACTAATAGAAGAATAGTTAATATAGGATATGTGGTTTCTATATGCTACACTTCAGACAAATTCCACTTAGACGATAGTAATGGCGAAGTATGTGAATACGAGCATCATTTCTCCGAGGAATCTAAGGGAGAACTACCAATGTTAACTTATGATTGTGTTAATAGCAAATTGACACTGGTAGGGGGATCATATAGCATCGTGGCAGAGGGGATTAAGGATTAGGCCAAGCGCTAATCCGGCCATTAGTAATTTTATTGAACGTGTTGCCCATAATCATATAATACCGTGGGCATCACTTTTTGTCAAGAGGATTTTTGAGGATGTGGGGATAAGGAATTAGTTATGAAACACGAATGGGAAGTTATTGTAGGTAACATTGGCACAGTTTATTCCGGTACTAATGGGTTTGAAGCACGTAAGAAATTTTCTACTTATGTTAAGCAGAGTAAGACTGGGTATGGCCGTGCTGCTTATGAAGATGTTACCTTAATGAAAGATGGGGATATTGTTAAGGAGCATTATGGGCAAGAACCTAAGCATAACCCCGCTCTCGGTTCATGGGTGCCCACTCACGCGGTTAGGTTTAATAAGGATGGGAGTGTTAGTTTATTGACAGAAAGGGAGAGTAACCCTGCACGGAAGAGAGTTACTAAGAAACGTAGGGCTAGTAATCCGTTTGAAGCTGGGTTAAACCGTAAATGGTATTTAAGGGGTAGGGTTGCGGGTAAGTCACAGAAATTTGCGGATATGGTAGTAGCATGGCAAAAGTCCAAGGGTAAGCCTACTATTCCAGGTAAGAGGGTTACTGCACAAGAATCATTTTACCAAGGGTATATGGATGGTAAGTCCAATTATATCTATGGATCTTAGAAGGGGGTGATCCGTGAATCTAAAGATTATGGTTGGAGTTAAATACTAAAGAAAGGAGTAAATGCAATAGATGGCAGAAATGAGTGTAGTTAAGAAACGGAGATTAGTTAATCCAGGTAAGCGTAGGCGGCGGAAAATGTCGGCGGCTCAGATTAAGTTCTTTGGGACTAAGAGACAAAGGGCGGCGTTGAAGGCGAGAAGGAGTAATCCTAAAAGACGGCGAACGTTTAAAGCGGTAGTTAAACGGCATCGCAAACGCAATGTAGGTCATATTCTTACGGTATTTCCCGCGTTGGGTAATCCAGGGCGGAGAATTAAACGCAGTAGACTAAGTGGTATCACGCGGCGAGCTAGACAAATTAAGAAAGCATTAGGAGCTAGCTTAGTTGGGAGTTATTCCCATAAACGTAACAAGGGTAAGAAAATCGTTATTATTAATAAAGGAGGCTCAACTATGGCAAGACGGAAACGACGTGTTAATAGGGCGCATCGACGGAGGCGCAATTATGGGACTAAAGTACGGCATAATCCATTTTTCTCTCGGAGACGGCGACGGCATAATGCTAGTCATCGCCGTTATTATAGGCGGAATCCGGGTTTGATGTCTGGAACTAGCGGTAAGGTTCTGGGCGCGTTGGGTGGGATGGTAGTTACCAATTTTGCTACTGGTCTGATTGGTGGGATGCTGCCTTCTTCACTGACTAGTGGGTTTATGGGTGGATTAGTTATGGCAGTTGTAGCTGTGGTGCAAGGGAAGTTAGTTGGTAAGGTCGCTAAGAACTCTGCTATGGGGGATGACTTCATGGTTGGGGGATTGGTATATGCTGCGGCACAAATGCTGAATGCGATTCTGCCGAGTGCGGCGAGTTATACCGGGATTAGTGGATTGAGGGGAATGGGCCTGATTGGTGGAAGCTCATTCTATCTGCCTCAAGTTAATCAGCCTGGGAATATGGGAGCGTTTCAGGTCCCACAGCAGGTGACTAATGCGCTAGCTATGGCGGTGCCTGCGGCTACGGCTAATGCAGGTATGGGCCGGTTGCGGCGAACTGGGAGACTAATGTAAGTTAGTCAAGATATGGGAATAGTTAAATTCTAGGAGATGATAAATGAAAAACTTCGATAATATTCTGGCAGCAGTTCGAGAAGGTAAGGAACTGTTTGTAATGGGGAGTGAATTTACCCAAGATAAAGTTGGGGGTAGTAAAGTTAGCCGCGCGCATATGACAGATTTTTTGAAAATTGCGCGTGCGCGGAGTCGGCGAAGCAATCCGATTGTACCTAACATGGCAGATTATGTCAATTGGGTGTTGTATGATCGGATTAGTTATGCCGCAGGTACTACGCTCCCCCAACTTTTTAAGCTGTTCGTTGCACCGATTGGGAGTGGAACTAAGACTAAGGTGGATACTAACCTAGAGTTGGTTAGTAGCTTGCCCGCGCCCCAGTGGTATAACGTGACGGGGATTAGCATTTTTATTAATCCTCAGGTTGCGCCGATTGATTTGGAAAGTTTCTTTAGCACCACTTATATGGAGTTTTGGGTTAGCCAGAAAGTGTATGCTGAGGGGCCTTTGGATGTGTTTCCGCAGAGCGGCGGAATTTTTACTAACAGTGTTAGTAACTTGGCGGCGGCTGCAACGGCTTACTCGCTTAATTCTACTAATGGTTGGCCGAGCTATCATAATATGTGGGATACTCGGTTGCCTGCGGGGTTGGCATTGGGCGTTAATAATGGGGCGAATGTAGTTGCCGATGGAATCATTGGTATTACTATTTTGCAGTCTCAAACTTTCAACATGCAGTTTAAGGCCGATGGTGGTGGGGCTAGTTTGGCGCAGAATAGTGCTACACCTTATGTTGGAGTGGGATTGACTGTTAGCGCACGGTTGCATGGGATTCTGTCTCGTGGAGTTGCGTAAAGCAGACATATCACTCTAAAAGGTGGTAGCAAAAGGGTAGTTGATAGAAAGGGTAGTTGGTGCTAGTAATGTCTAAGCCTAGCCTTTCTACCCTTTTGTAATTTTTAGATAAAGGAGATGAGAGTATGGCAGCAGGAAGTTATGGAACGGTAAGTATTGGGGGACAAACTTACATTGAGAGGGAACAGACGTTTCCATTAGAGGTTAGCGTATCGGTTAATCTGAGCGTGCAGAAGGTTACACTGGCGTTGCCGGGGACTTGTGACTTTTGGTTGAAAGCGCTGACTAGAGAGACAGTTGTTAGTGGAGCTAGCGCGGCACGGAGATTTAAATTTAGGCTAGGAAATTCGGATGGTGCTACGTGGTATCAGTGTGGGGGGAATGGCGGTACCACAGATCGCGTGATTGATACTTTGTTGTTTGGATCAGGGCAGTTTCCGTATGTGGTGTGCCCTTACATTTATTATTCGGCTAGTGGTAGTATCAATTGCGAAATTGAAGATATCTCGAGTAACGAGCCATATACTATTTATTTTGCATTCCGTGGAAGCTATCTGATTCCAACTAGTAGCTAGAAAAGGGGGATTTATGAATCCTTTGAGTATCGTTGCTCCCTACAGCCCACTAACTTTTATTGAGAATCTGCCTGGGTATAATAATAATTGGCAGACAGATGAAATGTTAGATTTGATGAGGGAGATACTGGAAAGTGGAAATTACTACTGGATAGGAGTTAATTTCCCTACTGGGGGTGATACCACAATTCCAGCGCTGGGAACGGTTAATGGTAGTGTGCAAGTACCGGCGGGAAGTTACGTAGTTTCGATGAATTACTTTTGTGATCCTGGGACAAGTTTATCACCTATAAACCCTGGGGGGATTAAACTGAAGTTGTGGGATAAGGGAAGTAAGGCGAGTATATTTTATGGGGATTACGCATTGGATCGTACAGTGATGAGTAATATGCAATTAGAGTATGGAGTGGGGAATGGTGTGGGGCCTAGCGATCCAGGGAGTAATGCAGATACGCCATTTGGGGCAGGGTTGTTACTTAGTCCATTTATTGTGACGCCACCAGGGGTATTGAATTGGGAAATCGTCAATTTGGATACTAATGCCAATGGGGCGGTTGTTCAAGTGTTACTTAGCATAGCTGTGCCAATAAATGCAAATTCGATTGGCATGAGAAAGATTACGAGGTAAGAGAATGGCGACTAATGCAAATAGTTTGAATAGCTATGCTTCAGCAATGAATGAGTTAGCGTTGCTTCATGCGGCGCTGTTGACTAATGGGCAACTGGTGGCAAGTGGGACAGCAGATGTTAGTGGGTCTAACTTGCCAACTAGTGTTATTAAAAGACCTTGGTTAGAGGAACCAGATGGCAGTGTACCATACGATCAGGCACAAGTAGCGGCATTGCCAGCAGTGGCAGGAACGGTTACGGTTGTTATGATGACAGTGCCAACTGGGATGGATGGAGTTATAAATGCGTTTAGTTGGAATTTTACGGGGGGAGGATTTGTTCAAGGGAGTGGAGATATTCAGGCGCAACTGTTTCGTAATGGTGCAGCGGTAAGAAATTTCGATAATATCTTGATTGAGAAAGGGACTATCCAGACACCTAGGCCGATTAGTCCAATTAGGGTTTACTCAAATCAGGTGATTACGCTAGTTATCAACCATTTGAATAATGGAGCGTTGAACGGGAATGTGGTGGGAAGTTTGGTAGGATATTTCTATCCTGCACAAAGTTAAAAGGAGAATATGAGATATGAGACTATTGAAAGTTGTAGTAGTTAGTTTGTTGGTTGCAGTGGGGCTGTTTGGACAAGCACAAGGGATTCAGACAGCACAAATGATTACTACGCCTCCTAGTGGGGTGATAAATGCTAGTTATGCAATTACAGGGACAGCAGGGAATACTACACCGATTGTGAGCGTGGCAGTTCCTACTGCTAGTCTAGCGTCTGCTGCGTTTGTTAGTGAGACTACAGCGAATAATACACTTACCACGTTTGGATGGCAGGGAGCGATGACTAGCGGAACTGCGATACAACTGATTAAAACAGGAGCTAATGCTTGTACTACGATTACGAGTATGAATTACAAGGTTACGTATCAGGTTAGTTATTAGCGATAGTGGTAGTGGTGGTAAGGAGTAATATGCGAAAGATACTATTATTGTTGAGTGCGATGGCGATTGGGTGTTGGGGGCAAACAAATCAGGTTGCCCCTAGCACATTATATCTTGGGGCCAGTGCGCCTAGTGGAGTAACTAGTGTTAGTGCGCAGACTGTAGGAGTGGCGGGGCTGAGGAATTATTATTATTGGGTAGTGGCTAATTTGCCCATTGGTCAGACTCAGGCAGCAATGGCGCAAGTAGGGAATGCCCCTAATACGCTGAGTGGGAGTAATTATGTTCAGGTGAATTGGAATTTGATGGGGGCTACTAGTTATGATGTGCTGAGAACTAGTACGCCTACGTTGCCGAATACGTGTACGTGTGCAGTGGCAACGGGGAATACCACTGGGAGTGTGAATGATACTGGGGCGGGGTTGAGTAGCTACACGGTTGCGCCGGTGGGGAATGCTAGTGGAACGATTTCATTAGATAATAGGAATCAGGCAGCACCACAGTTGAATATTAGCCCGAATGTTAATGAGAATTTGGCTCAGTTGCAACAGTTGGGGGATACGATATATGGGGGTATAGGAGGAGCTACTACTAGATTGGCGGGGAATATTACTGGGCAGTTGTATTTGTTGGCTCAGCAGGGGAATGGAGTAGTTAGTAGTGCCCCTGAGTGGATACCGATTCCACTTGGGAATACATTAACTTACTTCATGACTAATACCAATTCTGCGGTAGCGAATAACTTGCAGTTGACACCTGCGACTTATGCCATACTTACTACGGTTGCGTATCCGCTTGTTAGTGGTACTAATGTGTTGCAAACATGGATGACTAACGCTGGGGTACCTGGGCAAGCGGTGTTACCTGCGGGGGAAGTATTGGTACATGTGCATTGCAGTAGAAGTGCTGCACCAGTGGGAACAGTTAGTGTAATGGCAGTTGTAAATGAGGTTGATTCAACAGGGAATTTTATAGGTACGATTGGTACAACAGATTCAACGGGGACTTTGCAGCCGACAGTGGGAGAGACGCAGTTTGATTTAGAATTTTGGATGAATAATCCATATACGTTTGCAACAAGTGCTAGTAGAGTGCAGGTAGTGGTGGAAGGGGTTAGTAATTCGGCAACTCCCACGATAACACTGTATTATGGTGGAGAGGCTGATGCGCACATTACATTGCCTACGGTTAGTGTGAATGTTAATCAGCTTGTTCCATATACTGGAGCTAGTCAGAGTGTGGATTTGGGGGCTTTTGCTATTAAGGCTAATCAACTTAATAGCAACCCTACGGCTACTAGTCAAAATGGCACTTCAGGAACAGCTAGCTGTTCGGAGTCTATGCAGGGGACATTTAAGATAGCTAGTTGTTATTTAAATGGATATGCTAATACAGGAGTTGCACAAACTTATGCGTATCCCACGGCGTTTACTACGGGGCCGGTATTGATGGAGGGTGGTGGGTCATGCGGGGCGCAGAATCCTAGTACCACAGCAAGTACATTGACGTTACCTGCTAATGCAGGGATGGTTGCAGAAACTTGTAATATTGTGGTTATGGGGCAGTAGGAGGCTTAATGTCAAAGCCTATTGGGTATACGAGTTTGATTACGGTAGGGGCTGCATTGCCAATAGCTGTGGTGGCGCATATACCTACTAAGTCAATTAAAGTTAGGGAAGATAATTCCGTGGTGGGATGGCCTACTACGGATTTTTATGTAATGAAGCCTAGCGCGACTAGTGGGGCGAATAGGTATCCGTTAGGGTATCAGTATGAGTTTACTAATGGAGAGCAGTTGTTTGATATTGGAGATATAGCAGGGTATATTGAGACAGTTAGTGGAACTACTACATTTGCACAAGATGAGGAAGGAGTGGTATAATATGAAAGTGCAAGTTAGTGATTTTTTGGCGGAGTTGTTGACTAAGCATGGGTATCCGTTGGTGGGGAGAGAATTGGAGGTATTAGGAGAGGATAAGTTAGAGAGGTTTAGAGTAGAGGCTAAGGCTGGTAGGCCAGATTTAACGCCAAGTCAGATAGAGGATGTCGCGTTATATCATTTGATTACGCATGTAGGATTTACAACGGGGCACAAGACTAATTTAAGTAAGACAGGTGAAGGTGGCGCTGATGGACAAACTTTCCATATAAATTTTCCTGGGCGGCCTACGACTTATGATTATACTAAGCATCTAGATAGTATTGAGAAGAAGTTGGTAGAAGTTACGGAAGCAGTTGAAGGTATTCCACAGACAGTTATTCCACCATATCCAGAACAGTTGCCGATACCGGGGCCAATAGATTATTCGGAAGTGTTGAAGGTGATTGCTGATAAAGATATCTCAGTTAAGGTGGAGTGTAATCATGAGAAACAGGAATTTCCAGCGCCGGTGGGGCCAATTGATTATGGGGAAGTGTTGGGGAGGTTGGTTAGTGCGGTTGAGGAGATTAAGCCACAAGTTAATGTTAGTGTGATGCCAGCGCCGGTTAGTCCTACGCTGATTGAGGTAAAGGCACCAATAGTCAATGTGCCTGAGGGAGTAAGTTATGTTAGGGAGTTTAGGGTGCTAAATAGGGTGCTGATTGGCATACTTATTGTGTTGGTGTTGATGTTTGGGAAGTCATTGTTTGGGCAGACTGGGAATGGAGTGATAATGCAAGGGTATAATGCAGGAGCGCTTATACCCTCTGCATCTAGGGTTAGTGGGCCTTTTAGGATAAATTGTGATAATGTTACTACTATTTGTACGTGGAATGATAGTACAAGTGTGTTAACGGTGCAAGGGAGTGGGGCAGCGGGACCGCCATCAGGGCCAGCAGGAGGTGATTTAGGAAGTAACTACCCTAATCCAACAGTTACGAATGGGAGTAATATCACTAACTCTTCTATTCCGAATACAGGATTGGTACATAATTCAATTACAGTGAATGGTACCGCTGTTGCGTTGGGGGGCAGTGTTAATGCAAATTGGGTTACTGGGAGTATCACAACTCTGCACGTAGCACAATTTACGGGGACTAGCGGTGAGATACAAGATGGGGGAGTGTTGGGGACAGCGGCTGCGGCTGCTACAGCTAGCGCGTGTAATGGGAGTAACTGGAGTCAAGGATGGACTACTGGGAGCAATAATTGCGCACAGGTAGCATTTAGTAATATTAGTGGTAGTGCGACAGCGGGGCAATTGCCGAGTACATTAACTAGTGGAACGGCGATTACTAATGCAGCATTGACAACACCTAAGATAACCACGGGGATTTATGATACCAATGGGAAGGTATTTTTAGCTGCATCGAATACCGCTAGCGCAGTGGACGCAATTACAGTTACTAATGCTGCTACAGCTAATCCTGCTACGGTTGCAATAGGAGCAACTGGGAGTGATACCAATATAAATTTGAATTTTACTAGTAATGGAAGTGGGATTGTTGAGGCTAATGGAACACAGATAGCGTTAACTGGGGTAGACATAAATACTAGTAATCAGGTTACAGCTACACATTTAGCAAGTGCATTGGCGGTTAGTCAAGGTGGAATTGGATTAACGTCTACTAGTCAGAATTATGTGTTTGCGGGACCGTCTAGTGGAGCAGGTGCGCCGACGTGGAGATTGTTGGTAGCGGGGGATGTGCCTAGTTTGCCTTATGTGCCAAGTGGGAATGTAAGTGGTACTACAAATTATGTTTCTAAGTTTATTAGCGGGAGCGCGATTGGGAACTCGGCGATTACGGATGACGGGACGAACATCAACCTGCTTAGTCGCAATCTGGTTTTTGCAAACGGTCAGTATCTCCAGCTCAAGGATTCTGGTGGAACCGCTCGGGGTGCAATGTTCGTTAGCAGCGATAACTACTTGAACATCCTGAATGCTGGCAATACCTCAATCCGGTTTCTGAATCAGGCCGGGAGTTCTGTTCTGGGGTCGATTGATGGCTCAGGCAACCTTGGCGCAGCAGGGAGCGGGACGTTCGGCTCCACTGTAACGGCTGTCTCCACTGTAACAGCAGGAGCATTCTACGCATTCTCTGGTAGTGGTGCCAATCCCACGGGGACTGGTTCTGCAACTGCATACATCTACAACCAGAGCGGTGTTGGGCCAACGATCAATGGCACCCAGATTTCTCTCCGCACAGGGACCTATCCGGATGGACCAATGGCAGACTCCCTGCATATTGATCCATCAGGAAATGTGACGATTAGAGGCAACCTCTCCGTAGCAGGAACGGCACAAGCTACTAGTATGGGTGTTACAGCTAGTATAGATCAAGCCACGGGGCCTAGTTCGGCATTAACTATTACACCCACTATTACTACAGGTAACTCTTCAATCCTTTGGACATTATATATTGGGCAGACAAATGCAGCTAATTTATCGTCTAATACATATCTAAATGGTATTGGCGTGAATATGTATTCTAGTAATGCTAATGGGAATCAGAATGCTGCCGTGATGGGATTTTGGTATTCGCTGGGTGGAGCAGACCCATTTGGCGGGGACTTCCACGGTATCTTACCCTCTAACGCCACGGCTGCCCCTAATTATGTTATTGGATTACAGGGTACAGCAGAGATTGATAATGCTACCTATGCGCCACTGACATATAGCGCAGCGGTGCTAGGGAACTGTGGCAGCACAAGCGGTACGCCATGTCAAACAACTTTCTGGGCAACTGGTAGTGGGACTGGGGGTGCAAATTTCATTCTCACCACAGACACCAGCATCATGACTAAAGAAGGTATCGTACTGACTCCGGCGAATGATAGTAACTCAGGGTATCGCGCCTTCGGAATCACAAATCATGCCAATAACCAAAATATGGCTTACATTACAAAAGGGGGTGCGTTCTGGGGTGCTGGTACCGTAACAGCTAATAGTGGAACGAACACGGTATACCGCTGTACTACAGCGGGGTCTTTGCCGGCCGGTGCTCTTACAATTAACACTGGTAACTGTGGGGCATCAGTAGCCACAGGGTTTGTGAGTAACTAGCGCCGCGCGCAATTGTCCGAAAAGTAGGGCCATTCGGTATCGATTGTGGGCCGGTTGATACAGGATTGCGCGTAAACTAGTTGCAAGGGAAAGGTTTAGGATTTGCGATGGGGGGTAGCCGAGCTTGGGACACATCCCGGTCGGTCAGGACAATTGCATTCAATCTCAACTCGCTACCTCTTGTTACTACCACTTCTGCTGATATTCCGCTAGTGCATTTATTTCCATATTCTCTCAAACCTCGCGCTATTTGCTGCTGTGTATATAACAGTATTCTGTATATTCTTATGCCCTAAGAAATCTTGTATTAGTCTAGTATCAATCCCTTGATCCGCCAACGCATATCCACAAGCATGTCTAAGCATATGTGGGTGCGCTACTAGTGGCAATTCCGCTATCTTACTAAGACTCTCTAATAGCTGATTAACGCTAGTCCTATCCATTCGCCGTTTTCGCTCACTAACAAAGAATGTCTTAATACTCTCACTTAGCTCCATAGCTTTCCTATCTTTCATCCAGGCATTTATGACTTTTATCTCATCTGGCCGCAGTGGATGAACGGTACTAAATCCATTCTTCAGTCTTTGCACATGCAATACATGACTAGCTACGTCAACCTGACTCAACTCCATGTTTGTAGCTTCGCTAACTCTTAACCCATGTCTGAACATTAACATAATCAAGCACACATTCCGTGTACCCATTCTAGTAGTCTTAGCTGCTTTGATAAGTTTGTCTACTTCTAGTTCTGTAAGGTGCTTTCGCGGCAATGGGGGACCGTCCTTTCTCTGTTTTGTGGTATGCCGATCACCGGGCTAGGGCGGTAAACCCTTGGGCCAATTGATCGCCTAAGGGTATCTTACAACAAAATATGTATTTTGTCGATAGGAAAGGAAAGTCTTAGGATTTCAAAAGGAGGGGAGGCCCATCTAACCATCAATGGGCCTATTACAAACATCTAAACTACTTCTTACTAGTGTCTGTAGTGTCTGTAGCCGTAGCAGGGGCTTTAGGCATCTCTACCCTAATCACCTGCCCTGTTCTCCAGTCCACTCTACATACTTCCGGCTTATACCCTACTTCCGCGCATACTCGCAACTCTAAGTTAGCTTTACTCAAATCCGCTATCTGTTGCGCGGCTTGCAAATCGGCATATTGCTGATTTAACTTCTGCACGTCACTAGTAAACTTATCCGGCACCTTAACCGATATCGGGCTAGCGCCCTTATCAAACGTCTTAGGTGCCTCAGGGGACTGAGCCATACTCAATCCCCCTACAATCAACCCTAACATTATAATTTTCATTATTATACCTTTGGGCCTACCCCAACTTCGATAGGCCCCACACGCATTCTATAGTTTATCTATAATCTATCATTCGTAACCCCAACCCCTAGGTTACGCGCTCTCTAGCACTAACTCACCTTCACTAGCTTCCGGCGTAGCAGCCGTACCACTACTAACTGTTTCCTTCTTTTTCTTGTCTTTCTTCTCTCGCTTAACAACCGGCTTCGGGATCAGCTTACCTTCCGGCACCGTGAACGAGATACATTGTTCTTTCTCATTCACCTTAACTTCAAATGTCTGATTCCCGCTAGCCCGATACTCATACAATTTACCATTGAATGTAGGCGCGTGATTCAGCAAGTTAGTAGCCGCAAAGTCCACTGCATTGCTCTTTTTGTTAATGTTCAGCTTAACCCAATCTCCCTCATTTGGCAGAGCTTTTTTAATCTTCGGGCTAGGCCCATAAATCGCCATAATCCGGCTCTCAGGATCAAACGCCACGGCTACATGAGTCAATCCCTCTCCCAGTGCCTTAGTAGCCAACACACTCATCCCAATTCGTCCGCTACCTGTAATAACTACAGATGCGGCTCCATTCCTACCATGCACAACCGCAGGCAGAACACTACGTTTCACAAATACTAGAGACATACTTATCGTTACCTTTCTTAAACTTTCCTTTTAGAATTTGTATCTAATGATACCCGCTCTACATTTGAGTGTAGAGCAAGTAGCATACTCTGTATCCTACGGGTTCTAGTTTCTAGCCCGCATGGGTATGCCACCTGCTACACACTCAACCTCAACCGCGATAAGTCCTATGCCCAAAGGCCCCATCACGTTGCGCTAACTCATCACACGTCTGCACAGCATCTTCAATCTGTTCAATCGGATACGGCCCACTTACCCGTCTGCCCTCTCGATTCTCGATGGTAACTTGACGCACAAGGGGCATAACCATGTAACCTCCATTTTGATAGATTGGCTGCGTCATCGTCATGCCCCTTTCATCTCCACTTACAATGTTACTCGCTTTGAGAAGCGATGTCAACAAAATTCATCTCACCCCTCCCAATCGTAGGGTACCCTTCCCCTCGCGTCTAGGAGCATTCAGCAGGAACCTCTCGGCTGCTAGCACCCTTTGCCAACACGCTGTACACTCACCACTAGTGAGCAATGTTACCATACCGCACTCACTATGGTATGTCCTAACTTCATCCCATTGGATGCAGCCATTTAACATAGGCTCTTATCTCCTCTTCCGTCAATCCCGCCGCTTTGAGCATTTCTACTAACTCCCCCGCTAGCGTGTCCATATTCCCGCCGCAATATCCACTAACGCCCATGCTAGCGCGATCATCAAAATTAGCCCCACACCGTAGCATATCTCTTTCCACTTGCTCATATCAATTTTCCCCATTCGCTAATACCCCCATTCGGTAGAGCTATTCCCCTTATAGCTCTACCTAGGTGAAGGTACTACCAATCTAGCTCTCTTCCCCTTCGGTAGCCCGCTCGATTCCTGTGAGCATCCCGTCAAGTCCCTCCGCTTGCGCCATCTTATATCCATACACAAACCCCAGGATCATAAAGGTTTGCGTAGTTAAGGCCGTCGCTCGCATGTCCAATGCCGCCGACAACACCAAGGGGCTAGACATGATGATATTGAAAACACCCTCGGCTAGCTAGCAACTAGCCCCACTAGAGTTTTCCACATTTCCACAGGCTTTATCCTCATCTTTTCCACAGCCTAACCCACTGAAACGAAATGTGTCGAAAAATCCCTCGAAATCGCGCGTTAGCACCCTCCTGATACTTTACTACCCCCCTTTCCCGCGATTCAGCCTAGGGGCTGCTAACGCCAACTAGGGGCATATCGCATTCTTAGCAGTATGCCCCCTTCCCCCTTATAGTGGACTATTCTACTCCACTACTTTGCTATCCTATCAGCGTCCCAACTGTACCCCTTCCCTCTCCATTCTCCTTCTTTGGCAATTGAATTGCTACCAGCCTTACCCCTCCACTCTGCCCAACTCGTCAGGATCTCCCCTACCACTTTCGCCACGCTAATCCCCCTCGCCTTAGCATCCGCCAAAATTGTCTCCCTCACTTGTGCTAGCACCGTCCCCGCGATACAAACCACCCTAATACTATTAGGTTTTCGCTTGTTCGCCATTGTATATCCTTATAGCATAGTTAACGTACTCTTCAGGTGCGTATCCTGCAAACCTACCATTAGATGCTAATATACTTGTCATAAGCATAATTATCTGTCTATTTGTCACTATAACTCCTCTCCCCCTCCTCCTCACACAACCTACACCCCCCATTCACTGGACACGTTGCCGCATATACTAACGCCCCACCCCTATATGTCTGTATCCTATTACTCAAGTTATCCCACTCCGTAATTGGCAGATATTTACTCTTCTCAATACACTTCCCCGAATGATTCCACTTATACCTTATAGGCAAGTCAGGATCATAATTAAAGGGCTGCTGTAACAATATCTCATGCCCCTCAAATACCATCTCCTCCTCCTCGCCTACCCCCTTATGCACGATAACTAATTGACTCCCTCTTGTATACCATCGTCCGTGAAAGTCCATATTCAATCTCCTCTTCCAAAAGGTGGAGCGGTCCAAGTAAATATTCCTAAGGCCATATAGAATGCTGCTTTAGCATACTCCTCTCTAGCACACCCATAATACAAACTTATAGCCCAAAAGGCATATCCAATAAGTGTCAACATTAGGGCTACCCAGTTTTTCATAAGTCATCTTCTATCGCCCATACCAGCATCAATGCCACCAGCACCAACAACACAACATATCCCAACATATTCCAAACTATCTGCATACATGCCCCCTACTAGCCATATACCATGCAAACCACGTAATCGCCGTTCCTATTCCAATCCCTATCGTAACCCACGGCCCCACCTTCATAGCCCCAATCATAATACATCTAGCTTGCCACTGCACTAACTCCTTTCTAGCCTTTCTAACCTTTCCCTCCAACTGCATAATCAACTCCATCGCCGAAACTCCATTATCACCTTTCATATATGCCACTTCCTTTTAGTTAAGATAACCAAACTCGCCAATACCCATCCTACACAACTCCCCACCACTAACCCTACTAATCCCGCTCCAATCATAAACCCCACCCCCGCTAGCCAAATTTTAAAGCATCCTATTTCCATGTCGCCATAACCTCACATATCCACTCTACATACCCCAAAAACACTATCACCGCAATAGGTAGCCCAATAAAGATACCTATAAACTTCAATGCCATTTTTATCATACTATTTTATTTCTCGCATCTCCTTCTACTTGATTCAAACATGCAAATTCCCCATAATATTTAACCGCAGCTTTATTATACGCTAGTGCAGCTTCCTCTTCAGTATCAAATGTGCCTAAGTGTATATTCTTAGATACCCGTATCTTAGCTACATACCTAACACAACTTGGCCAAACTACTATATAAACCCCTTTGTACTTTCTCCCCTTGCGTGCAATGCTATTAGCATTATTCTGCGATCTATTCCCTATTCTTAGATTTTCCCATCGATTATCTAGCTTATCCCTATTTTTGTGGTCAACATCACCAATATACCCGCTTATATGCTTAAATACTACAAGCTGATGCAAATACAAATTGCGGTAGGAGTTATAAGCATGACCATGAGTTAGACTCCATTTCATACCAATAACCTCTTCGTACATATCTCTATCTATACAAGTAAAACATTTATTCTTAGCGATACTTACCCAAACTCCTAGCATATTTGCACTTCCTTCATATTAGCCCATGTACCCCCCACTTTCGCTTCTACCCCCACCGCCAACCCCTCAGCCCCAGTAGCCGCATTAATTAGCATCTTACACGGGGCCTGCATAACTCTGCTAACATTCTCCAAGCACTCATCTATATGCTCCACTCTCACGCAAAATAACAGTGAATCATGAATGCTCACAACAAACTCATATTTCTCATTATATCCTAATCTCTCACATTCTAGTATATCAAGCTGAATCTTACCGAATGCTGTAGACTGTACAGGAAATGCAATAACCCTCTCGCTATCATCTCCATGTTTCTTCTGCCACTGGTTAGTTCTCTTATTGAACTCGAAGCTAAATACATCAAAAAAGTAATCAATAAACCCAAATTCATTAATCAGATACTGTTGCAGATGTGCCTTCTCCCTAATTGCATCCTTAAACTTTGCCACTTTCGGAAACAACCCTACAAGCAATTCCTGCATCTTTTCAGCCTCAGCTATAGTTTTGATAAACTTTCTATTTTGCCTTTGCAACTTGACTGCCCCTAGCCCAAGCTGATTTCCTAACACTGTGGGCTTAGCTAACTCCTGTCTTACATTAACTCCCCCCTTTTTCTCTATCTCCTTACATCGCTTCTTAAACTCTCTCGCTGCAATATCTATATCCTTATCTGACCACTTTAGACTTATGGTTTGTCCTATCACACTAGGATCTATATAACTTCCCAGAATAGAGTGAGGGTCTATCTGAGAAAACCTTACATAGTCTTTATCATTAGCACAGTATCCCATTGTCGCTACATGAAATGACCGGAAATCAAATTCAATAAATGTTCTCCCTACAGGGGCAGTTATAATCTCTCTGAACTCCCTACTATATTCAGTGTGTGCCCCTGCGTTCAAGACATTGGGCCGTCTAGCATCCAATTGCCCGCTACTTGCAGTAAAACCAAATGTAGTATGTACTCTACTATCTCCCTTTGGCTTCCAGTTGGGGATAGCATTATTTAGGTTTTGATCTAGACTTCGGATCTTAGTAACCAATGCTAAAACAGGATCGCCTGTATTATCAAATAAGGTATCCAATTCTTTCTTCCCAGTAGTCTCCTTCTTAGTCTTCAACGTCAAAGGTATCTCATAGCTCTTAGCCAAATCTCTATAAGTCTCTATCTCCTCGGTTATCTCCTTATCTCGCCCCCCTAACATCTGCCTCTGCAACACTAAATCCTCAACAACTTTTTCAACCTCTGCTTTTTTCCACTTGAGATACTTAACTAACTGATCCTTACTAGCCTTAAATGGCTCTATGATGCACCATCTATTGATAACCTCGTTGCTATCTGTTTCCTTAAACTCTGCATAGACAAGATTATACTTTCGTTCAAGATATACATTAATTGGGATGGCACTCCTACCCTTTGGGATAACTCCAAGCATTCTCCTATATTCTTCAGTTCCTTGTCTAACGATTCTAGGTTCTCCACTAATGTAGCCATAACTAATCTCTCCCGTCTCCTTATCCTTCCTTTTCGGCTTAATATTCCTCAACTCATCTGGTATCGCCTTCTGCAACTCTTTATCTAACTCCCCCCTCCTAGCCTTAAACCTCTCCTCCAATGCTAATCTCTTTTCTTCGCTAACCGGAATCCCCTTCTTACTAGCCCTAACTAATATTGGATGCAACCCTAATATATGCCTCTTATATCCCTCCCACACTCCCCTATCTTTCATCAGCCCCGGCAACGGCCCACATATATAATGCAGGGCACTAACATCCGCGCACCCATAAAACCCCAAATCCGCCTGGTACAAATGCTTCCACGGAAACGGAAACCTAAACAAACTCGCCACACTCTGCAACCCCCTCGGTAACTTAGGCTGATAATGTTTCCACATCCACATTAAATCTAGATCCTGCCCACCAATCGTTACTCCCTTACTCTCCAAAATCGGCGCATCAAAATTCCACCCATTCCAACTCAGTTTAACATTCGGCAACCCCAATATCAAACTAATAACCTTAATATATTCCCCCTGCCACGGCAATGCTATTCCCTCATCCTTTGCAACCGAAAATTGTACCTGAGTTATCTCCGTACTCTCTAACTCGTTTCTCTCATCCTCCTCGCTCCCCGGTGTGTCCACAGTCTCAATATCATACCCCACAACCAATTTAGACCCATCTTTCAGCTTATAATAATAACCCCACGCCTCATCCACGTTAGGCGCAACCTGAAACTGTGGCCTAACATATCTAGGATGCCCCAGATATCTAGTATATTTCCCCGATGCAACTTCCAGCGCCAATCTCATGTCCGCCATCAATAACGGCGTCCAATGATTTTTTCCCCTCCTAATAAACGCTGGATGCAACCCTGGCACTACAGGCCCATACTTACTCTCCAACACATATCCCCTCAAATTAGTAATACTCTGTTTTTCCTTTGCATCTCCACTAACGCCAGTCAGATATTTCAGGGGCAAATTCCCCAGCGCTAACACCGTCTTATTAAACGGCGTCTGAAACCCTCCCACTACTCTCTCCACATTCGGCGCACACCCCGCTACTGCGCCTGCCTCATACTTTTCCCCCGCTAGTGCATCCCCCGGTGGATGACAATTCACCAAATTATAAAGCAGGAAACTATTCCTGCTCAATGGCTGCATAGTTTCCTGCTCTACCAACCTAATAACCTGATCTAACTTGCTTCCCGCTTGCGCTCTAGGCCGAAACGGCAATCCATCCACATACTCATTATATCCTAGCGCCTCCCCTAATATCACAACTCCACTAGTCCCTTTCCCCTCACTAACCGCGTATCCATCCGAAAATGTGGCTAATATACACCCTTGGCATGAATCGGGCTTTACCATCTCCCCTCCTCACAATGCAACCTAGCAATAGCCGCCAGCAATTCCCACTCCTCCTTAGTCTCAAACAATCCCGTATCAACCCCAATACTTTTAGCCCACCTACTCAATACCCCCTCCGTGAATGGTGATATATCCGCGTGGCAGCTATCCAAGCTAATCATAAATCACCATCCAATTTTTATGGTGGGATCACCCTTCGATATTCTACCCCATTCAGAAACTATACCACTAACGCCATATGCTACATGATTCCTATCATGCCCCTCTAATAGTGTACACTGGCGACCCTTAGAATCCTTAGATTGGCATATAGGACTACCCCAATTATGATTTCCTGCATGACCTAGTGGCAATGTACATTTAAAATTCCTAGAATCACTAGACAAGCATAATTCTGTATCCCTTAGCAAAATCCTTTCTCTTCTATCACTACATGCTTTGCATATGCATCCACATCCATTATGGAAACAGCCGCTATGTTTTCCTTTAGTAGCTCCATCGCATAGCCATGTCCCCTGCCTCTCAATATCCTCTTCTATCATCCCCTCAATTAGCACCAAATACTTAATAGCATCCACAACTCTCCCGCGAATACCCTCAGTAGAAAATGTCCTTCCCCCCGTCCTAATATAATTATCAATCGCATCCAGATGTTTACTAAGGTAAATATTCGCTACCACTAACCTGCTAACCGCATTTTTCTCTGCGCCCCTATTGAAATTCCCAAACCTATCTTCCCCCCTTGCGTACTCTCTCCCCTTCGTATCATTCATCTTAACCACTTCAGCTATCAACTCTTGCTCAAATTTCTCAAACTCTTCAAAAGTCATCTCTATAAACTCCTTCCATGTTTAAACGGTCTACCTTCATTGTATGCCATTTTAGTCTCAACTATATCCCCGAAATCTGTCCCAGGGTAGAGATACCTACTTAAATCTGCCAATCTAATCTGTGTATCTGCTAGCTCCTCCCCTAGTCCACCACTTTTAGGTCTAGTATCAAGTTTTCCATCTCTAATAGCCCTCTAACCCCTCAGCCAATTCACTAACAATTAACATCAACCTATGACTAAGCCATATTTTCTCCACAAATATGGCTAAATCTGGAATTTATCAATATCTTCATAAAATCCATGCTTCTTTGCATTATCGTAACTTCGTTCTGCGCAATTTTTTAAGTCCATGTCTCTCTCCCACCAAATCAATAACTGTTAGTAATCCAAACGGATACTTAAACTTAAATGGCTTAGTCGCCATCACAAGTTTACGCTTACGTCTCATATCTCTTGATATCCCACTCCCACTATATCCCCAAAATCTCTCACCAACTCATACACACTTTGATTCTTAAACTTAGTCAACACCGATAACTCTGCTCTCCCCCCAAAGTGCGCTTTATATCCCAAAAACTTTCCCTCATAATTCGCAATTTTCTCAACTACAATCGTTACCTTCATAAAAATAGGGGCAAGCTACTCTATTCATAACTTGCCCCTTTCCTCCTTTAGCTCAGCAACAATTCCAAATCCGCATCCACCGATGCAGGTTTAGGTGCTACACTCGGCGCCGCTTGTGCAACCGGCTGCAAATCTAACTCCGTCTCCACAGCAGTCTTAACAAACTTAGGTCCGCTGTCCTTCACAACCGGCGTTTCTCCCTTTCCATACCACTTTGCCACAAACAACTGTGCTCTAACCTCCGCCACACTTCCACCCTCTCCAGTATGGCTAAATGTAGACTTCCTTTCTCCCTCTTCATCCACCGGGAATTGCTCATAGTGGTGTAAAATATTCTTATAAACCTTTCCCCCACTCTTATCCAGCTTCCCAGTGTCATAGCTAGCCCGCCAATCCACATCCGCCCCCATTACTGGTTCTTTCTTCAACGCTGCCATAAACAACTTTGCCTGTTGCAAGTCATCTAGCTCATTAGTCGGCAACTTATACCCCATCTTTTGAATCAACCCCGCTACCTGACTAATCTTTTTCCTTCGTTGAATCTTAGTTGACACATACACATACATCGTAAATCCGTCAATCTCTTTATCCTCATGGATAAACTTGCACTCCAACGAAAAATTGAAATAAACCTCTTCTTTCTTTTCATCGTAGTATCTCTGCGAAAGTCCATCCTTAGCCAAAAACAATCTCAGCTTATAATGCCCCTTCGCAGGAGGCTCACCAAAACTCCAAGCATCCTCGCTTAGATCCATCGCAACCTTACGACCTTTAGTCTTAACTTGCCCAAGGTCCGTAACTACTACCGGCTTATCCCACTCTTGTAAGTCTGCCATCTCGTTATTCTACCTTTCCTTTACTCACATAATCTCTTTTCAACTTATCGACTACCCTAAAAAACATATCTAAACCCTTCGTATATCCTAATGGCACAAATCCATAAGGAAAATATTTCAACAACTCCGGTACCAACTCCGGCGTCAATCTACTATTACAAAGATATGGCACCCCCGTAGTACCATCGTTATGTTCTACAAACCAAGCTACTCTCCCTTCTACATCTGACCCAGACTTATCCTTATATTTCTCCTTACTAAGATGAAAACACCCCGCATTGAACATGCTCGGTAGCCTATATGTAGCCGCGTTCCCAACTAACTGTGGCCCATACACCGTCTCTCTACTCTGCTTATCCTCTCCCTTCCCTACTAATGCACTAAACACAACATAATCCACGGGGAAATTAGTAAATGCCCCAAGTCTCTCCAACACTTTTTCCTGCACGATATTATACAACCTAAAATCATTTATCCCCCTAAACGTAAATCCCCCTTCCTCATGGACAAATGATTCTTTCAATCCTAAATTCCCCTCCTGATTACTACAATGACTCTTCAACGCCTCACATACACTAGTCAAGTCATCAAAGAAATACCCCCCAGTCTGTGCCCATTCAGCATCACTAATCTTACATGCCTCATGAGTCTCGAAAAACTCCGTTCCATCTGTTTTGCGTCTAGGCCAATAACCCATACTAAGCCTTCTATAATCGGCTAACCACGTAACCCTATTCTTAAACTCAAATACTTCTACTTCTCCCCTTGCTATCATTCCACTATCCACGAATGGCGTATATCCTCCAAGACTACTATGCACCATCTTTATCTTTTTTCCTGTAGTCTCATAAATATACTTCGCCAAAAAATATAGCTGGGTTGTCTTAGTTCCACCACTAGACGCATAGATCATAACCGATCTAGGTTCCAAGGGTTACTCCTCCTGCTCCTCTTCTTCCTCTTCTTCATCTTCAGGAAAAATAATCTCATCATCACACAAATACTCAGCCAAAAACTTAGCTTGAGTCTTCGTGAATCCCGCTTCAATCGCATTCTCAATAAATTCGTCCATTTTCATTCTCCTATCTTTGCCTTTCTAGCTTTACGTTCTATATCTCCATTATTCAACAACTCCGCTCTAAACTCTGCTTCAGTCTGACTCTCCTGAGCTATCTTAATAAACCCACTCAGCGATATCCTAATCTGCGCTACACTAGATGTAGACGCTAAATCAAATACCACATCCCCAGTTGGATTCCTAGAATAATCTATCATGGTACCAACCTAACCTCAATTATCTCAATTCTCCCTGGGAACTCAAATGTATTATTTTTCCAGCTTGTTACCGTTTCACTCAATGTCAAAGTAGTGCTGAATATAGACATCAAGTAATCTAGCAATGTATATGTCAAATCAAGTCTCGCTCCCCTCAATTTACTCATTTGCTAACCTCTCTGCCTTATGATGCGGCTCTCTAATCTGATACAACCCACTTTCAATCGGATCTTTCCTAACCTGTTCATCCCAACATAACGCCTTATACTCGCAAGTCTCCCCAAAATGCCAGTCACAATGTTTACGATTGTGGGGAAAATGCATCGCCATATAATTAGGATATTCAAGCAAATTGGTTAAGGCCCAATGTATTCTACCCTCTTGACACTTAATTTCTTCTATCGCCTCTTTTATCTCTATCTCATTCCTAAACATCTCCACCGGCGTTACTACCTGGGCCTTTAAAATATCCCCGCAATCCGGTTGCACTTCCCCTCTATTCAACATTCCTATCCATCTCTTAACTCCCCCCTCCATCTCCCACACATTAAATGGTTCCCACCCCTTACCCAATATACTAAATCCACTCTTATTCTCCGCATTAGGATATCGCCAGCTATGTGCATACTCTACCCTATCCGGCGTAAAATGTTTATACCCCCTAATCAATGGCGAGTACGTCACATACAACCTTTCCCCATCTGCCCCGCTACCATAATCGCTTTCCTTTCTTACCCCCTTGATTAGTATGCAGAATTTAACCCCCATCACCTTACGAGCATAACTTTGTTTCTCAAGATATCCTTGGATCGCGGCTAGGTTCTTATTCCCAAATTGCTCATCGACTAACAACCCTTTAACACTCTCTAACGCACTGCCTCTCTCATTCTCTCTCCGCATTGCATCCACTTCAACTGCCCATATCTCCGTTATCCCCTGTAAATCGTGCCCATAACTACTCTCAGACTTTTCATTCCACTGCCTAGCCGTCTTTAGCGAGTAATTGTAATAATCATTGGTCTCAAGTTGTTGTAACTCCGCATCAATTCTAGCCTGAAATATCACCCCAGGCGCTATCTCAATATGCTCAATCTCTCGCTCAACTGCAACAACCTTATACCCCTTCACAATCCAAGGCAACTCCCTTAAATACCACGCTCTAACTAATCCCTCAACTAATGCCAACTGTTCTAGATACGTATATTCGTTCTGCGCATCCGTCAAAGTGCCCTTACCCCGATACTTGAATCCTGCCCTATCACAATCCTCTGTATATTGCCCCGTCGCCAATTGCACTGCAACCTCAATATTAGGTTCCTGCCCAATCCTAACTCTATTCATCAAATGTTCAACCCCTCTATGTACGGCCCCACCTGTTACTAATGGAATAGAATTAGCTTTCGGTACAACCCCCTTACCCAACAAATGATATTGGTTATAGCGATATCTTGGGCAATCCTGATATGATTCAACTGCACTACGACTAGTGAACATACTCTCTCCTAACTCAAAAGTCTCAAAGCCCTTCCTATACTATCCACCCTAACCACATTAAGCAACTCAGTAAATATGCAACTACTCTTCCCCCCAATACAAATCACTATTTTCCCCGCCCTAAGCGCATATCCTATTTCTACCCACTTACCTGTCCCCACCCTTTCTCCAAACTGATCTGTAAACAATACTAGATAGCTAGCATCCTCTATATCTGCCAAATCCCTAACCGCTGACTGTTCAGCATTCAAGCTACTTAGGTGTGCGTCATCCTAAACCCAACTACTAGTAACTACATGCCCCATTTGCTCAAACATTGGTTTTACTACATCTCTCAACCACTCTCTAGCTGCGAAGTTATGCGCTAAATAAACTTTCATTCCATAACCCCCTTTTCCACTTCTGGCTTAATCCTCTCCAATTGATCCATCAATTCTCCCATAAATTTGTCACAATTCTCTTGTGAAAATGTTGCTGGCTGCGCGCATCTAGGGCACTCCCATCCCCTACGCAAAGGATCATGCAACTGCTCATAATACTCGCCAGCAGTCAGAAATATCAAATTCCCCTCATTGCATGGTTTTGCTCCTAACTCGTTTCCCTCACACGTTATCGCCCACGGTGTAGGCCAATCACTTTCCCCTTTATATCCCATATCTCCCCCTTATCCTCAAAACATCCATATAGTTGTAAGTCTTATTCTCTATCATATCCACAATCTTGCAATTTACTCTCGCATTCAGTACCACACTCGACACTGCTGTCTTCATACTAGCAAATGCTCCCACCATTGCCCCACCCCTTGTTATCACATGGAAAGGATGTTTTACCAAATTCAAGTAAGGTGCCCCTTTACTATATGTTCCTTCGTTTTTTACTTCGTTTGTTTCTCTGCTTATGTCTCCGTCCATTACGGATTATCCTCCAGTGCCCCTTGTTCCTTCGTTTCTTTTTTCTGCTTGCATCTCCGTCCATTTATCCTCCACCAGCCACCTAATAGCTTGGCTAACCGTCGCCCCTCTATACTCCTTACGTATCTCCGCTAACTTCATCATAAGTTCCTCATTCATCTGCACACTAATATTCATCTTTTCTTCCACACGCTGTCGTCCCCCTCTCTAGCTTGAATCAAACAAATTGCAAACACAAACAATCCAGCTTGCCAAATATTAAAATGTAATAGCGTCATAGTCATCACCATCACCACACCAATAAGTTGTACTATTGCTTCTGCCATCTCATCCTCCTATGTTTCTCAGATAACCTACTCCTATTCCTTTTCAAATATTCCACCATCTTTCTCGCCTCTTGTGCCCCCAATTCCCTAACCTTCTCCGTTCCCACCAATTCCTTAGCAATCTTATCTGCCTCTCTCCACGATATACACATCTCCTCACATAGCAAATCTATCTTATGTATCTCACGTCTTGCGGTTTCACTTAGCACTTCTGGTTCCAGCGCTAACTGACTCACGTTTATGAGTGGCATAGTTACCTCACTAACTACTTTAGATTGTTTGGGTTAGATCATTGATCGGATGATCTAAGGATAGTATGTGGCGAGCCGTCGGAAAAGTCAATAAATTTTATGAAATTTTTTTAAGTCACCCGGGGGCCGGGCCAGTGGAGTATATAAGGATGTCATAGTACGTGGTGGGCAAATCCTAAAGAGTTGAAGCTAGTTGACTTAGCAGTAGGGGTGTAATAAGGTGGGGGTGTCGATCTGATCCATCGACACGTTTGGTCTGATCCACCGAACGTTCTCTATACCTTTCGTTCCAAGTTGGGGGGAGAGCAATTCTTCCCCCTTCCCCTAAAGGATATAGAGGGAGTGGAAGCTGTAGGGTATGGGAAGTGTCGGAAAGAGAGGTAACTAGTTAAATATGTCAAATAATAGCAGCGATGATAGATATGAAGATATAGAGGAACTTAATAGAATATATGAAGAGACTCCACCAGACTTGGCGGAGGTTGAGCAGTTTTATGAGGAACTAGAACGCGAGCATAATATATTACTACCAGATGACTATGATGATAGTGCAGATGCAATCGTGGAGGATGTAGGAATAAATTTGGTAAGTTCTAGGCGGCCTAAGCTAGTTAGGGATGAAAATTGGGATAAGTTATTAATAAAGAATGAGGAACATGGAAATTTAGCAATTATTGCCAACGGTATTACGGCTTTTAGACACGGTAAAGATTGGGAGGATGTGTTATGGTGGGATGAGTTTTCATTGCGTACTACTGCTAGAACTATTACACCTTGGGGCAGAGATAGTCATGTTTGGGATGATGACGATGATATAAAGGCTACTGAGTGGCTACACCAACATAATATATACTTACATAAGACAGAAACAGCTTTGGCTATAGAGACAGTTGCCAAAGAACAGCCATATAACCCTGTACAAGAGTATTTACTTGGGATAGAGTGGGATAGGGTACCAAGATTAGATACTTGGCTAACAACATATTTAGGAGTTGAGCATAGTAATTACGCGGAAGCTGTTGGGCCTAAGTGGATGATATCGGGGGTAGCTAGGATATTTAGACCTGGATGTAAGGCGGATTGTTCTCTAATCTTAGAAGGTCCTCAAGGGATTAAGAAGTCTACAGCGTTACGGGCGTTGGGCGATCCATGGTTTACAGATCAACTACCGGAAGTGGGATCTAAGGATTCATATATTCAATTACATGGAGTTTGGATCGTTGAACTAGCGGAACTAGACTCACTTAATAGAGCGGAATCGTCTAAGGTAAAGGCATTCTTATCTCAGCAAGTGGATAGAATCAGGATGCCATATAATCGGAGGTCTGAAGAGTTTCCTAGACAATGTATATTCGCAGGTTCGACTAATGATGACGCATATTTGAAGGATGAAACAGGGGCCAGGAGATTCTGGCCGGTTAAGTGCGGAGTTATAGATATAGATTCACTGAGACAAGATAGAGATCAGTTATGGGCAGAAGCTGTAGAGAGGTTTCGCACTGGGGAGAAGTGGTATTTAGTATCGAGATATGAAATTAAACTAGCAGAAGAACAGCAAGCACAAAGATTTGTAAATGATGCTTGGGAAGAAACTATTGGTGCCGCATTGAAAAATAGAAATGAGGTATCAATAGAGGAAGTATTAAGGGATTGTCTAGGTAAGCCTAAAGATACATGGACTAATGGAGATAAGATCCGTGTGGGGAAGTGTCTAAAATCCCTTGGGTGGAAATCGTGTAGAGGCATGATTGGTGGTGTCCGGGCTACCCGATACCAGCGCTAGTCTGCCAGCCGGGGCCGAATTGACGGCATCCGCTCCACCCGATACGTTCGGCCCGGCGCGCCCCCGACTGCCAGAGTGCCACTACCAGAAGGATTCCGCAACCT
>CAZNOW010000012.1:37979-38085 GCA_964574915.1 uncultured Candidatus Saccharibacteria bacterium
GGCCGAATTGACGGCATCCGCTCCACCCGATACGTTCGGCCCGGCGCGCCCCCGAAAGCGCGCGCGCCGGATTGCCCGGCATGCCCGCGCCTCCGCAGCGCCCGGC
>CAZNOW010000013.1:0-38040 GCA_964574915.1 uncultured Candidatus Saccharibacteria bacterium
ACCCGGATAAACAGCTAGACTTAGCGCAGGTTGCGTTTGGTTCTAGAATTTAGGAGGATTAGTTATATAATTGCAAAAATATAGATGAAGTAAGTTATTAAATCTGATTATGACTAGTAAGACACACAGAAACCCCAAGTATCGTATTCGCATTGTTATTACTGTATGTAGTTCGGTTATATTGATCCTACTATCATTAGTCATGTTTGTAATAATTAAGGATGAGCGCAGTCAGCAATACATGGGGTTGCCAGCCAAAGTCATTGCCCCTGATCAGCAAGATGCTTTTCAAATTTATCAAGCAATATTAAACGCTCCTCCAAAGTTAGCTCTTGACGTTCAGGCTAATATAACTATTACAATTTTTACAAAAGATGCATCTCAAGAATCTGTTACATATAACAACAAAAATTATTCAAGTCGGAAATATTTAACAGTTAAAGAAGGCGATAAGTGGATAATCATTGAACAGACATCAGGAAGTGCCCTTCCTTTACCAAATAATTCAATTGCCAATAAATACAAGTTACCACTAGGTTGGTATAGCAATACTTAGTAAAACTGCATAGAAAATAATGAACGACAAAACCGGGTATGATATATATAAGTGTCTAGAGGCTCTGATTATATATTCAAAACTCACAGAAATAGCCAAACGTGTCCATTTTCACTAATAATTTAGTCAATAAGGTTATGTAATAATTAAATTGTGACCAATAAAAAACTAATTGTGTTCGTTTGTTTCATTGCGGGGTGCTTATTAATAATTGTGGCTGCTTTCTTATTCATCAACCAACTTAACCAACCGGTTCATGGCACGACTAATGTCGGTCAAGGTACAGTTGATAATCAAAATAATATTAGTTTTTCAGTTTCTTTAACTCCTAAGTTACAAACTACTAAATATGCTTCATATAACTATCCGTCCGGATTAAATCTGAATACTACTACACAAATAAGCCCACCGTCAGTTGCCACATTAGAATATAACGCCAAAGATGTACAAAGCTGGACATTAACTGTAGACATAACCAATAATCCGACCGGCAATTTGTCCAATAATAGCGCCTTCATGGTACGAACTGAAGAACCAAACGAATACCACCAAAGTAAAATTACTTTGAATGGTCAGCCAGTAATTCTAATGACCGATATTACTGTCCCTGGTTTTAGCGAGCTGGCATTTCTAATACATGGCAATTTACTAGCTACAGTATCGCTTATGGGCGATGACGCAAATGGTATACAACCATTACAAACCGCTTTTAATATGGTACTCAATTCCTGGCACTGGCTAGTCTAGGGCAAATATCATGTACAATAAAGCTTATGCGCATGTGGGGACCGATTATCTTAGTTTCAGGCCTGCTGTTTGCTACTTTTGCCCATAGTAATACTTATCAACTGCAGAGTTACAGTGTCGGTCCAGGTGGTACTAACAGTGCCACCTCAACCACTTATCATGCTCAAGGTACGGTAGGTGAGCAAGTTAACGGCAGCACCTCAAGTACTACCTATACCGCTAAAAATGGCTCCATTCAAGCCGAACAAATTAATGTTCCATTAGCACCAACTTTGGGAAACGGTTCTAATACCTATTACGATAGATTAAGTTTGATTATTAATAACTCCGGTGAACCTTCGGACGCCACTTATGCAGTAGCTGTTTCGACCACCAGCAACTTTGCCGTAACCAACTATGTACAAGCGAGCGGATATTTAGGATCTAGCCCGGTATATCAATCTTATAGCGCGTGGGGTAGCGGCACCGGCAGTACAATAGTTGGTTTAACACCTAACACTACTTATTACGTTAAGGTAGCCGCTATGGAAGGTATGTTTACAAATACCGAATACGGCGCTTACACTTCGGCTGCCACAGTAAATGTAGTCATTACCTTCTCGGTTGCACCCAGTTCATACAGCCTTGGTACATTTGTACCAAATACAGTCATTACGAGCAGTAATTTAACATTCACTTTTGTAACCAATGCTTATTCCGGCGGTAATGTTTACGTATCCGGCCAAAACGGTGGCTTTAAAAGTACGGCTCACACTATTCCAGCGATCAGTGCTAATTTAGCTTCTCAGTCAGAGGGTTTTGGGGTCCAAGGTACCAATCCCGGAGAAACCTCTGGCGGACCACTGACAGTTGTAAGTCCTTACAATGGTACCGGTAATACCGTTGGAACAGAGTCAAGTAACCCAGCGAATATATTCACTACTGCCGCACCGATCGTTGGTGGCACCGCCAATGCTAATGTACAGGTTAAAGCTGCCTATACTGATCCGACTTCTGGTAGTTACCAAGAAGTCTTAACTTTTGTGGCTTCTGCTAGTTTTTAATATCTCAAGTTATACACATACTACACTGTTATTGACAGGTTCTTGCCAATGCATTACGCTTATGTTGATAGTTTAATATATGAAACAAAGACGTTTTATGCCTAAGCTGCGAATTTCGCTAATATTAGTCATGATATTTGGACTAATATCAATCTATGTAACTGGCTGGCAACCAGTTTTTGCAGGTACTCTTACTAAATCAATGATTTTGGAATACAACATGGTAGCGAGCCAAACTACCAATATTGCCATCTCATTTACATCTGCAACCAGTGGTGGTACAAACGTCAGTGTCAACTTAGCTAATTTGTCGACTAGCCTAACAGCCAGCCCAACTGTCAGTGGCGGGACATGTAACACTTCACCATTTACTAGCGGCACTCCAATTAACGGCAGTTCTGTCAGTGACGGCTCAGGTATAGTAACTTTTACTTCTTCGGTTACTTTCGTCGCCTCAACCACTTACTGTACAATTATTACTGCTTCGGGCGGCTTAATGACTAATCCTGCGGCTGGTACCTATACTGCCACTATTACAGCTGGGTCAGATAGTCAAACTCAGGGACTGGATGTTATATCGAGTGACACTTATACAGTTAACGGAATTATCGCTCAAACATTTACTATGTCTATTTTAAATGGCACCGATAACTTTAGTAGCGGTACTGGTACTTTGTCGGCAACTTCATTAGGATCAACTGGTGGCGACACTATAACGGTAAATACTAATGCTTTATCTGGTTGGTTACTTTGGGCAGCAGATGCTAATGCTGGCCTAAAATCATCCACAACCGGACATACAATTGGAAGTGTCAGCACCTCTAGCAATGTTAATATGAACAGTAAAATAGGTCAGGATGCTTTTGCTCTCGGAGTCTATTCGGTGACGGCGGGATCAGCAACTACTCCTTATGCGGATTCTGGGGGCACAACTGGAGCGGGTTTAGCTCAAGCCTCTACTACCGGATATAACTTAATAGCGACCGATAGTGCTCCTGCAGCTAGTGATGCAGTTGTAGTAAAGGAAATGGCTGATATTTTAGCAACCGATCAAGCTTCCAACGACTATAATGATACCATTACCATTCTTGGCGCTGGTAGTTTTTAGTTACTCTCAAAATAATTTTAAATTTAGTGTATATACATAAGATGATTGTTGACAAAGCATAAGCGTTACATTAATCTATTGATGAACTCTACAAAAAATGAAAAACAGACATTATTCAGCAAATCCAAAAATATTACTTTTGATATCTTTTGTGGTTGGTTTAATGGCTACCTATTTTACTAGTTGGCAACCAGTTTTTGCGGGTACGTTGACGAAATCAACAATTATGGAATACAACATGCAAGCCGGAGGTCAAGGTAATATTGCTATTGAATTTACTGCAGCATCAAACAGTGGCGCTAGCCCAGCCGTATCCGTCAATTTATCTAACTTATCCACTTCACTTCAGAGTGCATCATTAAGTGTCAGTGGGGGCACCTGTAATACCAGCCCATTTTCAACCGGTACCCCATTCAACGGCACTACTCCATCGGACGGCTCCGGAATCGTTAGCTTTACATCTTCAACAACATTCTCAACCGGTACCACATACTGTACGATTATTACCGCTAGCCCCAGTCTTATTACTAATCCGGCGGCTGGTGCATACACTGCGCTGTTGACGGCGGGAGCGGACAGTCAAACAGATGCAGTTTATGTTGTATCTGGAACTAGTAACGCCTATACCGTAAGCAGTACAGTTCCGTCAAGCTTTACTATGTCGATCAGCCCTTCGACTGACGCATTAGGTACCCTTTCTTCGACTGCAGTATCAACATCTACCGGAGTGACGGTATCAGTCAATACAAATTCTGCCTCAGGTTGGCTAATGTGGGCATCGGATGCAAATAGCGGCCTAAAATCATTAAATACTGGTCATACAATCAGCAGCGTATCTACATCTAGTAACATTACAATGAGTACCAAGATATCAACAGATGGTTTTGCTTTAGGAGTAACTTCGGTTACTTCGGGTTCAGCCACCGGACCATACGCTGATAGTGGTGGAGGAACGGGCGCCGGTTTAAGTACTTCGTTAAACGAAATCGCTTACGACTCATCCACATCTTCTGCTACAAATAATGTGGGCCTAAAGGAAATGGCTACAATCTTAGCTACAGACCAGGCATCGAATGATTATAACGACACGATTACTATAGTTGGCGCTGGCAGCTTCTAGTCGTATAGTAAAGTTACATGAAAATCACAGCACTGTTTTTTGCTGTATTTGGTGTTTTAGTAACTGGAATCACAGGGAATGGCAATGCCGCTAGTCCCATCTCTAGTAGTTTAACTACATCTCCAGCAGCTATTAATTTGGTCGTAAAGCCCGGGTCTAGTATTTCTACTACACTTCAAATAATGAATAATAATACCCAGGCCGAACTAATAAATACTAAGGTTGAGACGTTTAGTGCATTTGGTACTAGTGGACAAGCAAAAATAACACCGGCTGCTAGTGGTGATTTATCAGTCAACTGGGTTCATTTAGCACAATCCTCATTTGTGGCTCAGCCAAGTGTCTGGACTCAAGATAAACTAACCATCAGCTTGCCGAGTTCAGCAACTCTAGGATATTATTTGGCAATTATATTCCAACCACAGATTGGAATTACCCCTACCACTCCAGAAACCAATGTCATTGAAGGATCTAACGCAATTCTGGTGCTGATTGACACACACTCCACTAACGAAACAAGAGAATTAACTGTACCAAATTTTAGTGTCAGCCAAGGATTATATGAATATCTGCCGGCAAGCTTTAGTATTACAGTCCATAATGATGGAAATATTTTCGTGGCCCCCCAAGCAAGCATTTATATCAGCCATAACGCCAACTTCACTTCGACTATTGACACTCTGGACGTTAACAAAGGAGCTGGGAATGTGTTACCCGACTCTAACCGTATATTTCAGGCTAATTGGGGTAACGGCTTTCCTTATTACCAACAAAAAACATTAGACGGTCAACCAGTTTATAAAAGCGGCAAACCGGAGATGCAGCTCAAATGGGACTTTACAAATCTAGGTTCGTTTCGTTTCGGTAAATACTATGCCAAATTAGTTATGGTATATAACAACGGTACTAGGGATATTCCCATAACTAGTGTAGTCTCGTTCTGGGTAGTTCCCTGGAAAATACTACTTGGTTTATTAGTAATAGCAGTGATTATTATTTTTGGCCTTTACTCTATGGGTCGTTCAATCGTCCGCCGAGTACGCTCTATTAATGTGCATCACCGATGAGAAAATATATTAAACAGTTATTGATTATCACTTTTAGTGGCTGTCTTTTGTGTTTATTAACTAATCCGGCATTTGCCGCTACACCTTCACTAATAGCCTACGGCTTAACGGTCTCACCAGCCATTCAGCAAATCAACCTTACCTCAAACCAAAAATCTGCTACTTACCAATGTTTAGTTACAAATAACACTAAATCAACTGTAAATTTGGCGGTAACCGCTCAGGATTTTACGGCTTTTAACCAATTAGGCGGTGTTGGCTTAATTAGTCCTAACTCACCATCTGGTAATCATGGTTTGGTAGGTAATCTTAACATTGGAGTCAGACAATTTACTTTAACACCCGGGCAAAGTCAGCAAATATCCATCAGCATCGTCAATGCTCAAAACTTAACACCAGGCGGGCATTACGCAGCCGTATTAATTGCCACCGTTCCAGGTATCGCTGCAAAATCCGGTAATCAAATCAGCACCAATCAAGAAGTATCCTCCTTGCTGTTTGTAACTACGGCCGGTAACATCATTAATAGCATTAAAATGGAGCCTTTGCAGCTAGCCGGATTTAATGTTAATCTACCTGGTTCAGTCAATTTGGTCTTCAATAACACCGGTAATACTCAAACTGCCCCCAGTGGTCTAGTTACCCTAACTGGTCCGAGTGGCGAGCTAGCTAGGGGCCAGATTAATGTTGGTTCAGGCCTAGTATTACCGGGAACATCCCGCGTCTATACTGTGCCATTAAAGTATGAGGGGAGGGTCCAATTTCCCGGGGTTTACAGCTTACATATCAGTTATAGCGCCGCTGACAGTCAGTCCACATTTACCGTTTCAAGGTCGTTTTTCTATATTAGTAAAATCTATCTAATTATTACCGGTTTAATTATTTTGATCATAATCGTATGGCTGCTTCGCCTAACTACCCCTGTTGGAAAATATATTTTTCGGGCAAAAACTTAAGCATCTTGAACTCCCTTTACCAACCTGTTATAGTTCCTATCAGAAATGTGCCGGAGAAACAAAAACGTCTTATTTGGTATATTCATGGCGATAGCCTCCTTGGGGGGCATTCTTTTATTTACCCTGCCTGCCAGTGCTGCCAGTACTGGCATTGAGCCGTATCTAAGTTTTGAAGGTAAAATTGTCACTTCTGCCGGAATTAACATAACTAATGGTAACTACAATATGGAGTTCAAGATCTATTCCGGCGGTACGGCTACCGGCGGTGGTACTCTTGAGTGGACTGAGGACTGGTTAGTAAGTGGCGGTGCTGGGCATTATGTATCCCTATCAAGCGGCACTTACCAGGTTAATTTAGGATCACAGTGTGCCTTTAGTGGTGGTTCTTGTCAGATCTATACCAATACCGCCATTAACTGGAATACTTATCCGTTATATCTATCGCTTCAGATCGGTAATACCAGTAGCAGTTGCGCACCTTCAGCCACCTACTCATTTAGCCAATCTGGAAGTAACTGTGGTGGTGACGGTGAAATGTCGCCTTATATCTTATTAACTTCCACTCCTTACGCGATGAACGCCGCAGAACTAGGTGGCTTAGTAGCTCCAACCACTACACCTACCGCCAGTCAGTGTCTACAGACCGCTGCTACCGTACCATACACGCAGTTGGTTCTTGGATCATGTGGTTCAGGTGGAGCATCAACTCTACAGCAAACCTATACCGCTTCAACTGGCGGATCGCCTTTAATTAAGCTTAGTTCTGCGATCGGCGGATTTTCGATTCAGGACGCCTCCTCAACTATCGGTGCTAATTTGCTACAGGTTAATAACTATTTAGCGGCAACTTTATTTTCTGTTGGTAATGCCGGCAATTTGACCGTAGCAACGTCGACTAATTCTTCTACAGCCTTACAGATACAAAACGCCTCAGGAGCAACTGTTCTATCAGCTAGTACCACCACTAATACACTTAACATAAATGGTAGCCTTAACCTTAATCAGATCGCTAACCCAACTACTGCCCCAACTCTGGGTTCGTTCAGCTCTGGTTCCTTACCAGCCAATACTTACTACTATGTGGTGACCTATGTTACCGCTTCCGGGCAAACTGGCTACGGACCGGCGCTAACAGTTAACGACACCACCGCTAACCAGGAAGTCAATTTGACAGCCATTCCAGTTAGTCCCAGTAACTTAGTTACGGCCAGGGATATCTACCGTAGTACTACCAGTTATTGGCCTTACAATTACGAACTGGTTGGCACCATCAGCAACAACACCGCTACCACTTATACCGACAACAACACTTCACCATCCGCACCGATTGTCTCTGATATTAACCAGACCGCTCAATTCCAAGTTAATGGTAGTGCCGTCCTGATTATCGATAGCGTTAACGATAATCTTGGCTTAGGATCGGGTGTTCTTCAGGGTAATACTATCGGTTCTAATAATACTGCCATTGGTATTCAAGCACTTCAGGATAATACTACTGGATTAAACAACACTGGCTTAGGCGATCTTGCTCTTGATCTTGATACTACCGGAGGGGATAATCTCGCCATTGGCCAAAGTTCTCTTGGTTCAAATATAACTGGTAACTATGATACCGCCGTCGGCGACAATTCTATTGGTTCAAATATAACTGGTAACTATAATAGCGCCGTCGGGGACCAAGCACTTGGCGCTAACATCGGTGGTAGTTATAACACTGCTATTGGTTATGAAGCCGGTGATGTGGATAGCAGTAATTATTTCGACACTAGTGCCGCTCTGCAAGATGCTACCGCTATTGGTGCCTATGCTCAGGTTCAGGCAAGTGACAGTATTGTACTTGGCAGTGTCGATACCCTAACTAATGTTGGTATCGGCACAACTATTCCACTTAATACCTTCAGTGTCTCCCCGATGATCTATAACACTGGTACGGCTTGTAGTGTGGCCTCCAGCGGCAGCAGTACTTGTAGTGGTACCTCAACGGTTTATCTTTATGGCTCCGGTACTACTTGGACAGCTTCCATGGTAGGTGATGAATTAATCTTTGCTGACGGTTCGGAAAGTATTATCTCAGCCGTTACGAGTAGTACCGCCATTACTCTGGCTGCAGCAGTCAATGAAGCTACCGGCAGTTACTACCGGATCCATGTGATTGGGTTACAGGTTACCAGCTCTGGGAATACCTATGTACAGAATAACTCTACTACCGGTTTCCAAGTCGAAAACAATTACGGGTCTGCCATATTAGGTGTCAATACTTCTACCCCTGCAGTTCAGGTTACTGGTTCTTTGACCGCTTCCACTGGCACCTTTAGCGACGGTGCGCTGATTCAAGATACAGGCGCAGGTACAGATTTAACGGTCGATAATAATTTAGGAATACCGATCATTACAGCGGGTACTAATAATTTATTAATTAATGGTGATTTCGAGGGTAGTACCGGAACTTCTGGTTGGTCAGGAGCTACTGCCGGTGGTACTATTGCACTAAATACTAATCCGTCTAATGTTTATAGCGGAGCAGCCAGTTTAGCGGTCACAACTACTACTACAACTTTAACTGGTGCTCAAGTCACTTCCTTTAATAATCCGATGGCAGCTGGAACTTATACCATAACTTTTGAAGCTATGGCACCTACCAGCTTTGCAACCATGGAAGTACTCTTTGGATCAACGGCTTGTTTAAGTGGTGCGACCGTTACAACATCCTTCTCTTCGTTTTCATGCACTATTACGACTTCTAGTACGACTAGTTCTATATCGATTGTCAGTACCGGCACAACAGCTCACACCTTTTATGTCGATGCTGTGGATGTTCTGCTAACACCTAATTTACTATCTAACCCAGGTTTTGAATCTGGTACTACTGGCTGGAGCGCCACCAATAGCGCATCGATTGCTTGGAACCAAAACCGCTTTTATGTCTATATGGGAATGGCTAGTCTTAAAGTAACTACTAGCTCAACAGCCAGCTCCGGTACGCAAGATAGCACCTTTATTTCTGCGCCACCTTCAGGCAGTGTGACATATGATTTGACCTTTTATGCCATGGCGACTAGTGCCTTTAGTACCTTAGGCGCATCAATTGGTGGTACTTCGTGTACACTTAATTCAAACACGGTTAGCGTTTATGGCTTCACCGAATATAGCTGCTCAGCCACCACCTCCAGTTCACCAACTGTAGCTATTTTCAGCACCGGAACTACCGCTAATATTGTCTTTTATGTTGATGCTGTCCAATTGGCTGTCGGCTCTAGTGCAATGCCATATAATATCGGACAAATTCAGTTACGCGGCGTTATTAATAACCCAGTTGTTTTCCAGGGCACCTCTAATTCCACTTCCGCATTCCAAATCAATAACGGTGCCGGTAATACCATGTTTAATATCAACACCGCAAACAACTCAACCCAGTTAAATACCTCTTTAAGCGATTTGTCAGAAAACATCAGCGATAATGCTGCCATCCAGGATGCCGGTTATAGCACAGCCCTGAGTGTCAATAATGCTATTGGTGAACCATTAGATGTCGATAGCTCTAATAACCTGTTGCTCAACGGTGATTTTGAAGCTAATACGACTGGCTGGGCAGCTTCTGGTACTGGTGCAGCGATTGCTCAAAACTCTAACCCGACTTATGTCTATAGTGGGGCATCCAGTCTAGCCATAACTATCGGCTCAACCACTAATACCGGAGCCGATGTCACTACCTTTAATAGCGGTAACTCGTCTAATGCATTACCAGCCGGCACCTATATCTTATCTTTCTACGCCAAAGCCGCTGGAACATTCACTAGTCTAGCGGCGGCCTTCAGCAATACTATCGGCACTAACGCCTGTACCCTAAACTCCGCAACTGTGAGCACCTCGGCATTCACCTATTACAGCTGCCCGTATACCGCCAGTGCCGCGGTAACTGCCATTACTATCGGCAGCAGCACAGCAAGTGCCCCAATGCTTTACATTGATGCCGTTAGGGTGGTATCGGAATCAAACACTAACCTGTTAGCCAACCCAGGCTTTGAAACTGGTACAACCGGCTGGTCGGCAACCGCAACTGCTAGTGCCTCAATCGCCTGGAACCAAAACAAAGCTTATACCTACGACGGCCAGACTAGTCTGGCAGTGACCACTGGTACCGCAGACGGTGGAGCACAGGATAGTACATTCATTGCTACTATACCGGCGATTAGTAGTACTGCATACGATTTGTCGTTTTACGCCATGATTCCTACCGGCACCTTTACAAATCTATCAGCAACCGTTGGTGGTACTGCTTGTTTGACTAACGCTACTGTATTAACTACCGGATTTACAGAGTATAACTGTACGGCAACTACTTCTAATGCTCCGGCTATTGTCATAAATAGTTCGACGACCACTTCATTAGTATTTTATCTAGATGCCGTCCAATTAACTCTAGGTGCTAGTGTGCAACCTTATAACATCGGTCAAATACAGTTAAGAGGAGTTGTTACTAATCCGATACAATTTCAATCAGTAACTAATTCAACGACCGCACTTCAAGTCCAAAATGCTAGTGGCGCATCTATCTTTACTGCAGACACGGTTGATTCCAGAATTATTCTCGGTGTGGCCGGATCGACTCCAGTTGAATTAGTCTTAGGTATAAAAAACACAACCAGTGATCCAACCGGAAATCCTTGTTCACCTCTTGGAGCAATTTATTATAACTCCTATAGCGGGGTAAACGAATTCCGGGCTTGCCGCTATATCGGAGGAACAGGAACTGGCGAAAATGATCAAAATACCTGGGTAAACTTAATTGCTGGTGTCGATGTTCAGATATTCACCTCTAATGGCACCTGGACGGCACCATACGGTATATCAACGGTAGTTGTTGATTTATGTGGCGGTGGTGGTTCGGGTGGCGGTGGACGCGGTGCAGCAGCCGGTAGTGCCCGCCAAGGCGGAACTGGTGGTGGTGGCGGTACCTATGTCAGTCGTACATTTTATGCAACAGATGTGGGATCAACGGTTAGCGTAACTGTTGGTGCACAAACCACTGGTGGTGCATCTGGCACTGCTGGTTCGGTTGGTAATCCATCTTCGTTTGGAACATTCGCTAAAGCCGCTGGTGGTGGAGCTGGTGCTGCTGGACCATCGACGTCGGCTAACACTGCTGGTGGGACTGGGGCCGGACTAGTTACTAATGGAGTTCTCGGTACTACCTCATCGGCTAATGGCGCTGATACCCCGTCTGGCTATACTACAACCGCACCAGCAGCTGGGTTTGGTTGGTCAGGCGGTGGAGTTACTACTGGTGGTGTTGGCATGCAAGCCCAATATGGCGGCGGCGGTGGCGGCGGTACTGGAACTGGGCTAGGTGTTGGTTCGAATGGTGGTGACTCCGTATACGGCGGCGGTGGCGGTGGCGGTGGTGGTTCAGTTACAGCTGCCAGTCCGGGTACTGCTAGTACGGGTGGAGCTGGCGGTGGTACTGGAACTTACTCTAATGGTGGAGCTGCAAATGCCAATGCTGCCGGTGCAGTTGGTAATTCAACTCACTGTGGTACTGGCGGTGGCGGCGGTTTATCAGTCAACAGTGCTACTGGTAACGTTGGTGGCGCTGGTGGCTTACCCGGCGGTGGCGGCGGTGGCGGTGGCGGCGGTACAAGTACTGGTGGTGCTGGCGGTGTCGGAGCTGCTGGTGAGGTCTGGGTCTTTAGCTGGTAAAAATTAGTTCAATTATAAAAACAGTGACAAAATATAACCATTATTAATATGAAAACCCGTTGGAAAATTTGGTACATAACTTATAAACGCCCTATTCAAATTATTTCTCCAATTGTATTTATTGTTCTTTTTATAACTTTATGGTGGTTATTTTACCCAGTATACGATCCAGTACCAACCCCAATTAGGCATCAGATTAATTTTACCGTGTTATATCCTAGCGGTTATAATATCAACTCATCTAGTTGGCAGTATACGAGTAGCCAGGGGTTATTGGCTTATACTGTCCAAGTCGCCGGTATTACGGTGAATTTTACTGAACAAACTACCCCTTTACCCTACCAGAACGATATCGGAGCCTATGATCGTTTTATCGGCAGCTTAAAGCCATTTGCTAATTTTTCAACACCATTTGGTACGGCATCTATAGTTGATTTTGTAACGGCTACCGATTTTCAGATAGAAGGAGAAACCGGTATTCTTAATGCCAAGGGGACTTTCCTGTTAGTCCATCCTAATAGTGACTTAAGCAATAACCAGTGGAGTAATCTGTTTGACACGTTGAAAGCGAGCCAGTAATGCGATATCGGTGGGCAGTTAGTTTAAGCTTAGGTCTGCTGTTATTTTTGGCTTGGTCAAACCCATTAGTATCCGCCAACTTATCAGGCTGTGAGGCCGATGCCAGTCCTAATCAAATAAATATTGGCTCAACAGCTGATATTCAAATCGACCTACAAAACACCGACGTAAACGATATTCAGTGGATTCAGATTAATGTACCATCTGGTAACTTTAATATCGCGAATGTAAATGCTGACGGTTGGGATAATACTTTCAGTAATGGCCAAGCAAATCTGACAAACGGTGACCTTGGTTCTGGATCCTCCTTATATATTACCGTTACTACTACTGCCGCTAATACCCAAGATATTGGCAATAGATGGACCGTGCAAGCATCTGATGATCCGGGCGGAGCCAATGCAGTAACTTGTTACGGTTCCCATGAGTTGGATGCAGTCATACCGCCGCCGGTAATTACAAATATCCAGCCATCATCGCTAACTACTTCTTCGGTAACTATTAGTTGGGATACTAATACTCCTACCGAGGGTAATATTAATTATGGAACAACTTCCGACTATGGTTCCGCAACCCCAACTGAAACTAACTTTGACACTACGCACCAGCAAACCATTACGGACTTAACAGCTAATACCGGATATCATTTCCAAATCTATAGCCAAGATCAATACGGCAATACGACAAATAGCGATGATAATACCTTTTTAACACCTATTCAATCTGAGCCAAGCAATAATTCCGGACCCAGCACATCTAGCACATCACCTTCTAACAACAACCCTATCGGTTTAACAATTACCAACCCAGCCGATAATATACCGCCAAAAATATCATTTACCAATCTGCCATCAGTAAAAGTATTTAAATCAGCCCCCACTTTAACTGGTCAAGCCAGTGACAATGTGGCTGTTCAGCGAATCGAGTATTCCACCGATAATGGTCAAGATTGGCTACCAGTTAATAGCGCGCCCAAACTCAACACTTCACAAACTAATTTTAGTTTTACACCCATTAATTTAGCTGATGGTACTTATAAAATAATGGCTCGAGCGGTCAATGACGGTGGCTATACTACCAACACCCCAGAAGTCACGGTGGTGATTGATAGCCTACCGCCAATGGTAGGCGGTAATTTGCTATCGCTTGGGCCACAAGTACTGGTACCTAACAATAATGGCATAATTACATCGCTAGCTGGAGTCGATCAAAAGTTCACCTTAAGCGCTGTAGGTGGTCCAACAAATATTGATTTAACCGCTCAAAAAATTGGCTCGAAAACATCGATGCAGATTTTTGAGTTGACCGAGTCTCCGGATACTTTGTTATGGTCGGGCATTGTGAGTATCGATAGTTCCGGTCAGTATAATCTAATCGCTAATGCCGTTGATGGAGCTGGCATATCCACTACACAGGTAGTTAGTACTATGAATATCATTAGTGACCCATATACTTACAATCAAAATACTCACCAACCAATTCAAAGTACGATTACGCTTTATTATCAAGATCCGGATAGCCATAACTGGGAAGTCTGGGACGGTAACAGTTACGGAGAGGCTAATCCTCAAACAACAAATAGTCGTGGTAACTTTAAATTATTTGTGCCTCCCGGTTCTTATTACTTAGAAGCTACAGCTCCTGGATACGAAACCTTAATTAGTAGTATCTTTAAAACCACTGAGTCTGAGCCCTTGACGACTAATCTGGGATTAAAGCCCTTAGTTAGTTGGTCAATTGGCCCACTGCACATTTCACTACCTAGTTTAGCTATACAAAACATCAATATTAAACCGCAAGTCAGTAGCACTTTAAGTACCTCTCTTAGCCGGCTCGTTGGTCAACCCTTACCTGATTTTAGCTTGGCAGATACTAATGGCACTACCGTACATGCTGCCGATCTGCTGGGCCGACCGACTTTGATTAGCTTAGGTTCTACTTGGTCGCCCAATATGGCTGAGCAATTATCTATTTTAAGCAGTCTGCAAAGCAATCAAAACTTAAACATTGTGCCAATAGCCCTACAACAAAATCTGGGTCAAGTCCAAGCTTATACCGCTATAGCCGGTTTAAATTTGAATTGGTTGGTTGACCCAACCAGCACCCTGACTGCAGAATATGGCTCACCAAATATGCCTACTCAGCTATTTGTCGATCGTAACGGTATCATTAGACAGGTATTTACTGGAATCCTTAGTCAGTCCCAAATCGAGAATAAGCTGGGTGGTTTGTAATCATATGAAAAGACTCTGGATTTTAGTATGATGAGGCATAACGGTTGTACTAACAACCAGCTAGGGTGAGACAAATGTTACCTTTACAGTTTTTTGGTCAAAATATACATTTTGCAATTAATTTATTTGCTGCATTGGTCTTTTTTTCCGTCTTCTGGTTATACTTTGACGCTTGGACAACTGAACACGAATTAAAAGTACTGGCTCGGTGGGTTGGATTTTTACTACTGGCCTTATCCTTTTTGGCTCAATCAACAGTTATTGAGCAAACAGTACTAGGTAATTCATCACTCAATAATTTTTCAGAAACAATCGGTGCAGTACTGTGTATTCTTGGACTTTTAGGTATTATAGTTAGTCGAATAATTGATCCTCCGCAACAGAAACCGACGGTCAGCGGATTAAATATTGATGAGTTGGGCAATAAACAGCCCAGCCAAGCAACTCCCCAAAAACTACCAGCAGTCGCTTTGGCTAGTATAGCTAACCCGCTACATTGGCTACCGCCACTAGGCATGCTAGCAATCGTTGCCTTATATTGGCGACAAGCCACTACCGGGCTTGAACGTCACTTAAAGCCAGTAGCATTAGCTTTTGGTCTATTATCTATCTATGAGTTATTGGCCCTGTCTAGTTTATGGCGCGGCACTAATAATCCGACAATCTCTAATTTAGTAGCTGCTTTTGGTCCGCTCTGGATTGCTGAACTAGTTTTCCTTTTGGCCGGCGTACTGGTACTCGGTAAGTGGGTTTGGCGATATTTAACTGAACGTTTTATGTCTCAATTATTTATGATTTTCACTGGGTCTATTTTGGTTATTTTTCTGCTAACGGCAATTAGTTTTACCTATTTACTAGTTAATAATATCCAAAAAACTTCGCTCAATAACTTAAAAACTGCGGCTAGCGTTTTAAATTACGCTATTAATGGTGACAAATCTGTGACATTAGCAGACACCACTTCAATCGCTGAAAACCCGGATGTAGTCAGCGCGGTACTCGCTAATGACCATAATAGCTTGAGTAATCTAACTAGTACGTACTTGCACGATAAAAAACAATCATCATTAATTATTACCAGCAATTACGGTGAAGTTTTACTTCGAGCTGAGAATCCTGGTCGTTGGGGAGATTCAATTTCTTCAGATACAACAATTAGACGTGCTTTGATCGGTCAGTCAGTTTCCAATATAAGTGTTCAGGATGGTATTTTAGCCCCGCTAATTTATATCCAATCGACAGTACCAATTATTAACCCGGCCAACAACCAAGTAGTTGGAGCAGTAAAAGGTGGTTTGGTATTAGATAGTGCTTTTGTAGATGGGATTAAGCAAGCTACCGGTTTGGATAGTTCAATCTACGCCGACAATGTAGTTTCAGCAACTACCTTCCTTGCTCCAGATGGTATCACGCGCTGGATTGGTGTCAAAGAGAATAATCATGACGTTCAGACCACGGTTCTGAAAAATGGTCAAACTTATCAAGGTACATTAAGTATTCAAAACCGACAGTATCTGGCTGTATATGAACCTTTGAAAGATATCAACAATAATATTATTGGCATGTTATTCATCGGCCAACCCCAAGTAACAATCTTGCAAGCAGCCGGTCAGTCCGTAGAATTAACTTTTGTAGTGACTGTGCTGATGTTAATAGTTTCGGTTATCCCAGCTTACCTAGTCTCAAAATACCTGTCGCATCAACTAGATTGATAGTCTGAAGTGTGCCTATAAATAGTTAGATTACCAAACATTACCTGATTAGTATTAAATTAATAATTACTAGTTAGAGGCCAAACTTACATCACACAACGGTTTTAAGCGTAAGTGTTATAATGCAGTTAATTGTGATAATAAACGAGGAGCAAAAATATGGGTCCTGATGACCAATCCGGCCAGCTTGATAAAAACCAAACTGGTAATAACACTGATGCCTCGCAAAATCTAACCCCTAAAACCGAACCTGAAGCTGTAAAATCACCAGAGACATTACCTCAAGTAAACAGTTTTACTCCGACACCTCCTGACGACAATTCATCTCCGTTACATAACACTACAACCACGCCAGAAGTAGTTATTTCTCAAAAATCTTCTCACGGAAAATCAAAAAAGAAATGGTTACTGATCTTGATTGTCATTTTAGTAGTTTTAGTCGGTGCTGGTAGCTGGTGGTTGATTAGTAAAAACCATAAGCCAGCGGCTAGTAATGAAAGTGGAGCCGGAATACGCATCGGCCTATCTATGGCCACTTTAACCATTGCTCGTTGGCCAATTGAACAAAATATCATGGAAAAAGATGCCGCTGCCGTCGGTGCAACCGTTATAGCTTATAATGCCAATAACAATACTGCTACTCAGATTTCACAAATCGAAGATCTGATTGCTCAAAAAGTTAATGTCATAATCGTCAATGCCAATGACGCTAGTTTGCTGGCACCTGTCATTGCAACCGCTAGTCAAGCCGGTATTAAAGTTATTGCTTATGACCGCTTAATTGACGGTACCGGTACATCCGAGTACATCAGCTTCAATAGCACCCAGACTGGTGTAGATTGGGCTAATTACATAGTTAGTGCTACTAGTAATCTAAAAACGGTAAATGTAGCCTTTTTGGACGGTTCACCAACTGATAACAACGCTACGCTATTAAGAAATGGTGTAATGTCAGTCCTTAACCCGCTTATCAAAAGCGGAAAAATTAATCTAGTCTTTAATCAGAATACCGCCAACTGGGATCCCAGTATTGCTTATACGACTTTTCAAGCCGATGTTGCGACCGGTACCAGAATTGATGCAGTCATTGCTGGTAATGATGAACTGGCCAATAGTGTCATAGAGGTACTCCAAGCTAATGGCCTGGCCGGAAAAATTCCAGTCACCGGACAAGATGGTGAATTGGGAGCTATCCAGCGCATTGAAGACGGCACGCAAATGCTTACTGTTTACAAACCGGGGTATGATGAAGCTGATCTAGCCGTCAAGGACGCAGTCGCCCTAGCCAAAGGTCAAAGTGTACAGTCAAACACTGTCACCAATAACGGAACTGTTAACGTACCTTCTTACCTATTCAGTCCAATTATGGTTACAAAAGCCAATATCGAATCGGTAATTATAAAAGGTGGGGTATATACTTCGCAACAAATTTTCGGCACTACACCCACAACTCCATAGGTCCATGAAAAGCATTAAAGCAGAACTGCTTCAAGTATATTTGATCATTATTGGCACCTTTGCAGTGGTCGGTGTTGGATTGCTATTTATTCATATATACATAGTCAATAACTATAAAAACTTAGTGGCAACTACCGCTCAGGAAAGTCAGCTGATAACCGTTACCTCAAATTTAACTAGTGCCTACAATACCCTTTATCTAAACAGTAATACCAACACTACCTCAGCCGAACAGCAACTCAACGCAGCCAAAACTAGCATCAAACAGATTACCGATTATTTAAATAAATCGATCGTCGACAACCAATCCAAAGCCTACTATGTTGGGCTAAAGAACACCATTAACACGTTAGTTGATGCCATTAATACCAGCTTAAACCATTTGTCACACGGCAATATCACCAACTATACGACCGACTATAATAATGTCACTCAATTATTTGGATATGTCCAAAATAGCGATACAAGCCTCATTTATAGTCAATTAAACTATATAAACTCAATCAACCCCAGTCTTAATAGAGACTACGAGATCAGTCAAATTGTCGGCGGTGGAGTTGTAGTATTGGCTGCAGTATTTAGTTTAATATTTACATTCAAATTTGCCATAAGACTGACATTACCGCTGTCTCAACTAACCACAATGGCCAGAAAAATCTCTGGCGGGAACAATGAGGTAGCCATAGAACCGGAGCTGCTTGCCAGAAAAGATGAGATCGGGAGTTTGTCAAACTCAATTAAAATCATGCTTGATAAATTAAAAGCCAATTTACAAGAGCTGCTACAACAAAATATTATCGTCGAAAGAAAGGTTGATCAAAGAACTGCTGAATTAAATGACGAGAAGGTTCGCTTGGAAGCTTCAATTGAAAGTCTTAACATTGGATTCATTATGACTGATGCCAATAATGAAACAATAACCATCAATCACACAGCTAAAGACACTCTTTCGCATGAAGTCTCGCCACAGGGTTCAACCAAAATTGATGTCAAGACTCAGGATTGGACGACTGATTTTATTCAATCCCGCATGATCAGAACTTTTGATTTAAAAGCCAATATTAGCAAAACCATTTCAACCTCAATACCAACCCAAATAGAAGAGTTAAATTATAACGGCCGTATTTTACGTTTGTTTATGGCTCCGGTAGTTGAAATTGTCCAAGGCCAGATAACCAGTAAGTTAGGATCGGTAATATTACTAGAAGACGTCACCGAGGCCAAAATACTGGAGCGCAGTAAAGATGAGTTTTTCTCAATTGCTTCGCATGAGTTACGTACTCCGCTAACCAGTATCCGGGGTAATAGTAGTATGATCCTTAATTTTTATAAGGATATGGTTGAGGGAAACACTGATTTGAAAGAAATGATTCAGGATATTCACCTCAGCTCAATACGTTTAATTGATATCGTTAATGACTTCTTAGATGTTTCGCGACTAGAACAGGGTAAAATGAAGTTTACTTTCACGCCAGTCTCACTTGATAAGATTATTGAAAACATTGCTTATGAGATGAAAACAGTTTTAAACGAGAAAAAACAATATTTAAATGTTGACGAATTAACTCTTGGTAAGCTACCGCCGGTTTGGGGTGACGAAAACCGCTTGAAACAGGTGATTTACAATCTTTTGGGCAACGCCGCTAAATTCACCGAAAAAGGCGGCATTAGCATTAGTGCAACGATAGATCAAACTAAAAACATGGTTGAAGTATTGGTGACAGATACTGGTCGCGGTATATCACCAGATGCTCAACAATTACTATTTCACAAGTTTCAACAAGCCAGTACTAGCCTGCTGACTCGGGATACTACCCGTGGTACAGGACTTGGATTATACATTTCTAAGATGATAATTGAAAACATGGGCGGCATCATTCAACTAGTCAAATCCGAAGTTGATCATGGTACTACCTTTGGTTTTACGATTCCAATTGCCACGCCAGAACGTCAAGCAGCCACGACTACTGTCCAAATTAATACCCAAACTAATTCTGCAACTGGTATGACTGGTACAGTAAGTTAATGTAAGTTGCTTAGAGTGAATACACTCTATATAATTTAGATCAATGGCTAAAATACTAATTGTCGAAGATGATCCGTTAATGCTGAGGATGTATCAAAAGATCTTCACCTTTGAAAAGCACGAAGTGGAGGTAGCTGTTGATGGAGAAGAATGTTTAACTAAAGTGCCGGTTTTTAATCCGACTATAATTTTGCTGGATGTAATGATGCCCAAGATGAATGGCCTTCAGGTATTGGAGCGTCTCAAGTCTGACCCAGCCACTAAAGCTATACCAGTTGTTATACTAACCAACCTAGCAGGTGAGCAAGATGCTGAAACGGCCTTATCTAAAGGAGCTGTGAAATACATAATTAAAAGCGAACACGAGCCGAAAGAAGTGGCCGATATGGTTGAACAAATTATTGCTGGCTATACCCGTGATACTATCCCCGGCACTCCAACATCTCAATAATATTTTTTTAAGCGATTAAATTTTAAAGTTGATAGTTTAACTAAAAACCCCGCGGTAAGCGGGGTTATTTACTCGGTCTGCTAACCACCATAGATGGTCTCGAGTTAATTTATTTATACCTTAAAAACATCTATTTGGCAGTGTCTAGTATCACATTTTAAGTCAAAGCTTTTATGGTTTTGTCTAGGCTGTCATGAAATGGTGGATATTGTGCGGCTTTTTAAGCCTCTCTTCAGTTTATTGCTATACTGTCCCTGATATGAACTTTATAACTTTTGGCGTGCGCAATGCCTTCCGAAACATGATCCGTAGCGCCGCCATTATTTTGATACTAGGCTTAAGTATCGGCTTATGCTTAGTGATGTTAATTGCTCATCAAGCCGTCTCCAATAAAATCAGTTCAGTTAAAAGCTCCATCGGCAACACCATTACAATTGCCCCGGCCGGTTTTAGCTCCTTTAGCCAAGCCAATAATTCATTAACTACATCTGAGCTGAGTAAAGTCCAGTCGCTGGCCCATGTCACAAGCATAGACGAAACCCTTACTGATCGTTTAACGACTGCTGGAGATGTATCTAGTTTTTCAGCCTTTAGTGGATCAACCAGTAGCAATAACACGACTAGTTTAACATCGCCTACTACCTTAAATGCTAACGGCAATGGATCATTTAGTGGAGGTGGAGCCCGTTTATTCATCTCTGGTGGCGGTCAATCGGGCGGGCAATTCCAGTTACCCACCAATTTCAGCCTACCAATTACTATCACAGGTACTACTGACCCGACCCAACTTAATGGTACTAGTTTAACTATTAGTAGCGGTAAAGCCATAGACGGTTCGGTAGACACTGACAATGCCATGATAAGCAGTGCCATGGCCAGTAAAAATAGTTTAAGTGTCGGATCTACTTTTACCGCCTATACCACTACTATGACGGTTGCTGCTATCTTTACTAGCAGTACTCAGGCCGGCAACGATAACGTAATTGTGGCACTGCCGACCGAACAACGATTGAGCAGCCAAAGCGGTGATGTGACTTCTGCCGTGGCCACCGTTGATTCTTTAGATAACCTAACATCGGTGACTAATGCCATTAAAAATACCTTGGGATCATCTGCCGACGTCACTAGTAGTGAAGATCAAGCTAATGCAACAGTACAACCACTGAATAGTGTTAAATCTATCGCCTTATATTGCCTAATCGGAGCGGTGATTGCCGGCAGCGTGATAGTTCTGATGGTTATGATTATGATTGTCCGCGAAAGACGGCGAGAAATTGGTATTTTAAAAGCCATCGGGGCCAGTAATTTGCGAGTAATCTTGCAGTTTATGAGCGAAGCTCTAACATTTACCATCGCCGGAGCGGTTATTGGACTAATTATTGGCGTAGCCGCTGGTGGTCCAGTTACCCAAACGCTGGTATCTGACAACTCTAACGGTTCGTCCACTTCTCTCCAGGTAAATGGCCCAGGCGGCACTACCAATGTTAATATCAGGGGTGGCAGCGGTGGTGGCGGCTTTTTGAGGCGCAGTTTTGGACTAGGCGGTATTCGCAGTAATTTAAGCGATATTAAAACCGACATCGGCTTTAGCATCTTAGGCTACGGCTTCGGTGCAGCTATAATAATTGCTTTAATAGGCAGTGCTTCGGCTGGTTGGATGATCGCCCGTGTCAGACCATCAGAAGTAATGAGGACGGAATAATGTTAAAAGTCACTGATGTATCTAAAGTATTCCCTTCTGGCGATAGCCGGGTATTAGCCGTCGATAAGGTTAGCTTCGAAGTACCGGATGGCCAATTCGCTTCTATTATCGGTAAAAGCGGCAGCGGCAAGACTACCCTTTTAAGTCTGCTAGGAACGCTGGAAAAACCGACTACCGGAAACATCGAAATCGGTGGACGAAATGTCACTAAATTAAGTGATCATTCTTTAGTTATTTATCGACGTCAACGGATTGGTTTTGTCTTTCAAAGTTATAATTTAATACCCAATCTAACAGCTCTAGAAAATGTCATGTTACCGATGAGTTTTAACCGAGTATCTAGGAATGAGCGCAAAAATCGGGCCCAAGATCTGCTTAACCAGGTTGGGATTACCGATATCAAGCAAAACCGTAAACCTGGACGCTTAAGCGGCGGAGAGCAACAAAGGGTGGCAATCGCCCGGGCCTTGGCTAACCGACCAGCCCTGATTTTAGCCGACGAACCAACCGGTAACCTGGACAGTGAAACCGGCAAAATGATCTTTGAATTGTTACATAATCTGGCCCGCAGCCAAAATACCACCATTGTGGTAGTGACTCATGATTTATCGATAGCTGGCCGGACTGATGAGTCCTTCCACCTCCAGGATGGCAAGTTGATTAGCAAGCATTAAGACAGCTATTTAAATAGTAAGCATAACTATTGACTAAAAGTCGATTTGGGTATATACTATCGCAATCCATTAAGTTTGGGAGGACAGACAATGGTAAAGCGATCTAATCGAATTATGTCTTTTTTACGCCAATGCCGATTTGCGGTACTGGGTGTTCTGTTCATATTATCAACTATTACGGCTACTTCATTACTGATGATCCCATCAGCACTGACACCGGTAGCATCTGCGGATTCTTGTCCACAAGATAGTTATCCGCAATACAACATCATCTATTGTGGTCTAACTGGCCCGACTGATGCTAATTACATCAGTTCATTACAAGGCTATTACAACAGTAATAGCGATGGCCATGGCAATACTGACATTCAAGCTGTTTTAAACTGGGCAGGTGCCACTCCCTCAATCATCAATGGTATGAATACCAGCAATACTATGATTGGTACCGCTTACAATGATGGTTCAATTACCGTTAATGGTCAGACAGTTGGTACTAACGCCTTAGTTGCCGGTCGATGGAACCCCGGAACCGGTGGTTTTACTCACATTGAAGGCAACGTCTGGGACCGAGCCGCCACTACCTATTTTGCCTATAATCAATCTCAAGTTCAGGTATTAGTCCACTTAAATAGTTACGACCAGGCTGACTTTGCCATCATGATTGAATGTGGTAACGTATTAAAATTTACCCCGATGCCTCCTAAATCGATATCTTGTAGCTCACTGACCGACAGCGAAGTTGATTCAACTTTGCAGTATAAATTTACTGCCAAAGCTTCAGCTCAAAATATGAGTATTACCAGCTATACCTTTAACTTCGGTGATGGTAATACCCAACAGGTGGTCACTAGCGACACTACAGCCAATGCCTCTAACACCTATAGTCAGTACGACCACACTTACAGCGCCGACGTTACCGTTGCCGGTTCAGTGCCGTCAATCACTAGCAGTTGTGCCGTCCAGTTTACTACTCCTCCTAAACCGGTTACTCCTTCCTTGGCCTGTGTTGTCTTAACTCCAGCTCAAGTCGATAACAATGTTAATGAATATACTTTTACGGCTAACGCCACTGCTAACGATGTGACTATCGTTAACTACATCTTCGATTACGGCGACGGTAGTACGCCCACTACTATTCCTACTAACAGCCTTTCCGCCACAACTTTACCTCACACCTTTGCTTCAGGCACCTGGACTACTAATGTGACCGTGAACGGCACTGAAAATAACGGTGATTCTCAAACCGCAATCTCTACTAGCTGTCAGGCTCAGGTAACTGTTCCCCCAACAACTCCTCCTGTCTTGGTTAATACCGGCCCTGGTAACTTCATCGGTATAGCCGGTGCGGCCGCAATTGTCGGTGGCCTGTCCCACTATTTCATTAGCCGACGCCAACTTACCTCAGATAAATAAATCTTACTGATAAGATACGTACCGCGGTTGTGGCATCAGCTGCATAGTTTGCTGCGGAGTCCTTAAAGGCGAATCTTTTAGATAAAAGTTTTTCCAGCCGAATGAGACATTCGGCGGCGGATTAGCGATAACGTTATTCCAGGTTGTTAGTTTATTCGGCTGTGTACCCTGTCCGTCCATCTGGATGACATAAGCCAGTTGAGGATAAGATGTATCCAGCTGATTTCGATCCGGAAGCATCGTTAACCTAAACTCATGCAGTAAAAAGAGCTTTTGCGGTAAATTATACTGTTTGGTCAGATCGGCTAACCACTGAGCAGTTTGATTAACCTCCGCAATGCTGACGCTGCCGATTTGCTGAAGCGGTAACTGTGTCGGTGTCAACCGCCATTCCGGATCAAGAGCCAAACCAACATAAGGTTGTTCTAGGATCGATTTATACTGCTGCGCCTGGGATAAAAAATTATCACGGCCGGGCTGTAAATCTAAGACTGTATAAACATCACTCTTCTGAGCCGCAGTTACCCAAGTATTTAACTCCGAAGTACTAATAAACTCCGAGTAACTGCCGTTTGGAGTCGGCGCTGCTGAGGCCACTGTTGCAATAATTTCCAGCGTCGGTAAGGCATGTTCGCTAAAAAGTGGTTGATACTGCTCAGCTAGGGTTTTAGCTCGGTTAATAGTTGCCGGCAGTGGCTGCTGACCCAAAGAGCCTAAAGGTGGAAAATCCGGCGAACCGTAAAGAGCAATTAAACGGTATCCCGGAAAAAGTGTTCGTCCGCCGGCCGGAAATATATAAGGGATGACAGGAACAAAAGCCGGATGCGAATATCTGGCAATTACCGCCAAGTGGTCTCTAAGAAGCGGATTAAACGACATCAAGCCAATACTTAGAGCAGCACCGGCAATTAAAATTTGCAGTAGTTGTGACCAAGGCATAGAACGCCGATCGGACATGCCTACATTTTATATCTTTCTAAAATAATTACTGTTGATTCTAGGTGCTTTGTTGTCCGCGGCGTTGACTGATAATCCGTTCGGCAATTAAGGTACCGATACCTAAGATTAACAAAATACCGCCGATGATTTGGCTGGTGTGACTTGCCGAATTTGTAGTGGTAGCTACCGCCGGTACATGAATAGCTTTAGCTATACTATCTCCAAGCACCGGATCAACCTTACTAACTAGCTGAGCGTTAGTATTTGGTACAGGATCACTAGCTGAGGTGATTGAATTATCACTAGGTACAAAGCTGAAGACCTTTGGTGTAGGAGTGGTAGTCGCTGCCGGATCGGTACTGGAGCCACTGCTAGTAGTCGGAGTCGGCGGACTATAAACACCAAAACTACCGTTCCAGTTGCCAAAAACATTAATGAACAAAATCCCAAACCAACCGGTCAAGTCAAATTGAGTGTTATTCAAATTAAGTAGATTAACGGCAGTATCGGCGTTACCGCTAGTGGCATTACCGGCACTGGTATTTCGTTTAACGTTAGCGTTTCCGCTTTCAGCCGCCACATTAATATTATTGGTAATTGAATTGTTATTATTGTTATTGACTGTAGTGTTATTGTTGGTATTTTCGGTAATACCGCTACCAAGAGCCGCCGCCGTAGTCCCAGCCGGAGCATTCATAATAACACCTACCCAAGTACCGGAAACGTTTACAAAGACTAGCAAACAGTTAGTACCGATCACTTCGCTACCGGTTAGATTAAAGACGGTGACTTTAGTAGAAGTACTGCCGCTTGTCGCCGATCCAGCGCTGGTGTTGTCGGCGACCGTAGCGTTACCGCTGGTAGCGTTACTGGTAACATTGTTTGTAATTGCTTCATTGTTGTTATTGGTAATACCTAAGTTATTGGCGACGTTTTGCGGAATAGTCATGGTAGTACTCGGCGCATTACTGGCTATAAGGCTATTTATGAAGCTTTGTGGCATCAAAATATTACCGTTTAAATTACCATTAATATTAATTACTCCGACAAAGGATTGACCGGAGCTGATAATCGAATCGAGACTATTGACAATGTCGGCCACCGTTTCAGCGTTACCGCTGGTGGCGTTACCGGCGCTGGTGTTGTCGGCGACCGTAGCGTTACCGCTATCTGAAGCCAGATTAATATTATTGTCAATCTGACCGTTGTTTTGCGAATTAATTGTCAGATTATTATTGAGGGTTGAGCTGGAGGTGGTCGGTTGAAGTTGGCTTGGGTCAACAATTAGATTACCCTGAACGTCACCGTTAATATTGGCCACAAAGGTAGTGACATTACCGTTTAATCCGGTAGCAGATTGCACCGAATTCAAGACGTTATCGGTCGTAGTGGCATTACCGCTGGTAGCACTGCCGCCGGTAGTATCGCCCACCACTAAAGCATTACCGGTGGTAGCTTGCGACCCGATCTGATTAGCTAAAGTTACCGAGGTCGAGTTACCGATAGTCGTATTGTTGGTACCATTGTCAGTAGTAGTGTTGGTTGAATTGGGACCGGTATTACTGATCGAAGAATCGGTATTTGAACTAGAAGGATCCGTATTACTGCTGGGTGCCACCGGAGCACAATCGATTAGTGAATCCGTAGCAATGATAGCATCCGCCGGTAAATTATCTGTTGAAACGCTTATTTGCGACCAGGTTTGCGATGACGGATCATAAACCCACTTTAAATAATCCCACTTCCATGAATTGGTGTTACAAGTATAGACATAAGGAGTAATCGGCGTGGCTGTTTGGGTAGCCGGACTCCAGGTATAGTAAGGATTAACCCATAAGCCGGTACAGGAATCGTAGGTGTAAGTTACAGCGTCCGAACCGGTCGGACTAATAATTCCAGTCGGGGCTGGAGCCACCGGCGAACATGATGAATTTCCAGAAGAAGTTGAATTATCAGCGCCTTCTGCAAACACATATTGAGCTATCGGGGCAAAAACCATAAAAATACTGGCCGATAAGCCAAAAAAGAGCCTTTTTATTATTTCACTAGATGAATGATTTGGTTGATTGATGCGGTATATCATTTATTCTTGCCTTTCTAAAGAAATCAATTGGTACAGTTTGCAATAATGGTGGCGAGGGAGCCTAGTAGCAGCAGCCCCCACGCCTGCTCAACCTAATTTTTAAAACTAATCTTTATCTAAATAGTTCTAGTTGGTAACCGTAATGGTGTACGAATCACTGTTGGAATTCGACACAGATCCGCTGGTAGCGTCGCCGCCGGTGGTATTGTCTTTAACCGTGGCGTCGCCAGATTGACCAGTTTGGGAATTGTTGCTAGAAATCGTCAGATCGTTTTCATTGTCAATGGTAATGCTATTGTCAGTCGTGCTTGTCACAACATTACTAGAGTTAGGGCCGGTATCACTGATGTTACCGGTGTCACTCGAAGAACTCGGATCGCCTAACATGTTAGACATGCTGTTATCAACTGAAATCGAGGCAACAACGTCATTGCTATTACTAACATCACCGCTGGTAGCGCTGCCGCCGGTAGTATTATCACTAACTTCGGCTTTACCACTATTACCATGTTGCATATTGTTGGTCATCAACATTAAGTGGTTAGTATTAGTGACTTTGGCGTCATTCGTGGTAGTCGAGGTTACGGTATTGGTAGATTTAGGACCAGTATCACTTATGGTACCGGAACTAGCCCCAGCAATACCTGATAGACCAGCCACCAAGCCAAACGATGCAGCAGCTACAGCAGTAGCTCGCACAATCTTGTTTTTAATCATTTTACCCTCCTTTCACAGGGTGCTACTACTTTAGGTTGATATTGCTCGGGTTGTTCACCCGACTTCAGAAGAATGATATTCAGCCTCCTGAAGTCAGAGGACCAACGGTAGATTTTTAAGGCGAACTAAACGACATCGAATTATTAAACGAGTTATCGTTTAACTGCACCACGGAGTTAGAGGCATTGCTGCCGTTAGTTGTTTGATTACAGGTAAAATTAACGGCGGCGTTGCCACTACTGAAGTTCTGATCGCTAGGACAGCCACTGGGTAGGTTGGTAGTTTGGCCGTTATTAGTGACCTGACCCTGAACATGCGACCCGCTGGAGTTAGTGGTGACATTTAACTGGGTCGTAATATTATCTGACGGGCTGGTTGAGGAATTAACGCTGGAGCTGACACTATTTGATATGCTGGTCTGGCTGGATTGAGAAGTGGATATATTGGTACTACTGGTCGATGGCGTGGTACTGGTGTTGTTACTTACATCAGAGGCTAAATGCGATACCGGAGCGGTCGGCGATAAACGGGTACTTATGATTAAACCAAAAGCAATGGCTAAAAAGATAAGAAGCGTATAGGATACGAGTTTGCGAATCGATAATAAACTAAACCGCAGATTAATCACACTTCTGTGACGGTTGCTTAGTGAAAATCGATTTCTCCAAATCATTTTTTACTCCTTCCCCATGTTTAAGTGACCGCATATTAAATCATTAAACAAGTTATGCTTAAACTGTATCGCCATATATATGTGTGTCTGTAAAAATACTCACATTTATATTTTGATAACCGGCAAGATCCAAAAACGCAGCGGCCGGTTAGCCGCTACGCTAGATCTAGCGATTAATTGTTAATGTCGATCGTGACGGAACTGCTGTTACTGTTATCGGCATTACCGCTAGTGGCGCTACCACCTGTAGTATTGTTAGAAGTCGTAGCATTTCCAGTACTGGCCGTCTGAAAATTATTACTACTGACATTAATGTCATTGGTATTTGTGACGGTTGTGGTATCGGTGTTAGTTGTGGTTATGGTATTGGATGACTGCGGACCTGTATTACTGATAGTTGAAGTAGTTAAGTCGCCGCTGACCAGTTTGGAAATAAATGGCGTACTGGAACCGCTTGTCGAACTAGTAGACGGCACCGGAACGTTGGTTGAAGCCCCTAATACCTGGCCTTGGCCGACTGGTCCAGTCGTTGTGACGGTCGGTTGGGTGCAAGCACTTAGAACGTCGTCTGCCGGTGCTAATGAAACAGTTCGAACCGCCTGAGCACTCATTTCCGATTTAATCATCGGTATAGCGACGACTAAGGCCGCGGTGATACCGATAACTATTCCCGAAAGTACTGCAGTGAAAGCTAATATACTGTTTCGCATCCGTGTTTGTTTTTTGGTCTGTTTTGGGCTGTAAATATTGATGTTTTTCAATAACTTTTTTACGGTCATAGCTTTACCTCCCTTATGATATTCGGCCAAGTGTGATTTGAAGCACAGCTTCGGTTGCTCCATATATACATCGACATTAATTTTGTGTAAAGGGCAATTTTATCCACAGAAACTATGATTTTAATCACTAATCTGTTGATTTAAGCCTAAATCGACATATCTTTGTAAATTTTACATTAATATCAGAGGTCATGGGTGATATTGATCAATTTATTATTCTCCAATAATATTATTTACTTTTGTTAAGTAATTAGGTATATTGTCTAGCATGGATGATGATTTAGATCAGTTGGAAGAAGCTATCGGCTACCTAGCCCGAGCCATGTCCAAGCAACGTTTCTGGCATAGTGTACAACATTCAGCCAGAGTTAATATTGACCGCCCTAGCGCTCACCTTTTAGGTCTGCTCAGTCGTCACGCCAATGATTGGAAATTACATGATCTAGCCGCCAAAATTGGCGTAGAAGCACCGTCAATCACCCGCACTGTCCAACGTCTAGAGCAAGAACGTCTGATTGTCAGGTTAATCGATCGAACCGATCGGCGAGCCGGTCATATCCAGATTACTGCCCATGGTCTGCGAACCTTGCGTGGACTGCGTCGAGCTAAACGGGATTATTTTAAAAGTCTTTTTGACAGTTGGTCGGTTAAAGACCGGCAACAATTAATTAAACTACTACACCGCTTGGCGCTGGAAGCTGCTGCGAAAACTGAAACTATACCAACGCCTGAATCTATTTCGGAGACTAAAGCGTGACTCCCGACAGCCTCACCACCCAACACGTACCCGAAAAAACCCATGGCGAGATCATGTCGGTATTGATCGCATTAATGATCGCCATGCTGCTAGCCGCCCTGGATCAATCGATTGTCGCTACTGCCCTGCCACGAATTGCTAGCGACCTTAATGGACTAACCAAGCTTTCCTGGGTAGTTACCGCTTATTTAATTACCAGCGCTATCGCCATGCCAATTTACGGTAAGTTAGGCGATATGCTGGGTCGCAAAAAAATATTTCAGATTGCTATAATTATCTTTTTGGCCGGATCGGCACTTTGCGGTTTAAGTCAAAACATGGAACAGCTAATTTTTTTCCGAGCTCTGCAAGGCATCGGAGCCGGTGGGATGATGTCTTTAAACATGGCAATTATTGGTGATATTATTCCACCCCGTCAACGCGGTCGATATCAGGGATATTTTGGGGCTGTTTGGGGTATTGCCAGTATTGCCGGACCGGTACTGGGCGGTATTTTTACTGATGATTTAACTTGGCGCTGGATCTTTTATATTAACTTGCCACTGGGAATTTTGGCCTTAAGTCTAATTGCCAGCCGCCTACATCTAGTGGCCCATAAAATCGAACACCGGATTGACTATCTGGGATCGGCTTTGCTGTCGGTTGCCATCGTCAGTTTAATTTTAACGACCGTTTGGGGCGGTCTAACCTATGCTTGGACATCTTGGCAGATTCTCAGTTTAATCGCCACAACTTTAGTCTTTTCAGTACTGTTTGTGATTCGGGAACTAAAAGCTACTGAACCAGTCATCCCGCTGAGCCTGTTTAAAAATGAAATTGTCAGCGTCTCGACGGTGTTAGGCTTTTTAACCGGACTAGCGATGTTTGCTTCTTTAATTTACATCCCGCTTTATCAGCAAATTGTCCGTGGTTATTCGCCGACTAAATCCGGCCTTTTGATGCTGCCAATTGTGGTCGGTTTATTTATTTCCTCGATTACTTCCGGACGATTAATCACTAAATACGGCCATTACCGAATCTTTCCGATTATCGGGACATCGCTAATGACTATCGGTATGTGGTTGTTTAGCCACGTTAGTTTAACTACCAGCTACTTTACGCTGTCACTGTGGATGTTCGTGATTGGTCTGGGACTCGGGTTACTGATGCAGGTTCCAATCGTGGCTGTTCAAAATTCGGTTGAGCATCGGCAGCTGGGTACGGCTACTTCGACCGTATCATTCTTTCGCACTATTGGTAGCGCCTTGGGGGGTAGTATCTTTGGTGCCATATTAATTTCCCGAATAACCGGCTATCTTGGCTCAACTTTGCCTCGTTCCATCAGTACTAAAGTAGTCAGCGGGTTGTCCAGCGGCGTCGAGCAAATCAGCCATATACCAGTTCTAATTCGCCACGATTTATTATCAGCCTATGTTCATTCTTTTCATGATATGTTTTTGATTGGTATACCTTTCGGTATAGCCGCCTTTATTAGCGCACTACTACTTCGCGAAAAACCATTACGGGAATACACTAGAGAAAGAGCCGCCGGACAAGCTCTTGAATTCGGAGAGGAAAAATCTAAACTAAATGCCTGAAAACGACAGTATCATCACTGCTATTGACGTGGTTAAAAAGTTTGGTTCGGTAACAGCTGTCGATAAAATATCTTTTGAGGTTAAAAAAGGAGAATTGTTCGCCTTTTTAGGGCCAAACGGGGCTGGCAAAAGCACGACTATTAAAATGCTTACCACGCTGCTCAGGCCTACTGGTGGTACGCTCTATCTTAACGGTTTTAATGTCGTCAAAAACCAGGACGCCGTCCGTAAAAGTTTCGGTATTGTTTTCCAAGATCCCAGTCTGGATGTCGAGTTAACCGGTTATGAAAATATGGAATTACATGCGGTGTTTTATGGTTTATCTGGAAAGTTAACCCGTACTCGAATCGAAAATCTGATGGAAATGGTGGAGCTTTGGGATCATCGCAACCGCCCAGTCAAGTATTATTCCGGCGGCATGAAGCGACGGTTGGAAGTTGCCCGGGCACTACTGCATCATCCCCACGTTCTTTTCCTCGATGAACCGACTTTAGGATTAGATGCTCAAACCCGAAACCTATTTTGGAATTACATCAAGAAGATGAACCGTGATGAGAATATGACCGTCTTTTTTTCAACTCATTACATCGAGGAAGCTGAAGCGGTAGCGGAGAGAATCGCTATGATCGATTATGGTAAAATTGTGGCCCTAGGTACTGCTAATGAACTTATGGAGCAAACCCATACCAAAACTTTAGAAAACGCTTATTTAAACATCACCGGGCACTCTGTCCGTGACGAGCAGATCAGCGCTAGTCAGACCTGGCATGATCGGGGCCGTTCCAGGAGTATGCGATGAAGGTAATCTACATTTTGTGGCTGAGACAGCTGAAACGCTTTATTAGGGCCCGCTCCCGAATAGTTGGTGCTATCGGTCAGCCGCTTTTATTTTTATTGGCTTTAGGCTACGGCTTAGGCTCAGTCTATAAACGGGCCGGACAAGGTAATTATCTGGAATTCTTAGTGCCGGGCATCATGGCTCAAACCGTACTATTTGCCGCCATGTTTTACGGCGCCATGATCATGTGGGATAAACAGTTCGGCTTTTTGAAAGAGACCTTGGTGGCACCGGTATCACGTTTGAAAATAATGATCGGGGGAGCTTTGGGCGGAGCGACAACAGCAGTCATCCAAGGCGTCTTGGTATTTATTATTTCCTTATTCCTGGGCTTTAAAGTTGATAACTGGGGATTGCTTATATTGGCTCTGCTGATACTTTGTATTTTGTCGGTAGCAATTGCCAGTTTTAGTTCTGGTATCGGCTCATTCGTTGAAGATATGCAAGGTTTTCAAGCTATTAACCAGTTCCTGGTTTTCCCGTTGTTTTTCTTAAGCGGCGCCCTTTATCCGTTAACTTTTGTGCCCAATTGGCTAAAGATTATTGCCGCATGCAATCCGATGTCTTACGCTATCGACGGAATGCGCGACGCCATGATTGGTCAAACCCATTACGGCATGACTAAGGATTTTGTAGTTTTAATCATCACAGCCATTGTCTTAATAGCTTTTGGGGCTTACCGCTTTAAACATATTGAAGCCTAGGTCCCTAGAATGGTAATTCTGGTTGACGGAATAGAAACCGTATCGGCCAAATCACTCGAGCGATAATCCGACTACGATCCAGATAACCAAAATGACGGCTGTCAATACTGACCGCCCAGTTATCACCTAAAACATAATATTGACGGCCGTTAATGCGGTGTATTCTTTTAATTTTTTCAAGATCCTCATGCCATAAAATGACCAGATCGCCGACCTGCGGTTCGCTGTATTTCCAAGCCATGACAAGCTGTCCCGGCTTTAGACTGGGGACCATGCTAATACCTTCAATACGCCTAATTAATATCGGCATTTTCATAAATACTTAGGCCGCCGTTTTATTTTTAGTTTCCCAAAAGATTTTGGCAATTTCATCAATCTGATCAATTAATTTCTGACCTTCAGCTGGTTCCAGACGATGCTTGCATTCACTGGCCTGTTTGATAGTTTTCCAGAATTTATCATGTAGATCGGGATATTTTTGTAAATGTTCTGGTTTAAAATAATCCGCCCATAACACCATTAAGTGCTGCTTAACTAACTCAGCCCGCTGTTCTTTGATAATAATCGCCCGGATTTTATTGGGTTCGTCCAGACCGGCATATTTCTCCATAATGGCTTTGATGCTTTCGGCTTCGATTTTGGCCTGCGCCGGATCGTAAACCCCGCAGGGCAGATCACAGTGGGCATAAACTGACTTAATTTGCCACCGTTTCATATCAATAAATCCTCCTTTTAAATTTTATAAACTTCAACATTATACAATGTCGATAATCGTAAATATTACCGGATTTTTCGACTTAGCTGAATATATTTTTTTATGTCATACTGTGATGAGCACACCTTGATATTTAGGTCGTAATGATTGAACAAAATGAAACATTAATAAGGTGGATTGAAGACCCAAACACTGAAACTCCAGTCGTAACCGTTAGCCCTGCAACTTACCCAGTAGAAGCAAATGGCCACCTGGCTATTTCACCGCTTGAAACGGCGACCATAGAAGATAAAGCTTCGCCGCCTGTTAAGGCTACACCGGAAAACATCGAACCTGAGGATGGATTGTTTCCGATTAGCCGTAAACGCCCGGATAAAAATGAACGGATTGCCGGATTGACTCCTTCTCAAACTGATTCCGTGCGACGAGCTAAAGTTGCCTATATTTTGCATAACCGCTGGTCTCATCTTTCGGCTTCAGATAAATTACCACTACTTACCCGACTGGCCGAACGGCCACTATTGATCGACCATCAAACGCGCATGGAACTGGCCGTCGGACAACGCCATCATCGGCAGTCCGAAAAAGTACTTAAGCATAAACAATCGGTTAGGCGCTGGATGGGCGGAATTTGTTTGGGAATTGTCGGCTTGTCTGCCGGAGCCGAAACTATACCTCAAGCTCTTGGGCAGCCTTCGGTACAAACGGATATCTTCCGTACACTGGAAAGTAACGTAATTAACCTAGTTGGCGGTCCGCAGCTCCGTGAACAAGCAGCCATTCAGGCGGAAATAGATAATTCGTCGACTAACCAATTTTTAATTGACCACGCCAATCAGCTAAAAAACGTTCAAGGCGGCGATACCTTTATGCCGGAATGGAATCTTCCGGGTAACGTTAACGCCATCGTTTATTCTCAATCCGTCGAAGGTCAAGCTCAGCAACAAGTCAATCTGAATATCTTAAAATTTGAGGTGGAAAAGCTGGGTATTAAACAAATTCGTTTGGGTATCCGCTGGCAAAATACCCTGATGCCCGACGGCAGTTTCAGCTTGGCTTATTATCAGCCGTATCTTGATTATCTGTCTTCTTATAAAAATCCCAGCACCGGCCAAGGGGTGAGCGTTTTACTCGGGATCGGACCTCTGAAAAGCCCCGGCTGGCCGGAATCTTATGTCCCAACTATCCCAGAATCATCAGTCAAACCGGACACTTCATTAATCCCAACCGGTAACTTACCGCCGAACGGCGCCGAAATTACCCCTAATATGCCCTACCCCGATTTAATCCTAAAAGCTAAAGAATGGCTGGATACAGTCATGCTGCAGGTCGTTCAGTCATATCCGACGATTAATTATTTTGAACTCGATAATGAACCCCGAAATCATGCTGGTCCCCAGCAATGGATCATGAGCCCGTCGTTTGAGAAAGAAATGGCTCAAATCGTCCTATCTTACCAACCAAACGCCAGCTTTATGGTGAATTGGTCGGGTACAGCCGATTTAGCCGGATCGGTCGATTTTAAAAATGCTCCTAGTCTATCTGAATTAATCAGGTTGATGCAAAAATTTTCTAGTTCGTCGGTTATTCAAGAAATGCTCAATTTTCGAAGTACTATTTTAGACGCCATTAAAGAAGCCCATGGCAAGGGTAACGTCACCTTAGGGCTTGATTCCTATCAACAAACTCCGTTTTCACCTTCGGATATCCCGGTAAAAATAAATGGTGAAACCGAAGAGATTCAACCCGATACCACGACGGTCATTGAGATTACCGAACAACTGGCTGGTGATAAAAATCCCTGGCAGCAGCTCGCTAATGAAGGCGTACCGGTTAGCACTTCTGAGCTACAAGCTTCGCCATGGGGGTCATCTGTTCAGCCCGGTAATGATCCTGATCAGTTAAAATTCATGATCGCCCGGGCGCTTGAAACTGATTCGCCCAATACCACCTCAACCATGGGTTTTTGGACACTTTCGCAGGTTATCTATAATCTGCTCTATAACCAAAAACAATTTGCTACTTCTTTAAACCCCATTAAAATGGACGGTCCAGCACCGTTTGTCGCCAATAACTGGGAAGAGCTGCAAATTATTGCCGCCGTAACCGGTGTCAGTCAGATTACTCAAGTTAACGGACGGTGGACAGTCGACAATAGTAAAATCGATGCCGCCATGAACCAATATTTAACGTATAGTCCTAATTATCAGATAACTGGCAGTACTCTACAAAGCCGAATTATTAACCAAGAGCCTCGAGTTTAAGTGCGCTCAAGATTGATTATTCTGATTTTGACTATGGCTGGCGCGCCACTTGGCGATTTCAGCGTGATGACCCTTTAATAATACTTCCGGGACTTTCAAGCCGCGGAATGCTTCCGGTCGGGTATATTGAGGAAACTCAACCGTCAGATCGTCATCTTGAAATGATTCAATTACCGCACTGGCTTCACCGCCCAATACCCCAGGCAAAAGCCGCACAACGCTATCAACAATAGTCAAAGCCGGCAGTTCTCCGCCCGTTAAAACATAGTTGCCAATACAAAACAGCTCATCAACCCATTTCGTGACCCGCTCATCATAACCTTCATAATGCGCACAGACGATTATTAAATCTTGACCGGCGGCTGCTAAACGTTTGGCATCAGATTGTTTATAGACTTTGCCCCTCGGAGTCGGTAAAACTACTTTAGCTTGAGGCGATTTGGTCTTGGCCAGTTCAATGGCCGTTACTAAAGGTTCGGGTTTTAATAGCATACCGTCACCACCGCCATATGGGGTATCATCAACCTGCCGCCGAGTACCTAAGCCAAAATCCCGCAGATTAATCAACTCATAGCTGACTATACCTTTATCCTGAGCTTTCCATAGCATGCTGGCGCCTAAATAAGGTGTGATGACTTCGGGGAATAAAGAGATAATCTGAATTTTCATTGCCATAAGTTTACCACAAACAAAAAGAACCCCATTTGGGGGATCCTTTTTGTCACATATAAAGCTCCCAGATAACGCTTTTTATAGCGTATTTGGCTCGCGTAGAGCTTATATTTACATTATCTGTAAAATAGCCGTCTGATCGACTAATCTTTACTATAATCGATAGCTTATCGATCTGCAATACCTAAAGTCTATTTTAAACGTCGAGGTCGTCGAGATCTTTGAGCTCTTGACGAGTCCGCTCTAAGCGGTCGTTGCCGTGCTCCGGTTCTGCTTCAGACTCCGGCTCGGCATCTTCTTCGTGATGATTAACTTCAACTTCCGGTTCTTGTTCTGGTTCTGGAGGATAGTTATTGTCACCAGTGTCACTGGAATTATCATCAGAAGGCCTTGAACTACTGGAATCATCACTTCTTGGCAGATAGTTATCTTGCGGCATCCGGTCTCGCGGTGGAGGTGGCATACCGTTGTCGATTATCTTTAAGTTGTACCGGGCGTCGTTTTTAGTGCCTAAAGCCCGCAGTAATGTTCGAATGGATTGAGCGGTAGCGCCGCGTTTGCCAATGACTCGGCCTAGATCTTCCGGATCAACCGTTAACTCTAGAAGAACACCTTTTTCATCTATCCGTCGGTCAACCTTTACGGCATCGGGTTTGCTGACAAGTGACTTTACGACAAATTCTACAAACTGTTGGTCAATACTACTCATATAGGTTCTTTCTCCTCAACTTATTCGGTATAAATACTATTATAACAAACCGCTTGGATTAGTATTTGAT
>CAZNOW010000014.1:0-35018 GCA_964574915.1 uncultured Candidatus Saccharibacteria bacterium
AAGCCTTGTTTTGAAAGAAGAAAAAAAAAAAAAAAAAAAAAAAATAAGACGTCACGTCTTGGCATCCCACGTCTCATGTCACCCTAGCCCCCTGATTGGATGGGACGTGACGTGCAGAATGAGGCAAAATGGAGAATTGAGTGCAACGAATCAGTAAATCAATGGCATAGATAATGCTATCATCCTCTTATGGCATCGAATTGGAATTGTAGCTTATCGGCAATTAAAGAGCCGCCGGATCATGCAAGGCGCAAAGGGATTAGCCCGCTTTTACTAGAGGCGTTGGCTGACCTTAAGGAGCGTAGCTTTATCCCGCAGCCGTTTCGCAACATTGACGAACTCTGGCGTGAATTAGATATTGCTGCACCGAAGCCTACAAAGCATGGTTATTGGCGGTTGACTAATTGTATCACGGGCAGTATTATTGGGATTGATTCGTTTTGTGGACGGTTAGTAGCTACTGATGGTGTGATATGCTGCATTATCCGTGCTGATGGTTCGTATTGCATGGGACATTTGGATTACTTTGACCCAGTTGAAAAACTGGAAATGAAGATTCAATCGTTTGATTCTTACGAAGGGAAAAGAGTCAGGATTTCAAAGCCAAAAGTTGAAAAGCAACCCAAGATTGATATAAGCGAGTTTGTATGAGCGACGACTTAAACCCCATTCTGGCGATTAGTAAAAAAGAACTACGCGCCTTGTATGTCTGCTTTCAGCAGTTGCAGCCGTTGTTTAACGCTGCGATGAAGGATGATGTTGAGACTGGCGTTTGTGCGTTAGAGTCGTGCAATGCACCATTCGTCAAGCGCGAGAGCAAGCAGCGTTTTTGTTGCCCAGAACACCAAATGAAATACTCGAACAATCATCGTAAGGAGCGCAAGCGGGAAATTGACTTTGCGGGTTCGGCTCCTGTCGTTGAGCAACTCAAATGTCAAGTGCAGGATTGCACGAATACTTTTATGCTGGACACCTCGTTGCCGTTTCCCTATCGTTGTAGGGAATGCGCGAGTAAATCAGTATAATAGGCAAACAAAATGAAAACAAAACAAATAACTTTAGTTAATGAAGCATTGTGGAGTAAACTCGATAGAAAAAACAAAATTAAATTAGCGCAAGTTTTAATCTCTTGCCTGTCAAAAGAAAAACAACGCCTTTGGTCTCGTTTATTAACTGACGAATCTTTTGATGTTTTTGAATCCCTTTTTAAGGACACTTTTACTGGTTTAATTTAGCGTTTAGTCCGCTTTCTGGACAGAACATCGAAAAACAAACAAAAAGGTCACATATGCACAAATCAATAACTCCTGAACGTATTGAAAAAGCCATTGAGTCAAACATGGTAGATTGCACCAACATCGGTTTCTGCAAAGCGTGTGGTGCGGAACAAGATGGTTGTGAACCTGATGCACGCAACTATGAATGTGAAGAATGTGGTAAGCATCAAGTCTTCGGTGCGGAAGAACTTCTATTCTCGTTGTGATATGACAGTCAAGGTCACAACATCCTATCAAAAGCAAACCCGTGAGTTTGTCCTGTCCAACGGGACAACAATCCACAAGTCGTTCTCTCGCGCTTTCTGGTGGTTCGTTGACTCCAAGTGCGCGATTGCACATTGGGTCGAGCAGGACGACTTGATTTGGTGGAACTAACAAACAAACAAATAAAATGAAAAACTATACCTGCAAACAATGTGGAACTTCAGTTCTCGGTCGTGGCGCAATGAGACAGCATTACACGGATGTTCACCCCGATTATATCAGTCCAGCTAAAGCGAAAAAGCAACTACAGCAAATTGCTGGTCAGTCGATAATGGACAAAATCCTAACCGCAGAAGCTACAATGCGTAACGCGGTCAAAGACCTTGAGTTTGACCGTCTCACAATCAGTAATCGTCTTCGTGAACTTGACGACATGATTGCGAAGTATAAAAAGCTTATTTAACATCTTACCCAACATGACTGCAACGCGTCAGCAAAAGGTCAGTCGTTTTCCCTCGACACGCACTTCATTACAGCTTATGTTGAGTCTTAATTTGAACTCGGACACGAATGTGACGTCGACGCCGCAGACCGCTGGTGACCTAGCGTTGTCTCGGCTGTCGTTTCCGCGAGTAGTGTCCGAGTTCTTCGATTTTCGCGGACGACCAAGAGGTGTTGCTAACAGCAACAAAGGCTGCTTTCTTTGGCGTTGGAGCAAGTTGGTCAAACCAAAGGACGAATACCTATGATTTACTACTTCATCGACTTTTTCACGGCTGTTTTTATCTACGAATGTTTGTGGGCTTATCGTCGTTAATGAAAACGCCACTTTTTATTTTAGCGTTGACAATAATGCCAGCGGGTGCACAGAGTCAAGTCTCAAAAACGCTGGCTGTAATGCCATCTGTGACATCCGACCGTATTGCCAACGCGATATTTCGTGCAGAAGGAACTCACAGCAAACATCCTTATGGAGTGATGATTCCCTGCACGTCTCCACGCGTAGTTTGTATTAACACAATCCAGCACGCGTGGAGAGATTTTGAAGGGGAGTCGAGAGACATTGATTACATGAAAACGTCTATTCATGTTATTGGGTCTAGTGTTCGTGTGACGGAGAACATGGCTGTCTCGCTCCCCTTCATTCAATTTCTCGGCACTCGATATTGCCCACCGTCTGTGGACTTTGTTGGGTATCGGAACTGGACGAATAATGTTTGGAGGATATATGAGAAGTCCATATCTAATAAGTAATGCAAACATAAATGACTCTTGTTATCTTTCAAGACTTGTTAGTGGACTTCCTCACACTGAATTTTATACATGGGGTAAATTTCTGATTACTCACATTCATCCTAACACGCCAAAAGAACAGAGATGGCGTCTTAATAGACAAACTTACAAGCTCGAAAAACAAGAATTAGTAGCAAAATTCAAAACAATATGAACACGAAATTCACCACACCCGAACAAAAGAAACAATGGAAAGCGAAAGTTGGCTCTCGTTTCGTGAGAGTCATCGAAGCACCAAACTACATGAACGGTGCTAGATTTCCTCAACCGAAGTATGATGAACAAGGAAGGAGAGTAGCGTAATGAAACTTAGTCAAGCTAAAGCAATTAAACCCATCTTTGATGCTTGGGTTGCAGGTATTCCTATTGAGTATAACGTAGGCTCAAAAGAAAAACCATGTTGGTTTGTTATAGAAAAAGAACAATTAGCACTAGACAGGCCCATAGACGAATACCGCATCAAACCCACACCAACCCTTCGTCCTTGGAAACCAGAAGAAGCCGCGATTGGGAACTGGAACAGGAACAATTCAATATCCGCATGGCCTGACAACACGACCGGCGACAAGGCAATGGCTGATGTGAGAAAACAAATGAATGACGAACAAAAACAATCAACTACACCTCTACCAAATGGTGGAACAATCACCGACGGTGGATTCAAACCATCACCCACGCCGAGGACGGATGCTCACGCATTTCACCGTATTACTGGGTTAGCTTCACCCGATGGCGATGTTGTTGACTCTGACTTCGCCCGGCAACTCGAACGCGAGCTTCAAAATCAATACGATTACAATGTTGAACAGGTAGCGACTCAAGCAAGGTTGGAACGCGAGCTTGATGAGGCGAAGGCTGCTAATATGGCATTGACTACTTGTGACGACGTGCTTGCCCTTGCAGAGTCGTTAGCAAAATCACAATTAAAACTCGCCCAACTCCAAAAGGTTGCGAAGGAGTTGGCATATTGCCTCGATAGCGCGTGGATTGAATGCGCGTGGATTGAATTTCCAAGAGAAGAACAAGCCCTCACCACCTACAACAACCTCGACCCGGCAATAAAAGGAGAATAACTAGCTTATCTCGCGTATTCTCTTGGCTCGCTTCCTGCTATCTTAATTCCCAATGCTCGCAAAAATCAAAGCAAGTCAGGACTCGATAAACGCCTTACTCAAGGCGAACATCCCTATTTCCGTTGTCGAGCAGCTTATAGGCTCTACCGTAGAAATCGAAAACCCTACTTGTCCGACAATAAAATGCTCGTTTGCGGGATTCGAGAACGCCGAGTGGGTTCTTCCTTCTTCTTGTATTGAAATTTTGGCACCAAGTGCCGAACGGCATGAGACACCGACTTAACAAATAACGTCTCACTTACGTAAGAAAGACAAACAAAAATGAAACTGAATAAAGCTGGAACACAACTGGGTATCACCTTTAATGTCATAGAGTTTGAGGACTCCGACATTCTTGGTTTTATTCAAGACCCGACGAAGGTGACTCGCGTAACCGACTGCGTCAATGCTGACCGACGGCAGAAAGTCGCACTGGTCGAAGGTCGCTCGGACTTGAGTGAGAAGATTGACACACTCGGCTTCACCCGCAAGACGAAGCAAGTCACAAAAGACGGCGAGACGGTCACCGTCCCTGCGGAAACTGAAGGCGAACATATTGACCGCTTTACGGCGAGTCTCGCTGATGGCTCCTTCACGACTCCCGGCTTCAACAAGCCGTCAGGTGACGCCAAGACCGCACAGAAAGCTGCCGAGGCGTTCTTGCAATCTATCGCAGATACCTGTGGCGACAAAGTCGACGCCGAAGGTAAGCCCTGCTACGTCCTCGACATCACGAAAGCCATTCGTAAGCCCGGCACTGGTCTCGTTCCCAAGTGGGCAATGGCCGGAGCAACGCAAATCATCACGAATGGTTCGCAGCAGAAGTGGGCGGAGAAGTTCACGACGGGATACACGTCAGGCTCCGGTGTCGCCATCGACCCGATTGCCTTCGAGAACTTCCAAGTCGTTCCTGCACACCACCTCCCGCCAGACGAGAAGCAGGCCGTGTTGCATCGCAATACCATCAACCTTGCGAAAGCTCTCATCGAGCAGCGTCGTCAGGAAGATGCGAAACGTGCGCCGGAGTTTGCCTGATAGTTGTTAGTTCAACCTGCCCATCGCTTCGGCGGTGGGCAGCCATGAATTAATATACTATATGGCCAAACAGCCCCTTCCAGCAGACTTCAGGGTTCCTATCAAGTCGACATGGCGCGATGCTATCGGCGTTAAGCTCACCGACCGCCGCATTACCAACCGCACGAAACAAGGCTGGTATGGTGAACTTGCCAAGCTGCGCCTTCTCGCGCGTTCTGCTGACAAAGCCAAACGCAAGGCAGCGAAGGAGAAACTAAAACGCTTCGAGGGACTTCCGCTAAAGCGTGTCGCAACTCGTCAAGTTTCCAAGCCTATTGATATTGCTGAATTTGTATGATTAAAGACCACTATAGCAACGTCAAAAGCCGTTCATATCGTTGCTTGCTACGTAAAGCAGCATTTGAAGGGCTTTGTATTCGTTGTGGTGTTAATCCTGTCAAGAAAATTGGAACTCGTTGTGAACCTTGCAAAACCTATCACCGAAAGTGGACAGTAGAACATTACTTAAAAGTTGAATGTCCTAGTGCACTTGGAGCAAAGGCCACAAGAATATGAGCGATTCTCCTTCCCCGTTAGGTCCAGAAACTGGACAAAACCTTTTCGGCATTGCGACCTTACAAAACGGCAAACAAAGACCTGTGAAAATCATCTTCTACGACGAAACAATCAACTTTTATCATTGCGTTGATGTCGAAACGGGCGAAAAATTTAGGTTTCACTCACACCAAATAAAAATAACAAATGAAAGGAAATAACTTCTTTCGTAACGAATCCGAGTTTGAACGGGTTCAGCACATTACTAATTATGAATACGAAATGGAACATAACAAAGCAATTTACGGCAACGAACAATTAACAACTCAAACACATGCTCGAATTCAAAAACCCTTGGCTACAAGACCCACAACGAATCCGCTCAACCATCGAAGTCCCATTGAAAATACGGGGCGAGATTCTACGACTTGAAGCCAAAGATGGCGCGTTACAAACCACGGCAAGTATCCTTATTGACAAATTCTTACATGAACTCACCACAAGACTCAAACTCGAAACCGGAGACCGCTACGGCTATCAAGCCGCCGTCCTTCACTGCAGAATCACCTTGTGCGACGCCCACGGCAAACCAATCGGAGAGCCTACGAGCGTTGCTACAAGCGGAAGCCCCGTTGAGCAGCCTACCACCCGGAGTAAGCGTTCTCGCTCCAAACAAGCCGCTCGTTGAGATGACTCCAGAGGAGTTGTCAGCGTGGCATTCAAAGCTGCGCGACCATCGTAACTTCCAAACCATGCAGGCGCACATTGCGAGCGTGGGAGTAGCGACGAAGGAGAAGAAGACAACAAAAAAACAACAAGACATAAGTGAATTTGTATGACATTACCACCCTTACCATTAGTCGACGGAGCATTCTTAATCGACAACTCCGGTCTCGAAAAACTCAAATGCCCCCGAATGTTCCAATACTCGGAACTCTCTCGCCGCACACCTTGCGCCGAACGCGTCGGAGCGAACTTTGGCTCCACAATCCACCGTGGCTTGGAGACACGCTACAACACCGTCGGCACGAATGAAGTCAACGAGCTGACTAAGGTCAAAATCGAGGTTGACATGCTTGCGTGGCTGTCCGAAAATCCACAGCCGGAGTCAGACTTCCGTAATTACAACCACGCTTGCAAGATGATGGCGGTTTATAACAGCATCTACAAGAAAGAGTCCTTCGAGATACTGAAGAATCAAGCTGGTAAGCCAATTATCGAGGCAACTTTTGCGTTGCCGTTTGGGGAGGTCGGAGCAGGGATAGACGAGAATCTTAACCTAATCAAAGTCCCCATCATCTACTGTGGCAAAATTGACCTCGGTATCCAAGACAACAACGGCATCTGGTCTTTCGACCACAAGACCGCCTTCCAATTCGGCGAGTCTTTCGACAAACAAATGGGCATGGACGGGGGACAACTCGGCTATTGTTGGGCCTTGTCGCAAGTCACAGGAAAGAAGCCACAAGGCTACATCATTGACGCCATTCGAGTCCGTCGACCGCTTAAGCGCGACGAGTTCAGCGAGAAGTCCTCCATCGACGGCACGGATTTCAAGCGAGTTCCCTACTACGTCTCTCAAGACATGCTCGACGAATGGAAAGCTGATGTGCTGGCCCTTGTGCAAAACATCTTCGCTTATCACGCGAACGGGCATTTCCCTCGGCATCGTTGGAATTGCACGAATAAGTTTGGCTTGTGCGATTATTACGATATTTGTTCATGCCCGCGCGAACAACGGGACATGATTTTGAATGGAAGTTTGTTCGAAGAAAACACGTGGACGAAAGGTCTCAAAATATGACAACAAAACAAAAAATAGTTGACCGGTTAAATGAAAACATTAAAAACTTACAAGCCCAATTAAAGGTTGTTTTAGAGCAGCCTGACTTGGAAAAACTTGAACTCAATGCTTCTCTTATCGGAACTAACCGCATTGATTTTGATAACCTTAGTCACGAAGACGTGATTAAAGTGATTCAAGTAATCGGGGGTAAATGGGACAAAAGACCCGGGGATAACGCGAATGTTCATTACGAGACCAAAAAGAACGGGATAACTTATTATTGTTACAACGGCGCACCACCACCGAACTGTAAAATCGTTGAAGTTTTGGAAGAAATGCCTGCACAACCAGCAAGAATGGTTATAAAAAGAAAGCTTGTGTGCCAATGAAACTCATTCGCGAACTCCGCATGGGAGCACCTAAGTCCTTTAAGACTGGTGCAGTTGTGGGAAGTTACCCCAAACCCATGCTCTACTTCGGCTTCGACCATGGTGGCATTGACGTCATCCCCGACAAAAAAACTGACGGCTTCGACTGCACTCACGCCGACATTGACTCCGTGCCAGCGGGCAAGTTTGCTTTACAAGCAACCAAGCCAATAACGATGGTGGATTATTCGACAGTGTGTCCAGTCACTCTCGCACTCGACTACCTCCCGACGAAGTCTCAAGAAGGCTTGCAAACTTTCTATCGCGATTACAACCAACTAGCGAGCAAAAAGGAGTTGCCTTACAAAACCATCGTCTTCGATAGCGTTACAGGCTACACCGATATAATCCTCGCGCACCTGTCCTCCTTCAATCCCAACGCAATGGCCGATGCCCGTCAATGGGCGTATCAGGCGGGGAACAAGGTTAGGCAGTTAATCCTATCGTCGACTTGCCTCCCTGCCCACGTCGTCTTCATCATGCACTCTGCGGTGGAGAAGGACGAATTGACCCAACAGATTCGAGAACTTCCAAGCGTATATTCCGGCCTCCGCAACGACATTGGCGGCTTGTTCTCCCAAGTGTTCTACTCTGCAAAGAATGGCGGAGGTAAGCCTGTTATCTGGACGTCCGACAAAATGTTCGTAAAAGGCATTGGACCAAGGTGGCCCGCTGGGTTACCGCAGGAATGCGCGCCCGACTTCCAGTCAATTTATGGTAAGGAGATAACGCAATGAAAACCAAACCCACAATTGCTGACCTTAACCGCTCACGTCAGCAAGTTGAGAACGTCATAAAAGAAGTCACGGACAACGTCATGAAGCAAACTGCTCCTGACCCGTTCGACACGCAGATAGTCAAGCGCGTCAACGCGATGACTGTCGAGGCGTTCGACCACTTCAAGAGAATGCACAACCTCCGGCTGACTCCTATGAAAAAAGAGGACGCAGTCGAAATCATCCGTAAGCTCTACAAGGACAGCCTCGCAACATGGTCGAAGGACGAGATTCTTGAGGCGTATGCCATGACGCTTGCTGTTCTTGGGGCAGAGTCATTCCACAACGAACTAATATGATACGCCTTCTCGCAATCTTGTTGCTAATCTGTTTGGTGTTAGCAGCAATAGCAGAAACAATCAAACATAACAAAAACAAAAAGTAAGAAAGCTAAGAAAACTATGGAAACAGTCACAAATGTAGCCCCGCCTTTGGATTTGGACCTCAACAGCGTCGATACCTCAATGCCTTTACTGGCTAAAGGTATCTACGACCTCCAAGTCACTAAAGTCGAGAAGAAGAAAACAAGCAAAGGTGACGACATGCTGGCTATCGAGCTGTCAACTACAGCTCCGAGCAAGTCTGTTAAAAACGAAGACCTGGGAATCGGTATCAAGGTGTTTTATAACCTGAACCTCTCGGTCTCCGGCAAGGCCACTTGGGACATTATCAAGCGTAATGTCGCAGCCGTGGTGCAAGCTGCACAGGTGCAGACTAACTGGGGCGATTTCACGAACAATCCTGCGATATTGCAGGGTCGTATCGTGCGTTGCTCTGTGGACGTTGCTCCTGCGGACGTGGACAAGAACGGTAAGGCATATCGTGAGAAGAACAAGATTCTTGTGTTCATGAAACCATCATAACCAATATGAATAATCTTGGTATGATTCAAGGCGAATGTTGCGAGACGCCTGTGACAAAAGAATGCTACGCTGACACGTTAATCAGCAACCTTAAACGCAAACAGCTCCGAGCAAAATCGGAGTTAGATAGCGTCACGGCTGCTCTTGACGCATTGGAGAAGAACCCAGACGTTGCTAACATCCTTGAGTTGCTTAGCAAGGCTGGACGGTAAGAAGAAACCCGCTGGCAGACCGGGCTTTGTCGGAGTCTGCCAATAATTTTATGGAACAAGTCGAAGAAAAACCAATCACAAAACCACCCGATATTGTCCTCACCGAAGAACAGCAAATCGCCGTCGACAATATCGCAAAGTGGTTTGAGGACCCAAGCAAACAAGAATACAAACTCGGCGGCTATGCTGGCACAGGGAAAACAACCGTAATCAAAAGCATTATCAAGAAAATGGACGAAATTGATATTGCGGTTTCGGCGTTCACTGGCAAGGCTGTTAACGTCCTTCAACGAAAAGGAGTTCACTCACAGACTTTGCATAGTCTAATTTACAACTGCGAAATGGAGAATAGGAAACTGGTCTTTGTAAAGAAAAATCGGTCAGAAGTCAAGCGCGACTTAATAATCGTCGACGAAGCGTCAATGATTTCAACAGAGCTTTACAACGACCTTAAATCCTTCGGGATTAAACTTCTCTTCGTCGGTGACCCCGGTCAGCTTGAACCCGTGGGAGACAATCCTAATCTCATGTTGGTTCCTGATTACGTCTTGTCCAAAATCCATCGACAAGCCGAGAAGAGTCCTATCATTTACTGGGCTAACGAAATTCGACAAGGCCGCGGACTGAACTATCGTGGCGATGGGACTGACCTCGTTGTTCGTGATAAGTTCATAAAAACCAGTGATTTCTTCGGGGTTGACCAGTTAATCTGCGCGAAGAATAAGACTCGCGAGCACATGAATGCTCAAGTTCGTCGAGCAAAGCACCTTGAGCCGAACACGCTCGTCCAAGACGAGAAGATTATCGTTCTTCGTAACAATCTTCAAGAAGGCGTTTTCAACGGCATGATTCTTTTCGTTAAGAGGATAATCAAAGAAGACGTTGTTGGTAAATACACCAAACACAAATGCTGGATATGCGACTGTGTGGATGAGATTGGAACACCTTACGAACTTCCTATCTGGCAGGTTCCGTTCTTGACGCCAGAAAAACTTGGAACAGGCAAGGATGTCTTTGTTCCACGAGAGGTCGTCTATTGCACTTATGGCTATGTGATAACCTGTCACAAAAGCCAAGGGTCCGAATGGGATAAACTAATCGTCTTCGACGAATGGATGCCGCCTCAAGTGTGGGATATGAAGCGTTGGAGATACACAGCAATCACCCGTGCAGCGAAGCAGTTAACTTATTGTATGTAATGAAAATCAAACTTGACAGCATAAAAATCGGCGAACGACAAAGGCTCGACCTTGGCGACATATCCGAACTCGCGGACAGCATGTCTCGACTTGGCCAAATCCATAACATAGGAGTCAACCACGACGGCCTCTTGATATGGGGCCGACGTCGTCTTGAAGCCGCACGACAGCTTGGTTGGACTGAACTCGAAGCCACGGTGCGCGAGAACCTTTCTCTCGTCGACGAGCAAGAGATAGAGTTGGAAGAAGATATTCGCCGTAAGTCTCGAACATGGCAAGAAGAAGTCATCGCTGTGGCCAAGCTCTACGCCTTGAAAAGCCAACACGCTCGCAAGTCCGGCGAGTCCTTCACGATTAGAGACTTCGCGGCTTACTCGGGCATCGGCAAGTCTCTCGTTGCGGAATATGTCTTCAAGGTAGCCGACGAGCTTCTCAAGACACCAAAGGACGTGGCGTTGTGGGACGCTGGGAATTACAACGAAGCCTTGCAAGTCCTCCGTGGCCGAAGCGAGAACGAGACCTACGCTGAAATGCAACGACGCCAACAACTTCTCGCTGCTCTCCCACAAAAGTTCGTTGAGAAAGAAGTAGTCAAAACCAGCCTTGGCAGTATTGTCCAGACTACGGACACAACCCCCAAGAAAATTGGCATGACGCATGTAAGCCTAAGGGAACGCGCCATGCTTTACAACAAAGCCTTCGAGCACCTTGGTCCGCCGAATACATCAATGTTTTATGAAAACAAGAACGCACGAGAATTCATCATTAGCGGTTGGTTTGTTGGTGGCGGGAACATTAGCGATTTATATGGTTCATACCAAATCGAATACCTCAAACGCATTCAGGTATTGTTCCCAGATGCAGTCAAAGTCGTTCATTTATTTGTTGGTTCCTTGCCACCATCACCGAATTATACACGTGTGGGTCTACCACAGGGAGACTTTAAGCCCGATATTGAGTGCGACGCTCACCACCTCTCGTCGAAACTGCCGTTCAAGGCGGACTTGATTTACGCAGACCCACCGTATTCCATCGAGGACTCTGAACACTACCAAAACAGCATGGTCAATCGAGAACGCGTCGTAGCCGAGTGCGCTTTGTGCCTCGAACCTGGTGGTTTCTTAGTGTGGCTCGACCAAGCCCTACCGATATTCTCTAATAATGACTTGCAGCTTGTCGGCTTTATCAGTTACATCCGTTCAACCGGAAACCGCTTTCGTGTGGTAAGTCTATTTCGCAAACCATTAAAACCATGTCCTCCTACACCATCTACGCCTCTAAACAATCCTACCGACTTGTCGAACAAGGCGGAGTAGTGCGTTCCTGCACAATCGACCTGCTCGAAGGACTTGACTTCGAGACAGCACGGACAATCCTTCAACGAAAAGGTTGGAAGATTGTTCCTGACCTTGATGACCCGACGAATGTCTTTGAGTTTCGTGGCTCGACCTACGAGCTTCGTTGGAAGGACGATGCGATTGTCGGTATTATTAAAGACGACGAGGAGATAAGTTGGGAAGAACTGCCGGAAGAATTGAAAGGGTTATTGTAATGGTCGCTAACAAAATACCAGCCTATACAAGTGGCCTCCGCATGGCCATTGTAGGCGAGGCACCCGGAAAAGACGAGGAAACCTTCGGTGCCCCATTCGTCGGCGCATCAGGACGTTTCCTCGCTGCCTTGCTGTCGCGAGCGGGCATAAGCAAGGACGCTTGTTACCTTGGCAACGTCAGCCAATATCGCCAATATCGCCCCGCTAACAACGACATTGCGACGCTCGCTTGGTCAGGCGACGAGATACAACAAGGCTTGTATCAACTCGGCCTTGACATGAAAGAGTTCAAGCCGAACATTGTGGTCTTGCTCGGCAATGTGCCGTTGAAAGCTGCTAAAGACCCTACAACCAATCACATCCTTAAACCTAATGCCTTCAAGTGCCGTGTGTCACAATGGCGTGGCTCTTTGTTCATGGGACAACCTAATGGGCCGTTCGATGGTTTGAAGTGCATTGCAACATATCATCCAGCGTATGCCCTACAAGACTACGAAGTTACACCACTCCTCCAATTCGACCTTAGGAAAGCTGTTAGAGAAGCAAGCAGTCCTTTGCTTAGTCTCCCACAGCGAAGTCTTCTGGTTAACTTATCCGAACAAGAACTTGTTTTCAATCTCCGAAGAATACGACAAGAACACACAACAGTGGCGATTGACATTGAAGGTGGAATTGATACGATGTCGTGCATCAGCTTCGCCACTTCGCCAACCGACGCCTTCATCGTTGCGTTCGACAAAGCGTCACCCGAAATCTGGCGAGAAACTGCCCTAACCCTTGAGGACCCTTATGTTCCAAAAATACTTCAAAATGCTCTTTACGACCGTTTCGTATTGCATTATTCTTACGGGATTCGCGTCGCTGGTGTTACTCACGATACAATGCTTAAACACTGGGAGCTTTACTCCGAACTCGAAAAGAGTCTCGGAGTCCAAGCCAGCATATACACTAACGAACCTTACTACAAATTCGAACGTAAAAGCGATATCGACGATACGTTTTACAAATACTGCTGTAAAGATTCCGCCGTCACTTTGGAGATTTCAAACAAACTTGACGACTTCCTTACTGACGAACGCTCAATACGCCACTATCGGCTCAACATGGATTTACTCAACCCAATCCTCTACATGGAGTTGCGTGGTATCCGTTATGATGTGGGAGGAGCCAAGCAACGACGTGGAGACCTTCTTAACAAACTCCACGAAGCCCAAGCCCAACTAAACGCTCTAACCGGCTACGGCTTCTCGTGGCAGAAAGGACTAGATGAAATCAAAAACAAAGCGCAAGAAATCATGTGGAGAAAAGACGGCAAAGCACCGCTCAAGCCCTATACCGAGTCTGTATCGAGACTTTCAACGTTACTTAATTCAGCAAACCCTAATCTTCAAATTCTTGGCGAAATCGAAGACCTTTGTGAGGTCTCCCTCAACGTCGACAGCGCGAAACAATTCCAACGCTACCTATATGAAATCCTTAAACTTCCAGTCCAAATGTCCAACGTCCGCGGCCAAGAGCCACACGTTACAAGTGACTACGAAGCCTTACTCAAACTCTCTCGGTGGTGCACTCAAAATAAACACGAAGCGGGATTCGCTGTGTGCCAAAAAGCTATCGAAATACGTGCGTTGGGGACTCGTGCACAAATGCTTTCAATCAGTGCGGATAGAGACGGGCGTATACGGTGTGGCTATAATCTCGTCGGTTCTAATACAGGACGTATTACTTGTTATGAATCACCTACTGGTTCAGGATATAATCTACAAACCATCCCTAACTATACGAGTGCGCGCGAAGCACCCGGCGGCGTTTTGGGTGACCGTGACTTGTTCCTTGCCGACGAAGACCACTGGCTCTTTCAGTGTGATTTGAGTGGTGCGGACGGGTGGACTGTTGCCGCATACGCGGCAATGCTTGGCGACGAGACTATGCTGCTTGACTACAAAGCAGGCATCAGTCCCTTCAAGATACTTACCTGTATGCTCCGTGGCTGGAAAGTCCCCGAAGACCGACAGGAAATAGCACAGCTTGTTAAGAAGATAGGCAAAGACGACTGGGACCGCTTTGCCTGCAAGCGTGTCCAACACGGCGGCTCTTACCTCGAAGGCGGACTAACCATCAGTCGTAACATTCTCAAAGACTCCGAAGGTAAGCTCTATATGACTCCCACGGAATGCGACGGACTTAAGAACTATTTCTTCACTCGTTACTGGGGAGTGAAAAAGTGGCATGATTGGATTGCAAGACGACTGAAAGAGCGTCCCATCCTTGTCGCCGCAAGCGGCCAAGTCAGGCAATTCTTCGGACGGCCTGACGAGATATTAACAAAAGCGGTCGCGTTCGAGCCGCAAGCGAATACAACTTATGCAACAAACCTCGCAGCGTGGCGGCTTTGGTCAGACGATGAGAATCGTTCCACACGGGAAGATAGGACGAATGAAGGCAAAGTGGCGACAAAATGCAGCCTCCGAATCGAACCTCTCCACCAAGTCCACGACGCGCTTATCGGTCAATTCCGCAAGTCGGAAACAAATTGGGCTGTTCCTCGCGTGCGGGGCTACTTCAATAACCCACTGGTCATCGCGGGTCAATCTATTACTATACCCTTTGAAGGCACTTATGGGCGTTCTTGGGGTAGCAAAGAAGAAGGCAAAATATGATTGTTAATAATGTAAAACAACTAATCGAGGCACTCACTGATTTATCGCACTCCGGCAATGGTGAGCAAACACTTGACCTAACCGGCAACGTTGAAGTCGGCGTTAACGATGAATGGAAAAACATGGACGTGAAGTTCTCTGAAATAAGCGTAAGCAGTAATCACCCCAACAAAATCAAAATTCATCTTTCGTAATATGGCACTCTTAAAAGCACCGATGAAAGGCCCGAACGAAATCGTGCCATTCAATCATCACGCTATCCACTATCCTCAACTCGCCTCAACGAAGTTCGACGGCTTTCGTTGTCTTTGCTTATGTGGCGAACGCTACATATCTCCGAACATAAAGGACGTGCGAAACAACAATATCGCAGAACACCTTAGTGTCCTCGGCACCTTTTGTCAAGCGAACCGACTTGTTGTAGATGGCGAACTCTGGTCCCCGACTCGCAGCTTCCACGAACCTATCAAGGAAAACGGTATCAGTAGTATTCTTACAACCCACAACCGCATAATACCAAAGGACATAGGATACTATGTCTTCGACATAATGTCCGAGGAAGATTGGGACGAGAACACCGAAGAATCATTTATTACAAGATATAACAACTACAAAACATTACTCACTGACATACCTAATGTTTTCCCTGTTGAACAATACCTTGTCCAAACCGCAGTCGAAGCCGAGGCGTTCTTTAATCAACAAATAGCCCTTGAACAAGAAGGCATGATTCTACGACAGCCTTCGGCTTTTTACAAGCATGGTCGTTGCACTGTGAACCAAGACGGCATGTGGAAGTTCAAGGAATTTCAAACCCACGACGCGGTGATTATCGCAGTTGAGGAACAACAACGCCTTAAACCCGATATTGAGCGGACAAGGGATGTTCTTGGACACCTCGAACGCCGCTTTGAACAAGAATTATACGAACCCGCCGGCAAAGTCGGAGCTTTCGTTGTCCAAATGAACGGAGTGCATTTTAAGGTCAAATGCGGTAAAGGACATAACGACTACCTCAAAACCTCATGGTGGCAGGATTATTGTCAGCATTCACAGAAATGGAACGGCAAGCATATCGAGTTCAAAATGATGCCGCATGGGACTCTCGACAAGCCACGCATTGGCTCGCTTGTTCGGTTTCGGCCTGACCTTGATTAAATAAATATGAAAAACTGTGTATTACAAGATTGGGTTTTAGAATTAACGATGATGCAACAGTCAGTTTTAATAGCTGCTGTTCGCGGCCCAGACGGAATTAGAAAAGACCACCCAACGAAAGTATTAAGTCGCTGGCTTCGGCGTTGTTTTCTTAAGTCAGCAATGGATAATCAAGTGTTAAACAACCCGTATATTTCTGGTGGTGGTAGTTTTACCGGGCCATCTTGTGACCATTTAACAATATCATCAACAGAATGGCCAACACAAATGGATGAAAAGGTTTCTGAATATCTAAGATATGTTGATGAACTGCCCCACCACTTTCAGCTTCATTTTATGCACGCTGCCGAGATTCTGGGTTATAAACATTCTGATTTTATGATACGAAAATGGTGGAATAAAACATATAACCGAATTGTAAACGATGCTCATTTACAACCCGAAACTTGTGCAAGAATGGACTGGCGTTTAGGTGACATTGAGTCGCAATGGCGTGCAGCAGAAGAAGTGACCGCTAAATAAGTTCTGTCCGTTAACTGGACAAAACATATGGGATATTTGAGCGATTACATGCATTACTACTCAGGCACTGAGGTGCCGGAGGAATACGTATACTGGTCGGGCTTATCAATACTCGGTCACATGCTTGGCCGCAAGTGTTGGATAGCGCACGGAGATTACTTCAAATTCACTGGTGCATTATTTGTCACGCTTGTAGGCGAAGCTGGCTCGGGTAAGAACACGGGACTTAGTGTTAATAAGAAAATCATGGTCAAGACGTTCCCCGAATACCTTATGTCCGCAAGCATTCAGTCTCGTGAAGACATCGCGTGGCAAATGGGGGAAGAAACGCCTACGAATCCCAAGGTCTGGAAGAACGTCAATGGCAGCTTGCAGTCCTTTCGGCCATTCTACATTCTCAACAACGAGCTTGCCTCGTTTTTGTCTGTCGACAAAATCCGCATGGTCGAGTTCCTAACCGAGGTATTCGATGGCGAAGACTTTAGCACAGGGTTCAAGAAAGACCGACAGCTCGACCCGACACGCCGACAGTGGTTCTCTGACCCTCACGTCTCGTTACTCGCCGGAGCTGTTCCTAGCTTCTTCATGGATACATTGAAAATGGACTTGTTCTCCCGTGGCCTCGGACGAAGAATGATTATCGTCAACGCTACCCGAACCAAATGTATCCCAAATCCCACCTTCCCCACTGGAGCCGAAGCAGCGTTAGCCCGTGCCATCGAGCACTTGAAGAAAGCCGAGAAGTTCACAAGTGCGATTCGTCTCGACCCTGACGCCTCGAAATGGTGGGACAACTGGTATAAAAAGCATCGTGACAACCGACCAATCGACCCGATTTTGTCTCAATTCTGGGTAACCGAACCCATGCAAGTTCTCAAGGTTGCTCTTAACCTTAATATGTGCGAGTTTCCTTTCAAGACTGAAATGGAAGTTCAGCACTTACAAGCGGCGGAAGTTTTGTTAGAAAAGCTCAAGCCTGAAATCGTTAGGTTAACAAGTGGCATCGGACGCAACGAACTCGCGGGAGTCGGTTCGCAGCTACTCGACTTTATCGAACGCACCGGCGGGATGCAGACAGAAACAAACGTGCTCAAGTATTTCCGTCGCTATGCCTCGTCACCGGAGTTTGCAGAAATCTGTAATTCTTACATCAAAACCGGTGAACTTATTGTCTCAATGGGTAAGGATGGAAAGCTGGCCTACTTCACGCCTAATGGTCGTGAGACGTTCTTGAAGATGCAGGAACAGAAGGAAAAAGATACGCTTATCAAGCCTGCTGGCTCGCCATCCGGCAATGCGACATAAATGCAACCATGATGGCACATAATGCAACAGCGCATCATTTTAGGCTATGGTATCACCTACCAAGCACCCCGCTATAAGCAGAGATTTTATGAATGAAACAAAACCAAAAAAGATATGTCAAAACCCCGATTGTGGAAAAGAATATACCGTTCAAAGACACTGGCAGAAATACTGTAGTGTTGATTGTCGAAATAAGATGTTTTGGAAAACCCACAAATTGGTAAAGATTTAAGGCAACGTTTTCCTCGACCACTTAGGCTCGTGTTCTTCGCAGAACAACTTATGACCTCTTAACAACTCCTCCCTTGAAATGAAGAACTCGTTACGGCAATTAACTCTTTTACACCGAACCTTTATTCGGCGTGGCTGTGCCTCCTTGTGGGACGGCGAGGGTTCCAAAATTGCGGACTCTAACATATGAAAGAAATTAATAAAGCTGCAATTAAACTGCACGGTGAATTTGCGTATCAAAATCTGTTACCCGAACAAGAGGGTCAATCCCCGCTTCCACATGATGATTAAGTTTTGCTAACATCTCAAATCTATCTTCATTGGGCTTTAAGGGTATTACTAAATCAACTTGTGAACCAAAACGCACAATTCCAAATCGTTCACCTTGGCACTGGTGCTCATAGCCCCAGTTGGCTATCTCATCAACGTCTCTCTCCGCAACTTGCACCATATAGTATGAGGTCTTTATTCGAGGTGCATACATTTTGGTTATGCAACGCTCATTGGGAAATAGGTAACCCATATCCTCTGGGTGTGACCCCTTCCCGTGCATTAAGTCATCCTGCTCCAACATCATCGAAAAATTATGAGTGAACAAATACGGCGTTTTATGAACCTCCGTCAAATATCCACTTGTGGGACACCTATTGACGTGGACATCATACTCCGTCATGTAAATGCCGATGCACAGAAACTCTCCGGCAAGCTCTTTGTCATCGAGCAAGTCGCGAGGTGTGAAGGGACGGCCTTTCACAACTACTATGGCCTCGTCAGCCTTAACTCGCGGATGAGCGTAAAGAATAATCCCGTCGGCGGGAGCGAGGAACAGTTCCGGCCTGATGTAGACCGACCTTAAGGGGTCGCGGAAGAACTCTCGTCCGTAACGATTCCCTAGGTTTTCTTTCTTAATCTTAACTACTTCGGGTGACTGAACCCATTCTTTGAGGGGTAACATATTAAAAGATGTAGTTAAGATGGCTCACGAAACACGAAAGCTTCGCTCCCGACGCTTCGCACTCGCTCAAATCAAAGTAAGAAATCTCCTTCCCCAACTCATGACAAATAAGCTCAAGACGTTCGTTTTTGTTCTTCTGGTTATCATACTCCTCGTCGCCTCGGCGGAGATACTGGAGATTAGAAGAATTGTAAATCGCATCTTCTACCTTCAGACTGTTGCAGATTCCCGCGTAAGCATCGTTTTTCGAGACTGGCCAGACAGTTGCCACGCGTTCAACTGCACGAACTTGTTCCCTTTCCATTATCTCGGAACACATCATAACGTTATACTCATCCATCGGAAGAACGCTGCAATCAAGATGATAGAGCACTTCATCCGTTTCTTTAATTGGCAGAATCTTACACCCAAACGTTGACTCCAACCAACTATGCGCCCTTCTATCCGTTCTAAACCCATACCCGCCTATGTAGATGTTGTCCCGCAAGTATTTCAACTCCGGCTCACCTTCAAAACGAAACGGGCACTTAACAACTTCATAACCAAGGTCTCGCAAGAGACCTGCGGCAACCCATTCTTCGCCTTCACGTCCATCAGCGGTAAAGTTAGAAAGGACTATCACATTACGATTCTTAATGTGCGGCAAGTAGGCGAAGCAGTTGACATACGTCTGGTCTTGAAGCCCCTTTATTGGTGGAAGAAGAAAAGTAAGGCTATTAGCCATAAGACATGTTGCCAAATTATACCACTGAGCAAGGAACTTAGGACGGTCGATTTCCTTTGAAGCAAGTTCCTCCATTGTTTTATTGTTCTTGATTTTATTGTCCACGAACGCTGGTGGGCACATAACAAACACCGGATATGGATACTGACTTGGTGTTTTTGGCATCCACTTAGGAGATGACTCAAGTGATTTTGAATTGTTAGGTAATTGGTTTGGCATAATTAAAACTGGTTGCTAAAGCCACGTGTCCGACGGAACGTCGGCGGCTTGAATCCCGACGGAGCCTTGTTGTCAATCTTGGGTTGAATATCAGAAAAGAACTTGTTCGCAATGTCCTTCTGTTGTTGAATCGCCGTATCATACATCTTCCGCTGTTCGGGACTTAACGAGGCTTTGAACTTATCCTCGTTTTCCTTGTTAACAAAGCGGAAGTTTTCCAACTTCGAGAACTCCTTCTGCAAGTCCATTTGAGCTTCGTGCTTCGCTTCGTCGTCGGACAACGACGGATGCTGGTTGGCTTTTTCGCTAACAAGCTGTTGATACTGCTCCTTCGCGGAGTCTATGTTGCCAGTCAACAACGCTTGCTTCAAGGGCAAATACTCGCTCGGCGCAAAACTCGCTTCGTCGGTGTGGATGTTATTCGAGTTCTTCCATTGCGCTGCGCGATTACGGATGATGGAGAATGGTGACGAGCTTTCTTGCATACCAACAACTGAGCCAAGCCGCTGTGCAATTCTTCCTCCCACTGTTGGGCCTTGGCTGGATTGCACGAGTGGGCCGACCAGCGGGTTAAGTTGTCCAAGCATGGCTTGCACGTAAGGTGGCTTCTCACCCGGCGTTCTCTGCTCATACCCTAAGCCACCTTCGGTTCTTCCCGTTAACCCCACGGACAAAAGATTCAACGGCGGCCCAGAGAACGGAGCTACGGCTGTCCTGCCAATATCCTTCGCCGCATCATACGCTGTGAAGCCAAGTCCCGCTGGCTGTTCGCCACGCAAGCGCGGCATAACTTGGTCACGCATGACTGCACCGACGCCACTCGCACGTGCTCCACGGTCAAGCATCGTCCATTTACGCATGTTGATAACCTCGTAGCGGCCATCCTTGTTCTTGTGTAGGACAATGTCGCCAAGCGACGTGCCTTCAGGCTGCGCTTGACCAGTGGTCATTATGTTGACTGTGGCAGGAATAATCAACGCTGCCGTCGCGATACCAGCGGCAATCGAAAGACGGAGCCTAAGGGCATCCACGTTGCTTGCTGCCTTGACACCTGGGCTAAGGGTCAAGTTGCCAACGGCAAGACGATTAAAGTTCCTTCCTGCGACGTTGAAACTCCCAAGTCCCGTCTCCTGCATTCCTTGTTGGAACCAGGTCATGAATCGCTTGTTGTATTGGCCTGCTCGACCGTTGATATAGCGACGTCGTTCGGCGGGCACATCCTTAACGGTGCCTTCCTTAATAAGGTTATCATATTCGCGGTTGAGAACGAGCCTTGTCACTGTGTCAACATCCTTCAAGAACTTACTACTCCAGCCACCAAGTGATTCTCCACGAAAGCTCACACCCGCTTCCGCCATTTTCGCAAGTTCTTCTTGTAACTCAGGACTATTAGAAGCCAAGTCATGCGTCGCTTTTGCAAGACGCATTGCTTTTGCTGGTAACGCCGCAAGCCCTTTCGGACTATTCGCGACTGCGACCATGTCATTAAACGTATGAAAGCCAAGGTCAATCCCTAGCCCCACTTGCGTCTTAATAACTGCCTGACTTGCAACGTGCAAAGCCGGTGCCCCTTCTTTCAACGCTTCTTTCCAGCTTGTGTTAAGCTGTAAGGCTTGTTTCAACGTGGGAGAGATACGCTTGTCGAAAGCGAGCCAACGAGACACGTTCGCTGATTCCTGTTTGCCCTCGGCATCGGAGGTAATCACGCTACGAAGGCTAACGGGATTCGGCTGACGAACCATACCTGCGGGAGTCTCGTCACCGGGTTTGAGCAACTTAAGTAACCCCGCTTTCTCGCCTTCGGCATAAACGTCTCGCAATGCTGCCTGTTGCGCGTTCTTCGTCAGCATCCTAAACGCCATGTCACCAGCGTCAAGATTATATTCCTCGCCGGTAAACTTGCGCTCCTTGCTAAACGCTGAGCCTCGTTTCATCGTAGCGAGCGGGCCAATCGTCGATGGTGCATTTTGCGGCTGCTCAAGTTCTGTCCGGTCTTCGGACAAAACAGCGATAAGATTGGCAAATGCGCCAGTCTCTTTGCCGCTTGCTGCCATACCGCCACCAAGCTTCTCGTGCATTTCGGTAGCCAGCGGTTGGATGTATTGCTTCCACGCCGCTAGTGCTTTCTGCATCTCTGGGTTCTTTAACGCCGCCTGATACTGTGCCTCGTTTGCAAAAGGACTATTCTTAAGCTTGAATACCGGGTTGCCAATTTCCCCTGACGCACGCCTCATATCCTCGTAGATTAGCCCACCGAGCTGACGACGAAACTGCGGGTTATCTTGCTTGTCGCCGAGGACCTTCGTGATATTCGCGTGAGCACGAAGAACAGAGGCGACTTGGCTATTATTATATTTAGCAACGGTATGAGCAAAGTTTGGATTCAATGCCTCAATACTAGCTAAGTCATACCCCTGACGTTTTAACATCCACGCTTTCCACGCATGGCTATCGGTCACAGCATCGAAGATGTTTGAGCCAAAGGCTTTGAGACTATCGAGCTTTTGCAACGCTCCCGCGACAATATCTGTCGGGACTTCTTTTCCTCCTGCGGCTTTGACAGCAGATTGAAGTTTGGATTCGGGGAAAACAGAGCCAGTGATTGATGGATTATTACGGTCAAACGTTCCTTTATTACCAACAGCCGATTTAATCTGGTTAGGATAAAAAGCAAGGTAAGAGTCACCTTCCCCTTCCATTTCATTATTATAAACTAAACCATCATAACCCTCTTTCTTTGCTTTTCTTATTGCGTAGTCCCAACTTGCTCTATCAACAACCCTCTTGGGGTTTTGAATAGAAAGGTAAACAGGATAAATAGAATCGTCTCCACCTTGGGGCTTAACACCAGGATAACGACTTACCTCAAGAACCCGACTTGCTTGCTCTAGTGTCCCAAAGTGTTGGTTTGGATGAAAGACGTCAAAGCCACCACTAAGAGTAGCGTGATATACCACCAATGGCTTTCCTTCAATATCCACAACCTTACTTTTCCCAAACCAGTTTTTGAAAGCTTCGGTGGCTGTCTGCACAAGTCCCGCTTCCTTCCCACCCGCTTCCTTAACCGCCTTCTGCAATGGCGACTCTGGGAAGATGCTGCCACTCTTGCCGTAGAGAGAGAACTCCGAGGGCAACGGCTTGGCCTTGAGGTCGTAAACACGAGCAGAGACATCAGTCTTCGGTGTGCCATCAGGGTTGCGGAAGATGAGGTCTTTGCGGGGTTTTACATTATAGTGATAAGTATCATCCGCACGCACCATATCTTCTCTCCCCACTGGTGTGATACCATCTGCTCTACGTGCCTCATTCTCAAACGCCTTCTTATGCTCCCCAAAACTCACCCTCTCCCCCTTACTCCCTGTCAACTCCTCTGCGATTTTAGGGAGAGTGCGGTCGTAGTGGAGTTGGTCACCTGCTAACTTATCAGTAACAACCCATTTATCACCTATTTGAAATGGGTAAAATTTATCTTTAACATTACCAGACAATCGTTTTGCAACAGGTTCAGCTTCTTCTTTACTATTAAAGACACCATGTTGAGTAGCGTCAACATCGTGACTTTCCTGTATTGCTGTAGAAGCAAAGTCTTGCACTGCTATCTTCGTAGCACCTTCGCTACGAGCATGGTCAATAGCAGCTTTGAGAGCGAGACGTTCGTAGTGGGGGAGGAGGGGGTCAGTTTCTGTTTTATTAAAATTACCTAATGCAGATTCTTTTTCTTCACGCACCCGCTGCGCCCAATCACTCTGCACTTCAATCACATGGAATATCTTTTTTCCCTTTGTAGTAGGTGCTTTTTCATTATGATAAAGGCCACCATAATTATTACGGTCAACATAATAACCAGCATCGTTATTTGCTTGGTCTCTTGTTACAAACTTACCTGATTCAGTAATAAACCCATCAACACCATTTGAACCTTGTTTATTTAACTTACCCGCTTTGATAGCCTTATCACGTGCTTCACTATGCCAAGTTCCTTCATAGATACTTCCATCGGGTGCTTTAATTGCAGTTGCTCGATACTGTTCTGGTGATACTGTCTCCATATACCCACGCACGAAGCCGAGAGTGTTTGGAGGGAAGTTGTGAGAGGAAGGGAATTGTATGTCTGGGTGATTACTGGTAGCTAACTCTTTGGGTGTTCTTTTAGCATAGTCTACCGGCTTCACCACCGCAATCTCCACATACCCAGGCATGTCTTTCTCGGACTTGGGAGCGATGGATTGCCAGTGGGCATGTTCTTTATCAACAAGACGCTCAGCATCTAACATATCATTCCGAAGCTGAATATATGTTTCAGCTTTCTCTGTGTTTTCTAGTGTGCTTAACTCTGGTCGCTCTGTGTCGTTTTGAAGAGCCGCCTCAATTTTACCCCTATCTTCTCGACTAAGCAAATCAAACCACTCATGGTGCATTTTATTGTAAGCTTCTGTCTCCTTATATGTTTTTTGCGTCCCAAACTTCCTAACCTCCACCTTTGGCTGGTTCTTATTCGCCCAGTCCTCGACTTCCTGCGTGCTTCTCGGACTCGTAAGAAACGCCTTCAACCCCATGTCCTGCATGGCTTTCCACGTAGCTGACCCTTCTCCAAACACATTCCGCAGCCTATTCCACATCTGACCTGGGTCTGCCTTACTCCCCTTGTTGCTGAACACCCTATCCCAAAGCTCCTTCGGCGCGATAACGAATCCGGCTTCCCCTCTCCGAGTATTGTCCGGTTTCTGGACACTACTTGCCGGTTTATCCACCGTATAACCACCCTCTGACTTACTTAAGTCAATCGCCGTTTTCATTCTACTATTAATACGTTGCTCAATCTCGTTTTTAGCCTGAATCAAAAACAAAGCTCTCTCATGTGCTGCTTTGTCTCCTTTGTTCAAGTCAGCAAGAAGATTCTTATACTGCGCGATAAAAGATAACCGAACAATTCGTTGTTTCTCCTGCAACTGTTGTTTGGTTAAGTAGTTGAAAAGCCTAGTTCCAACTTTTAGGTTTACACCAAACGCTTTGGACAGCTTGTCATGCGTCCACTTGCGGATGTTTCCTTCGCTTGTGCGTTGCTTGCCAACGACTTGCGTGTTTACCTCTTGTCCCATCAATGGCTTTTTATTGTAATCCTTCCAAAGCCTTGTCGCTTCCTCAGCCGATAAAGTAATGTCACCGGTAGGATGAGAACCAACTGGTGCCTTAATTGTAAAAACCTCTTTAGGCTCTTTTGCTATTTGCACAGCAAGCTGTCTTGCTTTTACAGCAAATTGAGGCTGAGTTCGCTCAATCGACCAGAGAGCGTTAAGAACAGATTCGCTTGTCGATAAGTCTTGAGGTTCTTCCGACGTTCTTAAGTAATCTGCAAGGTAATCTTTTGACTTAGTAAAAAACACTCCTCTTGGCTTATCTAATTCGTCTCCAGCATAGTTAGAAAAGTGCTCTAATGTTTCGGGATTTATAGTAGCACCTAATTGCTTTGCGATTGAGTAAAGAACTTCACGCAAAGTAGATGACTTAAACCCTTCTTTTCGTATTTTATCAGCTATTGATTTAGTAGTAGCATGATAAGCTAACTCTTCTCTCCCTGTGCCTTGCTTGCCGACACGTGCGACATCGCCTCCGCCTCCTGCTCGTAACGGTCCTCCGACTGCCCCGGATACTTTTTCTTGAGGTGCTGCTTGTAGCGGTCCTTGCGGGGGTTGGACTTCTTTCCCTTGAACGGGAACGGCTTTTTGGACTTCGATGGAAGCTTTTGGTTGTTCGACGACTGGCTTTGGCAGTCCGGGCAGTTGCACGACGGGTTGTGTTGGCTGGCTTGCTGTTGCATTTTGTTGTTCTCCTTGTTTTCTTAACTCCGCGACACGAGCAATAAAGCCCTGACGAATGTCGGGAGCCATTTTGTTTACGACTGAAAGTTCAAGTGGGTTAAGACGGCCTTGCTTCGGGTCAGCTACCTTACGGGCAAGGTTCTCCAGAATCGTGGCTTGCAGATTCATTCCAGTCTGCAAGGCAGCCTGACTTGACTTGACCTGCTGTTCGACTGGCTTCGTTTCTATCGCGCCACCGAGGTTTTGAGCTACAACCGTAGGTTCTTTTGAAGCTACATTAACTTGTGTCGTCCCAATTATGTTCGCAGACGCAACAGGAGATGCTGCGGGTTTTGGAGGGACTACGGTTGTAGATTGTGCGGGAGCTTGCTGTTGAGCAATATCCTGACGTGCTTTAATCTGCTCATTAACCCAGTCAATATATTCTGGTGAACCGGGTGAAGGACGTTTGTAGCCTTTCATGCCAGTCAACTTCGCCCCCTCAAATGGAACGCTAACACCCGGCAAGACAACTCCCGCTCCAAGGTTCGCATCTGCTTCAACAGCTTGCTGTAATGTTCCTTCTGAACTTTGCTTGCCTGCTTCACGTGCTAATGCGGGAACCTGACTGGCCATGTAACCACCAAACCCCGCGGTCATTAGCTTTCTCACTACTGCACCTAAGCCACCAAGCGGCAACGTAGCAACGCCAACTGGCGATTCCATAAACTCTGGAATACTAAGTGCAGAGTTTACAAGTCCTGCACCAACTTGCAACACGGGATTCTGCTGTTGCGGAATACGGGGAATCGGAAATGCCGGTTCCATTGGATTCCCATGTAACCCACCACCAACTGTTCCACCTTGAGTCGTGGACACCAAGTTGGCATTAGGATTAACAAGGTGCGGTGGAGTAATTGAAGGAACCGTAGGCTGCTGGTCAAGCACAAAACCCGGCGGCAGCTTTGGCTGCCCAGGTTGGTCAAGGACAAAACCTGGAGGAAGTGGCATAGGTCAGTAAGGCTGCCAAGTGTTACCGCCATCAAGAGACTTAATCCTTTGTCCCGTTTGGGGATGAGTTGCAGTCATGACGTTAGTTGTCTGCTGCGGGTTCGGAGGATTCACGCTCAACGAGTTCGTCGTCTGCTGGCCAACACCCGGCCCATTTGTTTGTGGCGATTGGGCATTGAAAACACGGTTACTTAATAAAGCAGTTAATTGTGGGTTTTGTTGCATTAAATTACTATGACTTAACAAGCCCATGTAATTTAACGTATCATGGTCAGACTGTGCTGCTGCTGCATTGGGCGTTAATGTATTTTGTTTGAACACAGGAGACCTTGGCACAATTTCCCAACCATTATTTTGTTGTGGTTGTGGTTGCGTTAATCCTTGTGACGGTTGCATAGGTGGTTGTGACACCCCTGCTTGTTGATTAAATCCAAACGAACCATCAAAATTTACAGGTGGAGACACATCAGGTAACGATGGTTGTAATCCTTGTGCAGGTATCGCCACACCATTAACACCCAAATTAACTGGAGTATTTTCTTTATCTCCAATTTGGCGTTCTTTAAGTTGTTGTGCTATACCTAAAAGCATATTTCTTGTTTGTGCGTCTTGTTCTCGGTCTTGCTGATACTGACCACCTTGGTCAGCAAGCTGTTGCCGTATTCCCAACAACCCCTGACGATACTCGTTCTGCATCTGCATTTGTTGCAATGCTCGTTGAAGCTGTGCGCCTTGCAACGCCATTGCGTAACGCTGCTGTGGCAACTGCAACAAACCCTGCGACAACGCATTACCTGTTTGTTGTCCAAACGCTGCGGCATCTTGTGCCCACGGATTTCCAATTATAGCCATATTGTTTCTTTTGGTTAGAGTAGTCCGGGCAACGCATAACGCATCGGCCCTAGATTATACATTGAATTGTAAAGATTCAAACCGGGAAGACCAGAACCAGTCATCCCTAATGCGCCTGCACCATTCATTTCGTTAGTTATAGCCGCTGATTGACTTGCAGGGATACCCGCCGGTGCAGCCATCATGCTACCAAGCCCCGTTACCATCCCCGCTGTCCCAAGCAAGCTTCCCAACGCCTGCAACCCTTGTTCCGACCCTTGTGCTTGTTGCAACTGCGCCGGAAGAATGTTCGCCCAACCTTGAGCCTCGTTACCAATAACCCCAAGCTGACTATTTGCTTGCAAGTCTTTCAAATACTGTTGCAAACCATAGTTGCTGTAACCACCAAACGTCGACGCCGCCTTATTCGACATTTGAGTCTTCGCGTTCTGCGCCATCGTGTTCGTGTTACCCGACTGCGGCATTGACAGTGACATCGGGACAGCTTGCGCGTTCTGCTGCAACCCCGCAAGCTGATTCTGACCTTGGCTAATCTGCTGTTGCGCTGCTTGAGGTGTCGACTGCGACAATGAGTTATTAAACACTCCCTGTGCTTGCTTGGTAAACTGCGCGTTCCTCGCCATTTCTTGGTCAACAACATTGTTCATGTTATTCCTAACTTGGTTTCCTGCATACGCGTTAACGCCTGCACCGGCACCAGTTAAGGCCAAAGCTGCTAAAGTTCCACATCCCATATATTTTATTGATAGTTAGCGGTTGATGGTAAGAAGTTAAAACTGGAGTTACTCGACATTGGATTAAAACCGTAGCCTATAAGTTGTTGCGTCGCTGGATTATACGTGTTCGCCAACTGATTTCCAAGGTAAAGCTGAGAGAAGTTACTAAACATATTTCCAAGCGGCTGGAACGATGACGGTGCTGCATACCCAGATGCAGCACTTATGGCAGATTGGCCTATAGCACTTGGATTATTCGCAGTTTGCGCTTGACCAATTAGCTGTGATTGTTCTTGCCCAACTTGCTGTTGCAACTGCTGTTCTTGTGTCATCGCTTGATTTGCAATTTGCTGGGTATTCTGCGTATTCTGTTGGCCAAGTTGATTGTATAAACCCTGCGCTTGACTACTCTTCCCAAGTCCCTGATTTGCAAGACGAAAACCAAGTTGGTTCTGCGTTTGTTGATACTGCTGTTGTAACTGTGGCAACGCGTAACCCTGATATGCTTGACCGATTTTGTTGTAGAAATCAGGTGTGAATCCTGCAAACGCTTGGTTAATGTTATTAACCGACTGGTTAGTCCACGCTTGTTGTTGTGCTTGCTGTGCGGCCAGTTGGTCACCAGCATTTGAAGAACCTCCACATCCCATAAATCACCTCGCTTTGATGAATAGTTTTACTGTTTTTGAATACTCCACATACCCCGCTTTTGGCAGGAACGACATATATGGACTTTCGGGGTCACACGGAATACAAATAAAAGGATATTGTGCCATCAAGCCTTCGATGAACTTGATTTCTTGCACACTATCAAGTGGACCCATTTTCTTTGAGTCCTGCCACGACAAGACAACTGGCACCGCAACCGAGATATAGCCGACTATCTCGTTGTCCTTCTCCAAAACAAAGGTCGGAAAATATACCGAATGCCCGTCAGCCTCGGCATTTTTAACAAGAGTTTCCCTGTCCTCCGGTTTGAAAGGTCGAATTGTAATTAACTTATCCATTATTTATTGTCTCCGGTTGTGTAATGAAAAACTAATTCACTTAGCACAAGTCTTGTTCCGGGATATAGCGGATTTGTGCCTACGGCTTTAATCAAAACATTATATCCTTCGTCCGACCAATCCACGCTGCCTGTCTGTTGCGATGAAGCCCAATTAGTTGTTGGATTCACGTTTAGAGCAATGTCCTTCAACGGGCCACCAGCATTCACCCCGTTGAAATCAAGACTGCCAGAGAAACTCCATTGACTCTTAACCACATAGTCAATTTGTGTTGCCGTTTTAACCTGCACAGCTTTTTTTAAGTCCAACCAAGGCATTTCAACGATTGGTTGAGTGAGGTCATACGTCCACCCCGGGTCAGCATTAGACGCACCATAACTTCCGATGAAAGAACTTGCTCCGTTGGGAAGTTGTCCAGCTACCGAAGTCTTGCCCCGATAGAAAACAACAGAGGAAAAAACTTTGAACGTCGAAAGACTAAAAAATGATGGAGTGCGAGTCGTTGTATTCGTATCAAATGCTGGAATATACTCTGACCACGCAATTATCTTCGCGGTGGGGAAGTAGCTAAGGATGTATATTGTTCCATTCGTTCCAACATTTGGAAAATAAATCATGTAACGGTTATTAACCGGCTCGACAACCGCTGTTATTCCTTTCAACTGTGTTGTTGTTTGGCCCTGCACAGCGGCTTGGATTAGTAAGTCAATCGGACTTCCAATGTCGCTGATGAACGCATTAAGGTTAATTGTTTGAACACGCAAACTCCGACAACCAGAGTCGGCAGGGAACAAGACGTCAAGGTCACCAAGTGACTGCGCTGAACTCGGAGCCACAATACCGATGTTTGACAACACCTGAACCTGTGCTATTAAAGTCGGGTCAGCGTTAATCGCCCAAACTTCTATTGTGCGGCGTGAGAACAACGCCATTTTACCCTGAAATGACGAAAGAGCAAGAAGGTCTTCCGGTTGTTGACTCTGATTAGCGATGTTGATTTGAAACGCGCCGGGTGCCTGCTGTTCCCATGCCGTTGCATCACCGTTGTCCGAACCGTTCCAAAACGACCCCGCAACAAAATGCACACGGTCATATAAAGTCACTGCCGCTACTGGCACAAGTCCCGTCATCCTGCCAATCCCGAAGTCATAAGTCTGACTTGGCGTCACAATCTCACAAGTGAACTTGTCCCCTACTGCCCATGCACCACCAACAATCACTCTTGTCTTAATTCCCGTGCCAGCGACAGCCGTGACACCGCCACTAAAGCTAGTGACGGTAGTCGTGTTTTGAAGTGTAACAGTAGCAGGCATTACAATGAGATAATTGGGATTGAAACGGAACCAAGGTTACCATTCTTGTCGGTGACAGTAACGCTCAAAGTCGCCGTTGTTGAGTATGTAGGATTGATAACAATGTAACAAGTCTGCAACGTTGGATTATGCAACTCGTAATACTGTTGCCAATTAGCATCGGTGAACAAAGTCCACAAATAAGTATAAGGAGAAGTGCCACCACTAACACTAACAGTAACATTATACGTCTTACTTTCATTTCCTTGTGGAACATTGATACTAGATGGCGATGCAGAGACATTCAAGGTATTCGCCGTGGAATTATTCACCGTAGCCGTTCCACTATTGTTATCAAAGATTACCTCTGAACCACTCGTTCCAACAGGAACAAAAGAATTACAAATTGTGCGGCTAATAAACAAATCCGAGCCTTGAGCAAAAGCGGTGTAGGGTAAAGAATGTGCCAAACAATAAGCGCTTATTGCTGTTGCGACTGTTGCTACGAACACGCTTAAAGAAGCACTCGACCCATAGGTTTGTGTGCTTCCAAGAATCTCGACAAGGGTCGAGCCTGTTGAGTTATATTTAACATTCGTAACATCGTCCGTCGCGCCCCAGGTTCCGCCAAAGGCAAAGACAACATTGTCAAGAACCAAATCCCCACTCGTGGTTGCCTTCAAATACAAGCCGTTATCAGCGGCTCCCGCAGCCACGCTACCACTAATAACCACACTATTATTCTGCGCACCCGCCGTGAAAGTCCCATCTGAAACATAACTACTAATTTGCGCTGCAATATCCGTGGCTGTTTGATTATTCGACGAATCAAAAGCGACCGCAGCCCCAAGTATCTCTGTCCATGTCGCGCCATCAGGCGACGTTTGGATACTTGTCACACTCCCCGTCGCCCCACCCATGACAATCATGCTTGCAGTCGCGGCAACGCCAGAGGTGCCGTTGGAGTTGTAACTGATAATAGGATTACTAATTGTTCCAGCAACTGAACTGTTGACCGAAGTTAAAAGGGTGTAGCTTGTATTTGGAACCGACGTCACATCAAAGTAAAAAGCAGGGCCGACACCTGCCAGAACCGGGCCAACGGTATAACCATTCAAATTAACTTGGCTTATGGCGTTGGCAAGCTGTGTCGCAATATCCTGATTCGTCGACCAGCCATTCAAAACCTGCCCGTTGCGAAACGCTGGAACATATTGGCCTTGTAAGCCCCAAAACACAAAGGTATTCCCGTCAGTATATGTCGCTGAAACCCACGGCAAGCCACCGAAGGATGTTGAAGCTGTCACCGTTGTCAACGCATGGTATGTCGCGTCGAACGTCGCGCCATCCTGCACCGCGGGATGAACAAAAGGCTGGTAATAAACGTTGTTGGTAAAATACCCTGAGTAGTAAGCATTGCCGCCCGGGTCCACAGTCGTCGCTTCTGTCGAAAGGTCACTAATCTGATACGTGACTTGATAATTCGGGTTAAGAGCCTTGATGGAAGTAACAACAAAAAGCCCATTATAGTTCGCACCGCCGACACCTTGAACCAAAATGCTGTTTCCATTTGCAACGCCGGTCACCACGGGAAACATACTTAGGACTAACGTTACCGTCCCATTCGACTTTGCTCTTGAAATTGTGGAGTCCCACGAGATATAACCCCAAGCTAAGGCACCGCCAGTATCTGCTGTCGTTGCTTCAACTCCTTGGTCAGCAACGTTGAACTTAATCGTGTAATAATTCGGATTGCCCGTCGCATAAGCAACCGACGTTAAAATAAACGTGCCATTGTAATTCGCGTCACCCATGTTCACAATGGCGACGGGGTCACCCACAACAAAGGTATAAATCGGCTTGGCTGCACTGATGGTTAATGTCGCCACACCACCAAAGCGAGCACGCGTTAGCGTCGACGTAACAAGGGAACCTGTGCCAAAGGTCACAAGTCCCCCGTTACCAGTGTATAACTGGCCGAATGTATTGTTGTAAGCCGACCCCGCCACCTCTAATCCCTGTGAGTTCTCTGGCACATAGGACGCGTTCCAAAAAGCCCAACGATTCTCGATTTCCGCACCTTGGTTCACATGCGCGTCCTGCAACTGCAACAAGACACCAGGCTGACTTGTCAACTCGCAACGCCGAGTGTCAAGTCCGCCTTTGAAATTCGAGAATGTGACTGAGCTTTCTTGCATAGGTTTTGTCCAGTTTGTGGACAATACTTATTATTTAGGCACAACTGGCTGTGTTAATGACGCTGCATTTGTTTGTGAAGTCATATACACACCCGATGACAAAGATTCAGAGCCAGAGGTATTAAACGGATTGATTGTTTGGTTAATCTGTGACACATCAGCAAAGTTTGCGGCATAGGTTTGTCCATTAGTTGATGTAGGAATAATGGTTACTGTCTGTGAGCCAAGACCCAACTCAACTTTTGGTGTTCCTGTGCTGCTGTCAGTTGCAGCAACAGTGATGTAAAGACCACGCGAAGTGACTGACAATATCTTGCCTTGTGGTTGGTTAAGAACACAACCAGAACAAGCCAATAGACCAATGAGAATTGTTAATTTTTTCATATTATTTAGTAGTAGTAGTCGCAACCTTGTCTTTCAATTCCTGAACAATGTCAGCTCTTTTCGCCCACAACGATAGAATAATACCAGTCGCTGCTCCAATACCACCAACAACTGTTTGCCATTCACTATTAGTTGCATAGCTGTGAGCCACGAGCCAGCCACCAATACCAGTTAGTGCATGGCGTTCGATGCTGTTAATCATAGTTTTTGAGAACAACAGTTTTTCAATCAATGATACTATCATAATACCTTTCTTTTTATTTGTTTGTTGGTTTATTTACTTTGTTTTAACGGACATTCTTTCAAGACACGCAACACTTCGTCATGGTAAATTCTATTTATCTCGTTCACCGCAGATAGCTTTCCATTCTGTGCGACAAGGGTTGTTTCAATTTTTGCGTTAGAATTAGCGATATTATGTAACGCATCAGTTTGTTCTGAGTCCCTTCGTGCCTTTGCTCGGTCGGAGTAAAATCCACGAACACCACTGATTACTAGTGTTATTACTCCCCCTATTGCAGCACAGTCAAGGGTGAAGTCCGTTGTTGCTGTCGCTTGTGCCAATAACATAGTTCCCTTCGTCCTAACTTGTTGGTTGAATTTTAGTCCTGCAAAACCCCATATTGCCAGTCACCGTCTGTTTTTACTTGCCGTTGCCCTGAATGCAACTTGCAAAAGTTTTGATTCCGCTTCCTTATCCCACGGGTTAATAAGGAAACCAGTCGCCAACTCCGGGTGACAAGTGCAAATGAAATGCCGAATTGCTGACTCGACATCTTCCGGGAACATCCCAACTTCAACATCTCCGTTATCTAGTTGCGTGAGTATCATAAATTTTTCAATGTCCAAGCTCAATCCAGTTGTGATCCGGGCCGCCGCAGCCGGTCAGAAACAGCGCGATGGCAACCAGCAAAATCACCGGAGCAACGCAGCGCGACAGAGAAGAAGATGTTTTTGCGGGTGGTCATGTTACCAAGCATTCGTGAACAGCGTCGGCGCGACGGTGTAGGTGATGGTGCAATAGTTTGTCGGCTGCAAAACAAAGTAGTCGTTTCCAGTTATTGAGCCATAGACTGCCGACCCCATCTTGGTAATGCTGTATGCCGTGCCGCCGCTGAAATAGCACTCCTGCGCGGTTGTCGTGTTGTTCGTGTAGCTGAACGGACTTGCGCCGACTGTGACGGCGACAGGGGTGTGAGGAGCGTAGGATGCAAAGCCGTTCGTGGCAACGACTGAACCAGCTAATTCTGCGTTACCAGTAGCGTCTACTGCAAAAGTTTTATTAGTAGTCCCAAAATCAATTAGATAATTTTTCCCGCTACCTCCATTCCATCCAGCACCTGCTCGATACTGTAAAAGAGTCCACGAAGCAGTTCCAGAGTATGAAGTCATTGATGCGTTAAATTGGTATAGAGTTTGATTACCACTAGTGAGTCCGCTAGGTGAACCTGTTAGTTCAAAAACAGGACTCCCCGTAGTTCCTCCAGAAGTGTTGATATTTATTTGCCCACTAGCAGAAGTGAGAATTGATGCGCTAACAGTCATACCATTTCCTTTTATAGTTCCTGATGCTGTAATACCTCCATTATTCGTCTGCGACCCATTCACTATCAGAGCCGCCGGTGTTGCCGATGTTGAGTTTGTGGAAATCGTCAGATTGGTAAAAGTGATTGCAGGCGCAAAGTTCGTCACCACACCGCTCGGCAAACTCGCCG
>CAZNOW010000015.1:0-28373 GCA_964574915.1 uncultured Candidatus Saccharibacteria bacterium
ATCCCCTCAATCCTTGACGCGGCGCTAGTTGTCTCCTGGGTATGTTTTGCTGGAGCAATTTATTTTTACTTAAAAATCGTTAAGTACATTTTTAAAATCACCAATAATGCGGAAGCCTTCCTGGGGCTTTTGCCGTTTATATTATTTCCGACGGCAGTCTTTATGCTGGCTACCTATACAGAAAGTCTGTTTGCCTTTTTAACGCTAGGGGCAATATATAGCGCCTTAAGGCATAAATATCTGACAGCAGCTGGTTTTCTGCTTTTTGCTACAGCTACCCATATAACTGGGTTGGTAGTGCTGGCTTTTGTCGCTCTGATATTACTGGAACAAAGAGAAAAAATCTGGAAGATACTATTGACGATCGCTATTGGGTGTCTAGGTTTGGTGAGCTACATGATATATTTATCGGTTAGATTTCATGATGCCTTAGCTTTTGTTAATTCCCAAAAGGTTGGACATGGTTGGTTACAGGGTGGTTATTTGCATTTAATCGCTTCTGCTGGATTATTTAATGTTATTTTTGTTATTTTACTAATAATCACAGCGGTGTATTGGTGGTCACGGCGGAAGAGTTTTTCAATTTATTCATTGCTTTTTATTTTGATACCACTAGTCGGTAGACAATTCGGCGGATTTAACCGATATGTTTTAATGGCCATCCCACTACCATTAATGATTTATGGCTACTTAAGAAACAAAAGAGTTGTCTACTCGGTTGCTATGGTGATCCTAGGTGTAATCTGGGCATATTTTCTACTCCAGTATGCTGCTGGCTACACTGGCGGATAAGGTTTCAAACGTTCTATTGCAACCAGACAACAGTGTTAATGACTAATAGAACTAGGTCTTGATGTCTAGTAGGGATTCTGGTATTCACGGATTAGATAGTTGCCATAGGTATGCGATTTAGTGGTAGTGCATAGGATTAATGATTGGCAAGCCCCATTATCAAACTTAGCGTAGGCCAAGAACGCAGCTTCTTTTTCAGTTAAAAGTGTTCCGAAAACATTTTGGGGCATAGTTCGGGCTGGGTAGCCGATATAGAATTTTATTGGGATAGTTACCTGATTGGCATATTGTTCTGTTTCGTACAGCTTATAAGCACGTTTGACGTATCTGCCAACGGCCATGTGATCGCTATGATCAGGGTATTGTGCATTGACGTAATTGGCCTGAGTATTAATGATCGTGGGTTGATAAGCAAACATTAGGTTTACTAAGGCATCGACTAGCTGAGAATCTGTATAGTTCGATTGTCCATCAACTGTTTGTAATATTTTATCCTGACCACTCTCTAACTTAACCAAACTCTCAAAATGAGTTGACGAAAACCCTTGGCCCTTAAGATTACCGTCAGGTAAATGCATATAAATCAACGACACATTAGTGTTGCCGCGCGGATTGGCCACTGTAATATATTCCTGGTCTGGGAGGCTGACGATTCGGCTCACCCAAATATTAGATACTTGCCCATCCATTAAGTTATAAGCTGCTTCGTCACCCTGTTCACGGTCCAGCCAATAATATTGGCCCTGCCCGCCATCACCAGCTGTCAAATAAACAGTTCGAACGCAATAACCAGCCTGAATATCTTGTAAGATCGTCGGGTTCATAAATAATAAATCGTCATCTTCATGTGCTACAAGATTTAGAACTGTCGGGGCTTGGCAAGAAGTATTTGGTAATTGGCTAATCGGAATAGGCAAAATAGTACTTGCTGGTGCAGTTGTAGAAATAGGTGAGCTGTGATGAGCGCCACGATCATAAAGTAATAATTCTTCTTTGGGGTTTGCCAATGTACCAGCAATTAAAATACTGGCATTTGGCCGGCCATACTGACCAACTACTTGCTGGAGTGAACAGCTTGGGAAATTTGTCAGACTACGGTCAAATGATAATAAATAGGCAAAACTATGTGTATTTAAATTGATATTCCAGCTACTACTACTAAGAATCGATAATGGTTGAGTACAGCTCGATAAAGGTAAGATTTTCAGCTGATTGTGACTTTGAAGTTCTGTTGGTACCACCCGCCAATAATCTCCAACCAGTGCGCTTACCGAGTGATGTTGAAGTGCTTCAATGATTAAGCTATCCCGATTATTATCTTCGGCCATAGCATGGTTTTGGTCTTGAAATGTCCGGCTGGCTGATATGAACCCCGAAATTATACCAATCAGCAATATACCACCTATTGACAGCCACCTTTTTGTTGGCCACTTGTAACGCCTACCCACAACAGCTATTGCCATGAAGACGGCAAATAGGCAAATAGTTAAATAACGTGCATCTACTTCGTAGTCATGGTTAGTGAATATAAACAAGATAATCGCTACTACAACAGTCCAGATTAACCATAAAGTTAGAAAAGTCCAATTATCCCAAGAAATAAATTTGCTTCGTTTTTTTGTTTTAAAACTGGACCATAGTAATAGGCTAATCGCCGCTACTCCAATTACTGCAATAACCAGATTAATAACAAATGCCAGCCCGCCTAAACTGAACAGTCGTTCCAATAGTAAATGCGGGAAACTTCGAATTGTAATTGCATCAAAAGCAGGATTAGCGCCTAGATTAGTTAATAAACCAGAAATAGCATAAATAACCCCCAGAACAACATCCTTTAAGTTTTGAACCAGTTGATATGGGTTAGCACTGGATTGATTAAGAATGTGCGTTAAATGAGAGACATTAATTACCCAAAGAATACCAGTAGCTCCAAGTGCCGCCCCAAGACATCCCACTAACCAGCGTCCGCTGTCACTTACTAACTTCCAGTGATGAGTCAGTGAATATGTAACTAAAACCAAAAGAGCACTACCCAAACTTAACCCTAGAAAAAGCTTATCGCTTGCGTCGAGAAAACTGAGCGCTATTATCCCACACCAAAATTGCCAGCATTTTAGTCGGGGGAAGAAAACAATGAGTCCTAAACTACCGATAAAAATGATGTATTCAATATTTCGTGTTGCTAGCATGGCCATATTTACCGGCAATATTCCGCCTGCATATGGTTGAGCTGGAATAACTAGTAAAACAGAGGCCAAAGCCAAGCACAATGTACCAAGAACTAATGGGCGACGTTCAATTCGTCTGAGAATTAGCACAAAAAGAAGAACTGTTGCTAGTACCGTAAGTACAGTTAATGTCGTATAACTTGCTCTAGAAGTTCCAAAAATATGAACTAGCAAAAAAAGTGGCCATTTTATTAAGAAGGCATGTTGCCCAGATAAAGCTGCCGCTTGAAATGTCGAGATACTTTTCATGAGATCGGTATAAATTAACTGATCAGCATTACCTAGCTGTATATTGGCGCTGTTTATTGACCAAAATAGAGTTGTTGCTAATAGCACGACTAACGCGAAAATTAGATAAGCACCTGCTACAGATTTGGATCGCAATTTAAGTTTTAGCCAATGCCACCAGTTACGGATAAGCATAAATTTCCCATCCGAAGATAATCTTTTTATTAGTTCACTCATAAATCTTTATAGATAATGCCGAGTTTTAGTCATTACTAGTATATACTGACCAATTTTATCTTAATAATGCTTGTTATGTAATCACTAATTAAAAGATTGCTAAAATAATCTAAGTTATTTTATGGATTTGTTAAGAATGATCTGGAGCTTGATTAATCCCCACCGATTCATCGTAGTTAATGACGAATAATGGGCGCTGTTTACTTTGATTATGAATATGAGAAATGTATAAAGACATAATGCCTTGAGATATTAAAACTAAGCCAACTAAAAATAATATTAAAATACCCAACATGGCAGATCCGGTAACTCTCCAGTGCAATGGGTCGCCTATAATGAGTTGCTCAATCAATACAGTTCCGCCAAGTAAAAATGCCAAAATAGTGATTACCACTCCCAGAAACCCAAATAAATACAAGGGCACAGGGCTTAATGATACAAAGCTATTAACTGCTAATTTCAATAGTTTAAGATAACTGTAACTGGGGGTTCCATACTCCCTAGGCTGAGTTGTGAAGTAAATATATTCCCGCTTAAACCCCAGCCAGTCGATCAATCCCCTTGTTAAGCGATCTGTTTCAGGCATAGAAATAAAGACTTTTTGAACTGATTTATCTATCAATCGAAAATCGGTTGACCCTGGTTTCAATTGTTGTTCGCTTAATCGATTAAATAACAAATGAAACAATCTAGAGCTTGATCGCTTAAACCAACTGTTGTGACGATCAGATCGACGAACGCCAATAACTACTTTTGCCCCTTGCTCCCAGGCTGTAATAAATTGGGGTATTGCCTGCACGGGATGCTGCCCGTCCCCATCAAGCGTTATAATAGCTTCTCCCCGTGCTGCTGTGATCCCGGCTGACAATACATTTTCCTTGCCAAAATTTCGCGATAGTCTTAGTAACTTTACGCGTGGATTTATGTTATGCAAGGATCGAATTAAATCAGGAGATTTGTCGGTGCTGCCGTCATCACAATAAATTAGTTCGTATTTATCCGTCAGATCTTTATCAAGTATCTTTAATAACGATTTGTGAAATTTTTCTAGCCCTAATGCTTCGTTATAGATAGGTACAACAATAGAGATTAATTCGTATGATGGTTTACTCATATAAGTCGACGCTAAGTATAGCGTAACATCAGTAAAACAAAACATACAGCATCTCTAATTCGCCAATAACTAAACACAAAATTCAAAGCACTCACCACTAATATGTTGACGACATATAAAATTAATATTCACTTGCTAAAGCCTTAAGCTTGAGGTGTTATCATAATTAGATGAGTTTTAATACAGTTATCGATAACTGCCTAAAGTCTTTTAGTTTGGAAGGTAAAATCTCAGAAAAATTTATACGTTACGTAATAACGGGTTTGATAGCATTTGTGGTTGATTATTCAACTTTTTTAAGTTTGTATTACCTTGCCCATATGCCACTTCAAGTCAGCGTTCCAACGGGCATTGTGCTAGCTACCATTGTTAATTTCATCATGAACAAATTCTGGACATTTAATGCAACAAGGCAAACTAGTTTACACCACATTGTTACCCAGCTTTGTCTTTATGGGTTACTTGTGGCAATAAATAGTATCTTCTCCTACTACTTCATTCATTACCTAAATGATAACCATATAAGCCCTAGTATCGGAAAAATTATGGCGATTGTCATCTGCGCAGCTTGGAATTATTTCTTTTATAAGCTAGCTATTTTTAGAAAAAATATAACTTTATCGGTCATCGATTAAGTTCTTATTGTTCACTTCGTGATGCGATATTTGGTGAATAATTATTCGAAATTAAAATTCGTCAGAATTATTGCATAAGCACAGCTGAGTCATAATTGACAGATACAATCAACAGCCTTACAGTTAACATTAACTAACACGTATGTGTGTTGGTTGAGAAGCATAAACGAAAGCAAAGGTTAACCCCGTGGATGCGCTCACCAATTTAAACCTATTTAATTCTGTTCGCAGTTTGGATTTTCTAGTATTTGATTTTCTCAAAAATATATTTATCTGGAGGCAGAAATGAAGCTGTTAGTTACTGGCGGCGCTGGGTTTATAGGTTCAAACTTTGTCCAATATACAATTAAAAATTATCCGCAATATGAAATTACCGTGGTTGATGCATTAACCTATGCCGGTAATACGGCAAATCTATTACCAGTCAAAGATAAAATTCAATTTGTTCAGGGAAATATATGCGACAGTAAATTAATGGATAACCTGATTGCCAGTAACGATTTGGTAGTTCATTTCGCTGCTGAAAGTCATAACGATAATTCACTAAAGAATCCGCAGCTATTTGTAGATACCAATATTGTGGGTACATGCACTATTCTGGAAGCAATTCGTAAACATAACAAACGTTTGCACCACATATCAACTGATGAGGTGTTCGGCGAGCTGACTCTAGATGACCCTCACCGTTTTACTGAAACTACGCCTTACAATCCATCCAGCCCCTACTCATCATCTAAAGCCGCTTCAGACATGTTGGTACGAGCTTGGATACGAAGTTTTGGAGTTCAAGCTACAATTTCTAATTGCTCAAATAATTACGGACCTTACCAACATATCGAGAAATTTATCCCGCGTCAGATTACAAACATCCTTTCAGACATCAAACCTAAGTTGTACGGAACCGGCGAACAAGTTCGCGATTGGATCCATGTTGATGATCACAATAATGCAGTACATTGTATTCTTGAAAAAGGACGTTTGGGAGAAACTTATATTATTGGCGCCGATAACGACCGCCTTAACAATAAAATGATCATCGAGATGATACTGGAGTTGATGGGCAAACCAAAAGATTGGTATGACCTAGTTAATGACCGCCCTGGTCATGATATGCGTTATGCCATGGATGCAACTAAGATACGGACAGAACTAGGTTGGCAACCACATTTTACCGATAATCCTGGCATGCGGGAGGGGCTACAGCAAACTATCGAGTGGTACGATCAACACCGTACATGGTGGCAATCGCAAAAAGAACAAGTTGAGGCGGAATACGCCAAGCAGGGTCAATAAGGTAAACAGATGGCAGCCCAAACAACTGAATTTAAGACCCAAACTACTGATATACCCGGTCTGCTTATATTCGACGTTAGTTATGTAGGTGATGACCGTGGATATTTCCAAGAAAAATATCAAAAAGCAAAGTTAGTAGCTGCCGGTCTCCCAGAATCATTCACTGTCGTACAAAATAGCCTCAGTTTTAACAAAGCTATCGGAGTTACTCGTGGTTTTCATGCCGAACCATGGGATAAATATATATCAGTCGTGACTGGTAAAGTATTTTCAGCCTATGTTGACTTACGTAAAGGCCCAGGGTTCGGTAAATTAGTAACTGTCGAGATTACGCCAACTAAAGCAATCTATTTACCACAAGGCGTCGCAAATTCATTCCAAACACTGGAGGCCAATACCTATTATTTATATAGCGTCAATGCTCATTGGAGTGCTGATAATTACGATAAATACTGTTTCGTCAACTTAGCTGACCCAGACCTTAATGTCCAGTGGCCGATTCCACTGGGTAAAGCGATATTGTCTGAGAGAGATAAAAATCATCCGATGCTTCGCGAAATTAAACCAATTGAGGCTTATTAATATGGATGAATCAACGATTGTGATTATTGGCGCTAACGGTCAACTAGGTTCTGCCTTATGTAAAAGATACCCAAAAGCTCGAGCAGTTGATGTTGATATTTTGGATATTTGTGACCGAGATGCAGTACAAACTTTTGATTGGTCAAATGTAAATGTCATATTAAATGCTGCAGCTTATACCAACGTTGATGGCGCAGAAACTTCAAGTGGCCGAGTTATGGCCTGGAGAGTAAATGCCCTCGGCCCGCGTAATTTAGTTGAAATTGCCTTAAAGCAGAAGCTAACGTTAGTACACATTTCTACCGATTATGTATTTAACGGCACAAACAAAACTCACAAAGAAGATGAAACATTTTCACCACTTAGTGTCTATGGACAAAGTAAGGCGGCAGGTGACATGGTAATTAGCTTGTTGCCTAAATATTACTTGCTGCGAACAACTTGGGTTATAGGTGAGGGTAAAAATTTCGTTCGTACTATGCTTGATTTAGGCAAGAAAGGTGTTTCGCCGACAGTGGTTAATGATCAGATTGGTCGACTAACTTTTACTAATGAATTGGTCCGGATAATCGATCACCTACTAAAAACCAAGCCCGGTTATGGAGTTTATAATGCCACTAACAGTGGTAAACCGGTCAGTTGGGCTGACATCACCCGTGAAATATTTAAGTTAGCTAAGTTCAATTTACCCGTTATTGACACTACTACAAAGGCTTATTTTGCAAGTAAACCAAATATAGCACTAAGACCATTAAATAGTGCCATGGATCTAAATAAGCTTATGGCGACTGGATTTGTAACTAGTGATTGGCATGATGATTTAAGAGTTTATTTAAATAAGGAGCTTGTGTAATGAAAGGTATTATTCTAGCCGGCGGTGCTGGATCTCGCTTATATCCACTCACTAAAGCGGTTTCTAAACAATTAATGCCAATTTACGATAAACCGATGATTTATTACCCATTAAGTACTCTGATGATGGCAGGTATCCGGGATATCTTAATTATTACGACCACAAAAGATCAAGCAACTTTTAAACAATTACTAGGTAATGGGACACAGTTAGGTTGCCAGTTCAGTTATGCCTCTCAACCAAAACCGGAAGGATTAGCACAAGCCTTCATTATTGGAGAAGAATTTATCGGTAGGGATAGCGTAGCGTTGGTTTTAGGTGACAATATATTTTATGGCCACGGTTTTGGAAATAGCCTAAAACGCTGCGTAAACCCTGACGGAGGAATTGTATTTGCCTATCAAGTGGCAGACCCAGAACGCTACGGAGTGGTTGAATTTGGTACGGATAGGCAGGCCACCTCAATCGAAGAAAAGCCCGTAAAGCCCAAGTCTAATTATGCCGTAGTTGGTTTATATTTTTACGATAATGACGTTGTAGAGATAGCTAAAAATATTAAACCGAGTGCCCGTGGTGAATTAGAGATAACATCAGTTAATGAAGCTTATTTAAAACGAGGTAAGCTGAAAGTCCAAACTATGGGCCGTGGTTCTGCTTGGCTTGATACTGGAACGTTTGAGTCAATGACTAATGCCTCACAGTTTGTTGAAGTTATTGAAAAACGGACAGGCTATAAAATTGGCTGCATAGAAGAGGTGGCTTGGCAAGAGGGCTATATTTCGAGTAAACAACTCATCAATATTGCTAAAACCTTAACTAAAAGTGGTTATGGCGAGTACCTTATGAAGTTAATTTAGTCTGATACAATATGGGAAGAATTTGGAGTAATAATGAAAAAATTAGTTAGTTATGTATTGCCGATATATAACGAAATCGGGAATATTAATCATTTATACTCAACTCTAGACAAGCTTTTTACATTAAACAACAACTATATTTACGAAATTATTTTCGTAAATGATGGCAGTACTGATAATTCACTTGGCGAATTAATAAAAATTCAACAAAAAGATAAACGCGTTAATGTTATAAATTTTTCACGAAATTTTGGTCACCAAATAGCAGTGACCGCTGGGCTAGATTATTCGAAGGGTGATGCTGTAATTATTATGGATAGTGATATGCAAGATCCACCAAAAGTAAGCTTTGACCTATTAAAAAAATGGGAAGATGGTTACGAAGTAGTCTACGCACAGAGAAAAAGTCGACAAGATACTATATTTAAAAAAGTTACTGCAAAGTGTTTTTACTTTACTTTACGAAAATTAGCGGCTATTGAAATACCACGCGATACGGGAGATTTTCGTTTACTTGATCGACGTGTAGTTAATGAGCTTTATAAATTTCGTGAAAAGGATCGATTTTTACGGGGACTAGTTAGTTATGTCGGGTTTAAACAAACTGGTGTCCTTTTTGATAGAGATAAACGTTATGCAGGCACCACGAGTTATCCGTTAAGAAAAATGTTAAGATTTGCGTCGGACGGTATCATGGGCTTTTCGACTGTACCCCTACAACTAATTACCAGAACAGGATTCCTGATATCATTTGTTAGTTTTCTGGGTATTTTATACGCATTATTTATGAAGCTACTTCGTCCACAAGTGACGGTTCCCGGCTGGACTCTATTAATTATTGCTGTTCTATTTATCGGTGGTATTCAGATTATTATGCTTGGGGTGCTTGGTGGATATATTGGTAGAATATATTCTGAGTCTCAAAGACGTCCTCTCTATATAATTTCAGCTATATTCTCAAGGACTATTAATGATAACAAAAAATAGCACTATTTATTTATTAGCTAAAAAACACATTATCAGGCGCCGACAATTCATTCTATACATCCTGATAGGCCTAAGCGGTGTCATTATCGATTACGCAGCCTATAGCGCAGGTGTCAAACTATTAAGTTTAGGCGTTTTGGTAGTCAATCTATTTTCTGTAAGTCTTGGGATAATCAATAACTTTTATTGGAACGTTAAATATAACTTTAAAGTTCGTGATAGATTATTGCTTCGTTTTTCAATGTTTTATTCCGTAGGTTTAATCGGTCTAGTACTAAGTGAGTTATTACTAGCTATATTCCATTATGAGTTCAAAATCGACCCACTTTTAGCTAAGCTACTTACTCTTCCATTCGTTTTGGTTAGCCAATATGCATTGAATAAATATGTTTCATTCGGATCAATTAAAAACTTCCAAGAATTTTTACATAAAGTTTTTAGGCATTGGCCAGTTATCGTGTTGGTAATTGTCTTTACTATCTGTTCGCTTATGTTCGTAAAATATATCCCATCTAATTTTTCTACGAATAGCTTGGCAGGCGCGCCTGACGAAGGTGCTCATTATACTTATAATGTTGAATTCATTTTGGAACATAAAAGACTGCCAATATCTGGCAAAGATGATCTAGCCGCTTATAAGAACTGTCGTAATAACCCCACTGCTGAAGTGCCTTGTATGTATTCCTATACATTCTATCCAGGAGCTAGTTATATTATTAATGCGATCAGCGCATCGCTTGTCTCTAAAATTACCGGTATTGAGCCCCAAGTTGCGTCTCGACTGCCCTCAACATTATACGGAGTTACTTTTATATTATGCATATATGCAACCGCCTACATTATAAGTAAAAGGCGACTAGTCGCAGCTCTATTAGCAGCCGGCGTTGGATTAATTCCTCAATATATTTTTATTAGTTCTTATACGAATCTAGATGCTCATTCGGTCGCAATTTCCGGAATATTAAGTTTAGCCTTGGTGTTGTATGCTAGCGAACCTAAGCGATACAGGAATATTGCATTCCTGGGTATTGCTGCAGGAGGATTATTACCGCTAGCAAAATATGATTTCTTCGTATTAATTATTCCGGTTGTACTATTGGTGGCCTACTTACTCTTCAAGAAAAAGATAAATAATCATGATCTATTTCATCTAGGTATTTGGGGAGTTGGAAGTTTTATAGTTTTAGCATCATTTTGGTACATCAGAAATCTGATACTTTATCACGATATTTCTGGGCAAGGTTTTGCCCTGAAGGAGATGAGTAAGTTCCACGCGCTCGGAAAACCGCTTCCCATTGATCTAGCTTCCTTTGCACATTTAACCACAATTAATTTTTGGGAAATTTTATTTCGTTCATTCTATTTAGCCTATGGGGAGATGATTTACTTCCTAGATGATTCAAGGTATGTAGTGCCTGCCATATTCGGTGTTGCTGGTCTTGTATATATATTCGTCCGAATCAGTGAGCTTAATAAAAAACGCCGCAAAGTACTTATATGGGCAACGATAGCCTTTTTAGCACTACTTATATTGGTTGTGGCACAAGTTGTATATAACTCATTGATCTACGACTTTCAGCCTCAAGGGCGATATTTGTTTCCCATACTTGCTCCTCTGGTAATATTTGTAGCTTATTGTGCCAAAGTTGATAAACAGCTCGGGAAAAATCTTAGTCTATTGCTCGCTACTTCGACACTATTCATATTTATTAATGGTGTTTTGTTATTTATAAAAGTGTATTTGAATGCATAGTAGAGTTGCTGTTATCGGAGCAGGATATACAGGATTAGTTGTAGCCCTACGTTTAGCAGAAGCAGGTTGCAATGTAACTATATTTGAAAAAGAATCTAGCGTAGGTGGATTAGTCGGTAGTTTTAAGATTGAGGGATCTCTTATCGAAAAAAGTTATCATCATATCTTTAAAACTGATCAAGATATTATTAATTTAATTAATGAGTTGGGTGCTAGCGATAAACTCAAATGGCATAAAAGTTCAGTTGCAATTTGCTACCACGGAAAGGTTTACCCATTCGTAACAGCTCAAGATTTAATTAAATTTAAACCGCTTTCATTGATTAATCGGTTTAGGGCTGGATTGGTCGTAATTTATTTGCAACGAACTAATAGATGGCATAGATTCCAGCATGTTTCAGCATATAAGTGGATGAGAAAAACATCCGGCAAACAAGTTACGAATGTGATTTGGGGGCCTTTACTGAAAGGAAAATTTGATAAATGGTACGACAAGGTCTCAATGGCATGGCTTTGGGCTCGTATCCATATTAGAGCTAATTCAAAAGATAAAGATAGCAAGAGTGAACTTCTCGGTTATTTTGATGGTAGTTTTCAAGTTTTTACTAACATTATTATGGCCAAACTTAAGCAACTAAAGGTAACCGTAATTACGGGCGAAGAGATTAAAGAAATTATCAGCCAGTCTAATAAAAAAATATTAATAAACTCAACCGGCGGACGACAAACTTATGATATATGTGTCTCGACAGTACCATCAAAAATATTTACTTCATTAATTGGCAACAATCATGCCATAAACAACTCTTATATAACTAAATTAAACAGTGTTGAATACTTAGGTGCACGACTTGTGGTATTCTCTTCCAAACAAAAACTTAGCTCGTATTATTGGCACAACATTAATGATTTATCTTTACCTTTCCTTGTATTTTTAAACCACACACAACTAGTTGGGAAAGAGCCTTATAACAATAATTACATCTACTATATGGGTGCTTATATTCCACATAATCATCACCTATTTACTTGTAGTAACAATGAATTAGATAATATTTGGTTCCCAGCTTTAAAAACTATTTTTCCTAAATTTAACAAGCAAAATATTCGAGAAAAGCACCATTTCCGTTTTGCTAATGCACAGCATATTGTCGATACCAAATATGAAACTAAAATACCGTCTTATAAAACGCCTCTCAAAAATATATATTTAGCTAATTTTACGCAAATATATCCAGAAGATAGGGGCACTAATTATGCTGTAAGAGAAGGCGAAAAACTAGCAAGAATGATACTTCAAAAGAAATCTCTTTGATACTTAAATAGAACGCTATTAGGGTTACATTCTTATCTACAACATCGAAACCTTAATAGTAAAAGGTTATGTTTTTTGGTAAAATTCATATACATTGATGAAAAAACAAAATCCGAAACATCCTAATTTTAAATTTAGTCATAATATCCGAAGGCATCGGCTAATTTATATATTGTTAGTCATTGCTTTTTGCTTATTAGCATTACCCATCACAATCCATTTATTAAATACAAGCTCAAACACACAAAAGACGGTCAATAGTAAAACAATTCCATATAGTGTTCCTGCTCAAAGCAACAAGACCAGTTCTCCTAAAACTTCTACACCCAACACGACTCCAACGACAACTTCAAATCTTCCCGCTAATTCCTCACAAACTTCAACAAGTGAGACACAAGCACTAACGGTGCCACCTAGCGGTACATTTGTTAGTAACCACAAACCAAGCCTCAGTGGCTCAACTACTCCTAGTGAAGAGCAATCCACATGCAATACCATCCCTGGTGCCAGCTGTTATATAGAATTTACTAACTCAAGTAATCAGACAAAAACTCTCCCAGCCCAAATTGCAGACGGTAGCGGATCTGTCCTTTGGAATTGGGATGTTCAACAAGCTGGGTTTACTACCGGCCAGTGGCAAATTACTGCTATCGCTTCACTTGGTGGTGTCACAAAAAGCACTACAGATAGTCTATATTTGGAGGTGCAACCATGAAAAAACTACTCCTAATTTTACCTTTGATATTTGTAGTTATGGTCTCTGCTGTACTTACGGCTCATATGGCAGCATCCACACCATTTGATCAAAACGATCTTATTGATGACTTTACTTTCAATAACATTAATACCATGCCATCAGGTACTATAGACAATTGGCTAAACTCTAACTTTAGTTCTAGCTGCATAAGCTTAAACGCCAACGCTAATGGCAACTCCGGTTTTACAACCCCCGACCCCGAGGGTTGGTCAAACACTCTAAACCAATATGCATTTGGAAGTAATGTGTCTGCAGGAACCGCAATTGATGATGCATCCAATCTTTACGATATTAATCCTCAAGTAATAATAGCTACGTTACAAAAAGAGCAAAGTATTATTTCGGGTGGTGGGGGATGTTATTACAGTTCCCCAAGTCCAGTTTGGCCTTATTCAGGTTCGCCAGCTCCAAATACAACATTCACCTGTACTATGAATGGCGTTGCTACAACTTGTACATACGCTTGCACATATTCCGGGGGATGTATGGATATTGCCATGAGCTACGGTTGCCCATATTATTGCAGTGCCAAAGATGAAGGGTTCTCTATGCAACTCACACTTGGCTCATGGTTACTTAGATTTGGCCAAGAGAGAGCTTATGGCATATTAACTGGTTATACAGGTTATGAAACCGGCGATGAAAATTTTACCTATTATGGGCCAATGACAGCAGGATGGCGGCAAAGAGTTGCTGGAGGTAGCTCGGTTTACTATGACGGTACTTATACTACATCTGACGGTACATCTGTCGACATTAATAATGGCGCGACAGCAAGTCTTTATAACTACACCCCCTATATTTCTGGTAACGAAAATTTTGACAATCTATTTCAGGGACCACTAAGCAGCGGAGATCTTGGTTTTGGAACTGTTTATGCAAATGACACATTTACCCCTCATCCAAATGGCACTTTGGTGACTTGGGGCGGCAAAGTATATTTGATTAATAACGGAACTAGGCAATGGATTACGAACGGCTATGTTTTCTCTAGTTACGGGTATCAATGGTCACAGGTATTAAATGCCTCAACCGGAGATCTAGATTTACCATTAGGTTCGGATATTTCCGCCTTAGCCCCTGGAACCGTCTTTATGTCGCCGGGCGATTCCATAGTTTATGTTATGGATGACTCCAGCGGGACATTAGAAAAACAATGGTTATCTTATGGCTCATTTGTTGCTCTTGGATATAGCTGGTCTGGAATTGACAGCATACCGGCGTGGCTATCGGCGTCTATCCCAACTGAACCTGGCTTATATACAAGCACTCGTCACCCTGATGGAACACTTGTGATACCTTATGGGGTTGGAATGATATATTTAATGACTATAAATGGCAGAAGTCATATTCTCAGTCCCCTTGCCTTTGAAACGAATGACTATGGTTATGCGAATGTCATGGGCGCCACACTAAGTGATATCGACACGCCCGAAACTACTCCTACGGATATTCATGTAGGTACGATGCTGTATTCTGGAGGAAACATTTATCTCGTCGATCAAGATGCTTCTGGTATACTTATACGTCCCGTGGGGCCATGGGAATGTTTTGATAATCGATTACATTACAGTTTAAGCAATACCTACACCATACCGACTACAGAATTGCCACTACGCACCGGATCAGTCTTTACATGTTGATTGTGTGCAAGTTCAACTACACTTGATCTGTTACAATGATTAGTAATGGTTGGAGCTGAAGCCCAAAAAAAATTATTGATAATTTCTCATGATAAGATCGGGTCAAGTATGGCCGGACCTGGCATTCGGTATCATCATATGGCTGAGGTATTGTCAGATAATTTCGATGTTACTATTGGATTTTTTGACCCAACTTATATACCCGAAGAGAGCTTTAAAAAGAACTACCGTGTTAGATTGATTGATGCAAACAGTTCTAAATTGGATTATTTTAATGACTTTTCCGTTGTCATAGCCTTTTGGCTCAATGAAGACATGATCGAATATTGCAATCGTCACCATATATTTATGGTTTTTGATATATATGCACCTACTCCCGTAGAGAATTTAGCTCTTTTTCTGTATGGATCAGCAAAAATCACTCAAGAAACCGATTTCGTCTACAAACAATCCTGTTCCATGTATGATAAGTTCTTCGCTAATGGCGATCTATTCCTGTTTTCCAATCGTCGACAATTAGATTATTGGGTTGGATATGTATTCGGGACTGATCAGATTCGTGTATCTACATATAAAAAACGACCCGTCTTTGATCGCTTCATTTATGCACCAATGGGAATAGATGCAAATATGCCTTTAAATCATACAGATAACGTCATAAGGAATAAGATCAAGGGTATCGATAAAAAAGATAAAATATTGCTTTGGACTGGGGGTATATGGAACTGGTTTGATGCCCAAACACTTATTTTGGCAATGGACTTACTTAAAGATAAACGCCCCGACATCAAACTGGTATTCTTTGGTACAAAACATCCAAATCCTCATGTTGCAGAAATGCAGGAAGCAGTAGACTCAATTGCTCTGGCTAAACGTTTAGGCCTGCTGGGCAAAACTGTCTTTATAAATGAGGGTTGGGTTGACTATTATAAGCGAATTAATTATTTACTTGAGGCAGATATAGCAATTAATACCACTAAAATAACCGTAGAATCAGAATTCGCACATCGCACACGAGTATTGGACCATATTCTTACCGGGCTACCCACCATTGCAACCAAAGGGGATTATCTATCGGATGAAGTGATTGAGATAAAGAAACTTGGCATAACTGTGCCGGCTGGAGATAAGGATGCGATAGCAAAAGCGATTATCGATATTCTCGAAGTCAACAATTACAGAGCCTTCAAACAAAATGTGGAATCTATAAAAAGCAGCTATGATTGGCGTGTCGTCCTTGCGGAATTAAATTCCGCCCTAGAGAAAAATCTACCAAAGCTTGACCATGTTGTAGTCAAGAAAAGTAAGACATTCCCTAATTCTAGAGCATTTAAAACCGCTAAAAGGATAACGCCTGTTTTTATTAAAAAACTTATTATAAGAACATTTCGTTATGGCAACTAATAAACCGCTTGTTTCCATTGTGATTTTAAACTGGAACGGTTTAGAAGACACCAAGATTTGTCTTGATAGTGTTAGAAAACTCAACTATCCAAATTATGAGATTATACTCGTTGACAATGGTTCTAAATTAAAAGAAAAAGAATACCTATCAAAACTTAAAGACATTATTTACATCGACAATCCAGTTAATCGCGGCTTTGCTGGAGGACAGAGTGATGGCTTTAAGCAAGCTCATGGATCGTATATTTTATTACTTAATAATGATGCGGCGATTGGGTCCGATTACCTTTCCAAGGCTATGCCATTATTTGAAGATCCTCAAGTAGCTGTCGTTGGTGGACGTTCCTATTTTTGGAATAATGAATACCCTTTGTTCAATGAATCAAACATGTTCTATTCATATATGGAGGTTAACGTTTTCTCAGCCGAGACAACATTGTTAACTGAAGATGCGGGCGTACCGCAAATGGTAAATACCGTGTCAGGCTCAGCAGTATTGGTTAGGAAATCCGCTGTCGATCAAGTTGGATACCTCTATGAACCTTTTTTTGCCTATTATGAAGAGACTGATCTTTTCGCCAGGATGAAACGTGCTGGGTATAAGATTATGTATAGCCCTGATTTGTGTATCTGGCACCGAAATGGAGCAAGTTCTGGTGCTCAAAATTCCTCATCTTTTTTCTACTACCACATATTTCGTAATCGTTTTATTTACGCAATGCGCAACTTTGAAACTTTCTATTTAAGACGGTTTCTTATTGCATACTACAAATTGGCCGTAATCTCTATTTTCCAAATATGGAGAGGGCCTAGCCAGAGAAGATTGGGAATAGCATATGCAAAGGCATTAGTAACTAACTTAGTCAGAATAATTCCAATATATATAAACCGACGAGCACTCACGCGACAACTTGGTCAAACAAACTACTGTGAACAAATACTTAGTGAACAACTCAAACTTAGTATCGTACTTGACGCTAGAGACCAGACGGCTGTCCAACTGAAGTCTGTCGTAGAAAAGTGTAAAAATGACGTTAATCCATATCATGAATATGTTTTAGTCATAAACGATTCCCAAAAGGATAACTCATCTAGTTTCGATAATAATGTTCGATTTGTAATTGATAGGCACTACTTCAAAACTCATCCAATTAATTTGGGGTGTCTGTCGGCGAGGATGCCTTGGTTGGTTATAGGGGCAATTGAAAAACTGCCCGATGTGGCTGCTTATCATGCAACTATTAGTGGCACATTACGAACAAATACTACCGTTGTCATCCTTGACAGTAAACTGGATTCCATGGCAATTTCCAAAGATTACTATCAAAAAATTGGCGGGCTAAGCCGACATCCTTCCAACCTGGATGAAAATCTCAAATATGTTTCACAATACTCCTCAATAGATAAAATGATTAACCATGATGTACCCAGTATCTCGGAGTTAACTGACAAACAAGTTAAAGATATTAAGGATCAGATATCCTATAACAATTATCTGTTAAAAAGTCGTGTAGGTAGTTGGTGGGCTCATTATATTTCCCATCACTACCATATTTTTCAAATTAGTAAATTAATTCAGTGGTGTTTTAAACCATCTATACCAATCAGGTTAAAGCTCGGACGAACAAAGAATTTAATATTATTTACCCTAACTCTAAAAAGGAAAAAGCTAGCTACAGAATTAAGGCATATCAGAAATGAGGTGCAAATACACAGCAAATACCATGGAACCATGGTTATTAATGCTCAGCAACAATTACGGCTTAGAAAAATAACTGATAATTTAATAAAAAATATTTCTGATATACCTGTTTTTATTATCTGTTTTGAGCGCGTTCAGTCGTTAAAATTGCTCGTGTCATGGTTAGAAAACGTCGGGCTTAGGAAAATAATTTTTATTGACAACGACTCATCTTATCCTGAGTTAATCGACTATTACAAGCAGTCTAATTATCAATTATTGAGGTTATATAGAAACATTGGTCATACTGTACCATGGAGTTTAAGTATTATTCGTATCTTAGTTCCTAGCGACTACTACATTGTTACGGATCCGGATATTATACCTACACAAAACTGTCCTTCAGACGCCATAATGCACTTGGCATCGATACATAAACTTTTCCCTCTTTATCAAAAAGTTGGGCTAGGGCTTAAGATTGATGACCTGCCCGATTATTACCCGCTCAGGAATGACGTTATTGCTTGGGAGAGACAATTCTGGCAAACCCAACTAACTGAAAATATTTATGACGCTGCCGTAGATACAACTTTTGCATTATATAAACCATTCACATTTAACTACACTCTCACGCCAAGTCTACGAACTGGCGATCCCTATATGGCACGCCACTTACCATGGTATGTTGACCCTAGTAAACCAGATAAGGAAGAGATATATTACCGACGTCGAGCCAACAAAAATATTACTTCTTGGAATGTTGATCAGTTGCCAGAACGATATCAAAAGGAAATGAATAATGCCTAAGCGCTCTCTAAGCGGTATTGATTTGTTGGTGGTCACCCATTCTGAAGAACTAAGCGGAGGTGCCGAAGTAGCCTTGTTGTCCTTTACTAAATACCTATATAAACAAGGACTAAAAATTCATATTGTCTCACCTTATAAGGGAGGGTTTACAAAACAATTAAAACAATTTGCTCCAGATATACCAATTACCTATATTTACCAACCATGGTGGGTATTTGGGAAAGTTGGGCCTCCAGAATTTAAATTTACAAATGACGACCACACTAATAACATAACCTGCAGTCTCGTTGAGTTAATAAATAAAACAAGACCTGCATTATGTATAACCAATACAATTACAATACCTTGGCTAGCCTATGCTTCAGCTCTAACAAATACCCGTCATGCTTGGTTTTTACATGAAATGGCTTTAGGTTCTAGGACATTTTTATCGAGACCCGCTCTTTTTCAGACCATTGACATGCTCTCGGACAAAATATTTTGTAGTTCACAATATACAGCCCATTATTTTGAAGAGTTCTTCGTAAACAATAAAGATATTGGAGTAGTTTATCCTTACTCAGAGAAAAAGATACCTGATAATAATTCACCATCTCCATTTGATATCAAATCGAATAGATTTATCTTGGTTGGAGCAGTCAGGCAGCTTAAAGGTCAATATGATGCAATCCAGGCAATTAAACGATTAAAAGATAACGGCGTAGTAGCACAGCTAATTATCTTAGGACCAGTTGATGAACAAGATTATTATAAACAGCTAATTAGGTACTGCAAAAAGAATGGCATAGAAAAAAACGTTAAATTTCTTGGCAGAAAAGATAATCCTGCAACTTTCGTGAATCATGCTGACATAGTATTAATGTGCTCCGAAGGGGAATCTTTTGGGCTTGTTACTGTCGAGGGAATGTTACTTGGGAAGCCAGTGATTGGTGCAGATAGCGCGGGAACAGCAGAGATAATTAAAGACAACAAAACAGGACTTTTATACAAACCCCACGATATTAATGAACTCGCGGATAAAATGAGTCTGTTGATAAACAATAAACAACTCGCTAGTTCAATAGGCGAAGCGGCAAAAAAAGATGCTGAAAGACGCTTTTCCGAAGAAAGTTGTTATCAAGATTTCATAAAATATTATCGTACAATGCCAAAAGTAAAAACTGCCCTAAATTTATCACCTTTAAGTAGCATAATAGAAGATCACCAGGCAGTTATTGATGGGCTTAATCATGCCTTACAAGATCGAGACAAAAGACTAAATAATATATTGAATAGCAAAACTTGGCGCCTCTTAAGAATGCTTCGTAAAATAATATTTTTTAAATAACACTGATGTGGTCTATGTCATTTTATGATTTCACTAATCTTTAGTCGTTGCTACGTCGATTTAACGTACAATATATTACTTTAGATTAGTGTCGTCTATTAGGGCTATTTTCTCTTTATTATAGATTTAACTATCGTTTTAACTGGATGCTTGTGTATGTAATCAAGTTTGCCATTTAGCCGAGTTATTTCTTTAGTAAGCATATCATTGCTGCTATTAAGGTCAGCTACGAGTCTGTGTAGAGGCTCAACTGCGTTGGCAAAATAACTTTCGTATAAATCAATTGGGCCAAACTGAAATCGTATTGGTTTGATAATATCACTCGCTTTCGCAAACCCTACGATTTGGAATGCTGCAGCTTCTGGTTGATGCATAATATGAAAGAATTTTTTCTCAGGTTTCAAGCCTATTTCATTAAGATAACTTTCAATAAATTTATTTGGATAGTCCTTTTCGACATAATCTATTTTTTTTATTTCATAACCAGCTTCTGCAAAAATAGTTTGAATTTCTTTTAGAGTATAGAAGTGTAAATGTGTTTTATCTAAAATTCCTGTTTCGGTGTAATCGAATTCGCCCTTAAGTAATTGCAGCCTAATCATTAAATACGCCATGTTGGGTATCGAAAATACAACCATTCCGGAAGGTTTTAATAGTTTTTTGATTTTTTTCAGCACTTCAACTGGTTGCGATAGATGCTCAATAACATCTCCAAAATTAATTGCATCATACGTATTATCGATACTATGCAAATTATCTGTTTCTATATTTAATTTATATAATTTTCTGAGTTTATGGCTGGCAAGTTTGGCATCTTCTTCGTTTAATTCTATTCCATCTACAGTACATCCATGCAATCGAATAAGTGCATCACCGAAATTTCCACTACTACAACCGACATCCAGAACTAATGATCCTTCTGGGATCATATTGAGTGCTTTATACCATGAATTATTAGTATTTTCTGGACTAAATAAACTATCACTATAATTCGACATATATAAATTACTTCGCTTTTTTATTTACTCTACTAGACGTTGTATTTCGATAGTCCCAATTTTCTAGTAAACCTATCGTGGGTACACCTATTTGTCGATGATATGGTGCGTTTATATTAGCTTTTTCAAAAACTACTATACTGTCATAAAAATGGACACCAAACGTGGATTTAGTAAAGTCATCAACACGAAGACTCTCGGTGTCTCGAGAGTGCCATGCATTTAACTGATCAACTAGTTCTTTTGACTTTTCAATAAATGTTCCTTGTTTTCGTAAGCCACCCCCAAATTCATGCCAATAACTTGTGTGTAAATCTTCTGCTAAATATATTCCACCTTCTTTTACGTATGGATAGGTAACTTGAAGTGTTGATAGTTGTTGATGCATAGTATGACCGCCATCATCAATTACTATATCGACTTGACCAATTTCCTCCATAAGCTGTTTTAAAAAATCCACATCATCTTGGCTCCCGATATGAATTTCTATCTGTGTTTCCTCTAATTTTTGACATTCAGGATTAATGTCTACTCCAATAATTCGAGATTTGTTACCAAAATAATTTTTCCACATTTGGAGAGACCCACCATGGGAAACACCAAATTCAAGTACTACTACTTGAGTATTCCGAAATTTATTAAAATAAGCGTGATAAATATCAAAATAGTGTACCCATTTATGAATTAGATGGCCTTTGTTCGATTCAAAGAATTTTATTAATGGGTTGCCATTATGTTTTTTTAGCATTCGTAACCCATTCGTTTTTTAGTCTGGCAATACCTTGGTCAATAGCCTCAGGATCTAATCTGATAATAAATTGTGGACCATAATCCAAAAATTCTATAACATCGTGTTTTGTTTCCCCAAATAATCCTGCCATTAAGTGATACTTCCCTGAACCTATATCTAATTTGACTCGATATTCGGCATTATTTTCACTGAGGTTAATTTTTGTATCAAAAGTATTCGTTCCAAACACAAATTCGCCACTATTTTTTATAATAGCTACACCGACATTTTTTACTCCATCAACATTTTTGGGCCAATTAACCCTAACCTTCATCTCGTCACCTACATTAAATGCCTCTTTTCTGCTTCCATTTTCACCTAAAATTGCTAGCTTTATTGCTGATTCTTTTAGTTCGTTGTTGTCACCCTCTAGGTTAGATTCAACTAGCTGAGCATTTAGACGTGAATACTTACCAGCTATGATATTAGGATCACCAAAATCGACAGCCACTCCGTCATCTATAAGCATAGCTTTGTTACAGAATCGTCGAACTGTATCCATACTATGTGTTACAAGTACAATGGTTTGCTTTTCGGATTTATAATTTTCAAATACATCGATACATTTCTGTTGAAATGCCTCATCGCCAACAGCTAAGACTTCATCCAAAACTAATATGTCACTTTTTGCTTGAATCGCGATTGAGAATGCTAATCGAACTTGCATACCAGATGAATAGTTCTTTAGTTTTTGATCCATGAAACGCTCTATCTCTGCAAAAGCCACAATGTCATCATACATTGCACTAACTTCTTTACGGTTAAAACCAAGTAGCGCACTATTTAAATATACGTTTTCCCTTCCCGTAAGCTCAGGGTTGAACCCAACTCCTAATTCTATAAATGGAGTCAGTTTACCATTTATATTAATGATCCCAGAATCTGGTGAATAGATGCCCGCCAATAGCTTTAATAAAGTACTTTTTCCGCTACCATTTCGACCAACAATGCCAAAAAAATCGCCTTTTTTAATTTCAAATGTGATATCCTTGAGGGCTTGTTGTTTTTCAAACGATCGTTTACCACCTTTAAATAAATTTATAAATGCACCCTTAAGAGAAGATTGTTTTTCGTGCGGTAGCTTAAATGTCTTATTAACTCCTACTACCTTAATTGCGATGTCATCCATAATTAAATATCCTCTGCGAAAGTCTTTGATTTCTTACGAAAATAACTAACACCAATAATGAAAACAATTATAAGTATTAAAAAGGGTATCAATCTTGCAAAAGTTGAATGAACGGCACTAGATAGAGTGTAAGTTTGGTCAGTAACTATTACATACCTAGCAGATTGTACGGCTTGCGTTAGGGGACTCATAAATAATATTTCTCTTACGATAGGCCAGTGAAGTTTAGACACCGGGTAAAGAAGTGGGGTTAGGTAAAACAGTGCTTGGCATATAACTTCCCAGATATAGCTTATGTCTCGGTAGTTTACAAAAGCAGCCGATAAGAAGAATGCCAACCCTAGACCAAAAATGTATATTTCAAACATTATTAAAGGCAACCAAATAATATTCATTGTCACACCGACATGATTTAGGATCATAAATACGGCTATAACGATAAAATTCAAAAGTAAACTGATTACTCCAGATAAACTACTTGAAACGACAATTATCCATCGAGGAATTTTTATTTTACGGATTAAGTCTCCCCTCCCTACGATTGAGCTTAAAGACCCTGAAGTAACTTCTAGGAAGAAATTCCATAATATTATTCCGACAAGTAGATAGACGGCGCTGTGTGGTACGCCATAATTAACTTTTAAAAATTTTATAAACACTAAATATAAAATAGAAAATAATAGCAGCGGACGAAGAAGTGACCAAGTATAGCCCAATACAGAGCCCTGATAACGAAGCTTAAAATCGGTTCGGACTAGTTCTGCCAGCAAAACTCGGTTTTGCTTGGAGAAGATACGTTTTAACATTAGATATGGCGTATTATAGGTGAAGAATGGTTAGATGTCGATGAATGACGTAGCGGTAATTGTTCTCAACTGGAACGGAAAAGACGTATTAAAACCTTGCTTGGACTCTTTACTCGCTCAAAGTTTACACTGCGGTGTTTTTGTTGTAGAAAATGGTTCATCTGATGGCTCGCTAGAATACCTTCGAGAAAATTACCCTCAGGTGCAACTTATTATAAATAAAGTGAACCTAGGATTTGCTGGAGGCGCTAACTGTGGCATTAGAGAAGCAATAAGAAGGCATTTTGATTATGTGGCATTACTAAACAATGATGCTTACGCCGACAAACACTGGCTTAAAAACCTTATTTCAATATTAGATGATCAGCCTGAAGCAGGTATTGTAACTTGTAAACTTATTCACGCCGATAAGCTTCGCCTCGATAGCACTGGGGACCAATATACGGTCTGGGGGTTACCTTTCCCTCGTGGTCGAGGCGAACCTGTAAGTACAAAATACGATCAAAAAACTAACATTTTTGCCGCTAGTGGCGGAGCTAGTGCTTACCGACTTAAAATGATCGAAGAAATCGGTTTATTTGACGAAGACTTTTTCGCTTATTACGAAGATGTCGATATTAGTTTTCGAGCACAACTGGCGGGCTGGAAAGTCAGTTACGCAGCTGATGCTTTGGCCTATCATCAGATTGGCGCCAGTAGTAGCAGAGTTAGGGGGTTTACTACCTTCCAAACCATTAAAAACTTACCTTGGCTGGTTATCAAGGATGTACCTAAAGGGTTGTTACATACGGTCTGGCCTCGGTTTTTGCTGGCTCATGCCATGTTTTTGGGCCGAGCTATTCTGCGTGGGCACGCTTGGTCGGCATTCAAGGGTTTAGCTGTCAGCTTACAAAAAATACCCAAAAAACTGGGTGAACGTCGTGTTATACAATCAAAGAGAACCGTCAGCAGTTCATATATAAGTAGTATGCTGACTCATGACTTACCACCAAATGCTTCTAATTTACGAAAACTACGCTCTTGGTGGTGGAATATAAGAGGGAAAAAATGAAAAAAATCGTCATCGATGCCCGCTCACTACGAACTAGTACCGGTCGATATGTGGAACTTTTATTACATTATCTACAAGAAGTAGATACCGATTTATCACATCGCTATGTAGTGTTATTAAAACCAAAAGATATGGACAGTTGGGAACCAACCAGCAAGCGTTTTACTAAAGTGGCTTGCCGCTATAAAGAATTTACCTTTGCTGAGCAAGTAGGCATATTCGGACAATTAATTAAACTTGGCCCTAATCTGACACACTTCGCGATGGTTCAACAGCCAATCTTGTACCAAGGCAAGGTCGTAACAACAATGCACGATCTAACGACTCTACGCTTTGATAATCCCTCTAAGAATAGTTTTATATTCAAGGTTAAACAGCAAGTCTACCGCTGGGTTAACTATATTTCAGCCCATAAGTCCAAAGCGATCATCGTTCCGTCTGAATATGTCAAAGATGACGTAGCCCGGGCTATGCGGCTGAATAGTCGGAAAATTACCGTAACTTATGAGGCGGCTGAGCCGATTGAGGACCCGGCTGAGCCGATTGAGGACCTAGTTGATATTAAATTCATAATGTACATTGGTCGGCCTAATCCGCATAAGAATTTAGATCGCTTAATTGAAGCTTATTCACAACTCAAAACAGATATGCCTGAGCTTCATTTAGTACTGGCCGGCAGACGCGATAGTCTATACAAACATTATGCCCATGATGTTGAGCAAAAAGGTATCCCGGATGTGCATTTCACCGGTAAAATTAGTGACGGTCAGCTGCGTTGGCTATACGAGCATACAGCAGCTTATGTTTTTCCGTCTCTTTCCGAAGGCTTCGGGCTGCCAGGGCTAGAGGCCATGGCCCATGGTGCTCCGGTAGTCAGCAGTAATGCTACCTGCTTACCGGAAATATACGGAGAAGCGGCTTATTATTTTGACCCTCTCGATACCGAAGCTATGATAAAAGCAATCAAAGCCGTACTTACCCGATCTGATACGCGCGCCAGATTAATAGAGGCTGGTTATAAACAAGTTAAGAAGTATTCCTGGAAGAGAATGGCCGAACAAACCCTGGAAATCTATAAACAAGTTCTTCGCGAAGTATAAATTGAACATTACTACTATTTTATAGAATAATCTTGCATTTATATGATGTTTATGCTAATATATTAGCTATGAGTGAACAAAATAAAGATTCTAAGCCTAATTACCCAGTTCAACGTAAATTGCATAATAAATTGATACCTGTTATCGCTAGTCTAGCTACATTAAGTGCTGGTGGTGGTGTTGCTTTAGCTGGCGACATCGTACAACATGGAGAAAATACGGCTCTAACACAAAAAAATACCACCCTCACACAAACCGACAATATCTTAAGACATAACTTGGGCATAGCCGAGGCAGATAACCTGGCTAATGCCAACCAATTAGCCACCGAGCAGGCCACGAATCTTACTACCGCCTTAGCAAACGGTGAGACGGTAACTGTCGCCATCTTTGATGGTAAATTAGAGCTAAATGGCAAAAACGGTCAGCCGATACCAGCTAGTCCGGCTGAGCCTAAACAGGAAATTGTCGATCCAATAATCCTGTCCACGATTGATGGTCAAAAAGCTAATAGTTTTAGCGATGTCGCTTATTTCGGTGTTCAAACCCAAATCCAAGAGATGTTTAGCCCCTTGAGTATAGTATCAGAGCAATATACGGCCAACAATTACACTGTCGTTCCAAATAATCCCAATCAACCAATAAAAGTAGTCGAGCTATACGAACAGGTAGATAAATATGGTTATAATATTTACGCTTTCGACCCTACCACCAAAAGTCCTCTATCCAACCCAGATGGTAGCATTGTAGAGATTGGTCAACCTGTCAATATTGATATTAAACCCTAGTACTTAGGTTTATTCTTAAGTCTTATTACGTTTTTGTACTACTTTGTTAGTCTGCCATTCCGGCAAATGGCCTACAGCGTTATTTCAGACATTTGTTATTTAGTCTAGATAAGCTTGTAGTACAATGAAACGAATTGGAGAAGTATTTTTAGTATGAAACTAGTAGTTATTATCCCCTGTCTTAACGAGGAACAAACACTACCGATTGTTCTTGGTACCATTCCAAAGCAGATTGCCGGAGTTGATGATATAGAAATTCTAGTGATTAACGACGGCTCCACCGATAAAACCGTAGAGGTTGCCAGAAAAGCCGGCGTTAAAAACTTTATTCATCATGCCCGTAACCGCGGGCTTGCGCTAAGTTTGCGCGACGGTATCCGTGGTGCCCTGGAACTCGGCGCCGACATTATTGTTTTAACTGACGGGGATAATCAATACCCACAAGATAGGATTCCTGATCTTGTAAAACCAATATTAGACGGTCAGGCTGATACGGTAATCGCCGATCGCCAGGTCCATACGATTGATCATTTTTCTCCGACTAAAAAGTTCCTGCAAAAATTCGGCACACGCGTATCAAACGCTGCTGCCGGCACTAATATCCCGGACAGCACTAGTGGCTTCAGGGCTTATTCCAAAGAAGCGGCCATTAAGCTTAACCTGGTCGGGCGGTTTAATTTCGCCATGGAAAATAATCTGCAGTTTGGCTTTAAACGCCTGGCGATCGCTACTATTAAAATTAAAACTAACGGTAAAACACGTGAGTCACGACTATTTAAATCCTCGTGGGAGCATATTCGAAAATCATTAGTGGCACTATTTAATTCCTATACTATGTATAAACCCTACGCGGTTTTTCTGACGCTTGGCTTTATACTGCTGGCCTGCGGGCTGATCCCCTTTGTCCATTATCTATATATTTTAGTCATTAATCGGCAGCCTTTTGGTACCCACCACCTGCAGTCGCTGCTGGTCGGCACGGTGCTGCTCAATGCTTCGTTTATCTCTTTTACACTTGGTATTATCGCCAATTTAATTCGGATTAACCGAACGCTGATTGAAGACGTCCTGGAAGAACAGCGGCGCCACAACTACAAGATATCAGTTAAAAAACCAGACACCCGTGGAGTAAGTCTTTCTACCCTGCACCACGACGTGCTTGACAATCGAACCGGCGACGTTATTGACTTTGGTGACAGTTTGGTTCGGCCAATACCA
>CAZNOW010000016.1:0-27372 GCA_964574915.1 uncultured Candidatus Saccharibacteria bacterium
ACTATCTGGCGAAAGACCGTATCAGTGACATCGTCCATCGGCGCCAATACGAAAAAAGGCCTCACTAATTTGTCGAGCAGATTCATCGTTTTCTAATTATAAAATGATTTTACCCAAAACAGCTTATTCCCAGCGGAAGATACGGAAGGCGATAAAGTAAATGATCACGGTCCAGATGGCCATAATAATCAATTGCTCACCAATACCGGCAAATGATTTGGCTTCAGTCGCTATTAGCCGGGCTCCGTCAATTACCGGAGTTAGCGGTAAATAAGCGGTGATCCCTTGTAGCCAAGTTGGCATCAAGTAGCGCGGGAAAAAGGTGCCGCTTAAAAACATCATTGGGAAAATAATAATGTTGGCAAGTGGCGCAACCTGACGTTCGTTCTTGGCCCAACCACCCAGAGCTAAGCCGATTCCCAAAATCATAATGATACCGAAAGCTAAAAAGGCCGCCAGGCCGAAGTAATTACCGACTATTTTAATATGCCAAACGGCCAACGCAACTATAAACATTAAAGCAATGGACATCAGACCAAGCGTGGCGTAGCCCATCATCGTTGATACAAAATACTGCCAGACTCGAAGCGGGGTAGTGTGCAGGCGCCTTAAGATACCCATTTTCTTCAGCTCCGGAAAAACATTGATCGGGCCAAAGATACCGGTACCTAAGATGGCAAAACCGAGTAGTCCGGTAAAGGTATAGTCAAACTGCGTCAGGCTATGGGTATTGGTTTGCAGCGAGACAACAGTAAAAGGTGTCACGGTTTTAACTAATTTAGCATTAACCCCTTGAAACTCAGATTGCAGTACCGAAGTTAAGGTCGATGCGGCCTCTTCGTTATTTTCGGTATAGTGAACAATCGCTTGACCAGACGGATATTGCTGACCTTGAGTCGTATAACCAAAATTAGCTGGTAGCTCAATAGTGGCATCTAATGTGCCACGAGACATGGCATCATTAGCTGCCGTAAGTGTGGTAATAGATTTGTCGACTTTCAAGGTTTTTTGGGTACTAGATTCAGATTGAGTAACAAATTGTTTGGCGTACTGTGAGTTGGAATGGTTAATGATAGCCACGTCGAAGGAGACGCTGTTAGTGCTGCCGAAAATGCCGCCAAAAACAAACAGAAATATTAAGGGGAACAGAAATGTAAAGAAGAGCGCTACGCGGTCACGAAAGACCCGCCTCAGTTGAATATAGAAAAAGACCCAAACGGTATAAAGTTTGCGTTGCCAAAGTGATAATTTCCGCTTAGAGCGAGTAGGTCGGGACTCGGTAGTCATCGCTTGTGATGCCGGACGCCAACGGCGAGTCAAGCGCCAGCCAATTCTAATAACCACTACGGCTAAGATTGCATATAAAATAATACTTAACAGGCTCATTATTCGCGTAACTCACTGCCGGTTAAGTCAATGAAAACATCTTCGAGATTAGCTTGCTCAATCCGTTGTTTTTTCTTAAACCCGCGGGCGATTAGTTGTCGAATTAAGTTTTGGGGGGTATCGAGAGCCACAATTTTACCATTATCCATAATGGCTACCCTGTCACACAACTGCTCAGCTTCCTCCATATAATGAGTCGTAATAATCACACTAATACCTTGCTTCCGGATATCATGAACTAAATCCCAAAGATGCAGACGAGCTTGCGGGTCCAGACCGGTAGTCGGTTCATCCATAAAGAAAACCTTTGGACTGTGCACTAAGGCAGCGGCGATACTAAAGCGCTGGCGCTGGCCACCGGACAGGTTTTCAACATAGGTATTGGCTTCGTCTCCCAGCTCAACATCATCTAGAAATTCTTTAGGATTAACTGTTTCACCATAAGCTGCAGCAAATAATTGCAACAGTTCGGAAAGTTTGGTCTTGTCTTGGAATCCAGGAGTCTGAGGCTGGACGCCAATTATTGCCCGGACTTTAAAAGGATGAGTAGCCACGTTAATACCATTTAGAATGGCGGTGCCACCATCGATACTACGCAGCGTCTCAATCATCTCAAGAGTTGTGGTTTTGCCGGCTCCGTTAGGCCCTAAAATGCCAAAAATCTCGCCTTTTTTAACTTCAAAGCTAATACCATCGACGGCTTTTTTGTCACCATAATACTTACGGAGGTCTTTAACTTCCAGAATATCTTGATTCATTCAGGTTGTGATTATAGCAAACTACGCTGTTGCCACAAAATAAATGCCCGGCTTATTAATAAAACCGGGCATTTTGACAATTTCTTAACTTATTTATTTGCGCTTGACGGTCAAGAAGCCGTTGCGTGGGTTTTCGTTTACAACGAAGCCAGCTGGCAATTCACAACCTTCAGGACGTTGGTCCTTACTGAAGTAGTAAATTCTCTGCCTTTTACCACCGCGAAGCGTAACGTCCTTTGAGTTCAGGTAGTATGTTACACCCTTTGAGTTCGTGTGCTTGTATGCCATGTATGCATCTCCCTCTCTTATATTAGTTAGTACCCTAAAAATACTCTGGTAGCTTTTCGTTTGTCAACCCGTTATTCCAAAATTCGGTAAGTGTTAGCTTGATTGACCCCTGTTATATCAGCTGTATAAGGTACATCAGTTATTTTACCTAAAACAACCACCAACCGGGATAATCGTCCCAAAAACAGTTTCGTAGCATAACCGTATTGCTTCAGGTGAATCGATGTAATACACTAACAAGCGTATATAAGCTTAAGTTTTAAGTGGAGAGATGTTAATAATATGGACTTTATGAATCGAGTTACCCAAAATCAACAACCCACTCGAGTGGCCTCATCGCCGGATTCGGTCGATCTTCCACCAAATCGAGTTAAAGCTGAAGAGCGTCACAGTCATGATAACCGGCACGACAATTTTGCCAAGTGGAGCCGTTGGGGCTCAAACGTCTTACTGGTCGTTGTTGCCCTGTTAATCGCGGCCGTGGCCTGGTTAATTTATTCTGCTTCACCAACTTCTGAATATACCTATGTCGACCCGTCTAAGTTGCAAGCCGTATTCCTAAATACCGGCCAGGTTTACTTCGGTAATGTCCAAGTGCTAAATAACGACTACTTGGTACTGACCAATGTTTACTACTTGCAAAACAACAGCTCTAGCACCAGTAGCACTAGCTCGAGCAGCAATCAAAACGTTTCATTAGTCAAACTAGGCTGTGAACTACATATGCCTTACGACCGAATGGTGATAAATACCAGCGAAGTCACATTCTGGGAGAATCTCCAAGCCGGCGGACAAGTAGCGAAGGCTGTCGCCTCTTACCAAAAAGACCACCCGAATGGCCAGCAAAACTGCAGCCAGTCTTCAACCCCGACATCCAATAGTACGACCAACCCACAATCTAGTCAGTAATTAAGTACTTAGATAATTAAGCTTGAACTGTTTTTCGGTGCGGCCAATGATAGCGCACTTCCAGCCCGACAAAGAGCAAGGTACTAATAATTGTAGCCAGCAGCGTCCAGCCGGCTAGATCCGGTGACCACAGCGGACTGACAAAATCGAACTCATAAAGACTGACTGGAACGTTAGGCAAACTGACTCCGTGACTTTGGACATACTGTTCGACGCATGGCACCCGGTTATGCCCGGAAAAATCCGTCGGATCCAGTTGCTGGCAATAGACTTCGGCATTGGTATAAATTTGAGTGTTAGCCGTACTAGCGGAACTGCCAGCCGCTTCCACTGCCCGATCGTAAGAATAGACTAATTGGATTGGCGGATAAGCTCCATTGGGCCCGTTGGATAAGTCGGTATTCATATGAGAAGTTACATAGACCTGCAGATTCTGTAGCGCCTTCACGACATCGTCATTGTTTTTATCGGCAATATTCACTTGATCGCGTAAATAGGCCATTTGTAAATTGTTATGGCGAAGTGCCCCGATACAGACAGCACCGCAAATAACTGCTAATGCCAGAAAGTACCACGGCTTAAGATAGCCTATTTTCTTTAGCCAATTCCGCTTGTCCATAATTAAAATTGTATACCCTTCTTTGAAACAGTTTCAGCTAAACGTATACTAGATTTATGCATATCTTCTGTAGTGGCATTGGTAGTGTCGGTATTGGACCATTAGCCTTGATGGCCCATCAAGCCGGATATACCGTCACGGGCTCAGACAAACAATCCACTCAATATCTCGACTATCTTAAACAACACGGCATAACCGATATCTATACCGGGCAGACCCGAGAGCAAATTGCCGCCGTTCATCAAACTAATCCGATTGATTGGTTTGTCTATACTTCTGCCTTACCGTTAGAAAACCCCCATCATCCGGAGTTAGTTTTTTGCCAGGAACAAGGAATTAAAACAAGTAAACGTGATAAATTTTTAAACACTTTCTTACAAGAAAAACAACTGCAGCTGATTGCTATCGCTGGAACTCACGGCAAAACCACAACTACTGCCATGACTATTTGGCTATTAAAGCGTTTGGGTATTCCGGTTAGTTATACCTTAGCTGCTAAGGTTTCTTTCGGGGATATGGGTGAATACGCTCCAGATTCTCACTATTTCGTCTACGAAGCCGATGAGTTTGATCACAACTTTTTAGCATTCAAACCATATTTTAGCTTGATCAGTGGGGTATCTTGGGATCATCACGAGATTTATCCAACGCGTGAGGAATACCGAGCTGCTTTTCGGGAATTTATTACGCAAAGTCAGCAAACTTTGCTCTGGCAGAATGATGCTACTTACTTAAAGATTGATGATACAACCGCACAAGTACGAATTTTAAATGATAATGACGTATCTATAGATAATCTCAAATTAATGGGTCACTATAATAGGCTAGATGGCTGGCTGGCAGTTCAGGCTATTCAGGCAATAACCCATGCTCCAGATGATCAATTAACCGAATTAATTAATGATTTTCCGGGATTGCAGAAACGCATGGAACAAATAGCGCCAGGCTTGTTTAGCGACGAAGCTCATACCCCTGATAAAATCCGCGGCGGATTAAGCGCAGCGCTAGAAATAGCCGCTTTGAAAAATCAACCGCTGATTGTGATCTATGAACCGCTGACTAACCGCCGGCAACATTATATGCTAAATGATTATCAGGACTGCTTTAAAGGTGCCCAAAAAGTTTATTGGCTGCCTAGTTATTTAGCCCGTGAAGATCCAAGCCAGCGGGTTATCCCACCGGCCGAATTGATCAGCCATTTAGCCGACCCCTCGATTGCCCTACCGGCCGAGAAAAATGACGAACTCAAACAGATTATTCAGCGCCATTTGGCGGAAGGTGCTATGGTTGTCGGCATGGCCGGTGGTGGCGGCGGCAGTCTGGATGAATGGCTCAGGCAAGAATTTCCATCTAATTAACTTATTAAACCTTATCGTATCGGCCAGTAGTCTCGTCAACTTTAACAGCTCCCTGACGGATAACTTCAATGACATCATCAACTATCCGGATAATGGTTGACGGCTGGCGGCTGGATAGATCGCCGCCATAGATATAAAAATCGACAGATTTACTAAAATAAGTCTTAGCTTGGGCAATCGTTCCGGCCGGTAGCTGAGCCTTTGGACATGCTTGACTGGTCAGTAACGGTCCGGTTTGAGTTAGTAGTTTGCTCAATGACTGGTCGGCCGGCAAACGTAGTGGTAACCCCGATAGGCCTAAATGTAAGTATTCTAGCTCCAGGCCGCAGGGTATAACCACACTGATGGCACTCGGCCAGAATTGCTCGACAGCCTTAAGATAGCGGCGTTTCAAACCCAGCTGAACTAATTGTTCAATATTGTTAGCTATGACTATCCCTGGTTGATGGGTCTGCTTTAGGTTATATAAGCGCCCTACTGCAGCTCGATCAACTGCCCGGGCCACTAGACCATAGACCGTATCCGTCGGCATAACCCCTACCGTCCCGGGGTGTTGTAACACTAATGTCATTTCACGCATTTGATCAGCCATCCAAACTTAAACTGTTATCAGAGAACCTGAATGTGGTTTGTGCGCAAATAAGCATATACCACTAAGACGGCTAATCCTAAGATAATCACCACCGTTGCCAAAATCGCTATGCCGACGCCGTGACCCGGTTGTTTGGCGGGTTTAGAGACGGGCAATTTGTTAGGCTTGAGTTCAACCGACTCTTCCTTTTCTGCTTCGGGCGGGTCCAGAGGCACTTCCGGTGGTTTTGGCGGTGGTACGACGTCCATGACTGGAGTGACGGGACTGGGTTGGGGCGGCTGGGGCATAGTGTTTGGTTGCATAACTATATGCCATTGTAGCATGCCATTCAGCCCTGATATCAACTACTATCAAACGGTTTTAGTTTGACCATGTAAAATAGTACTACACACTCCGATGATTAGTTATCTATGGCTCGATATTAAACGCTTTGCGGTCTTGGTACCGGGTATTGTCATATTTTACCTGTCAGTCAGAGATATCTTCCCTTTTTTCGATAAACGTCTGCCCTTTGCTTTTGCTTTTTTAGCAACTTATATTTTAGGTGCTTATGTCTTAATTCCGGCTATCTTGCGTCTCTGGCGGATTATTGTTCCGGCCAATCACTTGCCGCTTTATTGCATTACTCCCGACGGCTATGCTTCCGATCCGTTAAATATCGGCATCATTGGCAGCCGCCGACAGTTGATTAAAGCCATGACGGCCGCCGGCTGGTATAAGACCGACCGCCGAACCTTGGGCAATTTGACTCATGCCGCTTTAGCCATATTGTTAAATCGATCCTACCCGGCGACACCGGTCAGTTCGCTCTATTTATTTGGCCGAAAACAAGATATTAGCTTCGAGAAATCCCTCACCCGAAATCATGGCCGAGGACGACGCCACCACGTTCGGTTTTGGGCTACCACTTACGAAGACCTTAACACCTTAAGTGCCACATCCATCCACTGGTATAACCGACGGGCCCAACCGCAAACTACCAATTTATTGTGGGTAGGAGCCGCCTCTCAAGATATCGGCCTGACTTTTATTAAACACAGCCTGCAGATTACCCATCGGGTAGTGCCCGATACCGACAGCGAACGCGAACTGATTGTCCGACAGTTAGAGACTAGCCAGCTAGCCAAAACTTTAACTACCATTGAGTTATTCTCGCCCTACCGTCTCACTAATCGAGCCTGGGGCGGACGGCATGGTTACTTGTCAACCGACGGTAAGATGACTATCGTCCGGCTTAATTTCAATTAACCGCCGTAGTCCTCGCCCGGAGTCAAACTGCTAAAATAATCGGTGACTTTAATAGTATTGCCGCCGCCGACAGGCATAATGTACAGTTCGCCGTCTTTGGCAACAATCAAGTAATTATCGGTGTACCAACCGTAGGGTACATAATCGCTTAATGTCGCGATTTGTTTAGCATTTAAGCCGCTGGCATCACCAATAAATAGAGTGTTTTTACTGTCACGCTGTTCGTACCAGAAAGTCTGATTACCACTGGGCGAAAACAGATAAATCGGAAACAGGTTATAAAAAGTACTATCGGTAATGCTTGAGCTGGTTAAATTGGCATTGGTAAGGGTGTAGTAGCTGTTATTGCCGTTGCCGTCGGGTACTTGCAGGTAAATGCTTAGGGGTGAATACTGCGCCGAGCTGAGATAATAACTGGGATAGCTAAGACTAGCCGGCACTGGAAAATCTTTAAGATCCTGCTTGTTACTGCCGTCCGGCTGAATGCTGAGTAGACTGTCGCTTTTCCCGCTTAACTGACTGGTATCGCTACCGCTCCAATTGGTGGTATAGATTACCGTGCCGTTGACCAAAAATATCCCGCCGAAAGTGGTTAGGGCAAAGTTTGAACTGTCTGTGCCGGTAGCGGTAGTTTGATCAAGCACGGTTAATTGTCCGTTAGCGGCGTTATAGGCTTTGAGTATTTCACCGCCCGGCAACCAGCTTTGGACGTTGTTACGAGTCAAACTGTAGATAAAGGTGTCGCCGACCCAGCCCACCGGGTTAAAAGTAGCGGCCGTGGTATCGAAAGTGGTCAACTGATCATTAGCTGTAGTATTGATTAAGTATAATTCCGGCTGATTGGTATGAGACCGGCTGGACTCTAAGACCAGGTACTTCCAGTCCCGTGAAGCTACCAGAAAAGTATCGTTCGGGCTTTCGTTGCCGGTACCGGCTAAAACAGTCTGACGATCGGTCCCATCCAAATTAGCTTTAACCACATCAAGAGTGCCGCTTAACTGCGATAAAAAGTACAACTTCCCGGCAGGTGTTAAGCTGAAGTGGTTCTGAGAAATATCCTGAGTGGTAACCGTCACAGTGCCGCTGCCGTCGTTATAACCGTAAGCTGAGAAGTTAGCTGACAGCTGGGTATCGTTGGCCGGCAATACGACGCTGGCCTGTCCCTTATTATTGGTTGTAATTTCGGTATCGGCAACCCGGATTAAAACATTGGACACCGGTTGGCCGTTAATAGTGTTAGTAACCGTTAAAGGTACCTGACGACCGGTAGCTTGTAATTTGATTATCAGATCAGTTTTTTGCTTAAGGATCGGCACTAATACCGAGGCGCTATAGGCCTTGTAATACTGCTTACTGACCGATAGTTGTCGGTGCCCGACATGAATCTGCAGTTTAATGATGCCACTACCGTTTGTCGCCGCACTCAACTGATCAAGCGTGACCCTGGCATTGGATACCGGCTGATTAGTGGTGGCGTCAATCACATCCACACTAAAGTTTTGTTTAAGCACCAGGCCGGCCAGCTGATAACGGCTCCAAGGTAGCCCGGCTAAAACGGCTAAGATTACGACGATAGTCAAGGGCAGAGTCCAGAGTTTTTCCCGCCACCAGCCGCTAAATAACCGTTTTAGCCAGTTAGGCTTTTGCACCGTTAATTTCGGCTTGGTTTTTTCAGGGTTGTCAGATGATTGGGGTTTGGTTTTTTCTGGTTCTGGAGAATTACCTTTTTCGTCTGTGCGAACGACCTCTGCATCATCGCTAATCGGTTGATTGGGCAGTGGCGGCGCCGAACCGACATCGGGTTTGGTTTTAGGCATGTGGGCTGATTTGTCGTCCATTATATAAACTGTTTAAGCTTTGTTTGTATTGTAAGACTTAGGCGGTCAGATTGCTAGGGAGCCAGTCGGTTCATGTCCCGCGGGAAAAGAGTAGCTTCTTTGACGTTGCCCAGGCCGATGGTTTTCTCAGTCAATCGGTCAATGCCGTAGCCGCAGCCGCCGTGCTGAGGCAGGCCGTATTTGAAAGCTTGCAGGTAGTATTTATAGCCCGGATGATTAACGTCCAGCCCGGCTTTTTTCATTTGTTCGACCAGTTTGTCGTGATGATATTCCCGCAGCGGGCAGGTGGCCAGTTCCAAGCCGCGGAACAGTAAATCGCCCCACAGCACGGTAGTCGGATCATCTGGGTTTACCTGGTGATAAAACTTCATAGCTTCGACCGGGAAATGAATGGCAAAGACTAACTCGCTACCTAATTCTTTTTTGCTGTATTCACAAATCCAGCGCTCCTCATCCGGCATCAGATCTTTTTCGGTGGTCGTATCAGTACCGGTAGCTTGACTGTAGAGTTCGTGAATTTTAGCAACCGTTAGCTTCGGTACCTTATCGGTGACGACCAGTTCCGGCGCATTTAAAGACTTAAGGTCCTCGGCATGCTTTTGATAAACCTGACGCAGCGTATAAAGCGTCATCTCACCAACGGTATCTAATACTTCATCGAGATTTTGGACAAAGCCCATTTCAATATCAAGCATCACCACTTCGCTCAAGTGTCGGGTGGTAGCGCTGGGCTCCGCCCGGTAAGCCGGAGCTATTTCAAACACCCGCTCAAAAGCACCAACCATCATTTGCTTATAGAGCTGTGGGCTTTGAGCTAGAGTAGCTTCCTGGCCGAAGTAATCCACTTTAAAAACTTCGGCGCCGCCTTCAGAGGCACCGGCGACAAGTTTGGGCGTTTGAATTTCAATAAACTCATGCTCTGTTAGATATTCCCGAATATAACGCAATAAACTGGCCCTAATTTTGAATATTTTCTGTTCCTGAAGGTTGCGGATATTTAAAGTCCGATATTCAAAAAGCGTATCCAGATTTTCGGCTTTATGATCAATCGGTTTATCAATTTCGATCGGCGGTTCATCGGTTACCGGAACCACTACGGTAATCTTACCTTCATGCAGTTCTGCTCCGCCTGGAGCCCTAGGTTCATCAACCACTTGGCCGTCAACCGCGAGTACCGTTCCGATCTGCATACCACGGAGCTTTTCAACTTCCGCTTTATCATTTAAAACTACCTGAACTAAGCCGCGGCGGTCACGCATATTAATAAAAGTTAAGCCGCCCAGTAAGCGCTTTTTATGCAACCAGCCTTCAATATGGATCTGCTGGCCAATATGGTCTTTAACCTCATTGCTCAGTATTCTCATCAACCCGACTCCTTAGCTTAATCAGCCCTGCTCTTTTTTCAATTAAATAAAAAACAACTAATCAAAGTTATTCTACCATCTCCGTTGGCTGCGCTGGTACTTTTTTCTCGGCGACTTCCGGATCGGGTGAGCTATCCTTATGATCGTGCCGGGAGGCAACGGCTTTTCGGTCTTCATGTTGATCGAACGATTCAGTGCTGGCCTCGCCCAGTAATTCCTGCAAAATATCGCTTAAAGTTATAATCCCGACATATTCATTGAAGCTGTTGATGACCACTAGCAGATGCTGATTGGTTTCGTTGAGGGCCCTGAGAGCCTGTTCTAGACTATCGTTTTCGTGAACGTAGGCCACTTTTCTTTCAAAAAAGTCCCGCACCTTACCCCCTTTGATAGCTTCAACCGCGACATCTATCGCAAAGGTGCCGACAATATTAGACGGCTGGCCATCATAAACCGGAAAACGGCTATGATTGGTTTTATTCAGCTCATCCAGCAGCACTGGCCCTAAATTGTCGTTGACACTGACCGTCCGCACCCGGCGTTTGGGAACGACTAAATCGCGGACATGATAATCGCCAAACCGGAGCGTTTTACGGATTAACTCCAGATCTTGGTCGCTGATACGGTTGTCGTTTTGCTGTTTCTGGCGCCGTAACAGTTCATAGATGTCTTCCCGTTCGTAAAGCCCAGTATGGGCGATGGCCGGGAAACGGCCGATATAAAAAGCCAGATAGGCCGACACCGGATGTAGCAAGCGCAGCAATCTGACCACGGCCGGAGTACACCAGACCGCCAGATAGGTGCCGACAATGGTTAGGCGGGTCCGGGGTATCCATACAAAAGCCAGCCAGAGGATTAGTACGACCGCCAAAAAACCAATCAGCGACGGAGCCACTCGAGCAAACATCACAATACCGCCAGCTGCACTTAAGCCGACAATTAACCATAGAATCAGTTTCAGCTCGCCGCCGTAGACCTCCGCCGAAAATAAGGTCTGGGCAACTTTATCACCGCCCCGAGCCATCCGTTTCAGTTCCCTTGCCGGAATATAAAAGTAGGTCTTTTCCAAAGTCAGCGCCAGAAGCGCCAACAGTACCAGTAAAATAGCAAAAATGAAAGAACTCATGCTATTTATTATCTTACCACTACTTTGATGATTCAGGCGTGACGTACAACAATCAATGAACAATTAAACAATATTGAATATAAATCATTATCATGCTATAATAGTTTAGTCCTATTAAAATAAAAAAATGAGTGAAACACTAATTGCCGCCGCTCCAACCAATGCCGAAATAGAGGTTGAAAAACCATCTCTATCTTGGCAATCCTATGAGCAACTTACCGGCCCCGAATCAATGTCACAATTTGCGGAGAAGATAGACCGAGAATCGAGATTATTTGATTACGAATCGGAAATAGATAACATTGAGCAAATGGAAACTATTAAGCAACGGCGGGTCAAAGAAATTGTTAGAGATAGCAGGAATAGCGATTCGACAATCGAAACCCATGTCCAACAACTAGCCAAACAGCTTAATGAATTAGAGGTCAGACGAAAAGAAGCCGGAAGATTACATCGATTTATGGAAATGCGTTCACATTTATGGCAAACCAGTAAAAATAAAGTAATGCTGTTTGATGCTTTGGAAGGTGAAATTCAGCCACTAATAGAGGGGATTGTCCACGACACTCCAACTCAGGGAAACCGATTTGTAATCAGCGAGAGATTTATGGAAGCAGCTGATCGAACCAAACCGGTAATTGATATTGACGCCAGAAGAGAACCCATTAAAGTACCGGTAGCGGCTATAGTATCGGCTCAGAGTTTTAAGTCATGGGGAATTGGCCGAGGCGAAGGAGCCACGAAAGACGGTAAAAGCAGTTCGGCCGTCATTCTTGATTATGCACGAGCAAAAGAGATACCGGACATTGACAACGCCATAGCCCTCGTTCAACCTGACGGTAGGGTTATCATTATGACCGAAAATGCACATCGTGTAGCTGCCGCCAAACTAAGGTGGCAAGAATTTATTAACATTAAAAGGCTGAGTGTTTTTCAGGCTAAATGGTCTGTGGCCTAAATTTTGATATTTAAGCCCATTTATTTGACTTAACCTAAAATGCCAAGTTAACAGATTGTAACGCCATTGCTTATGCTATACTTACCACGTCATGATCTGTATCGGTTGCGGTTCAGCCATAGAAACAGAGTCTACTGGCTTCGTTGTTTGCCCTAAATGCCATGCCGTTAATATTGAGGGGAGTAGCTCTCTGCTAAGCCAAACTTCGACTCCATTAGCAGCCCCATTGGTTATTGCTCCAGATTCCAATACTAATAACTCGCCCACTGTATTGCCTGCAATGATATTCCGGCATACCGCCAAAAAGCTAGTGTTGTTGTCAAGTACGATAGTTATTATCATCTTGGTGGCGTTTTTATTAATCTACTCAGTTACCCAAAACAACCAATACAATTCCGAATATAAACTAGCTAACGCCGATATTACCAAGGGCCAATATGCAACTGCGCTAACACTGTTAAATAAAGCCTCCAAGCTTTTTATATCACCTTCAGACCATCAAAAAATTTCGCAGCTGATTAATCAAGATAACAACTGGATTACTGACGCCAATGAATTACAGCAAGCTCAAGGACTCGTCAAAAAACAGGATTTCAAGGATGCTGTGACCATTTTAGGCAAAATCTCCAAATCTTTTCCGGGTATTAGTGAAGTGACATCTGAACAGAAAACAATCGCAAGTGACCAAGCGACAATTGCCGCTGCGCAACAGGCAGCCGCTGCGCAAGCTGCTGCCCAGGCAGCCGTGCAAGCGGCAGCAAAGGCGGCGGCGGAAAAAGCCGCACAACAAGCGGCAGCTGAAGAGGCAGCTAAACTAGCGGCTGAAAAAGCCGCTCAACAGGTTGCTTCTAACCAATCCGGTCCATCCGGTACAAACCCTTCATCTGCACCTTCTTTTTCCTCGAGCCCACCCACACCTGTTGGTTCTACTATCTATTCTTGGGCCGGCGAGGACTTCAGTACAAATTCCACTAGTATATCTGTTGATATTACACAAGAGCAGCCGACAATAAATAGTTTTATCTCTCACTCGGTGATGCAAATTTATCTAGTCGGAACTGGTAACTGGCATGATTTAGAATTTGGCTGGATTGTTTCAGATCAAATCAACGGTGATTATTTACCTCACCTTTTCAGCTATGTTGACGGAATCCAAGCATCACAAGGCTGCGGCTACTATAATGGCTGCGGTTTTGTACAAGTTTCCAGTACCGTCAAAATGGGCGAGGCGGTATCTGTTGGTCAGACAGGCAACTACAAACTAAGTTATTCAAACGGCAACTGGGACTTTTACTACAACGGTGTTCTTGTTGGCTATGTACCAGATAGCGCATTTGCTGGAGGATTAGGCCCAGTTACGGGCGTCGATATTTATGGCGAAGTTGAAAGTGACCAACCCACTGAATGTCTTCAAATGGGTAATGGGCTTTCCGCAACCAGTGCCGGGGCCGCCTCATTCAGCAATATCCAATTTGGGGGCGCTGCCAACCTTTTCTGGTACTATCAAACCCCACCGTTTTTAATTGGTAACGCTCCATCCTCTAACGGATTTACAGTAGGCGGTTCTTCAGGTTGTTAGTTGGGCCATTGGCTATCCCAACATAGATATTTATAAAATATCTATAATGAACCTGTTATGATATTGCGATCTTTAGATATAGGCTACTAGAATAATTCAGCTAAAAACCAGTATTGTATACTAACTATGTAAGTGAGGAGAATCACCGATTATGTCTAGAAATTTTTGGATTGCTCTGGCGATAATTGCAGCTATTTTAGTGGGCATTGTAATTGTTACTAATCATGATAAAACCCCGGGCAGTAATACTGTTGGTCAGGCCACTCAACACGTTGAGGGTAATAACACTAAAAATGTAACTTTAATTGAGTACGGCGATTACGAATGCCCGGTTTGTGCGACCTTTTATCCGGTAGTTAAACAAGTGGTTTCACAATATTTTAATGACATTAAGTTTCAGTTCCGCAATTTACCGCTAACTCAAATTCACCCTAACGCCTTTGCCGGTGCACGGGCAGCTGAAGCAGCCAGCGACCTGGGTCAGTTTTGGCAAATGCACGATTTGCTATACCAAAACCAAAGCCAGTGGGCCACTTCATCTAATCCTTTAAGCTTCTTCGATATCTACGCAGCTCAGCTGAATTTAAGCGTCAGTCAATTTAACTCTGACTACAACAGTGATCAGGTCAACAATGCCATTAATGCCGATGTTTCAGCTTTTGATCAAACCGGCGATGAAATGGCTACCCCAACCTTTATTTTGGACGGAAAGACCCTCGATAACACTAACCTAATCGGTTCTAACGAAGAGCCGAGTTTGACCGCTTTTGCCAACATTATTCAAGCTGAGATTGCCAAGAAGAGTAGCTAGTCAGAGGCTTAGTATTGTAGGAACTGTTGCCAAGCCGGACGGTTAACTATGACGCGTACCGGCAATGGTTTGTCGTTGATGATTTTTATTTTGATTGGCATCTCACGTTACTCCTTATATAACGATCAATTACCTTGAGCGAACAGACCTCACAAAAGGTTATGATAAGTTACTTAATTTTTGTTAATTTTTTGTCTCACCTAAAGCGGCGTCTCGCTAACCACTTTATTGAATTACGAGCGTAGTCTAACGAAATACACTTATGCTTGTCAAGAAGATTATTGATAGGAATACTTAGATCATGCTTTTGTTTAACCAAAAATATTAGGGTATAGTGATTTTCAATCATGTCTAGTAATGAACAACTGATTCCAGCCCCCAACTTGATAAGCCCAGAATATATGGATAATGGGCAGGTAGAATCAATGACCTCCAGATTGACTAATTCCCCCGACTTACGGTTCCGCTTAAGAGATGCGCTACATACTTTAGACATCGGTCCCGCTGAATCCCTGCCCTACGGCTATCACCATAGACCATATGCTCTATTAAAGTATCTTTACCGGGACTTTGGTATTGATTATGACCCTGATGAGCATAGCCCTCAAACTGAAACAAGCGAGACTTTAGGGGGAACATTACTGAATGGCTGTGCAGAACTTCGTAGTGACATGATTCGTGCATTTGACCTAAAAGCAACCGCCGAAACAACGGGTATAGCTAATTTTCGTAAATTACCTGCCCTATTCCAGTATGTAGCTGCCTACAAAGTGATGGATCATCTCTTTCAGATTGGGCACTACTTCACATCATCTGATCGTCGTGAAAGATTGAGGTCTTATTTTAGCGATCATTTAGGCATACCAGTACCTGCAACTGAGGACATCTTACAAAGTGCTGCAATTGTTTTCGCTAATGATACTATTCTTGCTGCTATAAAATACGGTGATGACGACAGTAATATCGATGCAGCCAGAGTAGAAAAAAATATATTAATGGGTCCTGTTGGTCCTGAAAACGGATTGCATCTCGGTTATGACTTAGAGCAAGGAGTAGTCGATAGTTTTTATTATTATTTTTCGCACTTCATGGTTGATGTATTGCGTCAACCCAAAGATCGGGGCTGGATGGATGAACGTGATAAACGAGAGTACAGAGAATTTTGGCCTAAAGTAAACGGCATATTAAGTCGAGCCATATCGATTACCGGTAAGCCTGAGTCAGAACAATCAATGTGGAGTAGCTACCTGTTCGGTAAGGCCGTTTTTGCTAGTATGTTTGAACCACACACGGTTGAAGGATATGATGGCGGAATAGATGAGCTGGGCAGCTGGAAAGAACCGCTAAAGGACGAGGAGCACGTCGATCGGTTGAAGAGGGCCAATTCATGGCTAGATATTGCCAGTGAACAGGGTTTTAATGTTAGGGGTCTGGATCTGGCTAGACAAGCGTTCGCGTTCGATTTAATTAACCAAATGGATATGGAAATTGCTCGTGGTAGTAAGAATGTACGTTTCGTGCGACTGGAAGTGATAGCAAAAATCATTAATGATATGCGTCGATCCAACCCTGATTTATCGGAAGCTATTTTTGAACGTAGTCCGTTGCTTAAAAGATCACTTGAGCATCAAATGGACCCATGGGGTTTCAAGTTCGGGACTAGATACCCAGAAATATAGCAACTTCAATCAAATCATCAGTTATTGTGTTATCCTATACAATAGTAAGCATAAGATAAACAAAAAAGCGTTTTTAAAATGTTAAGTTCTGACGGTATATTTCTGCAACTGAGCCTGATTATTGTGGTTGGTGCGGTCGTTTCGCTGATAATGCGACTGCTGCGTCAGCCGTTAATTTTAGGCTATATCTTTACCGGACTAATGGTTGGGCCGGCCGCTTTTAACTTGATTCACTTAAATACTTTTAATGACTTTGCCAGCATCGGTATTGCTCTGCTGCTCTTTATTATCGGGTTGGGGATGAACGTTTCGGTCATTAAAAAACTGGGTGGAACGGTCTTTTTGGCGACCACCGCCGAATTAGTTTCGGTCGGGGTAGTTGGTTTCTTAGTCAGTACGGCATTGGGTTTCAGCCGCTGGTCGTCGGTGATTATCGGACTAAGCCTGTTTTTCAGCAGCACCATTATTATCGTTAAGATCTTAACCGATAAAAAAGAACAAAGCCGGCTGCACGGACAAATTGCCATCGGAATTGTGCTGTTTGATGACATTATTGCCACCATTGCTCTGCTGTTTGTCTCGGCTGCTAAAAATCATACCTTAGGTTTATCGCAGCTCGGTATGCTGGCCTTGCAGGGATTTCTACTGGCAGCGCTGCTAATTATTGCCAGTACTCAGATATTACCGCGCCTGGTTAAGTTGATGGCCTCTTCGCAGGAAATGTTGTTTTTGTTCGCTGTCGGCTGGGGATTTGGTATTGCCAGCCTGTTTGAGATTGCCGGTTTTGATATTGAGATCGGGGCTTTGTTTGCCGGCGTATCTTTAGCCAGCCTGCCCTATGCTCAGGAGATTGAGGCCCGGTTAAAACCGCTGCGGGATTTCTTTGTGGTGCTGTTTTTTATTGTGCTGGGCCAAAGCCTCAGCCTGCACGGCGTTCAGCAAGCCATCATACCGGCTCTTTGTTTATCGGCAGTAGTGCTGCTGATCAAGCCGGCGACTATCATATCAACACTCGGTTCGCTGGGTTATTCCAAACGGGTCAGTTTTATGACCGGGGTGAATTTAACCCAGGTTGGCGAGTTCTCCATTGTCTTAGCAGTACTGGCGGTCAGCACCGGACTGGTCGCAAAAAATGTCAGTACGGTAATCACGTTAGTGGCCATCATTACTATTGCCTGCGCATCTTATTTGACCCATTACGACAGTTTCTTATTTAAACTGTTTGATAAGATCCCGTTCCGTTTGTTTGATCGAGCTGCCCGAAGAAACGAAAAACGGCCCAAGCCAGGCTATGAGCTTATTTTATTCGGCTACCAGAAAGGCGGTCATGAATTTATCAAGACCTTTCAGCAACTGCGACACCGTTATGTGGTAGTTGATTACGACCCGGCAATTGTCGAACTGCTTAATGACAAACATATTCCCTGTCTATATGGTGATGCTACCGATACTGAATTGCTGGACGAGATTGGCATGACCAGCGCCAAGCTGGTGATTAGCACCATTACTGATTTTGAGACCAATCAGCAGCTGGTGCGGCATATGAATCTATATAACCCGGAAGCAGTCATCGTCTGTAATGCCAATAGCTATGAAGAGGCCCTCCAACTTTATGAACTAGGCAGCAGTTATGTCATCATCCCCCACCACGCGTCCAGTGAGCAACTGGGAGCATTAATTGAACGAAACGGTATCGATAAACGTCATTTTGACCGCTACCGCTCACAACACCTTAAAGAGATGGAAATCGACCATCCGTTGTCGGTGGCTGAAGAAGCGGCTTAAACAGTCGAGCTGCGACCAACCGAGCTAGGGCATAAAAACCAAACAATGCGGCTGTATAAAAGGCGTCGCTAAAGGCGGTGTTACGGAAAAACGGCAGAGCCATTTCATAGCATAGCCCCAGTCCAGCTAAGCTATGGGCGTACATACCGCTCCATAGCCAAACCGCAAAATTAGTGACACCAAAGAAAAAGACTGAAGCAGCAACGGTTAGGCTAGCACCGCGCCGCCAGTTGGGATGCCTTAAATAAAAACTACTAGCTAAGGCGATTAGCACATAACAAATCCAGATGACTGGCATGATATTGTAAAACCCGATCACGGCATCGGAAATAATCATGGCCAAAAGCGGCACCCAGAGACCTAATTTACGCGGCAGCATGGCACCGCCAAAAATAGCTACGGCAGTGACCGGCGCAAAATTAGCCGGATGTGGCAGCAGCCTGAGCAACACTGCCAGCCCCACTAAGCCCAGGGCAATTGTAATATTCAAGTGTTTTTGACTCATGATTCCAGCTTCCAGGTTAGGGTCTGACCGTTTTTAGTGACATAAACCCCGGCCCCGACACTCGATTCTTTGCCGTTAACATAAAAGATCCAATATTTGGAACTACTGCTGGCGGTACCGTTGATGGTCGTCACGAAGTCGCCAAACGAATAATGAATAACTTTGACCGAGGCATAGCGTTTCAGAAGACTGAGCGCCGTGACGCCGTTTTGGCCGCGGTAGCTGATCTGGGTGGTTTGATGTTGGGTGTTAACTACGGTTTGGACGCCGTTATTTGATAACTTAGCCGTCAGGGCCCAGCCACCCAGACCGATAACAAGCACCGCTAAAATTATTGTTAATACGAATGTTTTGGTTTTGGGCAGAGCTACTCGGCTCATAAAATCTCCTTACACTGAGAAATCCAAAGCCATAGAAGATGTTATGTTTGTTGTCATCTAATCCTGCTCGAGATCACCCTAGTGGGTTAAGAACGCTGTATCGGACTCTCCTTTTTCAGGTAAACCGTTGCGGCACAGTTCCCGATTGGCACGGGATTCCAGCGTTAATTTGTTAAGTATTTAGTAGTATAGCAGCCGAATAAGGCACTAGATATAGTATTTTTAAGTACATTTAGATCACTGTTTAATAACTAAAGTAAATGAAAGCTTTCCACAATAGAGGTAAAGAAAGAGTAATCTGGCGTGTAGTTGTTGTCGGTATAAACCAGTAAAACATTATGCGCCCCGCTAGTGAGCCCGGTTAGCGTAATCGGATTAGTGGCAGCACCAATGCCTACGACGTCGCGTTCGTAATTGGCAGTGTCACATAAGAAATTCACCCCATCCCACTTAGCGGCGATAGTGCCGTTTTGGGCCGATTGCGCGGTTGGAGTAGTAAAGGTGGTGCAGTTATCTGAGACTGAGCCAATAACTTCCAGTTGATCGCCATTAATTTCAACCGGCAGCAATCGATTAAAAGCCATACCCTGAGGCAGTCGGTCGATATAGACGTCAATCCGCCGAGTACTGTCGTCGCCAGTCCCCTGCCAACTGTAAACTTCTCCGACAGGGTTGACGTTCGTGGCTGAATGCCAGTTAGATGGCAAAGTAAAACTGAAATCGTGCTCTTTTATAGTTTGAGTGGAAGGGTTATTGGCCGAATAATATTGAGAATGAGCTTTGGATTGGTTTAAAACAGTATTAGATTGCAGGTCTTGAAGAGCAATCATCACACCGACCACAATCAAGCCTAATAAAACAACCCCAATGATGATGTAGAGCCGGTAATGATGTTTGATTTGATGTCCGATTCGATACATAAACACCCATCTGTTTACATGGTTTATTTATCTAGATCATGAAAAGTTGTTTCACTTTAGGCTAACAGTCCTTTTTTTAAGAGCATTCAACCTGGGCTGAAAGCTTTGAGCAGCAGCGGTCAGACCGAGCACATTTAAAGCGCCGACTAGAACGTACAAACTATCCACTTGAGATTCTTGAAGCAGATCGCTGGTTTGTTCAGCCTGAGCAAAGGCATGATTGATTTTCTCAACCAACCATTTTTCATCGGCCGTTTCAATTTGGTTAGTAGACAGCGGTTTGTCTTCGGTCGGGCTAGTCAACTCCAGCGACCGAGCTGAATAATCACGCTTTTTTAGATGGCCTCGGCGGATCAGGCTGTTAATGTGCAATGCAACCGTGGCGACCGAAGTGTAGTTCAGTCCGCCCATGATTTCTCGATAGCTGGGGCTATAGCCATGCTCAATAATAAACTGCTGGATATAGTTCAGTAGTTGCCGCTGCTTTTTGGTCGGCCGAATAATCTTGGCTGTTTCTGTTTGTTTTTCGTTCATATTCGTATCTTAACTACTGCGTTTAAATTACGCAAGCTATGGCTGCTAGACCCCACCATAAGTAGGCCAGAGTGTCATCAGCCCAGACATGACTAAGTAAACCGACGAAGCTGATGCCGATAAGAGCCGCCAGTAAACCAATGGCCAGGGCATGATCACGGCGCTGCCATAGTTTCATCCCCACCGCTATGTTAATTGCTAAGAATAGGAAAAGGCCGATCCAGCCGGTTTCTTGTCCGATTTGAATAAAGTAGTTCTCGGCAATCCGGGCCTGAGCTTTAGTGTTATAGACTGAAGCCGGTCCGGCTGTCCCCGGACCATGTCCGAGCGGATCATGGATAAGATCATGTAATCCGCTAGCTAGGGCCGAGGCATGACCCTGGTTGGAGTTAGTAGCTACCGCCGAATTGGTTTGGGTATGTAGAAAAATGTTTTGAAAAGTGGTGTTATGACGAAATGCCAGGGCTGTTCCGCCGGCTACTACGATAATCACCGCAGCCCCTACGAAGGCGATTTTACGAACCTTTTGGTTTTTTAAACTTACCCAGAGCAGTAACGCGACGCTAAGTACCAGGCCGATCCAGGCTGCCCGGGAAAAGCTGAAAATCAGAGCTAATAATCCGGTGGCAGCTAGTGGGACTAGCCACCACTGTTTCTTTTTTTGCCAGTATGCCAAAGCCAGACTTAAAACGACCAGTAGATAAGCTCCCAGCGGATCGGCACCACGCAGAGTCGACATAATCCGAAGAAAGTGAATGTTGCTGTTAATATCTTCGTAGGGAAAAATGGTAGCCGAACTGTAACCGAAGTGCGTTAAAAAATTATAAGGCAAGATAAAATACTGCAGTAGCCCAAATGCGATGACGATAGCTGCCGGCCAAAATACCAACTTAGCCCAGTGCGCTTGCAGTCTGGGGTAGCTGGCGGCAATGACCCAGACAATGCCAAAAAAGACAAAATAACGACAGTTGCTGACTAGTCCGTAGCCTAATGCTTTAAGGCTGACTTGGTGGGTTAAATAGGCGACTAAGCCCCAAACGAGCTGGACCAACAAAAAAGCGGTGATCAGCCAGGCCAGTTTGGAATGAATTATCCGCTGCCGCAACTGAGCCTGCTTAAACAATAATAAGACCGCTCCCAGCCCCAAGGGTATCAACAGGCATTCCTTCCATAACCGCAGTATCGTATAATGACCGATTAACCGGGACAGCCAAACCGTTAAAATAGCGTGAAACGGGATCAAAATTAAGATCGCCGCAATGACTATCAGTAAAGCTTTGGTGAGTTGATGATCCAGTTTTTGCTCAAGCATAGGTGTATTATTTAGTATAGTCTATGAAAAACAATGCCTCACTGATCTATAGTGTTTTTCTGGTAGTGGGTGATTTTTTGGCGGTGGTCGGATCCTTTATCGCCGGTTACGGGCTGCGGGCGGCCAGTAATGTGCCGGTGTACCATCCGATCCCGGCCCACACTTTTATTAGTACCTTCTTGTTAGTTCTGCCTTTTTGGATTATCGTCTTTGCCCTGCTTGGTCTTTATAACAGCACCATCTACGAACGACGGTTCAGCGAATTGCCACGGCTGCTGTTTGGCTCGTTTATCGGTTTAACCTTTCTGATTTTTCTAAATTTTGTCAGCGTCAAACCAATCTTTCCCTCCAAGTTGGTGCCGATCTACGGCTTTGCTTTTGCTTTTGTGATTTTAGTCATTTACCGTAATCTGGCCCGTTGGGTCCGCAGTTTGCTGTTTGGTTATGATATCGGCCTAAACCGGGTGCTGGTGGTCGGTAATAATCAGGTGGCCCATGATCTAATCGAAGCTTTGGATAACTCTAGGCGATCCGGCTATAAAATTGTCGCGGTCATTGGCGGCAAACAAGCACTTGGAAAACGCCACCTGCCGTTATTCGGACGTTTCAGTCAATTCTTAGAGGCTTACCCTGAACCTAATTTACACAGTATTTTGCAAACCGAACTCTACGCTGACGAATCTCGCAATTCCGAAATTTTAACCTATGCCCAGGAACACCATGCTACTTACCGCTTCGTGCCGGCTAACGGCGAGTTGTTTGTCGGTAATGTTCAGGTTGAACTGTTCCAGGGCTCGACCCCGGTCATTATCGTACATCAGACCGCTTTACTAGGTTGGGGTAAAGTCGCCAAGCGTTTATTTGACCTGGTGGTCGGCGGCATCGCTTTTATTATTGCCCTGCCAGTCATGGGGGTAATTTGTCTGATCCTGATAGTCTTTGATCACGGTGACCCGCTCTTTGCTCAAGTCCGCCTATCCCGCTACGGCGAGACTATCCGGATTTATAAACTGCGTACTCAGCTTCATGCCTATCACCGGATGACTCCGGAAGAAGGCTTTGCCAAGTTGGGACGGCCCGAACTGGCTAAACAGTACCGAGCTAACGGCGATTTTCTGGAAGACGATCCGCGGGTTTCGCGGTTAGGCCGGTTTTTGCGCAAAACCAGCTTGGATGAGCTGCCCCAGCTGTTAAACGTCCTGAAAGGCGAGATGAGTTTGGTCGGGCCGCGTCCATTAGAGCCGTTTGAGCTGATGAGTTATGACAAAAAGAACCTGATGCTCAGTGTTAAGACCGGGCTGACCGGACTAGCGGTAGTTTCCGGCAGAAGAGTGATCAGTTTTAACGAACGCCGGCAACTGGATCTTTATTATGTCCAAAACTGGAGTTTTTGGCTGGATTTAGTGATACTATTTAAAACTATCCGGGCGGTGGTTTCGCGTAAAGGCGCCCAGTAAAATTTATGAAATTGTTTTTCGCTAAACTATTGTTATTTGTTACCCCATTATCCGCTAAGTTAGTGCGAGGTTAGATATGGGTGACGACGTCAAATTAGGCCAAGCGCCAACTACCAAGCTACCGGCAACTACTAATCCTATTAAAGTTGCCATAGTTCATGATTGGCTAGTTGGCGGCGGAGCGGAACTTGTAGTTGAACAGCTGCATAAGTTATACCCTGAGGCACCGATTTACACTTCTTATTGCAGCCGAGATTGGCGCAAACGTTTAGATGGTAAGGTCAAAACCGGAATTTTACAGCTGTGGCCGCTGTCCCGCTTGCGGAAGTATCTGCCGCCGCTGCGCATTTGGTGGTTCACGCATTTACGGCTGCGCGGTTACGATTTGGTCATCAGCAGCTCCGGGGCGGAGGCCAAAGGTGTTAAAGTACCAGCTTTGACCGTCCACATTAATTACTGTCATGCCCCGACCCATTATTACTGGAGCCGCTATAACGAGTACATGGCTCACCCCGGATTTGGGATATTTAACTGGCCAGCTCGGTTGGGGCTAAAAATACTGGTTCGGCCGCTACGGCGCTGGGATTACAAAGCCGCTCAAAGACCGGATTACATGATTGCCAACTCTAATCACATTAAAGAAGAAATCCAAAAATATTACGACCGTTCGTCGGCCGTGGTTTACCCGCCGGTGCATACCGAACGTCTTAAGCGCTGGGCCACTAATACTCAGCGCCACGGGCTGCTGATTGCCGGACGTCAGACTCCTTATAAACGGTTCGATCTGGCGGTAGCGGCCTGTACCCGGTTGGGGTTACCGCTGACGGTTATCGGCGACGGACCGGAACACCGGCACCTGCGTAAAATGGCCGGGCCGACTATTATCTTTTTAGGTAAAGTATCCGATCAGGTACTAGCCGAGGAGTACGGCAAAGCCCAAGCTTTAATCTTTCCGGGACTGGATGATTTTGGGATCACCCCGGTTGAAGCTATGGCTGCCGGCACTCCGGTGATTGCCTATAAAGGCGGCGGCGCATTGGACTATGTCCTGCCTGGTAAAACCGGACTGTTTTTTGAAGAGCCAACGGTTGAAAGTTTAGTTTCAGCCCTTCAGCAATTTCCTAAGCAACAATTTAATAGTCTAGCTATTTCTCATGCGGCCGAAAATTTCTCAGTAGCCAGGTTTAATCAAAAGATGCGACTGCTAGTGAAAAAAGCCCTACAAATTGAAGTTCGCTCAGAAGCAAAAGAAAAGACTGTTAATAACGCATAAAAGAATAAAAATAAGTTGCTCTTATATATATTATATATAAAGGAGAATTTTAAAGCCTTTTTTAAGGTGTTATTGGACCTATAAATAGGCAACATCGATGTTGCCTATTTAGGCATATTACCTCTGTTATTCTAATTTCAGTTTGTCAACCTTGGCGAAATTTTTTCGAAAATAACAGGGATATTTTTAAAATAATTCGTGATTATGGAGATCATGAAAATTTACTATCCTAAATGCATAAGTAAAATCCAAAAGTCTTATCATAAAATGTAATTATTCTAGAAAAGACTTGTTTTAGTTTAGAGAAATGCTATCATTTAACACCATGTGCGGTATCGTCGGTTATGTTGGTCCTAAACCAGCTGCTCGGATCATTATTAGCGGTTTAAAAGCCTTGGAATATCGGGGTTACGACTCAGCTGGGATCGCTATTATTACTAAAGACCACCAGGCTAAACTGTTTAAAGAAGTCGGCCGGGTGCAGGCTCTAGAGCAATTAATCAAATCTGAGCCGCTTACTAATAGTCTGTGTGCTATTGGGCATACCCGCTGGGCAACCCATGGTGCCGTAACGGTAAAAAATGCCCATCCCCACACTAATAGCGCTAAAACTATTTTTGTAGCTCATAACGGTATCATTGAAAACTATCAGGACATTAAGCAACAACTACTGGCCAAAGGCTACGTCTTTGCTACAGAAACCGATACCGAAGTCATCCCGCAGCTAATTGATTATTACTACCAAAAAACCAAGTCGTTTGAGCAAGCCTTTAAAGCGGCTTTGAAAGATTTAAAAGGCGCTTATGCGGTGGCCGTGGTAACCACTTACGAGCCGGATAAGTTATTTGCCGCCCGGTTGTCTAGTCCATTGGTCCTTGGCATCGGTAAAGGAGAAATGTTAGTCGCTTCGGATACTAGTGCCCTACATAATCACACCAATCAGATCGTTTATTTAGAAGACCACGAAGTACTGATTGCCGATAGAAAATCTTATCATATCGAGGATCTGGAGAAAGAGTGTCCAGTGACGCCGAAAGTGGAACTGCTTAACTACGACGTCGCTCAGGCCAACTTAGGCAAGTACCCACATTTCATGCTAAAAGAAATCTTTGAAGCACCGCAAACTATACAACTGGCTACTGCCGGCCGGGTAAATGCTAAAAAAGGCACCTTGAAACTTGGCGGACTGGAACTGGTCAGCGAGCAAGTCAAGCGCATTGAGCGGTTAGTGATTGTAGCCTGCGGCACGGCTTATTACGCCGGCTTAATTGGCGAATACCTGATTGAAGAATTAGCCGGTATCCCGGTAGAGGTTCAAGTTGCAAGTGAGTTTCGTTACCGTCAAGAGCCCTTTGCCCGCGGTACTGCTCTGCTAGCCATTTCACAATCCGGTGAGACAGCCGATACCATTGCCGCTCTAAAAAAAGTCGAAGATTACGGCGTGCTTCGGTTAGGCATTGTCAATGTCGTCGGGTCGACTGTCGCCCGGATAACCGACGCCGGAGTCTATTGTCACGCCGGGCCGGAACAAGCGGTCGCCTCTACCAAAGCCTTTATTGCCCAAGTTACTATTTTGTTACAACTGGCACTTTATCTCAGCCGCTCTCAATCCAAATTATATAAACCGTTGCTCACCGAACTGGAGGCTTTGCCCCAAAAAGTACTGGCAATATTAGCTCAGGCTAAAGCGATTGAAAAATTAGCTAAAAAATATAGCCGCAGCAGTAATTTTTTGTTTATCGGCCGACGTTACGGCTACCCGTGTGCCTTGGAAGGAGCTCTTAAACTTAAAGAGGTCTCTTATATTCATGCCGAAGGTTATGCTGCCGGTGAGACCAAACACGGACCGATTGCCATGATTGACCCCAACCTGCCTACTCTAGCCATTGCCACTGATTCGGATTTATTGGAAAAGTTATATTCCAATATAGAAGAAATTAAAGCCCGACGGGGGCCAGTGATTGCCATTGCCACAGCCGGCAATAAAGCTATCCAAAAACTAGCTGATGACGTTATCTACATCCCGAAAACTTTAGAGCAAACTGCTCCGATTCTGGAAGTTATACCGATGCAACTATTTGCCTACTATATGGCTGTTGAGAAAGGTTTTGATGTTGATAAACCCCGCAATTTGGCCAAATCCGTGACCGTAGAGTAAAATTGGCGTTAGAGACTTATCGATTTCTTTCAACCCAAAATAGAGTATTTATCAGGTAAATGGCAGTTAATAAATATAGGATTAAACACGCAAATAGCCAATGAATGGAATGACCATACTAACCTTATTTTGGTTAGCAATTAGAGACAAATTTGGCAAAGTATGACTCTAGCAAATGCCCGTGATGTTTATAGTAAACTGAAACATTTTGTTGTCGGCCGAGATTATATTTTAGCCATTACACTCGCAATTGTAGTTATTGCTGGAAGTGTTTTTTTGGGCTGGTACAACAATAAAGTAGTTCTGCCAACTACCGACCCAATAGCCCGTTATACTCAAGAACCAGGTAATCCGCTCAGTTTTATGTCTAATTGGGACGGCCCCGATTATTTAGTAATTGCTCAGCACGGTTACACCTACTTTAACCAATCCAGTTTCTTCCCTCTCTATCCCCTAGCCGCTCACGTCGTACACTACGTCATCCCCTCAATCCTTGACGCGGCGCTAGTTGTCTCCTGGGTATGTTTTGCTGGAG
>CAZNOW010000017.1:0-25974 GCA_964574915.1 uncultured Candidatus Saccharibacteria bacterium
AAGCAGGGCGCACCCCTAATCCGGATGTCATGTGTAATCAAGAAATCAAATTTAAGCTGTTTTTAGATTGTGCCCAGGCTGATGGTGCTGATCTGATAGCTACCGGTCACTATGCCCGCAGTCGTGACGGACAGCTGCTAATCGGTACCGATACCCAAAAAGATCAAAGCTATTTTTTGTACCGATTAACTGAGACAGCACTAAAACATTCATTAATGCCAATCGGAGATTTTAATAAGCCTAAAATCCGGACACTTGCCAGACAATTTGGACTCAGTACGGCCGATAAAAAAGATAGCCAGGGCATTTGCTTTGTCGGTCAGGTCGGTATTAAAGATTTTTTGTTGCACGAATTAGGCGAACAGCCCAGCGGAGCAATAATCAATCAACACGGTCAAGTTGTCGGCCAACATGACGGCGCCATATTTTATACCATTGGTCAGCGGCACGGGCTACAGGTCGGCGGTGGCTTGCCTTATTACGTAACTGGTAAAGATATGGCAAGTAATGAAATTTATGTAACTACCGATCTGCAAGATAACCATCTTTGGCATAACGTTATCAAACTAACCGATTTGCATTGGATTAACCAGCCGCCAAAGTCCGGACATAGCTACCAAATCCGCACCCGTTACCGGGCAGCATTAGTCAATGGGGTGGTTCAATTAAAAGGCAAATCCGCCATAATTTACTTAAATGACGATATCCGGGCAATTACTCCTGGTCAGTCGACTGTAGTCTATGAAGATGAACGTGTAGTCGGCGGTGGTATCGTGGTCTAGTCACTTTTAAGGTATAATTTGACCGAAAGCATCAGATTCTGGCGACTTTGTCGTATGCTAGACTGCGCCAAAACTAAATAAGGTATATATGACTGCGCAAGAAATCCGTAAAAATTATTTAGAATTTTTTAAAAGTAAACAGCACGCTGTTATTCCCAGAGCTTTATTAGTGCCGCAAGATGATCCAACGACACTATTTACCGGATCGGGCATGCAGCCGTTACTGCCATATCTTCTTGGACAGGCACATCCTAACGGCCAGCGACTAGTCAATTCCCAAACCTGTTTAAGGGCTCAAGATATCGATGAAGTAGGTGATAGTCACCACACTACGTTTTTTGAGATGCTCGGTAACTGGAGTCTGGGAGATTATTTTAAGCAAGAACAACTGAGCTGGTATTTCGAATTTTTAACAGAGGTAATCGGTCTAAACCCAGAACGGTTGTATATCAGCTGCTTCAGCGGTTTTCCCGACTACCAGATACCCAAAGATCAGGAATCAGCCGATGTCTGGCGAAGATTGCTGGAAGCCAAAGGCTTATCGACTAAAGAAGTTGATATCGGATCAATGAAAAACGGTTATCAAATTGGTGATGATGGCGGCCGGATATTCTTTTATGATGACAAAAACTGGTGGAGCCGGGTAGGTAGTCCGGCCGATATGCCTGACGGCGAACCGGGTGGTCCGGATAGTGAGGTATTTTACCGCTTTGATGAGGTTATGCATGATCCCAAATGGGGAGAAAAATGCCATCCCAACTGTGAATGCGGTCGCTATGTCGAAATTGGCAATTCAGTATTTATGGAATATATCAAAAAGGCTGGCGCCTTTGAAAAGCTGCCGAAAAAGAATGTCGATTTTGGCGGCGGACTAGAGAGACTTACTCAAGCAACTATTAATTCGCCGGATATTTTCCAAACTAGTTTACTCAAGCCGATCATTACTAAATTGGAAGAATTATCCGGCAAGGATTATGCGGCTCATGCCGAAAATATGCGGGTTATTACCGATCATTTACGCGGAGCGACTTTCTTGGCGGTTGACGGAATCGTTCCGAGTAACAAAACTCAAGGTTATGTTTTACGCCGCCTAGTGCGACGTGCCATCCGGTTTGCCTTTGAACTGGGGATTGAACAAAACTTTCTGGAGATGGTGATTCCTGTCATTACCGACCTTTATAACCAGAATTATCCGGAAGTGGCCGAAAATCAAACCAGAGTTATTGAAACCCTAGCCAAAGAAGAAAAGATTTTCCGCCAGACCCTGCGTAAAGGACTTACCGAATTCTCGAAATTAGCAAAAGAAAAAATCGGCGGCGAGTTATTATTTAAACTTTATGATACTTACGGCTTCCCGGTTGAGTTAACTAAAGAAGAAGCCTTTACCAGAGGCATAAGCATAACTGAGGATGCTGACACTATTTTTCAAAAACTAATGGAAGAACAACGCGAACGCTCTAGGACTGCCACTAAGGGAGAATTTAAGGGTGGGTTGTCTGACCAATCTGAAATAACTACTAAATATCACACCGCCACGCATCTGTTGTATAAGGCACTAAAAACGGTATTGGGAAATCAGGTCGTCCAGCGCGGGGCAAATATTACTGCCGAGCGGATCCGCTTTGATTTTTCAAATCCGGAAAAGGTGACACCGGAGCAGATTACTGAGATAGAAAAAATCGTCAACCAGCAAATTGACAAAGATTGGCCAGTTTCCTGGCGGGAAGAAAACACCAAAGAAGCTTTGGCTCACGGTGTAGCTGGAGCCTTTGGCGACCGTTATGGTGAAGTAGTCAAAGTTTATACTATCGGTGACCCGGAAGGAGATAATTTCAGCCGGGAAATCTGCGGCGGTCCGCACGTTGAACATACCGGAGCTTTAGGTGAGGGTGGCAAACGCTTTAAGATTATCAAAGAAGAATCCAGCTCTGCTGGTGTCAGGCGGATTAAAGCTGTTTTGACTTAGTGTTTTTTAACGACTTTGACGGCTGTTCCATAAGCGGCTACTTCATTCATGACTTTGGCGATGTCACCGCTGTCAAAGCGCATCATTAAGACGGCATTAGCTCCTTTATCTTTAGCTGCCTGAACTAAGCGCTCCATGGCGTGTTCCCGGCTTTTAGATAACATTTTAGTATAGCCCCCAACCTCACCGCCGAAAATAGTACGGAAACCGGCGCCAACATTACTAAAAATATTGCGGCTGCGGACAATTAAGCCGAAAACTACTCCGTAAACTTCGACAACTTCGTAACCGGGCAATTCGTTAGTAGTGACAACAATGACCTCATCCATATAATTTTCCTTGTTATTAATATCTTCTTACTATAGCTGATGACGATCGGGTACCAAAGCCACACAACTTAAGATTTATACTGCTAATGTTGTTTTATAAAACTACCCCTGTGGATCTTCAGCTTTCTTTGCGTTGCTTGTGCTAGAATGAAGTGTATATGCTTGATAGATTCAAGAAGCTTAGTAGTGGCTTCGGCCACGAAATAGCCAACCGAGCGTCCAATGTAGCCAATAAGGCTACTCGAGTAACTGCTAACAGAACTACTAAAAAGACAGCCAGTGATCATCATATTGTGGCTCTGGATATTGGTACTGAATATGTCAAGGCGCTGATTGGCCAAATAGGCGACGACGGTATGAGCGTGGATATTATCGGAGTTGGCCGAACTCACCAGGAACTAAGTGATATGCAGGCTGGAGCAATCTCAGATATTGCTCGGGTAGTAGCTAATTGCGATGAAGCCTTAAATGAAGCCGAACAACAGGCCGGTGTCAGTGCTCGTCAGGCGATTATTGGTATTGCCGGAGAACTAGTGAAAGGGACAACTACAACAGTCAAGGTTGCTCGTAAAGAGTCTTCTAAGAATATCGATTTTGACGAAATGGAACGAATCATCCATCTGGTTCAGGAACGGGCTGAAAATAAGGCTCGAGAACTGCTGACGGTTGAGCTTGGCGGTAAAGATGTGGAAGTTCGCTTAGTCAATAGTGCCCTAGTGAATATTGAGATTGATGGTTATCCGGTAACCAATCCGATTGGCTTTCAAGGAAAAGAAGTAGTAGTGCAGCTTTATACCGCTTTTGCACCGATGATTCATATCGGGGCATTGGAAAAAACCGCCCAGGAACTAGACCTTGATTTACTGGCGGTCGCCGCCGAACCTTTTGCGGTGGCTCGGTCAGTTATCGGTGACAATCCCAATACCAACCTAAGTGCTATCTTAATGGACGTCGGCGGTGGAACGACTGACATAGCCGTAGTTAACGATGGCGGTGTACAGGGCACGAAGATGTTCGGTATCGGCGGTCGTGCTTATACACACGCCATTGAGCGTGATTTAAATATTAATTTCGATCAAGCTGAGGAATTAAAACTGGGCTTAAGTACCGAACGAGTACCGCGGTCGAAAATTCCGGCCATTGAAGCTGCTCTGCAAAAAACCATTGATGTCTGGATGAGCGGAATTGAATTAGCTCTTGGTGAATTTGATAAACTTGATCACCTACCGTATCACATGTTTTTATGTGGCGGCGGCTCAAGTCTTGATCTGTTAATTAATACCTTGGAAGAAACCGACTGGTACCGTCAGCTACCCTTTACTCGTAAACCGGTAGTCAGGCGTATCCGTCCCGAACAAGTGGCTGGAATCAACGATCTCAGCGGTAAGATTACTGATCATACTTTCATTACAGCTATGGGGTTATTAAGAGTCGGAGTCGATACTTTGAACTTTAATAATACCGGCTCCACTTCAATCCGCGAAAAAATTGATAAAATGTTACAGGTATAAATCATGGCAACACTTCCAACCGACAAAGACACCATTTACGTAGATGTCGACGACGATATTACTACCATCATTGATAAAGTCCGCAGCAGCGGGGGGAAAGTCGTAGCCCTGGTGCTACCGAAAAGGGCAGCGGTTTTTCAGAGTATTGTTAACATGAAATTGCTCAAAAAAAGTGCTGAAAATGCCAAGAAAAATGTCGTCCTAGTCACTTCTGAACCGGGACTCATGCCGCTAGCCGGTATTGTCGGATTATATGTGGCGGCAACTCCTCAATCTAAACCGGAAGTTCCAATATCGATTCCGGTAAATACCAATGAAGATAAGGCTGATGAATCGGTCACTCTAGATGAAGGTGCAACTGAAGGTTTTACTGCGGAAAATGCTGGCGATAAACCAGTCGGTGAGTTGGCCGGAGCATCAATCCCAACCCGTCCGGAAGGCATTGAAACTATAACTTTACCAGATGAAGATAAACCCGAAGAGGAAACTGATGAAACGGCTGATTCAACCAAGCCCAAAAAGGTGCCCAAAGACAGGCACTTAAAGGTACCGAATTTTAATAAATTCCGTCTACGCTTATTTTTGGCATTAATAGTGATATTGATAATAGTTGGACTATTTTTGGCATTATCTGTTCTTCCTAAAGCGTCAATCAAAATCAACACCAATACCAGTGATGAAAATGTCAGTTTAACAATGACCTTGGATCCATCGGCTCAAGCATTAAACCTGAACACATTAACTATTCCAGCTAGAGTAGAACAGCAACAACAAACTACTTCGCAACAAGTAACTACCACCGGTCAGCAAAATAATGGGAATACCGCAACGGGTACGATTTCAATGACTGCTGTAGAAGGTTGTAATGGAGCTACATATACTTTCCCTGGAGATATACCTTCTGGTACTGGAGTGAGCGCAAACGGATTAACTTATATTACTCAGCAAAATACGACATTTTTTGGAGGTAAGCAATCTAATAAAAATAATTGTACTTACTTCAATGCCGTATCTTCGACTACAATAAACGCCCAAAGTGCCGGTACTAAATATAATGTCTCTAACACCTCGTTTACAGTTAATGGACGGCCTGATGTGACTGCAACCGGATCTGCAAATGGAGGTACGGATAATATTGTTCAAGTAGTCGCTCAGGCCGATATCGATAATGCTGAGCAAAAACTGGCCAATCAAAATACGACAACCGTGAAAAGTGCCTTAGAGCAACAACTGACCCAAGACGGCCTATACCCAATCCCAGCAACTTTTAACGCTCCGTCGCCTACGTTTACAACTAGTAGTAATGTGGGTGATCAAGCTACCAGCTTAACGGTAACTCAGTCGATAACTTATACCATGTACGGAGCCAAAAAAAGTGATTTGGAAGCCCTAATTACCAATAACGTTGATGGGCAAATCAATACGGCCAGCCAGTCAATTACCGATGATGGTCTTTCTAGTGCCGCATTTAGTGTAGTTAATACTTCCGGTAGCGAACAAGTTTCCATCCAAACGACTGCGGTGGTGGGGCCAGATATTCAAGCAGCGACTATTAAAAAAGAGGTAGCCGGTAAGAAAATGGGTGATGCTCAGACTCTAATTAGTCAAATTCCAGGTGTAACTAGTGTAAAAGTTTACTTAAGCCCATTCTGGGTCAGCTCAGTTCCTACCAATCCTAACAACGTAACTGTAACGGTTGGTAAATCTGATTAGGGGTTATGACAAACGACAGCAATATCTTAGCGCTGGATTTTGGAGAAGCTAGAATTGGACTGGCTTTGGCTTCCAAAGAAGCCCGTTTAGCTCACCCAATTGGAGTATTGCCAAACGATGACAGCTTAATGGAGAAGTTGAATAAGCTGTGTCAAAAAGAAGGAGTAAGCCGGATTGTAGTCGGATTACCTCGGGGTTTAAACGGACAAGAGACTAATCAAACTGTAGTTTCTCGAACATTTGGTGCAAACCTGGCTAATTATCTAAAGCTACCGATCAGTTGGCAGGATGAAGCGGTCACCTCAGCTCAGGCTGAAGCCGAGCTCAAGGCCAAAAACAAAGATTATCAAAAAGCCGACATTGACGCCTTAGCAGCAACGTATATATTAGAGGATTTTTTAAGAGATGAAGTATAGCTTAAAAAACAAAATTCATCGAGTCCCTAGGCACCTGCTGATAATCTTAGCGGTTCTGGTAGTATTAATTGCCGGGGCAACCGTTACTGTCCAGCGCATCTATTTTGACAACTTACAGCCGGTGAATAACAGCAATAAATTGCAATATGTAACCATTGCCAGCGGTTCTGATGTGGCTCAGATCGCTAAACAGCTGCAATCAGATGGTCTAATTCGTAGCAGCCAAGTCTTTACCTGGTACATAACAATTCACAATGACCGTAGCAGCCTGCAAGCCGGTACCTATAGCTTATCGCCCAGCCAGAGTACCTCAGAGATTGCTGAGGCTATCGTTAATGGTAAAGTAGCTACCAAGCTAGTCACTATTTTATCCGGCCAGACCATCGCCCAGATTCGTCAGACTTTTATCATGTCTGGTTTTGACCCGGCGGCTGTTGATACCGCTTTCAATGCTAGTCAGTATCTGGGCAGCTATCCAGCCCTTGCCGATAACCCGACTTCAGCCAGTTTGGAAGGCTTTTTGTGGCCGGATTCTTATCAAAAGACTTCCAGTACCGAGCCGCAGCAAATAGTGGAGGAGGCCTTAACCGAAATGCAGCAGCATCTGACCCAGAATATTCGAGAAGAATTTACTAATCACGGTTTATCGGTTTTTCAGGGAGTAACCTTAGCTTCCATTGTCGAGCAGGAAGTGGCCGATCAAAACGACCGGAATCAAGTCGCCCAAATATTCTTAAAACGGCTTCAAATCGGAATGATGCTCGGTTCGGACGTAACCGCTTATTATGGAGCGGCATTAGCTGGGGTCACACCTTCGCTTAATTATGATTCGCCTTATAACACGCTTATTCATGACGGCTTGCCTCCTGGGCCGATTGGTACAGTCAGTGACAGCTCACTAGAAGCGGTCGCTTATCCGGCTAATACCGATTGGTTGTACTTTGTCACTGGTGATGACGGAACGACTCATTATGCTCAAACTCTCGAACAGCATCAAGCAAATATTAGTCAGTATTGTCAAAAACTCTGCTCCCAAGAGTAATATTTATGAGCTTAAAAGTGACCAACAACTTGCCTGTAACGCTGTTTTTTTGCTAAAATGCAACTCATAACGTAGTGCTTACCGTTTCTTAATACCTGCTGCGTTATACTTTTACCGGACAATTACGAAGAATAATCAAAAAAAGGCTAATCAGCCGTGTCAAATAACACCGGTAAAAGATCAAACCGCAATCGCGGCCTCAAGGAGTTAGTATTAGTAATACAATTCCGAAGAGTGCAGTGCACTCACATTTGACTTTACCCTTGGCGGCTCCCGGGGTCTCTAAACTGACACTAGTACGTGGCCAATTTAAAAAACGATCTATTCGCCGACGGGCGATGCGTTTCGGCTTGATTGGCTTAAATTTATTATTACTTTTGGCAGTTTTAGCCGTTGTCGTGCTTTATCCCAACCACTCCAGTAGTGCCAATCAGGCACCATCTGCCACAAGCGACGGTTCACAAGCCGTAGCCGCTCCAGTTGATCAACTGGCTTCAGTTAACATTGCCCTGACAGTTGCCCGTATGGTTAACTTGCCGGAAGCAGCTGCGGTGGCCAATCAAGCTGATTCGGAAAACATTGAGTTATCCTTATCATCGGCTAACAATACCATCGTTAATAAACCGCAGTCGGTAGTTTCAGCTTTTATCTCAAATAAGGATATTCATACTTATATAGCTCAACCTGGCGATAGTGTACCATCGGTAGCTGCCAAGTTCGGGGTGACGTCCAATAGTATTTTATGGTCTAACAATTTGGTTTATGACAGCTTAAATGTTGGCCAGAAACTATTGATACCGCCGGTTAACGGCATTGTATATACAGTTAAATCCGGAGACACTCCAGCTACTTTAGCGGCAAAATATCATGCCGATCAAACCCAAATCATTGCTGATAACGATGCCGAAATTAATGGCTTGCAAGTTGGCGAACAGATTATCATTCCCAATGGTACTGAAACTCCGGTAATTTCATATTATTCATATGGTTTTGCCTGGGGATCGAGTGCCATTTACGGCTTTAACGGCTATGACTGGGGGGAGTGTACTTGGTATGTGGCAACCCAGATTGCCGTACCGGCTAACTGGGGCAATGCCTCAACCTGGGCCGAAGGCGCTAAAGCCGCCGGTTGGACTGTCAGTTCCACCCCATCAGTCGGAGCAATCGCCCAAACGCCTTACGCTGCCGGCGGACTCGGTCATGTCGGAATTGTCGTCGCCATTAGTGGCGATCAAGTTGAAATTAGGGATATGAATAATTACGGCGACGGCGGTGGTTATGATCGAGTCGGCGAAGGTTGGGTATCGATTTCGACCTATCCAAATTACATTACCGCTCCCTGATCTTCCCAGCCTGCTTTATACTAATAATTAGATGAATTTTATTGATAAAGCTGAAATAACGGCTATTGCCGGAAATGGTGGTGACGGGCGGACCAGTTTCCGCCGCGAAAAATTTATTGCTCACGGCGGTCCAGACGGCGGTGACGGCGGTAAAGGCGGAGATGTCATTTTGGCAGCTAACCGCAATCAAAATACTCTGGCTCAATTTCGATTTCAAAAAGAACTACGTGCCAAATCAGGCGAAAATGGCGACAAACGCCGTAGGCACGGTAAAAGCGCGGCTGATTTAGTGATCGATGTGCCGGTTGGTACACTGGTTTTGTCCAGTGACGGTGAAGTTTTAGCTGACTTAGTCGAGGATGGCCAGCAAAAGGTTATTGCCCAGGGTGGACTGGGCGGATTTGGCAATGCCCATTTTGTCAGTAGTACCCGGCAAGCTCCCCAGTTCGCCGAGAAAGGTGAAGCCGGTGAACATTTTAATTTGCAGCTGGAGCTAAAAATGATTGCCGATGTCGGACTAGTCGGATTACCGAATGCCGGTAAGTCAACTTTACTGGCCCGACTTAGTAATGCCCGGCCGGAAATTGCCGACTATCCCTTTACGACTCTGACTCCCAACTTGGGTGTAGTTGATATCGATAAAAATAACAGTTTATTGTTTGCCGATATACCCGGTTTGATCGAGGGTGCCAGTCAAGGTAAAGGATTGGGGCATGAATTTTTACGCCATATTGAGCGAACCGCGGTCATTGTTCATTTAATCGATGCTTATCAAAATGATGTCATCGGGGCTTATCAGACGGTGATTAATGAACTGCGTTTGCATGATAAAACCTTGTTGTCTCGTCCGGAAATTGTAGTTCTCAATAAAGTTGAAGGTTTAGACGAAGAAATCGTTGATGATCTGATGAGTCGCTTAAGAAAGGCCGTACCCAAGCAAACTCCGCTTTACGCGATATCTGCTAAATCCGGCACCGGTTTGAAAAATCTGCTATTTACCGTCGAAACTACTGTTCGTGAAGCTCGTCAAAAAGCTATTAAGCCGATCCCAAAAGAGACAATTCCAACTCATACTCTGCCGGGTTATTCCGAATACTGGACAGTCGAAAAACAAGGCGAAGTGTTTGTGGTGCTGGGTGAGAAGATCGAACACCAGGCCGCCCGGACCGATTTTACTAATCAAGAAGCCGTTCAACATTTACGGGACGTCATGCGCCGCCAAGGGATTATGCATGAACTGATGCGCCAAGGTATTACTGCTGGACAGATGATTGTCATAGACGATAAGGGTTCGCTGAATTATTAACCGGTTTAAACCTTATAGCTTAAATTCCCAAAAAATCATATTCTAGCACTATGACCTACTTCTTTTACGATGTTGAAACTAGCGGCATTAGTCCTAAACAAGACCGGATCATTCAATTTGCCGGCCAACGCACCAATGCCGAATTGCAGCTGCTTGGTGATCCGATTAACTCTTTAATCAAACTGTCTAAAGATATTCTGCCAGATCCGGAAGCGGTACTAATCAATGGGATTACACCGCAAATGACTATTGCTGAAGGCTTAACTGAAGCTGAATTTTTACGGCTTTTTACGGAAAAAGTAGTCGCTCCCGATACGGTCTATTTAGGCTTTAATTCGATTCATTTTGATGATGAGTTTATGCGTTTCTTGCATTATCGAAACTTTTACAGCGCCTATGATTGGCAACAAGCTGATGGTTGTTCACGCTGGGACTTATTGGACGTCACTCGCATGACTCGGGCGCTACGGCCGGAAGGTATCGAGTGGCCAATAGATAGTACTGGTCAACCCAGTAACCGACTTGAACTTTTGGCTTCCGCCAATAAGCTAGAACATATTAATGCCCACGACGCCCTAAGCGATGTTAAGGTAACAATTGCCCTAGCTCAGCTGCTCCGGCGCCAACAGCCAAAACTGTTTGATTTTTTGCAGTCTATCTCTAGTAAATCTGCCGTTAGTAAGCTGGTTTTAAGTGACCAACCTTTGGTTTATTGCGGCTATGCTTTACCTAGTGAATACTTTAAAACCACGGTGGTTGCCCCACTTGACCAGTTGCCAAAAAACATTGGCTCGGTTGTTTATGATTTACGCTACGATCCTAGTAAATTGTTAAAACTAACTCCAGAAGAACTGGCAAAACTCTGGCCCGGTTATCACCAGAAAGATTTATCTCAGCCCTGGCCGGTCAGCACCATTCGTTATAACCAATGCCCGGCGTTGGCACCGCTGGGTGTCTTGGATAAAGCCAGCCAAAAGCGCTTGCAACTGGATATGGATAAAGTCGAACAAAACTACCAGCTTATTAAAAAATCCGAAGAGTTTGCCGCTAATCTGATAAAAGCCTATGAATTAATTGATCAAGAGCGGCAGAAGGAGTGGGCTAGCGAGCCGACTACCGTTGACGGACAGCTGTACGATGGCTTTTTCAATGATCATGACAAAGGATTACTGCCAGCTATCCAACACGCCGAGCCTGAAAAACTAGATAGCTTTAGTGAACAGTTAAACGATCCTCGCCTAAAGGCCTTGCTGCCGCTATATAAAGCACGTAATTTTCCGACCAGTTTGAAGGTTTCAGAACGGGCAGCTTGGGATAATTATTGCCAGAAACAGTTGTTTGCTGGTGCCGAACACAGCCGCTTAGCTCGCTACCTGCAGCGAATTCAGGATCTTGCTGCTCAAAACCCAACCGCTAATAAGACCTATTTATTAGAAGAATTAAAATTATATGGCGAGTCAATTATACCGACGGAGACGACAGACGAGTAGTACGGATAGCGCGCCTGATAATAAACAGAATCATCAGCTCTTGGGCCAGTTTTCGCCGATAGGCAATATAAAAAAGGGTCAATACCAGCAAGACAGCTGTACAAATCAGCCAGCTGTTAAAATTAATTTGAATGTTAGTGCCTGGGATTATTCCCAGAAACAGTAGCGCGATCATCTGGTCTCCCTCAGTTGTGGCCGCATTATAGTATGTAATTGCAAAGAGTGCAATAAAATATTTATAAAGCTTATGTTTATCGAAAATTAATATCTTCGGCGGGGACTAGAATAAAAGCTTTTAACAGCGTATAATGGTTGAACTTATGGCTAATAATATCGTTGTTAAAGGAGCCCGGGAGCACAACCTCAAAAACATTGATGTGACTCTCCCCCGCGAAAACTTCATTGTGATTACTGGGCTCAGCGGCTCGGGTAAATCCAGCTTAGCTTTTGATACCATTTACGCTGAAGGTCAAAGGCGCTATGTCGAAAGCCTGAGTGCCTATGCCAGACAATTTTTGGGACTGATGGAAAAACCAGATGTCGATCAAATTGACGGATTAAGTCCGGCGATTTCAATCGATCAAAAATCAGCCACCCGAAATCCCCGCAGTACGGTGGCTACTGTGACTGAAATTTATGATTATCTACGATTGTTATTTGCTCGAATCGGTATTCCGCATTGTCCGGTTGACGGCCGCGAAGTAGTCAGGCAAACCGCCGCCAATATTATCGAAAAAGTGGCCGAACATGACAAAGGTGCCCGGTTAATGGTACTCGCGCCAATCGTCGCTGATAAGAAAGGGGCCTTCGAACATATTCCCGAACAATATCAAAAAGTTGGTTTTGCCAGAGTCCGGGTAGATGGGGTGGTTTATGCCCTGGATGAGTTTCCGGAATTGGATAAAAACTATCGGCACACAATTGAAATTGTGGTTGACCGTTTAATTAACGATCAAGACAGCCGTACTCGGCTGGCGCAAGCAATTGAGCAGGCTCTAGATGTCTCGGAAGGCTTTGTCAACATTTTTAATGCCGATTCCAACGAACGTACCGAACATAGCTTAATGTATGCCTGTCCAGACCATCCAGATGTGGCTATTCCGGAACTCGAACCGCGGACTTTTAGTTTTAATAATCCGCACGGAGCTTGTCCGGCCTGTACCGGGATCGGCTCAAGGCTAGAAGTTGATCCGGAATTGGTCATCCCCAATGGCCGCCTTTCGATTGCCGAAGGAGCCATCAGGCCGTTCAATCGTTTTTATGCCGATGCATGGTATATGAAAAAATTACAAGCGGTAGCCGATCGCTATCACTTTTCCATGCATGTGCCGACTGGACAAATCAGCAAAGAAGATATCAAGCGCATTATGTACGGCACCGGAACCGAAACTTATCAAATATCTCTGGGCAGTGGGCGGTCATTTACTACTACCTATGAAGGGGTTGTGACAAATCTGGAACGGCGACACCATGATACCGAAAGTGATTTTATCCGGGCCGATATTGAAAAGTTCATGCAAGAAAAACCGTGTTATGCCTGCCAGGGCCGCCGCTTAAAACCGGAAGTCTTAGCCGTAACGATTTCCGGTAAATCAATCATGGATGTATGTGATCAGTCGATTGATGTAGCCAAGGTTTGGTTTAGCCAACTTAAGCTAAATGACAGGGAACAAAAAATCGCCAGTCAGATATTAAAAGAGATCCATGCCCGTTTACAGTTTTTAATCGATGTTGGGCTAAATTATTTAACTTTGCTGCGCAGTGCCACCACTTTATCGGGCGGCGAAGCCCAACGTATCCGTCTGGCCACCCAAATCGGATCGGGTCTGATGGGTGTGCTTTATGTACTGGACGAACCTTCGATCGGTTTACATCAACGCGATAACGGTCGGTTAATAAAAACTCTGAAAAATTTGCGTGATTTAGGTAATACGGTGATTGTTGTCGAACATGACGAAGAAACAATCCGCTCGGCGGATTATTTACTGGATATCGGTCCGGGTGCCGGTATTCATGGCGGTCAAGTAATTGCCTCCGGACACCCGGATGAAGTAGTCAAAGTCAAAGACAGTATCACAGCTCAATATCTATCTGGGAGGTTAAAAATAACCACACCAAAATCCCGCCGCTCTGGTAATGGCAAGTCTTTGGTAATTAAAGGCGCTCGCGAAAACAATTTAAAAAATCTTACCGTTACTATTCCGCTTGGTAAATTAGTCATTGTCAGCGGGGTTAGTGGTTCGGGAAAATCCAGTTTGATTAACGATATATTAGCTAAAGAACTGCTGGCGCAGCTGCATCGTTCCAGCGTGGCTTCGGGCCGACATGACGTTATAGAAGGTATCAAGCAATTAGACAAAGCCATTATTATCGATCAATCACCAATCGGGCGCACTCCGCGTTCTAATCCGGCGACTTATACCGGCCTTTTTACGCCGATTAGGGAATTATTTTCCCAGCTGCCGGAAGCCCGGCTACGCGGCTATTCTCCCGGCCGTTTCAGTTTTAACGTCAAAGGCGGACGCTGCGAGAACTGTTCCGGCGACGGCATTATTAAAATTGAAATGCATTTTCTACCCGATGTTTATGTGACATGTGAAGTTTGCCATGGTAAACGCTATAACCGGGAAGCTTTGGAAATTCACTACAAAGGGCAAACTATTAGCGATGTTCTAGATATGACTTGCGAGCAGGCCCTGGAATTATTCAGCAATATTCCGACAATCGCTAACAAACTTCAGACTTTAGTTGATGTTGGACTTGGCTATATTCACCTTGGTCAATCGGCCACTACGCTGTCTGGTGGTGAAGCCCAGCGGATTAAATTATCTACTGAGCTGTCTCGTCGGGCGACCGGCCGAACGCTATATATTCTTGATGAACCGACTACCGGCTTGCATATGGCAGATGTTGAGAAGTTACTGCATATGCTACATGCCTTAGTGGATGCCGGTAACAGTATTATCGTGATTGAGCATAATCTGGATGTAATTAAAAATGCTGATTGGGTAATTGATATGGGCCCGGATGGCGGGGATGCCGGCGGCCAGATTGTGGCTGAAGGAACGCCAGAACACATCACCACCGTTAAGGGTTCTTATACCGGACAGTATCTTAAAAAGGTAATCTAAACTGCTTATGTCAGAGATTATTTGGGAACCAGATCAGGAAGAAATCATGTGCGGTGAGGAAGAATATATTCGCTATTTAGGCGGTGTAGCCATTTTAACCGCACCTAGATCGAGATTTTCCAGAAGTATATACGAAGGTCAACTTAATCATGTCAAGCTCGAAGAACTATTAACCGATGCCGAGGATTTAATGGTCTCTGGATTAAAAGGAGTCATTGCTTTTGCTAATATGCCTGAGGATAGAACGGCTTTATATGCAAGAGCCCAATGGAAATATCAACAAGCCCGTCCTAACATGCGTAAAATTGTCGAGTCAACCTATCGAGATCAATCTTACCGAGTTGGACGTATTAGCGAGGTCGTATTTGACTTCCAGCCGGCACCCATAGTGGGCAACGAAACCATTTATAAATTACTCTGCCATGGGCACTATTCTAAGCTTAAAACCGCAAGCTTACTTGATAGAGTTCCCCCGTCTCGGTACTTTAAAAACCTTATTGCCAATCGTAATCTATCCGATAGAAATAATTCAAATGAATAGATTTTAGGTATAATAACCTAAAATTTTAAGAATCGTTTAATTGCTACTCTAATTCTTGGATCTTTCAGGTTGTGATAAATAATTAGCGTTAAAATCACTAAAATTATAAGCACAAATACCAGATCAATATAATGACTCAGTCCCGGAATTCGTTTGCCCAGGAAATAGCCTAAACTAGTCACAATAATTGCCCAGCAAATATCGCCAATAGCATCAAAACCCATGTATTTAGGTATAGACATTTTCCCAGCCCCGGCGGTTAACGGGGCAAAAGTCCTAACAATTGGTACAAAGTGGGCCAGCAGCATCGTTTTACTACCATATTTTTCGTAAAAAGTTTCAGCCCGCATGACATATTCGTGACGGAAGAATAAACTATCGGGTTTACTAAAAAGGCGTCTCCCAAACTGTCGCCCAAAGTGATAGCCGGAATTATCACCTAAAATTGCCGCTACCGCCGCTACCATTATCGTTGGGATGATCGGTAGTTTTCCGCTGGCCGCTAGTACCCCGGCACTTAGCAGCAAAGTATCGCTAATCGGAACTAAAAAACCAATTACAACACCTGATTCAACAAAGACAATAATAGCTACAATTAGCAACCCGCTAGCCTGGACCAAATGCGAAACATCAAACACTATTTAATCCTATATGGTTTCAACACTACCGTCTAGCAAAAAGATGATATACTGTAATATCGCTATTTAAAGAAGTAATGGAATCCATATGGCAGATGACACAATCAACTTGGAACTAACAGCCCGTTCAGTAACCGGCAAAGCGGTCAATCGTTTACGCCGCGAAGGTCAGTTACCGGCGGTTATTCATGATCATGGTAAGAATTCAATAGTGGTACAAGGTCCTTATCTGGAACTTTACCGAACTTATCAAAAAGCCGGTAAACATCACCCAATTAATTTAACGGCCGGTCCGAATAAATATACCGCTCTAATTAAAACGGTCACTTTTGATCCGAGAAATAATCAATTATCCCATATTGTTTTTAATGCAGTTGATAAATACCAAAAAGTTGAAGCTGAAGTCCCGATCCACGTCCATTACTCGGAAGGTAACGAATCCAGTCCAGCGGAACGCAGCAGCTTGATTGTTTTGGAACAATTAGCAACCGTAGAAGTCCGAGCTGTTCCAGATAAATTACCGGATGCATTGGAATATGATGGTGAGCGCTTAATCGAAATTGGTGATCAGGTGACGGTAGCTGATCTAATCATTCCAGAAGGGGTTGAAGTCATAACCGAACCGGAACACGTCATTGCTACAGTTTATGAACCTAGTGCTCTGGCAGCGGCCAATGACGCAGTTGGTGGTCAAGCTGAACCTGAAGCAGCTGAAAATGTACCTGCTGAAGCTGGTGCACCTGAAGAAGGTGCGGCCGAAGAGGGAGCTGAATCCGCTGAGCAAACCGGAAGCGAAGCTACAACCGATAAACCTGACGATAAATAATCATTCAGATCTTTGCAAAGTAAATTTCGTTCCTGAGCATCTAGATTAACGGGATTGGTAAGTCGACTCTACACGACTTATAATAATCTCTATTAAACTGTTGCACGGTAATAACGGTTACTAATCAATGGAACGAGATAATTTAAAATCAGCCGAATATAATTTATCTTCTTCTAGGCTTGGAGAAGAAACTGATGTTGAGTCAAAAAAGAAAAAGCGTAAAAAAGCCCTGTCTGCCGAAGATAAAGTAAAAGCCGAACTTTCAGAAGATAAGACTGTTGAAGCTCAAGCAAAGCCAGCCGAAACTATGGAAACCTGGTGGCGCCGCTCGCGTAAAGCTGCCAAGCTTACCGACCAAAAAGCTGCCGAATCCCAATCCGAAACCGCCGAAACTACTAGTAATGAACAGTTGGATCAATTAAGTACGACCGAAATTAAAGAAGTGGCTGAAGATTTTCTAACGGCCAGACGCCAGGAAATCGCCCACGAACTGATCGAACAATCGTCTGATCCCGAAGCCGAAAATGAAGCTCAAGCAGCCCTGGCAGCCGACACTTATTTAGCAGCGATAGAAAATAAACTGCAGGTCGATCCGGATATGACCGTTGCTGAGGCTACCAATGAAGCTTATCAAGAAACAGTTCAAACTTTTGCCCCGGAGCATTTCATGACAGACAGCCAGGCTAATCAAGAAGAGCCATCGGACGTTAAAGCAGGAGATGGAGGTCAAAGCCAGCCACCGAGCTGGTCACGTTATGAATTACCGCCAGACAGTCTTTACCCGACCTATACGAAATCGCCTAATCTCATAACAAAATCAGAGATTACTCCAGAAGATGCCAAAGCGACCGAACGCATTGCGGCTGTCAGAGGTTTATTACTGGGAGGCATTATCGGTTATTTAATTGGCCGGCGCCGTGGTCGAGTTAAGTCCGAAAGGCAACTTATCCCCATTCAGAAAAAATTAGAACGTGAAGTACTGGCACTGCGTAACTCCATTGCCGTCAAAGAAACCCAACTACGTCAATTGGTACAAGAAAAAGTAAAATTAACCGAACCGGAGAAAGTGACAACTATTCCATCAACCCGGCCCATTAATGAAACCATTGCCTATAATCGGAATCCACCAGCAGAACAGCTTGATCGAACTGATCGGGAACAAACAGCATCTAGTCAACCGGAAGCGCTGAATCAGAAATCGATCAAAAAAGAAGCGCTCGACCGCAATCAATTGCTGGAAATTAGCGAAAAAATAATCGTTGGTGCTACTACCTTACGCCGGGTTTATGAAACCGGCTTGATAAGTGAGCGCGGGCTGCGCCGGGTAGTTGAAGAATATTCTAAAGGCGGAGAGGTCCAGGCGGTATTGACCGAAGAGATGTTACTTAAAGAGCGCGGTTATGAACTTGATCCTTTATATCGGGATCGGCTACCGAAATCAGTCCCTTCAGTACCGGTAAGTTCGGTCCAGCCGTCTGAAACTCCGTCAGCATATACACCCAGCCTGGCTAAACTGCCGATCATGACGGACTATCCCGAGGCTAATCTACCGAGTGCGCCACTGGCTCCGGTTCGCGCACATCCGGTACCGCCGCTGTTAATTACTGCCAATATTGTGGCACTGCTGATTTTGGCAATTTTACTGATAATTTTATTATTTGTGCGTTAGTTAATTATTATTTAATAGGAATTTAGATCATAATTTCTCGGTCTGAGAAGTTATAATTAATGCACTATGACCGAACAGCTTGCCCAAAAATTAGCTAATTTACCCAAAGCCCCCGGGGTTTATTTTCATAAAGATAGCCAAGGGGAAATTATTTACGTCGGTAAAGCTGCCGTTTTGCGTAACCGGGTTCGGCAGTATTTCCAACACTCCCAGTCAAACGATCCCAAAACCATTGCTTTAATCAAAGAAATCGCCGATACCGATTGGATGGTAGTAGATAGCGAAATTGAGGCTCTCTTTTTAGAGGGAGAAATGATCCGGCGATATTTGCCGCGTTACAATATTTTGCTGCGCGATGATAAATCGATGGTCTACGTCCGGATTGATTATCAAAGTGATTTTCCGACCGTCACCACTACTCACCGGCCGTTGGATGACGGAGCCAAATATTACGGACCGTATCTCAGCGTAACGAGTATCCGACAGGCGCTCAAGGCCCTCCGGCGTATCTTTCCGTATGCCACCAGGCGAATTCCGGGACAAAAACGGGCTACTCTGTATTACCACCTGGGGTTAGATCCTGGCCTGGAAGAAGGGAAGACCACTTTGGAAGAGTATCGGACAAATTTACGGAAGCTGATTGCGGTGATTGAAGGTAAGCGCTTAAGCGTCGAAAAAGAAGTGGAAAAGGAAATGAAGACCGCCGCTAAAGCCAAGAACTTTGAGCTAGCCGCTAAGCTGCGTAACCAATTGTTTGCCCTTAAAAACTTAACACGTCAAGTGATATTTAGTGATAAAGAATTTTTAGATATCAGCAAAGATCATGCCCTTAATGAATTAGTTGACATGTTAAGTTTATCGGCAGTACCGCAGCGGATTGAGGGTTATGATATCAGTCATATGCAAGGAACCGATGTAGTAGCCAGTATGGTGGTCTTTACTAACGGAGTCAGTAACAAGCGAGAATATCGTAAGTTTAAAACCAAACTGGAGCAAAATAACGATTTTGCAAATATGTATGAAACCATCAAACGCCGCTTAAGCGAAAAAAACCTTAAAGCCTGGGGAAGTCCGCAACTGGTTTTAATTGACGGCGGGAAGGGGCAGTTGGATGCTGCTTGCCGGGCGCGGGATGAAACTAAAATGAGTCACCTGCCCTTTATCGGACTAGCTAAACGTGAAGAGCAAATAGTAATTGATAAAATCCGTTCTAATGTCAACATTAATTACCCGGCCTTACATAAACTGGGCGGTTTTGTGTCCGGCAGCGGCACCTATATACTGGTAAATTTGCCGTTTAGCACCAATATGGTCAAGTTGCTACAAAGAATCCGTGATGAGTCGCACCGTTTTGCGGTTAGTTATCACTCTAGTCTCAAATCGAAAAGACAGACAGCTAGTCTACTGGATAATGTTCCGGGCATCGGGCCGGCCACCCGCAAGAAGCTGCTGAAAGCCTTCGGCTCAAGGCAGGAAATGATTCAGGCCGATGAGGCTCAGTTGGCCAAAGTTATCGGCCGCCAGAAAGCTTTAACGGTTCGGCCCTATCTTCAGCAAAGCCGAACGCGTCTAGTACAATAACAATATGACTGCACGAACCCATGATCTCGGAGCAATCACAGCCTTAGGCATCATTACGATCATTGTGCCACCAGCCTCGATTACCCTATCAACCGCCCTACTGGCTATTTTAGCTAATCAAATAGGCGGTATTGCACCGGATATTGATCAGCCGACAGCACCGCTTTGGCGTAATCTTCCCAGCGGCAGTTTTGTCGGTAAAATCGTCGATAAAGTTCTGGGTGGTCATAGATTCTTAAGTCATTCTTTAATCGGGGTCGTTTTATTTGGTTTAATAGGCGCCTTATTGCTGCAGGTGCTTCACCCCCTCATGGCGCATGTGGACATCAATATAGTCTGGCTAGCCTTTATGATTGGTTTGTTGTCACACTTAATATTAGATAGTTTTACAAAAGAAGGGGTACCATGGCTTTTGCCATTTCCCTGGAAAATCGGTTTCCCACCACTAAAGCGGTACCGAATCACCACCGGTAAACATATTGAAACGCTGTTCGTTTTTCCAGGCCTGCTAGCGGTCGATATTTGGCTTTGTGCCAGTCATTACAACCAAATTACTGCTTTTATTCAGCAGCACCTGATTCACTAGCTGCTTATTGACTCAAATTACCAATCTGACATTAAAATATTTAAATCGTCTTATGAACCCAATCTTTACTAGCGAATTTTTTATCAACAATCGGACGCGCTTGAAACAAACGGCGGAAACCACAGCACCGGTAGTGATTACTGCCAATGGCTTATTGCAGTCTGGCGGCGATACCAGTTATCCCTTTAATCAAGATGCTAGCTTTTGGTATTTAACCGGTTGCGATATGCCAGATGTGATTTTAGTTTGTCACCCGGACGGTGATTATTTAATTGTCCCATCTCGGGCTGGATCGCGGGTTGATTTTGACGGCCAAATTGATCATCAACGGCTGGCTAAAGTTAGCGGTATCAAGCTGATTTTAGACGAGACTAAGGGCTGGCAATTACTGAATGATCAACTAAATAAAGCCAAACAGGTAGCTACCTTAGTAGCCGCACCGGTCTACATCAAAGCATTTGGCATGTATACCAATCCTGCCCGGCAAACGCTAATCGAAAAGCTTAAATTAAATCGCCGCCAGTTTAATGTTTTAGATCTGACTAGGGAGATTGCCCAGCTGCGGGTTATTAAACAGCCAACGGAAATTATAGCCATCCAAAAAGCGGTCGATATTACGATCGCTAGTTTAGAACATATTCAAAAACGCGCTAAAGCTGGTGCTTATCACTTTGAATATGAAGTTGAAGCCGAACTAAATCGTGATTTCCGCCGTCTGGGAGGCAGAGGTCATGCTTTTGCCCCGATTGTAGCCGGCGGAATCCGAGCTTGTACACTTCATAATGTCCAAAATGACGGGCAACTGCAACCATCCGAGCTGTTACTGTGCGATGTGGGGGCTGATTATCAGCACTATGCTGCCGATTTGACTCGGACATTTAGTATAGGTGTCCCGACTAACCGCCAACAAGCGCTCTATGCAGCAGTCTTAGAAACCCAGGTTTTTGCATTAGCTATCTTAAAACCGGGAGTCTTACTGAAAGAATACGAACAAAAGGTCCGGCAGTTTTTAGGCATAAAACTGCGTGAGCTTGGTCTTATTACTATAGTCAATCAGAAAAACATTAGCCGTTACCTGCCGCATGCTGTCTCGCATTATCTGGGACTAAATACGCATGACATTGGTTTTTATAGCGAACCGCTAAAGCCGGGCATGGTTTTAACGGTTGAACCAGGTATTTATGTACCCAAAGAAGCAATCGGAATCCGGATTGAAGACGACGTGTTGATAACTGAAACTGGCAACCGGGTTTTAAGTAGTCATTTATCCCATGGACTGAGCTAGTTTACAGTCCGACTTGTTGGATTAGCCTAAGCTAATTACAATAGGAGATGTGAGTCACCTCTTGATGCGCTTTGTATTTCGCTGGCTGGTTTGTTGTCTGGGACTTTGGATTGCGGCTGGACTGCTTGGTGGACGGCTCAGTTATGGCGGCAGTTTAGGGGTCATACTGATTGCCGGAGCGATACTAGCCATTATTAACATTATTCTGAAGCCGATACTGGTAATCATCTCTTTGCCGGCGATATTAGTCACGCTCGGTCTGTTCATGATTATTATTAACGGCTTGACCGTTTTTATAGCTAGTCAGCTGTATCCGTCGCTGCATTTCAGCAGTTTTTGGGCAGCGATTGTCGCCGGAATCATCATCGGACTGGTAAACTTTCTAGTGACCGCTATAATTGGATAATAATATGTCGATATTTAATTACATTACACTGGCTTCGATGATTCTGATGACGGTCCTGATTCTAGTGCAAACCCGTGGCGCTTCACTGGGTGCCGGGATTGGTGGAACGGGCGAAATCAATACTACCCGTCGTGGCACTGATAAAACCATTTTTCAATTAACTATTATTTTGGCGGTGATTTTCACCCTTTCGCTAATACTCGGGATCTTCGGCTAAACAGCCTAGGAGTGGGATGTCAGCATGAACTTGCGTGCCTTGAGGCTCCGTTCTCGTCGGTTATGGCGCCGTCGCCAGATCCAAATTGAGATTATCAGTCAGAATACCGGTATTCAATTTGAAAAAAATTTCCTCGGCCGATTTAACAGACTTAAATCAGTTTGGCGTTTTACAACTCTTTGGGTAATGCTATTTGTGCTGCTGGGTGGCTGCGTGGTCGTCCAACTCTCGGCCCTTAAAAACTATTATCAAACGGTTCAGCCGGTAGCCGGAGGGATTTATACCGAAGGCATTCAAGGTTCATTTACGACCGCCAATCCGATTTATGCCGTCAACGAAGTTGATTCCTCGGTGGCAAAACTATTATTTGCCAGCTTGCTGACCTATAACGATCACAATCAGCTAGTCGGGGATTTGGCCAGTAGTTGGCAGGTTAACAGCCTGGGAACGGTCTACACGGTCAATTTGCGGCCTGGCTTAACCTGGCAAGACGGCCAGCCCCTAACGGCTGCCGACGTCTTATTTACTTATCAGACTATTCAGGATCCGGATGCTCAGTCGCCGCTGTTTTCCAGCTGGCAGAACGTTAAAGTGGCACAGTTAAATAATCTTTCGGTTTCCTTTACCTTGCCTAATCCATTAAGCTCATTTCCTTATAGTTTGACTAACGGCATTATTCCTAAGCATATCTTAGGCTCAGTTAACATCGCCGATTTGCGTTCGGTTAATTTTAACACATCTGATCCGGTAGGAGCCGGACCGTTTAAATGGGGGAGTATCGGCGTCAGTAACGATCCCAATACTCCCGAAGAACAAATCAGCTTACTGCCTTTCGATGGCTACTGGAGCGGTATGCCAAAACTCAATAGCTTTACGATTGACGCTTTCGCCAGTACAAATGCCCTGGTGGCTGCATATCAAAACGGCCAAGTCACGGCGATTGTCGAGCCGGACAGTTTGCCATCAACTATCACCAGTAATGCTGCCAATATCGTCTATAACTTACCGTTGACTGCCGGAGTCTATGTCTTCTTTAAAAGCTCCGATCCGCTTTTTTCCGACTTAAGCATCCGCCAGGCTCTAGTTGATGCCGCTAACCGAAGCGCCATTATCCAAAAGCTCGGCTATCCGGCTATCGCAGTCAATGAACCGCTGCTAAATAATCAGCTTGGCTATAACGCAGCCTATGCTCAAATTACCAATCAGCCCAGTTTAGCCGTTTCTAAACTGAATGCCGACGGCTGGCTAATTAAATCCGACAACTTCAGATACAAGGGAAGCACTCCTTTAGCTTTTACGCTGACCATTCCAAACGAATCTGAGTACCTAACAGTGGCTAATACTTTAGCCGCTGAATGGAAAGCCATCGGGGTGAATGTGAGTATTATGCCCGAACAATCTTTGGATTTTCAGAGCAGCCTTTCGTCGCACCAATACGAAGCCGTGCTTTACGGTATATCGATCGGGGTTGATCCGGATGTTTACGTTTATTGGGATAGTGCCCAGGCTAATTTAAATTCGACCGAACCGCTGAACTTCTCGGAGTATCGGTCCGATGTGGCTGATGCAGCCTTAGAGGCCGGTCGGACCAGGCTGAGTGTACCGATCAGAATTATTAAATATCAGGATTTCTTGCAAGCTTGGCAACAAGATACTCCAGCCCTGGCTTTGTACCAACCACGCTTAATGTATGTCTCGCATGTGACCATCTACGGGCTCGGGACAAATCAAATTAATACTGACCCGGATCGTTATAATAATGTTCAAAACTGGGAGATTAAGACCGGCTGGGTAACAGATAAATAGTGATTTATTTTATAGATTAAATCTGTTTATTTCGTGCCACAAGGTTTATACTATAAAATGCTAATGCGTAAATAGCTAGTATATGCGATATAAATATCGTAAAGCCTATAACTGGAATACGGATATTGCTTATTTTGCTGGTCTTATGGCGTCAGACGGTTGTCTATATAATGATGGGAGACACATTAATATTACTTCGAAGGATTTAGAAATAATTGATAATGTTAGAAATATCGTTAATGCATCTACTAAAGTTACAACTAAACTAGGACAATATCATACTTCTACCTATAATTTTACCTTTGGTGATGTTGCTTTATATGATTTTTTATTCGAAGCAGGAATAACCCCACACAAAAGTAAAACCATACAATCAGTTACAGTTCCAGATAAATATTATCCTGATTTTCTTCGAGGCTTATTTGATGGTGACGGGACAGTATACGGATATCTCGAACCATATTGGGGATGTCACAAATACTACGTAGGGTTTTACAGTGCAAGCTATAATTTTCTCCTTTGGCTTCGAAAGGTCAATCATCGTCTTTTAAACTCTACCTATGGATCAATTAGTAGAGCAGGACGTGTTTATATATTGCGGTACGGTAAAGCTGATTCACAAATATTATTTAATGCAATGTACTATCTAGGTTTTGGATCACGTTTGACAAGGAAATACTTAAAGCTTCGTGATTTTATCTCTGCCGACCCTCGTGCTAAAATAACGATCGAAGCGCGAGTGCTGTAATGGTAGCCAGGTCAGGTTCAGGACCTGATGAGCATAAGCTCGTGGAGGTTCAAGTCCTCTCTCGCGCACCAAGTTTTTATTGTGACTACTGCTTTATACTCGGATGATTATTATAAGATTCAATCGCCTGCCAATCGTGTTCCATAATGTCATATTTAGCCCGTTGTTTTGGGTCAATCCATAAAAACTGATCATGTTCTTCACTTAATCGAATTTTATTAGTTGAAGCCTGACAGGCCGTGTATATACCAATTATTTGATGGGGTTGACCCTTAATGACTGGATGCCACTCGTCCACGAATATCGGATATAGAGGTTTAATTTCTAGCCCAACTTCTTCAATTACTTCCCGTCTTAATCCGTCTGCGTAAGTTTCGCCTAACTCAATCCGACCACCGGGCACACCAAAATGACCAATGTTAGTGCCATCACTATAAGTCGAAGCCTCGCGCACAATTAATACCTGACCTTTTTCGTTGACGATAATCGCTTTGGCTGCCACTCTTAACTTCGGTGTTGGCTGATCCATATATTCTCCAGATTTTAATAATATCCTCAGTCTAGCATGGATATATAGATCCAGAACACCCTAAATTCTAGAACCAAACGCAACCTGCGCTAAGTCTAGCTGTTTATCCGGGT
>CAZNOW010000018.1:0-22534 GCA_964574915.1 uncultured Candidatus Saccharibacteria bacterium
TATGCGATTTAGTGGTAGTGCATAGGATTAATGATTGGCAAGCCCCATTATCAAATTTAGCGTAGGCCAAGAAGGCTGCTTCTTTTTCGGCCAAGAGTGTTCCGAAAACGTTCTGGGGCATAGTTCTAATCGGATAGCCAATATAAAATCTTATGGGGATAGTCACCTGATTGGCATATTGTTCGGTTTCATAAAGCTTATAAGCACGTTTAACGTATCGGCCAACGGCCATGTGATCACTATGGTCTGGGTATTGAAGGCTGACGTAATTAGCCTGAGTATTAATGACCGTGGGTTGATAAGTATACATCAAAGCCACTAGTGCATTGACTAGTTGCGCATCGGTATAGATCGATTGTCCATCTACAGTATTCAAAACATTATCTTGACCGCTTTCCAACTTTGCTAAGCTCTCATAGTGAGTCGACGGAAAACCTTGACCCTTAAGGTTGCCGTCGGGCAAATACATATATACCAGCGATACTTTGGAATTGCCTTTTGGATTGGCCACTGTAATATATTCTTGATCTGTAAGACTAACAATTCGGCTAATCCAGATATTGGGGACTTGTCCGATCATTAAGTTATACGCTGCTTCATCACCCTGTTCGCGGTCCAGCCAATAGTACTCTCCCTGCCCGGCGTCACCAGCTGTTAGGTAAACGGTGCGGATGCAATAACCAGCTTGAATGTCTTGCTGTAGAGTCGGATTCATAAATAATAGATCGTCATCTTCGTGTGCTACAAAATCAAGAACTGTTGGTCCTTGGCAAGTAATATGCGGTAATTGACTAATTGGAATTGGCAAGACAGTGCTAGTTGTCTGTTCGGTGGATGTAGCTAAGCTATGATGGGCACCGCGATCATAAAACAGTAACTCCTCTTTAGGCTTTGCCAATGTACCGGCAATCAAGATACTAGAGTTAGGTCGGCCATATTGATTAATAACTTGCTGCAATGAACAGCTTGGAAAATTTGTGAGACTACGGTCAAACGATAATAGATAGGCAAAACTATGCATATTTAAATTAACATTCCAAATGCTACTACTAAGAACCACTAGTGGTTGGATGCAACTTGACAACGGTAGGATATGTAGTTGGTTGTGACTTTGTAGCTCCGTTGGCACAACCCGCCAATAATCTCCGACCAGAACAGTCACGGGATGATGGTGGAGTGCTTCAATTATCAGGCTATCTCGGTGATTGATATCAGCCAAGGCTTGATTCTGGTCTTGAAAAGTCTGACTAGCCGATATTGTTCCTGAGACAATACCGATTAGTAAAATGCCGCCGATTAATAACCATCGTTTGGCTGACCAATCGTAACGTCTTCCCAGTACTGCAATAGCCATAAAGACAGCAAATAGACAGATGGTTAGATATCGCGCATCTACTGCATAATCATGATTAGTAAAGATAAATAATGCGATTGCTACTAAACCAGCCCAAACTAACCATAGAGTCAAATATGTCCAGTTGTCCCAGGAAAGCAATTTAGTCCGTCGCTTGGCATTAAAGCTGGACTTTAGTAGTAAGGCGATTGCCGTCACTCCGATTACCACGATTACCAGATTAATAACAAAGGCTAGACCGCCAAGACTAAATAATCGGTCAAAAAATAAGTGCGGGAAGCTTCGGACTGTTGTAGCGTCAAAAGCCGGGTTAGCGCCAAAGTTAGTCAGTAAGCCGGAAATAGCATAGAAGGCTCCTAAGACAACATCCTTAAGGTTATTAACTAGTTGGTAGGGATTAGCCCCGTTTTGGTTGAGGACGTGCGTCAGATGAGTGATATTTATTACCCAAAGGATACCAGTAGCCCCAATTGCCGCACCAAGGCATGCTAATAGCCAGCGCCCCCCATCACTAACTAATTTCCAATGACGTGTCAGTGAATAGACAACTAGAATCATCAAGGCACTACCTAAACTCAATCCCAGAAATAACTTATCACTCGCGTCAAGAAAACTAAGAGCTATTAACCCGCACCAAAATTGCCAGCTTTTTAGTCGCGGAAAACAAACTAACAATCCTAAGCTCCCAATAAAAATTAGGTACTCGATATTGCGTGTTGCTAGCATGGCCATATTGACCGGCAAGATGCCTCCTGCATAAGGTTGAGCTGGAATAAGTAATAATACTGAGGCAAGTGCTAAACAAAGTGTACCCAGGACAAAGGGTCGACGCTCAATTCGCTTCAGTATTAATACGAATAACGACATAGTGGCCAATACAGTCAAAACAGTCATTACGGTGTAGCTGGTTCTGGAAGCACCAAAAAGGTGAACCAATAAAAAGAGTGGCCATTTCAATAAGAATGTATGTTGACCCGCCAAAGCTGTGGCTTGGAATGTTGAGAAACTTTTCATTAGCTCGGCATAAATTAGTTGGTCAGCATTGCCGAGCTGTATATTAGCGCTGTTTATCGACCAAAAGAGGGTGGTTGCGAATAATACTACCAGGGTAAAAACCAGATAAACCCTAGCTGTGGATTTCAGTCGTAGTTTTCGTTTTAACCAATGCCGCCAGTTACGGCTAAACGTAAATTTCTTCGCTAGCTTCTTTTTTATGGATATCTTCATAAGTCTCTATTGATAATGATAGAGTTGTTGTCATTACCAGTATATACTGACAAATTTCATCTCAAAAATATTAGTTGTGTATAAATAAAGTGTTGGGCTTTAACCAGCTAGTTTTGGCTTGTACTTCGGTCTATACCTATCGACTCGTCGTAATCAACAATATAGAGTGGACGCCGTTTACTCTGGCCGTGAATATTCGACAAGTAAAGCGACATAACACCTTGAGATATCAGAACTAACCCGACCAAAAATAGCGTTAAAATTCCCAGCATGGCTGTTCCGGTAAATTTCCAGTGCAATGGATCACCTAATATCAGTTGTTCAATCAGTACGGCACAGCCAAGCAAAAAGGAAAGGAAAGTAATTACTACGCCCAGGTAACCAGACAGATAAAGCGGTGTGGGGCTAAGAGAAACAAGGCCATTCACTGCTAATCCGAATAACTTACGTTTACTGTAACTTGCTGACCCATACTTCCTAGGCTCAGCTTCATAATCAATATAAACACGTTTAAACCCCAGCCAGTCTATCAAACCACGTGTTAATCGATTGGTTTCCGGTAAAGCCATGAAGGCTTTTTGGACCGATTTATCAATGAGACGAAAGTCGGTCGAACCAGGCTGCATTTTCTGCTTACTTAACTTATTGAATAGACCGTAAAACATTCTAGAGCTAAGCAACTTAAACCGACTGTCGTGATTATTTGACCGACGTATGCCAATAACAACCCTTGCTCCTTGTTTCCAAGCATCAACAAATTGAGGAATGGCCTGAACTGGATGTTGTCCGTCACCATCTAGCATCATCATGGCTTCCCCGCGGGCAGCAGCAATCCCGGCCGATAGGGCACTCTCTTTGCCAAAATTTCGCGATAGCCTTAATAACATCACCTGCGGGTTAGTTTTATGCCAACTACGAACTAGTTCTGGGGTTATGTCAGTACTTCCGTCATCGCAATAAATCAACTCATAGGGGTTTGATAATTTGGTATCAAGAATTTTTAGTAATGACTGATGAAAATTCTTAAGTCCCAAGGCCTCGTTATAAACGGGCACAATGACAGAAATCAAACTTTTTGGTGCTCTACTCATATAAATCAACGCTTAATATAGCGTAACATCAGTAAAACGAAAGATACAGGGCCAGATAAAGCCTAAGGTTAAGGTGTTATCATTATTAGATGGGTCTCAACAGAATTGTTAATGATCGCTTAAAGTTCTTTGGGATTAGATGGAGAATTTCTGATAAATTCATACGTTATGTAGTAACGGGCTTTACGGCATTCATAGTTGATTATTCGACTTTCTTGAGCCTCTATTATTTGGCCCATGCTCCGCTTCAGGTTAGTGTGCCAACGGGTATCGTGTTAGCAACTATCATAAATTTCATCATGAATAAACTTTGGACATTCAAAGCAACAAAGGAAAGTAGCTCACACCATATTGCTATCCAACTTTGTTTTTATGGGATTTTGGTGATAATAAATAGCATTTTCTCTTATTACTTTATACATTACCTTAGCGACATGCATGTCAGACCTGGCGTCGGGAAAATTGTAGCTATAGCCTTTTGCGCTATTTGGAACTACTTCTTCTATAAACTGGCAATCTTTCGAAAGAATCTGCCCACAATCATTGTTGTTGATTAAATATAGCCGGCCGCTGAGTAGAACTAAAAATATCCTGATTCACTGGCCATTAAGTATTGTGCAATCCATTTTGGCTATTATGTCTTCAACCGTGACGGATGCTTTTGAACAAATTTTTTAATATATTCTAGCACATCTACTGTGGTGACCCAGCCAAGTTCCTCTCTTGCCTTGGTCAAAACAACATCAGATTCTCCCCGACCAGGATAACCATTGATGTATTTGCTCGGTCCGCCAAAAGCTTTAGCGATTTCAATAACCGAGAAGCCTTTGGTGTTCCCTAGTGCATACCCATCACCCCGGCCCTTCTCTCCTGCTAGAATAATGCCTCTCGCCAAATCTTTAACATAAACAAAATTGCGTTTCTGGGTACCTGGCTTAATAATTGTGAGGGCTTTTTCGTTAAGGTACATCTGCTCAAACTTCGCTATTAAAGTCGCATATTTTCCAACGCCTTTTTCCCTTGGCCCAAAAGCATTATAAAAATAGCAAATTGCATAAGGTAATCCATACCAACGACCATAATCGTTAATGAGATCAACGTTCGTTGCTTTAGTGAAAGAATACGGATTTTGATGACGCCCATCGCCTTCAATGGCGAATTTAGTACTTGAAGCAGCATAGACAAGCTTACCCACGTTATGCTTTCGGCAAAACTCCACAACTGCAAATGTGCCAACAATGTTCATATCATAGACTTTTTCAACTTCATCGAAAGAGGGTGCAATTCGAGCATATTCTCCCAAGTGATAAATAATGTCAGGAGTCTCAGGAATTAGCTTTTCAATATTTTTGGTGTGGCCCTTGCGGTACTCTGCTCCATTGATATGGTTCTTTATGCTGCCATTAAAATAATTATCAAGAGAAATGACTTGATTTTGTGGATCTTTAACGAGCATTTCAATTACATGTGACCCAATGTGTCCCGCACCGCCTGTAACTAATATAACCTTTTTGGGTTGTTTAAGGCTTGACAGTTTGGCGGCCGATACTTTCATAATAGAATCCCTTATTTTTCATAGTTGCTGTATCGTATAAATTACGACCATCAAATATAACTTTCTTCTTTAGGAGTTGTCCTATCCTATCAAAATCAGGCGTTCGGAATTCTGGCCATTCCGTAGCAATTAGCAGCGCATCGGCATCTTTTAGTGCTTCGTAGGCGTTATTGGCAAATGTCAGTAGCGGGTTGTTCTTAAAATATTTCTCTACGTTGGCTCGCGCTTCTGGATCATAGGCCATTATTCTTGCTCCAGCTTTAGTCAAACCTTTGATAATTTCAAGTGAGGATGCTTCACGGATGTCATCAGTATCCGGCTTAAAGGCAAGTCCCCATAAGGCAAAGTGTTTGCCGTTAATATTGCCTCTGTGATAACTTTCTACTTTATTAACTAGCAATTGTTTCTGAGAGTCGTTCACATCATTGACGGCTTTAAGAATCTTAAAATCATAGTCATAATCGTGAGCTGTATGCATTAGGGCTTTGACATCCTTTGGGAAACAGCTACCCCCATAACCGATACCAGCAAACAAAAACCGTTTGCCAATACGATCATCAGCGCCAATCCCAAGACGAATAGCATCAATATCTGCTCCAGCAAGCTCGCATAAATTAGCGACTTCGTTCATGAAGGAAATCTTGGTTGCCAAAAAAGAGTTTGCGGCATATTTTGTCATCTCCGCGGAGCGTTCATCCATAAAATAAATTGGGTTACCTTGACGTAGGAATGGAGCATAAAGCTCTTTAAAAATATTGCGCGCCTTTACTGAACTCGTACCAATCACCACCCTGTCAGGTTTCATAAAGTCACTGACGGCAAAGCCCTCACGCAGGAATTCCGGATTTGAAACAACATCGAAAGGAACTTTTGTGTGAGCAGCAATATAGTCTCTTACCCGTTCTGATGTACCTACAGGTACCGTACTTTTATCTACAATTATTGTGTAGTGCTCGAGTAGCCCACTTAGTTCTTTAGCCACGCCTAGTACGTAGGACAAGTCTGCCGAGCCATCTTCGCCTGGCGGTGTCGGAAGAGCCAAGAAGATAATTTCTGCTTCTTTAACACCATCCGCTAGGCTAGTGGTAAGGTGAAGTCGCCCCTCTTTTATGTTATGGCTAAAAAGTTCTCCAAGATTTGGTTCATAAATTGGTATTTGGCCTTTCAGCATTTTTTTGATTTTTGCTTCATCAATATCAACACAGACTACATCATTGCCCGTTTCAGCGAAGCATGTTCCAGTTACAAGCCCGACATACCCTGTTCCTACCACTGTAATTTTCACTTTACTATCTCCTTAATTTCCTTTGGTGTCACATCACGCCAAATAACAAACCTCGTCCAGCCAAAATTCCATAATAACGCAATGACCGAACTAATGGCTAGTGCTATTAACTTACTCAGATGCAATGTTTCTACGCCTACACTAACCATCGCTGTACTACCTAAGATTGCTGGCCAAGAAGTAGCATGAAACTGAATCAACAAGTTGGCTATAGATTTCTTGACATACTTACTTTTATAAGTCCACTTGTTATGCATAACAAAGTTGCTAAATAATGCTACTTCGGCACCTACAAATTGCGCTACTGGTATAGGCACACCGAATATTTTTGGTAATAAAGCCAGTAAAATAAAGTTTATGACAAAACCGGTGCCGCCAACAATGCAAAATCGGATAAAATCAATTTTTATAAGATGCTGGAGCTTGCGCCGTGTGTATGCAATCATGCTTTCGATATGTTAGCATGATTTTAGTTCTAAAAGTTTGGAGTATTATGGGAAAAACTGAAAAACTTTCGATAATCATCCCTTGTTACAACGAGAGGGAAACCGTCGAAAAAATTCTAGAAGAAATATCGGCTGTAAATCTTGGATCTACCGAAAAGGAGATTATTTTAATTGATGATGGCTCAAAAGATGGAACGCGTGCTATTCTGGCAAAATTGGCCAAAAAGCACAAAAATTTCAGGCTTCTTCTGCAAGAATCCAATCAAGGAAAGGGAGCCGCTCTCAAGCGTGGTATCCTTGAGTCAACGGGAGATGTGGTCATAATTCAAGACGCCGACCTAGAATATGATCCGCAGGAGTATAAACGGTTATTATATCCAATCGAGCGTGGGCACGCCGATGTTGTCTATGGGTCAAGATTTATAGGCGGAGAGCCGCGTAGAATAATTTACTATCGAAACCAGTTAGCCAATAAATTTTTAACTACGTTTTCAAATATTTTTACTGGGTTAAATCTAAGTGATATGGAGACTGGTTACAAAATGATGCGCGGAGACCTGGCGCGAAAATTAGCTAAGAAACTAGAGGCTAGACGATTTGGTTTTGAGCCAGAGATTACAGCAAAAATTGCCAAAAGTAAAGTAGCCGTTTATGAGATTGGGATCAGTTATTACGGACGAAGCAAAGACGAGGGCAAAAAAATAGGCATGAAAGATGGGTTAAAAGCTATTTGGGAGATAGTTCGATTTAATGTGTTGACCAAATAACTAAGGGAACTGTAGTTCGCTATTTATTGATTGCTGAAAATACCTAGGACATTTTTACCAAACGCCTTTTTAGAAACAGGTTCAATAAATGAACTGACAGGAAATAAATATTTATCATAAAATCTAACAGATCGAGGATTTAGAGTACCGCTACCGTTACATATTCGGTACGCAAGCGCTGCAAAAAACCCAAGGGGATCGCAGTATTTTATTTCCTTGGTGATCAATTTTTCCTTAACGGCCAAGTCAACCAAGCTTTTTATCCGATACCTTCTAAAATGTTGAACTTCCCGATCCAAATTAGAAAAAAGTAATTTAGATGCAGGCACATATACTACTAGTACGCCTTGGCTAGACAAACAGTTTTTAAGATCGGCGATAGCCTTTTCGTCATCTTCTATGTGCTCTAAAACATTTAGAGTAAATATAATGTCGTATTTGGTTTTAACTTCGCTTATGTCATCGTAAACTCTATATCCTTTTTTTCTTAAAATACTCGCTTGTTTGCGATCAATCTCTACACAATCTGCACGGTATTGATACTTTTCTGAGAGTAAGTCAGTATAGGTACCAACGCCAGCTCCAAAATCAAGAATTTTAATGTCTTTAACTTTTAGTTTGTCTGCTTCTCTAGCTATAATATTACACAAATAATTATTATACTTCTTAGCCTCTACAAGAGTTTCAAGAGTTTCTTGACCAGTATAAACAAAATTCGTTGATTTCAATTTACTTTATGAATACAGTATTCTAGAGATTATATCAATGATAAATCAATTTGTGGACGTTGTTGGGACTAATGAATAAAGTAAAGACTAGCATAAGTTACTATGGACGAAGTATAGAAAAAGGTAAAAAATAGGCTTGAAAGGTGGTCATAAAGCGGCATGGGGGATAATAAGATACAATCCTTTTTCAGCCTAAATTTAAAACGATTTACAGTCGTAACAAGAACTGGATTTAAAAAAAATTGGATCGGGTTAGTTATTATTCTCATAATAACTCTTGCTTTCTTTTATCCTGTATTAACAAGAGTTTCTACCTACAATGCGGGTGGTGATGCCATGTTTAATGCCTGGACTATTGCTAGAGACCAGCATTGCATCCTAAGAGAAAATTGCCCTAATTATGTTAACGGAAACATTTTTTATCCCAATAAAGATTCAATGCTTTATTCGGAAACTCAATTGTCTGCAGGTTTATTGACTCTGCCATTTTACTTTATTAATCCAACCCCGGTTTTTTCGGAAAACATGTGGACTATTATAAGTTTTTTGCTTGCAGGTATCTTTATGTATCTGCTAGCAAAGTACTTAAGTAAAGGTAATGAACTCTTTTCAATCATGGCTGGGTTGGCTTTTGAATTTGCCCCATATAAGATAGTCCAGATTCCTCATCTGCAAAGTTTAAGCATATTTTATTTACCCTTAATAGTTCTATTTATGCTCAAATATATGAATAAACAATCATTTAAATATTTAGTCGGATTATTTATTGCTCTTGTTCTTTTGTTTTATGCCTCCTGGTATCAGATGGTTTTTGTGCTTCTAGTAATAATGGCTATATTAGTATTCGCATGGATATTTAAGCTAGCTAAAACACGTCCTTCTTTAATGCTTTTCGGTGTAATAGTATTAGCTTTAATTGCGACTTTGCCACTAGCTTTAAAGTATGTAAGTTTTTCTAAATCAACAGGAGCAACCTTTGGTGCCAGCCAGCAGAATATATATAGTTCCAGTTTAGCTGATTATTTCATACCCTTTAACAGTACTTTACTTGGTCATGTCTATTATTCAATTCGGAATCATGCTCAAGTTAATTCATATAGCCCAGATGGGGTTGCGTATTCTAGCTATACATTATATCTCGTAGCATTTGTCATGTTTATTGTTTCGTTCATCCATAGGAAAAGAAGTCAAAAGTGGTCTAAAATATTTCGTTTAGTCTCTATTATTTTAATAGTAGCGCTTTTAGGGTTTTTGATGTCTCTAGGTCCATTTCTAAAAATAAAAGCTAGTTATATCCACACAATTGCGTCTCCATCCGGTCCTATAGATTTTGCAATTGCCCTACCATATCTTCTGGTTGATAAGCTTTTGCCTCAACTAAGCTTTATCCGAGCAATTAACAGAGCTACAGTTATAGTGTTATTTAGTTTATGCTGTCTACTGGCTTTGGTGCCACTAGTGCTAGCTGAACTTAAAATTAAGAGAAAAACTTTCTATAGTATAGCCGGTATTATTTTTGTAGGCTTAGTGGTCGAAATGGCAACTTGGGGCTATCCAATGTCTAATAACCCCTATCTTTATAAGCTAAACGTACCAAATGTCTATAAATTTATTAAGGATGATGATCAGGTAAACGACATCGTTGTTTTAGCACCAGATAGTAATTATCCTGGTCAACCACCTATAACTAATGTTGGCTTTGAGCACGGTATCTTTGAGGAAGTACTCTGGGCCGGTTACTATAACAAAAATACCTTCAATGGATATAGTGGTTATTTCCCGCCAAATTATTTCACTGAAATAAATGAGTTTGATAATTTCCAGCCAAGCGATCTAGCTCTTATGAGGTCCTTAGGACTGCGCTATATATTAGTTGACAAGGAATTATCTACATCAGAACCCAACTTAGTAAAAAATATAAGTGGTACAGGCCTACGTGAAATCTATCATGATAAAAGCTATGTGTTATTTAAAATATAAATTAGGTATAAATGAAGAGAATACCAATATTTTGTAGGCATTACTTGCCAATTACTGTGTCTATTGGGCTACTACTAACCCTGCAATTAAAGATACTCTTTGGCTTCACAAGTAAGTATACAAATACAGATCAGTCACTACTTTGGTATGCTGGAAGAGAGGCTATTCATGGGCATTTTTTTGAACCAAACTTCTACGGTCAAACATATTTTACATGGTTCGAGTCAATTCCTGGAGCAATAATCCACCACTTCGGGGTTGCCTTAAATCTAGCCATGCCTTTGGGTTACGCCTTAATTGCAACGTTGATTTGGGGCTTGTTAGCATTTTTAGCAATCCGTAAGAAAAAGTACATTTTAGCCATATTGGCTCTTCTGATACCTGTAATACTTCTAAAATATTCAGCATTTTTCGATGGTCGCGGAGGGATACTGTCCGGTGACTTATTAGGTGCCGCTGCTGTTGCCGCTTGCTTTTTACTTAAAAATAAGCCTATAGGAAAGATGGTCTTATTGATAAGCGCAGGAGGGTTGGCGATATTATGGGATTATGATGTTGCCTTATTTGTTATCCCTGCGCTTGTTTATCTTTTGATTGAAAACTGGTCCTATATAAAGCTTAATGAGTTAAGGTCTGTTATTTTCTTTCTAGCTTCTGTGTCTGTTCCAATTGTCTGGCTGCTGTTTCAACGAGTGTGGTACATACACCATCCTTATGACATTACGACGTCAAGTATAAGCATCATCCCTCATTTTTCATATTTTGTTCAAAGTATAAAACATCTAAATTTATACCTGTCAGATTTCTCACCTGTGATATTGCCTTTTACTTATACCCCTATTGTCTTAACTATAATCTTTTTCATATTTTTAATATGGGAAAGCATAAGGCAAAAATCGTTTAGTTTATTCTTTGGTATTATTTCTGCATTAATTTTAATTTGTGTGCTTTTATCAACCCCAGATTCACAAAATTATATAAACAGTTTTTACCTAGGAGCGCCCCGATTATTATTAACACTTCCAATTATGATGTGGGTTTTATTTTATTTACACAGCCTGGCAAACAAACAAAAAACAATATTTGGTAAACTAAAAGATTCTACAAATAACAGAAAGATATTGGTCGCAAGTTATGTATTACTTGCCGTCGGGATCATAAGCTTATCATTGTCTTTATATAATTTCAATAATAAGATTGAAGCTTTTGTTAAGCCAGACATTAATTCAGGTTTTCTTATACCGGTTACCCCATTATTACAATATTGTCAAGAGATTGACCAAGTGTATATAAACACGTCCTCTCAGCTCTTAGCTATTAACGACCAAAATATTCCTTATGCTTGTCCAGCACAATATATATCACTGAACACCTTGCAACCATTTTACGATCGTCGGGGGTGGTTAATTAAAAATAGTTATGACGAGCCAACCCAAAGAATGCTTATATATGGAAGTAGTTGTAATATAGTTTTACCGGTCAATAGCCATTGTTTGGTAGAACCAGATACTTTACTACTTGTGACTACACCACCTATGCCAGCGGCAACTACCTTGCGTATTCTTGGCTTACCGGTTAGGTTTTTACACCCATCTGGGTAATTATGTGTAATTCTTTTATATAGCCCTAACCCCACTAAATATTTTAAGTCAATCTTAAAGGCTGGACCCATAAATGCTGTGTTCTCTTGCAAATTTTTAGTATATCTTGCGGTAGATAACTATATATGTGAACTTGTACAGGTATCTTCTTAGTACTAAAATAGGTACCATAGTTCTAAAAGTTCTAAAATAAAAACATGGGCAAAAAATTAAATCAACATTTAAGTAGTAAAAAAATATTTTTGATTGTTATTGTATTAGTCCTTATGGTAGCAGGTACCGTACTGGCCTTGTGGCATGATAAAAAAATATTAACAACGTCAACATCTCATGCTATTTCCTCTCCAATCAAGTCTTCATCTTCAAAATCCACTAGCCATGTACCTTCTACAAATAATAGTAGCGACCAAGGTGGCACAACAACTCAAAACAGTCAAGCAACTACTGCGTTGCCTCCCTCTTCGGAGTGGGCCTCTTCTAGTAATGGTGATATCACCCTTCAACAACCGGTAGCTACTAATTCTATCAGCTCCGGAGATACTATAAGTGGACTAGCTAACGTTAACACCGTACAATTCATTCTTACCGATAACTCTGTTGGTTTAATTGATCAAGGCACCTTAAATGTGGTAAACGGAGAGTTTTCTGGTACTTTACAATTTACACCCCATTCATCATCTGGAACTTTACAGGTCTATTATCCTAACCCCAGCAATGGAGCAGAAGAGGATGTAATTAATATAGATGTCAATTTCAATTCTTAAATACCACTCAATAAAAAAGTACAGAGCAATAATTACAGCTACATTTTTGCTGTTGATAGTCTGCACTGTGGTTGTAGTAACCACCCGAACAACTAGCGCCTTTACACCCAATTACAACCCCTCAAACCTAATTGATAATCCAACCTTTATGAATAACTCTACTATGAGTGAGTCAGTTATACAGACATTTTTAACTAATGTGGGTAGTGGGCTGGCAAATTATTCTGGCACAGAAACGTGTACTGCAAGTACTGCGCCATATTATAGTCATTGTGGGCAAAATATTTCAGCCGCACAAATTATCTACGACGCTTCACAAGCTTATAGTATTAACCCGCAAGACATATTAGCTACCTTGGAAAAAGAACAAAGTCTTGTTACTGAACCGGCCCCTAATCCTAACGATGCTAATGCTGTAGCTGACTATCAAGCATCGTTAAATTGTGCGATGGGGTACGAGTCGTGTAGCAGTAATTATGTCGGATTTTTTACGCAGGTAGATAACGGTGCATGGCAGCTACGCTATGACTACGAAATGGCTAGCGGCAATAGTTATTGGGGTTACTCGCCTTCTTCATATTCTTCTATCTGCGGAAGTCCTACAAATTTGTATTCAGCTGGGCTATATCCTGGTAATACAGTTACCTTTGCTGACCCCTGGTATCAAACCGACCCCTTTAGTACTAGTGTACCCGAAACTATTACAATAGCTAATGCAGCTACAGCTGCATTATATTGCTATACCCCTTATGTAGGCCCTTATTCAGAAACTGGCTATTCAGGTAGCTACAACTTCGTTTATTATTTTCAGTTATGGTTTGGCTCAACTCAAGCTACCGTTGCTTATCAATGGGCTTATGAAGGTCAATCTGCATACATTGATTCGGCAATGACTATTCCATTTACAAGTTCTGTGTTAAACGTTGCGCCTGGGCAAGATTTTTATATTTCTCTTGAGGCTCGCAATGTCGGATATGAGACTTGGGAGCAATCCAATTTTCATCTAGGATTGTCTGATCCCACAAGTAGAACCAGCCCGTTTTACAACTCGACCTGGATAGATAATAACCGACCTGGAGGATTATCTGTATCGTCCGTTCCACCCGGAGGAGAAACAACTATCGATTTTACTCTTCAGGCACCACAGCAAGCTGGAACGTATCAGGAATACTACAACTTAGTAGCAGATGGGATAACTTGGCTAAACGACCCGGGGTTCAATTATACAATTAATGTAGTAGTACCTAGAACACCATTTAATACCCAAAATACCGATTTAGCGTCAGGACAATCCTTGGGTGCTGGCCGGCATCTTCTATCTTCAGATTCCCAAAGTACACTGGTTGTACAAGATGATGGGAATTTAGTACTATACAGCCAACAACAACCAACTTGGACTAGTGGCACGTCTAGCAATAGCGTGAGCCAACTTATAATGCAACTTGACGGTAATTTGGTTTTATACAACACTGGGGGTCAACCAATATGGGCCAGTGGCACAGTAAGCAAGCCTGATGATCCTGGGGCTTGGCTGGCGCTTCAAACTGATGGAAATCTAGTAATATACAGTACTTCTGGTACGGCTCTGTGGGCGAGTAATACTGTTAATGTCCCACCCTTCATAGATATGTCTGATACAACGCTTAGTAGTAACACCCTACTTTATCCAAATCAGTTTTTAGAGACAGACGATGGGAATTACCAGTTACTGTTGCAACTAGATAGTAACTTAGTTTTGTACTACCAAGGCCAACCCATTTGGGCATCAAATACTGTTGGGGAATCGGCTGCATTTTTAGTAAATCAGAACGATGGAAATTTAGTGTTATATAACTCTAGCGGAAAACCGCTTTGGGCAAGTAACACCAATGGTAAAGGGCCGTCTCTATTAATAATGCAAAATGATGGAAATTTAGTGTTATATAACTCTAGCGGAGTAGCTACCTGGAACACAGCAACTGAAGGTAAGACGCCATAACAACATAAAGTCCAGTTCGTCTGTTAGAATAATTGTGATGAGGAAAATATACGTTGATGGTCTTAGTTTAGTGGAGGGGCATTTTAGTGGCGTGGGTCAGTATACTCTGGGTATTTTGCGAGGGATGGATTACCTACTAGAGGTTGCTTGCAATGAAAATCTAAAACATCCTGAGGTAACAGTAATAATCCCCCATAATACTGTAGATAAGTTCAAGAGCTACAGCTTTAAGCATATTGGGTATAAAAAATTTCCATTGTCATTTCGTTATATGTCTGCTTTGTGGCATAGAAATTGGTTGCCACCGATAGATTTGTGGTGTGGTAGGGGCTTATATGTATTCCCCAGGTTTGTAGATATGAGATTACTATTTAGTAAATCAATCATAGTTATACATGATTTGACTTACGAGCTGTATAGGGAGTATACGGACGAGGGTAATGCCATATTTCTTTCTAAACACTCCAAACACTCAGTAAGGAGGGCGTCTGCTGTGGCAGTGGTGTCAGAGAGTACAAAGAAAGATGTAATGGAGTTTTATGGGCTAAGTGATAAAAAAATGGTAATCACGCCAAATGCTACAGATTATGAACTTTTTTACAGGCGTTCTGAAAGTGAGATTAAGAAAGTTAAGTATAGGTATGGAATTAAAAAAGATTACATCTTAGCTTTATCAAACCTCGAGCCCCGCAAAAATCTGGATATGCTTGTAGATGTTTACTGTAACCTACCTGTTCACTATAGAAAAAAAATAAGCTTACTACTGGTCGGCGTGACTGGCTGGAAAACTGATAAATTATTCGAGAAAATCCTTAGTAAAGTTGAGGAGGGCTACGACATAATCAGACCAACGAGTTATGTATCTGACCAGGACAAGCCCGCGATAATCTCAGGAGCTAAAATGCTGGTGTATCCCAGTCATTACGAAGGTTTTGGGATACCTCCACTTGAGGCTTTAGCGTGCGGTGTACCGGTTATTACGGCTAATAATTCTTCTCTTCCTGAGGTCGTGGGCGATGTCGGTAAAATGGTTTCCAGCAAGGATCAGGATGCGCTACGAGTTGCCATAGAAGACTATCTAGAAAATATAACCGAGATAACCAATCGAGTTAGGACAGATGGTCCAAAACAAGCTGAAAAGTTTTCATGGGCTAAGAGTGCCGAGGTTTTCTTTAAGGCTGCGAAATGATTACAAAAATGAAAATAGGCATAGATCTATCCGCTCTACAGGGCGACCACCGGCTGCGAGGTATTGGTTCTGTTCTTATAAATGTAATTAACAATGTCTCGGACGAAGATCGAGTAAAGAACGATTTTGTCTTTTTTGTATTGCCAAAAGATCAATCAAAATTTGGTAACCCTTTTGATCTTCTAGACCTAAGAAATCTCAAATATGAAGTAAGAACAATAAAACCTAAAGTGCATATAGCAAAACAGTTACCCGGCAAACTTAATATTTTGGTTAGTGTTTGTAACAACTTACTTGAGATCAAAGATCTTTATCTGGGTGATTCAAGGATAAAAAATCTAAAGGGTATAAATTCGTTTTTTCAGGTTGATCCTTATATGTGCTTACCGCGTAAATTCGGCATGAAAAACATAATGATGGCACACGATATCATACCTTACGTTCTTGAGAGTGATTACTTATGGTCTTATAGGACTGCACGGCGAATTCATGGGTTTTCCCGCAAAGCAGCGCTTAGAACTCAAGCACGCCGTATGTTATACATACACAAAATGTATATAAACTATAGGAGAGCAGATGCGATTATTGCCAATTCTATCCAGACTAAAAACGACTTTATCAACTACTTGAGAATTCCTAGGCAACGAATAATAGTAACTACTCTAGGGGTTAGTGCTATATATACTAATGATGAGAAAGCGGTTAGTTTTTACAGATATATAGACACGGCTTGGGGATATGCTCGTCGATCGTTTGAGATGAGCGAGGATATTCCGTTCATCTTGTACATAGGAGGTGCAGATAGAAGACGGAAACTCCAAGACTTAGTGGCCGCCTTTAACCACATAAGGGCAGAGGGATACAACTTAAGATTAGTTCTGGTTGGTGACTGCATGCAGGGCCCTAATAACATATCCACAGAGGAGATACAGACTGCTTTAAGAGATAGCTCTTATCTAGAAGATATTATTTTTATGGGTTTTGTTGAAAATGAAGTTCGAGATTGGTTATATAAACATGCTTTGACTTTTGTATTCCCTAGTGTTTATGAGGGCTTCGGTTTGCCAGTATTGGAAGCTATGGCCTATGGTTGTCCAGTTATAGGCTATAGAAATGCGGCAACGGAAGAAGTGGCAGGGAGAAACATCATTTATGCAAACGGAGCGTTAGATTTGAATAATAAGATACTCGAAATGTTTAACCTTAGCAAAGAAGAAAGACAATTCATAGCAAAAAAAGGAATTACGCACGCCAGAAAATACAGTTGGGATAAAGCAGCAAATCAAATTTTATCTATATTGTCGGCTAGATAAGTTATCTTAAAACTATATCAAGTTTTGTGCCCTCGTTTGAACTTTAGCCAATCAATTGTTATGCCGTAAAATGATCTTCTTAACCTAGTCCGGAGAGGCTGTCCGTAAAGGGTATGAGCCTCTAGGTTGGATTTCTCTTGTTGCAGAACTTCGATTTGTGAATTTTGGTCTTTTATGCGTACGTCTTGATCTTTCGTTGTCTTATCTAACTTAGTTATTAACATAGAGTCATCAAACCAAGATTGATATTGGTGTTGTTTAAGGGCATGATAATCAATTTTAACTATATCTTCTGCGAAGTCTTTAGTTCTAGCCCAAAATTCATCAGCAATATAGTATTCATTTAGGCCATCGGCTATAAAAAATCTATACTTATTTCGAGTAAGAATAGTTTTCCAGTCTCGTTTAAAATGTGAGGCTTCAACGCAAATTATTTCAGGTCTATATTTTACCCAGTTATTACCTATAATTACCTCATATTCAAACCCCTCTACATCTATTTTAAGAAAGTGCACCTTCTTAACACCATTTTCTTCAAAGATTTGTTTTAGCGTTTTTATTTCTACTTCATAATCTTCATATTTATACGATTCATCGTGTAGTCTTTTTTGTGCTGTATCAAATGTCGAATGCCCCGATACATCTTTATATTCTCTAAATGAGGCCCTACAGGGCTTATCCCCTATACCACATTTAATATTAATATCACGAGGACGTTCTTGTTGTAACTGTTTGTAATGTTTGTCTATGGGCTCGATATTAATACCTCGCCAACCCCTGTCATAAAAAAGTTTTGTGACTGAGTCTATAGTCGGATAATTTGCTCCTATATCAACATAAAATCCTTTATCAATATCTTTTAGCAAAGCTAAAATTATAAGATCCTCATTATACTGTGCGTAAGTTGTAATTGCTTTTGGGTCAATCATTTATAATTCTCGTCTATAACCAATTCAAAACCTGGATCTATACCATAAGGTAGATGTCGAATCTTTTTAACTTTAAATACTTTTGCTTCGTCCCACCAATCAGCCACCGTAACCCCATCATCTCTAAGAATAGCTGGTTCTATGTAGTACTCACCGTCACTTAGACAATTAGGCATCACCCACTTTAGTATAATTGTTTTACCCTTGGGTAAGCTCGGAACTCTCCTTTTTTCTACTCTTGTATTTGTGCCTGTTATTTCTTTACCAGCTTTATCTCTAATTCTAAAACCTATAACTGGATGATCTATGCCCTGGTTAGACCGTATGGTTTCGGTCACTATCAATTTATCAATTTCGACCTTAACCGATACATCGCTTATTGTTGCGGCACCATCTCCCCAACGATTTTGATCTACGTTTTGATCCTCTGCCTGACTTTCTTTCATGAAAAGCTGAGTGTATTTACGCGATACATCAACCGCTGTACCTGTTTTTATTATATGACTATCCTCGATAAGTATTGCTCTGTCGCAATACTCTCTAATAGCTGACATGTCGTGGCTCACAAACACAACCGTTTTATGGTTTTTCTTTAATTTCTTAAAATAATCGTAACATTTCCGTTGAAAGTCTGCATCACCAACTGCCAACACCTCATCGATCAACAGAATATCTGCATTAGCTCTAACCGCCATTGAGAATGCTAGTCGTACCTGCATACCGGAAGAATAATTTTTTAATTTTTGATCCATAAATCGTTCAAGCTCTGCAAAAGATACTATGTCATCGTACATAGCACAAACCTCTTTCTTAGAAAATCCCAAAACAGCACCATTTAAATAAACATTGTCTTTACCAGATAATTCAGGATTAAATCCCACTCCTAACTCAATAAACGGCACAAGCTTACCTATAGTACTAATTTTGCCATTGGTGGGTTGATAAATACCGGCCAGAACTTTTAGTAATGTGCTTTTTCCGCTACCATTTCTACCAACTATACCGAAAAATTCACCTTTTTTAATTTCAAACGATATATCTTGAAGTGCATGTTGGGTCTCTTTTTTCTTAGTAGCCTTACTAAACATACTAGTGAATACACCCTTGACGGTGCCTTTTCTTTCGTGGTACAAAATAAAGTCTTTATAAACGCTCCCGGCTTTAATTACTGTTTCGTCTTCCATATCAAACTTCCTCCGCAAAAGACTTAGAGCTACGCCGGAAATATGTACCAGTAATAATTACCAATACAACAGTGAGGCCTATGGGTATAGCCCAGATCCAACGATCGCCGCCATAGATTGTAGAAATAGTCTCGGTAGAATGAGTAATAAGTACATATCTTGAGTCCTGAATAACTTGAGCAAACGGATTTAGTATCAATAATTTAGCAAAGGCGTGAGGGATTCTAGTTAAAGGATATAGTATGGGCGTTGCATAAAAAGCAGCTTGGATGATAACTTCCCAGATGTATGACATATCGCGGAACCTGACAAATGCCGTGCTTAAGAAAAAGGCTACCCCCAGAGACATCACAATCAGCTCTAAGATAAGCGGTATTAATAATAATGCTTGCCAGGAAACCGAAACATGCCCGACAATCATAAAGATGATTACGACTACAGAGGTAAGAGCTAAATTTATTAGCCCTGACGAGAATACTGCCAGAATAATAATATATTTAGGAAAATTGATTTTACGAATTAAATCTCCCTTGTTAACTATGGCAGTAACACTACCCATAGTTACTTCAACAAAGAAGTTCCAATACAGTAAACCTAAAAGTAAATAGACCGGGTAGTGTGGTACGTCGTTCCCTACTTTTAAAAATTTGGTAAAAACTAGATATAAAATTACGAATAACAATAAAGGCCTCAGAAGTGACCAGACATAACCCAATATTGAATTTTGATATCTTATTTTAAAGTCTGTCCGCACTAATTCACGCAGTAAAATCACCGAGTAACGGTATCGTTGTTTAAGTCTTTGCATCTTCGTTATATTTTAACCTTAAAAAATTACTTCGACAACTTAAGCCACATGCTGATACAGTAATATTAGTAGGGAAAACATGAAAAAAATTGTCATTGATGCCCGCTCATTGCCAACCAGTACCGGTCGTTATGTCGAACGTCTCTTATATTACCTTCAAGAAGTCGACATAGATCTTTCGCACCGCTATGTGGTGCTACTGAAACTAAAGGACATGGACAGCTGGGAACCAACCAGCAAACGGTTTACTAAAATGGCCTGCCCTTACAAAGAATTCACCTTCGCCGAACAAATTGGTCTGTTTGGGCAGCTGATCAAAATTGGGCCTAATTTAACTCATTTTGCTATGGTTCAGCAGCCAATTCTGTATCAGGGCAAGGTGGTTACGACCATGCATGATCTGACTACGCTGCGCTTTAATAATCCCTCCAAGAACCGGCTTAAGTTTGGTATTAAGCAATCCGTTTACCGCTGGGTTAACTATATCGCCGCCCATAAATCAAAAGCTATTATTGTGCCGAGTGAATACGTCAAAGACGATGTCGCCCGGGCGATGCGGCTGAATAGTCGGAAAATTACCGTAACTTATGAGGCGGCTGAGCCGATTGAGGACCCGGCTGAGCCGATTGAGGATCTAGTTGATATCAAATTCATAATGTATATTGGTCGGCCCAATCCGCATAAGAATTTAGATCGTTTAATTGAAGCTTATTCACAACTTAAAACAGATATACCTGAGCTTCATCTCGTACTAGCCGGCCGGCGCGACAGTCTATACAAACATTATGCCCATGAAGTTGAGCAAAAAGGCATCCCTGACGTGCATTTCACTGGAAAGATTAGTGATGGGCAGCTGCGTTGGCTATATGAACAGACAGCAGCTTATGTTTTCCCATCTCTTTCCGAAGGCTTCGGGTTACCAGGATTAGAGGCTATGGCCCATGGTGCGCCTGTAGTAAGCAGTAACGCCACCTGCTTACCGGAAATATACGGTGATGCAGCATATTATTTTGACCCTCTCGACACTGAAGCCATGATAAAAGCAATCAAAGCCGTCCTGACCCGATCTGATACGCGTGCCAGATTAATAGAGGCTGGTTATAAGCAAGTTAAAAAGTATTCTTGGAAAAGAATGGCCGAACAAACCCTGGAAATCTACCGACAAATTCTAGGTGAAAATTAACCTTACCTCAGCAATATCACAGACATTTGTTATTTAGTCTAGATAAGCTTGTAGTACAATGAAACGAATTGGAGAAGTATTTTTAGTATGAAACTAGTAGTTATTATCCCCTGTCTTAACGAGGAACAAACACTACCGATTGTTCTTGGTACCATTCCAAAGCAGATTGCCGGAGTTGATGATATAGAAATTCTAGTGATTAACGACGGCTCCACCGATAAAACCGTAGAGGTTGCCAGAAAAGCCGGCGTTAAAAACTTTATTCATCATGCCCGTAACCGCGGGCTTGCGCTAAGTTTGCGCGACGGTATCCGTGGTGCCCTGGAACTCGGCGCCGACATTATTGTTTTAACTGACGGGGATAATCAATACCCACAAGATAGGATTCCTGATCTTGTAAAACCAATATTAGACGGTCAGGCTGATACGGTAATCGCCGATCGCCAGGTCCATACGATTGATCATTTTTCTCCGACTAAAAAGTTCCTGCAAAAATTCGGCACACGCGTATCAAACGCTGCTGCCGGCACTAATATCCCGGACAGCACTAGTGGCTTCAGGGCTTATTCCAAAGAAGCGGCCATTAAGCTTAACCTGGTCGGGCGGTTTAATTTCGCCATGGAAAATAATCTGCAGTTTGGCTTTAAACGCCTGGCGATCGCTACTATTAAAATTAAAACTAACGGTAAAACACGTGAGTCACGACTATTTAAATCCTCGTGGGAGCATATTCGAAAATCATTAGTGGCACTATTTAATTCCTATACTATGTATAAACCCTACGCTGTCTTTCTGACGCTTGGTTTTATCCTGCTGGCCTGCGGGCTGATCCCGTTTGTCCATTACCTATACATTTTAGTCATTAATCGGCAACCCTTTGGTACTCACCACTTACAGTCGCTATTGGTCGGTACAGTGCTGCTCAATGCTTCGTTTATCTCTTTTACACTGGGCATCATCGCCAATTTAATTCGGATTAACCGAACACTAATTGAAGACGTCCTAGAAGAACAGCGGCGCCACAACTACAAGATATCAGTTAAAAAACCAGATACCCGTGGAGTAAGTCTTTCTACCCTGCACCACGACGTGCTTGGCAATCGAACCGGCGACGTTATTGACTTTGGTGACAGTTTGGTTCGGCCAATACCA
>CAZNOW010000019.1:0-21810 GCA_964574915.1 uncultured Candidatus Saccharibacteria bacterium
TCCAAGCCTTTCGTGAAAAGGGTATTTGGATGATTGGATCAGGTGCGATAGGTCATGAAAAATGAAATCCCCTGATCCTAAATATTTTTCAACATATAATCCAAGTATATCTATGAAATCAAGTTTTAATATATACAATTGATCAGTTTATTCTAAAACTAATACTGTTCATTCTTATGGTTTATACCACACCATAAAACTGTTGCAATTTCTAATTTAATCTGTTAACATACTGGCCAAGCCTAACTGGTGGGCATTGGGGAGAACAGCCTTGGCTGTTTGTCAATATTTCGGTCAATCAGGTTGCACCGCGCCAACCTTCGGCGGCGGATCAGTCCCAAGTGTAATAACCCCAGATAATACTCCTTTTCCTCTGAATATTTTTAGTTTTATTTTTGGTTCTTCGCCTTTGGAGTGGATCTTGACGTCGATAGTTTATCTTTTGATGACCCGCTTCATTATTTGGCCACTTATTGTGGTGCCGCTACTGGACTACCTAAACTTTAGGCGGCAGCGGCGAGTTAATTCTGTCCTACTAGAGATGACCCCGCCGCGATCAGCCGGCAAATCAGCCCAATCTACTATCGAATTATTTCGGGTACTGCATCATTTATATTCAATACAGAGCTTTCGTGATTATTGGCTACGCCATAAACAACTAATGTCTTTAGAAGTGATGTCTTCCAGACATCATGGCATTCGTTTCTTGGTTCGTCTGCCCAAAGCCAATGCCACTGGTTTTAAGCAAGTAATTAACTCTTATTTACCAGAGATCAAGTTTCAATATGCCAACGATTATTTGAATACACCCACTAATGGTACTTCAAAATATCTAATTGAATTTCGACAGCTACGATCGTTTATTTATCCGTTAAGATCTCAGGAAACTCTTATTAGACACGACCCGATAGCATATATAACCGGTACCATGACCAAACCAAAACCAGGCGAGCTACTAGCCTTACAGCTCGTATTGAGTCCGTATAATTCACGGCGGTCGGTCAGACTCCGCAACCGCATAATACAAGGCAAGGATCCGTGGCTAACTAAATTAACTTGGCAGTTGCCGTTGACAATGGCTCATTTGGTATTGAAAATCACTGCTTTTGGACTACGGATTATATTGATCCCCTTATCTCTTTTTTTTGGCGGATTTAATAAAGTTCTTCAGACCAAGTCCCCGATCATCGGCCAGAAAATACCCTATCAGCCAACCCTGACGGCCGAAACCCAGGATATCCAGAAACGGATGCTGAATAAACTGTCCGAACCGCTTTTTTACGCTGATTTAAGAGCCTACCTTCTGGTGAGTCAGCCTGAGCAGGCCGACGGAAGATTGAAAAGTCTGATCGGATCACTGGCCTCATTTAATGATCACGGCTACCAGCAACTTGTCGCCCGGGCTAATTTAGTGCCGCCGTTTTTGGACAGTTTACTGGCTTTAGTGCTACCAAAGCTTTCGGAAAAATATCATGAGTACGGGCTAGACAAATTCAAAAACCGTTTACCGTCACTGCTGAGAGTTAACTCGGCTATATTATCGGCTTCGGAAGTTGCCAGTTTGTATCATTTTCCCTATGTTGAATCCGGCCGGGCCGAAAACCTGGCAATCTCATTAAGCCGGACACTGCCGGCGTCGATCGATATGAAAAACCACGCCGACAAACACGATTTTGATGTTGTCTTAGGTCAAAACAGCTATCACGGTGAAACCACCGATCTGGGTCTGACCGCTATTGAACGCCAGAGGCACGTCTATATTATTGGCGGTACGGGCAATGGCAAAACCACCATGCTCGAATATGCCATAGTACAGGATATGCAAAAAGGCAAGGGGATAGCCGTCCTCGATCCCCATGGTGATTTAGCGGAAACGCTGCTGCGCCATATACCAGAGAACCGGATCAAGGATGTTATTTATTTAAATCCGGATGATTTGGCGCATCCGATCGGTATTAACTTGCTGGAAATGACACCGGGACTGACGGGTGATGAGCTGCTGCGCGAAAAGGATTTGATTACCGAATTTACCATATCGGTCATGCGAAAGATTTTTTCCGATGATGACAGCGGCGGACACCGCATTGAATATGTCCTGCGCAATACCATCCAAACCGCCCTGACTCTCGAGGGGTCGACTTTATTTACCATATTCCGACTGCTTAACGATGCCCGGTACCGGCGGACGGTCATCAAAACCCTAAAAGATGAAGATTTAAAAAACTTTTGGACCAACGAACTAGGTAAGGCCGGGGATTTTCAGCGCGTCAAAATGATAGCCGGGATTACCGCTAAGATCGGACGCTTTTTATTCTCGGCTTCGGCTAAAAAGATGCTCGAACAGCCAAAATCGACGGTTGATTTTGATAATCTTTTAAATAGCGGCAAGATCTTAATCTGCAACTTTTCTAAAGGCTTACTCGGCGAGGACACCTCGACGCTGTTTGGAACAACCATTTTAGCCAAACTACAGGTGGCCGCCCTGCGCCGGGCCCGGCAGCCACAAACTGATCGCCAGCCGTTTTATCTATATGTGGATGAATTTCAGAACTTTGCCACTATGAGTTTTGTCCAGATGTTGTCGGAGGCCCGTAAATACAAGCTTTTCCTGACTATGGCCGAGCAGTCTACAGCCCAACAAGAGTATCAGCGCCTAGTCGATGTCATATTAGCTAATGTCGGGACAGTGATCTGTTTCCGGTCGGGCAGTCCGGCTGATGAGCGCTATGTCTTACCACTGTTTCGCCCCAACATTGAACAGGGAGAAATTGCCAATTTGCCTGCTTATAACTTCTATGCCCGGATTGCAGCGATTGACGCCCAGGAACCGTTATCCGGCTGCACCATCTTAGTTCATAGCCAGGGCAGTGAAGAAGTCGCAAAAAAAGTAATTGAAAACTCCCGACAACTTTATTCCGTTAAGGCAGTTATAAATAAACTCCATGTAAGTGCTCAAAATTTAACTTCAGTAGAGCCCAAGAGCGATCAGAAACAACTAGTGACCGAACATGATTTAGAATAGTGCGGATATTTTTCGGGTATTAGAAGTGGTCGTTAGGATCGGCAGATCATCTATGCCGGCGTTATCTAAAACTTTGGTTATGAAGGTCTTGAGGTTATTTTCAATTCTGTCATTGGGGCAGGCCAAAATAATCGTTGGATAATTGGTAGCTGTCGCTGCTTCCCATTCGCCACTATCGAAATGCTCGAGGATTTTGACGAAATGCTTTTTAATCACAAATAGCTGAACGTCGCGGTAAATATATATCAGGTAATCATTGGGGCTTGATTTGCTTGGTTTGATTCTATTTAGATATAGATCAGGTTTGGGTAAGGGAAAATAGTCATAGCCGCTTAACTCGTTAACGGTATAGATGTGAAAGACCTTTGGGTAGCTGCTCCGAAGTGACAGGTAGACACGTAATATATCGATACTATGATCGATATATGCGGTGTCGACGGATTTGTTTTTGTACATAGCGTGCAATGCCGGATCATTGATCTGATGATAATCCCTCAGATAGATTAAAGCTTTAGGTAACAGGTAATAACGGGAGCCTTTATTTTGGAAATGATCGTTTCTTTCCTGATGTTTTCCTAAATAACACTGATCGTATAAGTTTTCTAGCCTTCTAAAGACTCCGGCACGAGATTTTAGACCTTTGTACTGCGCTAGTAAAGGAGCAGTAATAAAGCGGAATTTATAGGTCATTTTAAGGATGTGTATTTGTTTAGCGTTTAGCTGGTAATGATAAGTTAGTGTGGTCATGGTAGGTTAGTTGTTAGCATTATTTAGACTGAAACCCACCTGTATCTATATGTAATATATAATAGAAGGAGAATTTATTATAACTTTTTAATCTGTTAATTAGCACTGAAATAGGCAACATCGATGTATACTATTTTGTAAATAAGTTACAAAGTTAATACGAATATTAAACCTTGGGTAACTGCAAAAATGGATCACGTTTCATTCGTTGAAAGTGTAGAACCAAATGGTGACTGGAATATTTCTGAAATGAATGTAATTGGATTTGATGAGGTAGATTATAAAGAAATGTCACCGTCAACCGTTTTTCAATTTAGTTTCATTAATGAAAATTAGATAACAAAGCTAAACCATAATTATTAATATGAACTCATATCTCGCTTGTGGTTTTTGCTATACTTAGTCATAAGATGAGTCAACAAAAACATCCAAAACCAGTTTTGGGTATAGTAACCAGCGACTCTGTGCATAATAGGCGTTTTATTACGACAAAGTTTGGGATTATAGGATTAGTAATATTAATTGTCATCATTGCTGTGGTTGGCGTATTCCTAGTAGTTCACTTCTCGATTAATTCTTCAAATAAGTCGCAAACGTCGGCAAATACAACCAAGAAACAGCAGAATATTAAAACGATTTCTCCTCTTCAAGCCTTAAATAATGCTCAAAATGAACTAAAAAATGCGGATACTAATCAGCAAAAAGCTGCTGCATATAATAATTTAGGTTCAGCATACATGAGTAATAACAATGTCCCCGCCGCCATAACCGCCTACCAAACCGCTATCACAACTGATAGCTCAACTGAAACTACATCATTGATCGGGCTAGGCTATGCTTATTATATGAACGGCCAGGATAGCCAATCAATTAGTTCGTTCCAAAAATTAGTCAGTTTACTTCAGGCATCAAGCGATCAATATGAACAAGGTAAAGCATCTCAGTATCAAGTAATGATACAACTACTCCAGGAAGGTAAAAGTATATGAACAAAAAAACCTGGCTGGCGTTGCTACTTTTTATTGTATTTAGTATTTCCGGTTTAATTATTTATCATAACCATGCTGAGGCGGCTAACGATGGTCCAGGTTGTAATGGTGTAACTGGGGCACCATTTAACATGCAATATTGTTTAGGTTATTTTACTGGGCATCAAGACTCAACTTACGCCAGTGCTAGAGATATTTTACCTTCTGGAATAAACGTTTCTAATGTTAGTGGCATAATCTCATACGTTGAATCATATTTAAACGAATCTGATCCTACTGGTAATAACATGTGTTCAAGTGCCAACGGGAGCTTTAGACCTACTCAATGTGAAGCTGGAGCAGCTTTTATTATAGAAACTATGTTAGGGCATACAGGTCCGACCGGCGGAGTCGCTAACGGCGTGCAAGATGCCAGAAATGATTTAGGTACATGGATCAATTTAGTTAATTCGTATGCCAATAGCCCCCCCGCAGGGTACGGAATAATTTGGGGTACACAATCAGTTTGCCCGGGCGATCTTAACAGTGGATTTTTTACAGATATGAATGACGATGCTTTTCACAATACAACTTGTCCACTGGATGATACACCCGAGATAACTTTTTATTGGCCTGGTGGGCAATTCGCGATCGGAGCTTGGTGTGGAAATGTTGAAACAACTTCTAACCAAATAAGTAAGGTACCAAATCCATGGGGCAATATTTCTGTATCTTGTAACAATTCCACTTCCCAGTACACGGCGATTGTTTCATTCGGTGACAACAATGGAATTACCTCTGGGATTACCGGGACAGTTGCGACTGGAGCTTCTCCGAATAATTTTAGTCAAAATATCACCGGACCAGTTAATAATGACAATGTACCACTCCCACTATGGCCGACCACTAACCCATATAATTCCCAAGCAGTGACGTTAACCGTAAGTGATAATGGTGTTCAATATCAAACCTCGACGTCGACACCAGCACCATGCGTAACTTTGGGATGTAGCATAAGTACAGCACCAGCCTATATTGACCCATACATGACTTTTTCTGCGACCGTGAATCTAGTGTATCCATCGGGTCCTCCGATTCCTACCTTTAATGTTAATCTTGGAGTGACTTCACCTACAGGAGCATCCATTTACAATCAGAATCTGTCTAATGGAGGTACGGCAACGGTTAAATTTAATCCAATTGGGCCGACAAATGGGGTAGGAGTTTATACTGCTAAGGCGACTTTTGGTGCTTATAACGGGACATGCACGGATCAAATCACAGTAGTTTATATGCCTTACTTACAGGTATTTGGTGGCGATGTCTTTGCGGGTAGTAGCCCGACCTCGGCAACCGGACAGTGCTCACCCACTCAATCAGCAGGGGTCTTTAGTTGGAATAATTACACTACCGATTTCTCGGGTGCCGGTGCTCAATATGCAGTGCAAGCTATGGCCCAAATCGAAGGTTTTGCTAGCTCTCAAAATACTTCGCCATCCACTGCTCAACTATCGTTCGCTAATTCGGGAGTATCCGGGGTCAGTTCAAGCACTAATCTCTTTGGTGGCACCTACGGTGTTGCTGCAAACGACTGCGATTTTACGAGCGATATTGCATCTGATCCTAATGCAACTACAATTAAAAATTCGAATAAAACCATATCAGCCGAAACTATCCCAGAAACCTCAGGAGGACCAGATATTCTATATGTTATAGACCATAATGTCTATATCTCAGGTAATATTAGCTATTCGCCAACATCTTGGACATCAGTTAGTCAAATACCGGATTATGAGCTTATTGTAGTGGGCGGGAATATCACTATTGGTAGTAATGTCACTCAGCTCGACGGTCTATATGTAGCCGAACCTGATACTAAAAATCCCAATAGTGGTGTGATTGCTGATTGCGGCAATAATCAGGGGCAATCTGTCTATAACCCGACTACTGATGCAACATTTTACAGCGATTGCAATAATCCATTAGTAATTAATGGTGCATTTGTAGCTCAATACGTTCAATTTTTACGCACTAACGGTACGGTAGGGCAGGCCAAATCTGGAGACAGCGTAAGCTCAAACCATGCGGCTGAAGTATTTAACTATACCCCAGAACTTTGGTTACCTCGTGGCGGCAGCAATCCAAGCAGTAACTATGATGCCATTTCCGGTCTGCCCCCAGTGTTATAGATTAACCTAAATAACATAAGGGGTGGCATGTATTTTGGTATCTAGCTTATGCTATAATTGCGCTAAACATAGTCCCGTTGCAGTTCAGGTGGGACATGAACAGGAAAAGGCAACGCGTAAGCTTTCATGCAGACCATAAAATCAAAAAAGATATTTAAGTTAGAGGTGACCTAATTATGAGTCTGCTAAGTGGTGTATCGGCCTTCTTTGGGTTAGATATTGGCAGCTCGGCAATTCGGGTTGTTGAATTACATGGCAGTGGGACACAAAAGAGTTTATATAAGTATGCCTATATGCCGATAGACAGTAAACTGGCACTAAGCGATTCCAGCAACGATCAGCACCGCCTAAGCCAGGCTATTCTACAGTTAGTTGATCAAGCAAAACTTAGTACTAAAAATGTTGCTGTTGGCATTCCTTCAAGCCGAGTATTCACCACAGTGACTGATGTTGATCGTCTTTCGGCGCATGAACTAGAGAAATCAATCCAATATCAAGCTGACGCTATCATACCCACACCTCTCAATGAAACCAAAATTGACTGGTCGGTGATTGGAGATTCGCCAACCGATAAGACTAAAATTGAAATTTTACTTTCAAGCGTGCCAAATGATTTCGTAGAGAGAAGATTAGACATTGTTGAGTCAATCGGGCTGAATGTGATTGCTTTTGAGCCGGACAATTTAGCGCTAGCCCGGGCTTTAACTGCGCCTGATGCCACTACCGCGCAAATGATATTAGACGTCGGACAAAATAGTACAGATTTAGTAGTTGTCTATGGCGGAATGCCTAGACTGACGCGGTCAATTCCCACGGGCATTGAAGCGATTATCCGCTCAGCTTTACAGAATTTAAACGTTGACGAGAAACAAGCTGAGCAATTCGTCATGAAATTTGGACTCAGCAAGGACAAGCTGGAAGGGCAAGTCTATGACGCCATTATTGGCACAGTAGAACTACTTAATACTGAAATTGACAAATCGATTAAATTTTTCCAGACCCGTTACCCGTCTTCCAAACTGGATCGTATTATCGTCACTGGAGGCGGGTCAGTATTGCCAGAATTTCCGTTATTCTTAGCCAATAAGTTTAATCTTAATGTTGAGATTGGCAATGCTTGGCGAAATGTTCAATTTGCCGCTGATCGACAAAATGAGCTGCTGGCAATATCCAACCAATTTAGCGTAGCTGTTGGTTTAGCGGAGAGAAACGAATGATCCAATTTAACCTTTTACCAGATATTAAACAAAAGTACATTAAAACCCAGCATACTAAACGATTAGTTATCGGCGTTTCATTTATTATCAGCGTAATTTCAATTATTGTCTTTTTGGTACTGGTAATTACGGTTTATGTTGTCCAAAAGAAAAATATTAATGATTTGAATAATAATATTCAATCAAGCAGTAGCGAACTAAAGAACAAGCCCAATTTGGCAACCATTTTAACCTTGCAAAGTCAGTTGAACTCGCTGGCTAGTCTTGATAGACAAAGTCCAGAAGCTTCACGTTTGTTCGGCTATCTGACTCAAGTGACGCCCACACAAGCAACGATATCGGATATTCAAGTTGAGTTTGGTCAATCCACCATATTAATTAATGGCAATGCATCCAGTCTGAGTGTTGTTAATACCTTTGTTGATAATTTAAAATATACGACTTACGCCATTGCCGGGCAGTCGGGTAACCAAAGCGCTTTTTCCTCGGTCGTTTTAACTAGTTTTGGTTTCGGTAATAGCGCTACGGCTTCTTACTCGATTTCGATGGGATTTGATCCAGCAATCTTTAACAATGCCGACAATATCACCCTGACCGTTGGGGGCAACCCACCAGCTACCGCCTCTCAACAACCGTCTATAATTTTTAGTAAAGGAAGCTAATCATGCCTGTGATGCTATCTGTGAAACGTAATCTGATAGATAAATCCAATACAACCATAGTGGCGGTAATTTCCGGAGCCTGTTTTATATTAGTGTTTTGCGTCGTTGCATCAGCATCGCTGCTAAATCAAATGTCTTATCAAAACAGAGTGATTACCGCCGAAAATAACGACGTCAGTAAACTCAAAGCTGATGTAGGTGCCAGCCAAACTCTAGAAACCGCCTATAACTCCTTTATGTCGGCTCCGACTAATCTGATAGGCGGTAACCCGAACGGTAGCGGAGCACAGGATGGGATTAATTCTAAGATAATCCTTGATGCTCTGCCCAGTACTTACGATTATCCGGCACTTGCCACTAGCTTACAGAGTATTTTAAGTAATCAGGGTGTTTTGATTGAAAGTATCAGCGGGACAGACCAAGCGGCCGCCGAAACCAGTCAATCGAGCGCCAACCCAACACCTCAACCGATGCCATTTCAGGTAACCGTTCAAGGAGACTACGCGGCTATCCAAAACGTCATTAACACCTTTGAACGCTCAATCCGTCCACTCCAGATCCAAACCATGGAGTTATCAGGCGACCAGAGCCAATTAAATCTAAGCATCACTGCCCAAACTTATTGGCAGCCAGCTAAAAATCTTAATATTAGCACCGAGGTAATCCAATGAAACAAAAAGACATAGCACTAATTATTCTGGTGGCCGGTATTAGCGGTGTTATTTCGTTTACGGTATCGCAGATATTATTCACTACGCCCCAAAATCGCCAACAGAAAGTGGCCGTTGTCGACCAAATTACGTCTCAATTTACTACCCCGAACAGCCAATTTTTTAACAGCCAATCCATTAATCCGGCCCAATCAATCGAGGTTCAGAACAGCAACAATTCGAATCCCTTCGGAACAGGGCATTAAAACGGGGCTAACATAGTGAGTGTATTGTCGGTCGCTATCCAGCAACAAGTTGAAGATAACCTGGTCCATAGCGGTATAATTTCAGGCGATCAACTTAAAGCCACTAAAGAAAAAGCCGCAAAAGAAGGTAAATCAGTATTCGGTACGCTAGTTGACAGCAAGCTTATTACTAACGAACAGTTAACAAAAACAATCGCAAAAGCCACCAAAGTTCCCTACGTTAACTTAAGCAAAACAACCGTTGAAACGAAAATCCTTGAACTACTTCCGGCAGATTTAGCGGAGCGCTATATGGCGGTACCCTTAGGTGAAATGCAGCATCGTTTAGTGGTGGCCATGCTTGATGCTGATAATGTTCAGGCGGTAGATTTTCTGAGTAATCGAATCGGCCGTCCGCTGAAGGTTTATGTAGCTAGTGAAGAGGGTATTCGCAATGTACTCAGCCAGTATCCGACACATATATCTGAAACTGTTGAAGGACAAATCGGTCAATTCGAAAAAGATACTGCCGCCGATCAAAAAAACCGGCCCGAACGAAAAGCCAGGACTCAATCCGTGACCCAAAATGATAATAATTTTAAGACACTGGTTCAGGATTCCCCAATTAGTAAGGCATTATCAGCCATTTTGGAATACGCTGCCCGAAACAACGCCTCAGATGTTCATATTGAGCCGCTCCAAGACGCCCTTAAAATCCGTTGCCGAATAGATGGTATTTTAAGAGAAATTATGCAACTGCCCAAAAGCTCAGAACCGCCACTGATTAGTCGTATAAAAATTTTATCCAACCTGAAAATAGACGAGCACCGTATTCCTCAGGACGGCGATTTTTCTATACGTGTTGCCGATAAAGATATTGATCTGCGTATCGCCATATCACCGGTAGTGTGGGGAGAGCAGGTAGTAATTCGGCTATTAGACAAAACTACCACCAGCCTTAAACTCGAAGATTTAGGCTATACCGGCCGCTCGTTAAGATTAATACGAGAGGGCCTCAAGCAAAGTAACGGCATGATTTTAAATTCCGGTCCGACCGGGTCCGGTAAATCCACCAGTTTGTATGCCCTAATCCAAGAAATTAAAAGCGATGCGATCAATATTGTCACCCTTGAAGACCCCGTCGAATATAAAATGCCGGGTGTTAATCAAATTCAGATTAACCCAGATGTCGGGCTGACTTTTGCAACCGGACTGCGTTCGGTTCTGCGCCAGGATCCCGATGTGATAATGGTCGGCGAAATCCGAGACCGAGAAACAGCCGAACTGGCTGTTCAAGCTGCCCTGACCGGGCACTTGGTATTTTCGACACTGCATACCAATTCCGCCGCCGGTATTTTGCCTAGATTACTGGATATGGGGGTTGAGCCATTCTTAATTGCTTCAACCGTTAAAATTTCTATCGGCCAACGTTTAGTCCGACGAAATGCCAGTGATAATGAACAGTACCAAAGCTCATTGCCCGAAACACAGTCCATCCACGAAACTATAGGCGATCTTCTCCCTAAGAGTGATGCCGATCGTAAGACTGTTAGCGATGATCTTGGACATGATAACTTGCCACTGGCTACCCAAAGTGCTTATACTTTAACCAAGGGTAAAGACAGCCCTCGTACACCTGGAGGTTATAGCGGCCGCGTTGGGATATATGAGGTATTCCAAGTTACAGACAAAATTCAAGCCATGATTTTAGCGCGGGCGACTAGTAGCGAAATCCAGAAAGCGGCCCAAGCGCAGGGAATGATCACGATGCGCCAAGACGGTTATCTTAAAGCGCTTTCCGGCTTCACAACCTTAAATGAGGTGAACCGTGTAGCAGCGGCGGATATAGTCTAGTAAAAGAAGGATAAGGAAATACATGCAAGGCCAACCACGAATCGAAGTACTCCTAGAAGAAGTCGTTAAGAAAAAAGCATCAGATTTACATCTTCAAGTCGGGTTGCCACCGGTACTGCGAATTGATGGATCATTGGTTCCAATCAGCGGGGCTGATCCGCTCAACGACGAAGCTGTCGAAGCCTTAATTTTTGCTATCTTAGATGAAGACCAAAAACAAATTTTACTGAAAGATAAGGAATTTGATTTTAGTTTTGCTTTTGGTGATATGGGGCGATTTCGAGTTAACGCCTTTCATGAACGCGGCAATTTAGCGGCCGCCTTACGTCTGATTCCCAATGAGATTTTAACTGTAGCTCAGCTCGGTTTACCACCAATTGTCGAAAAATTTGCTGATTATCCTAGAGGTTTGGTGCTAATTACTGGTCCAACTGGTTCCGGTAAATCCACCAGTCTCGCAGCTTTGATTCATAAGATAAATATGGAAAGAGCCTCTCACGTCATAACCATAGAGGATCCTATTGAATATACTCATAAATCCAACAAAGCAGTCATTGTTCAGCGGGAAGTACATTATGATACTTATTCGTTCAGCGCCGCCTTGCGCTCGGCTTTGCGTGAAGATCCTGATGTGGTGCTAATCGGAGAAATGCGTGATTTAGAGACCATAGCTAGCGCAATCACCATAGCTGAAACCGGTCATTTAGTATTTGCTACCTTACATACCAACAGTGCTGCTCAGAGTATTGATAGAATGATCGATGTTTTTCCACCCCATCAACAACCTCAAATTCGAGCCCAATTATCCAATATATTAATGGCTATCTGTTCTCAAAGATTACTCCCGGCTATTGGCGGCGGACGAGTGGCTGCTGCTGAAATCTTAATTGTCACCCCGGCGGTTCGAAACATTATCCGAGAAGGGAAGACTCATCAACTCGATGCCGTAATTCAAACAGGCGCTGAATATGGGATGCAAAGTATGGATAAAACTCTTGCTAAAATGATCCACGAAGGCACGGTGACCTATGATGAAGCCCGTAATTTTGCTATCGATCTAGATGAATTAGATAGATTGATGAGGAGTTAGATAGTTAATGCTAACTTTTGATTTTACCGCCCGCGATTCGGCAAGCGGAGAGCACGTCAAGTCAACCGTTCAAGCTGATAGTGAACAATCAGCGGCAAAGTTGATTCGCGATGAAGGGCTCATTCCAATTGATATTAAGATTAGTAAAACTGGTACTTATGGCCGGTTTGGCAAACTCAATCGAGTTAAAACTAAAGATAAAGTATTATTTTCGCGACAACTCGCGACTCTGTTAAATGCCGGATTGCCACTCATCCAAAGCTTAAGAAATGTTAATAATCAAACTGATAGTAAACCATTAAAAGTTGTTATTAGCCAAGTTATTACAGATATTGAAGCCGGTTCGTCTCTCGCCAAATCTTTAGGTAAATATCCAAATGTATTTAATCAGGTTTACATCAGTCTAATAGCTGCTGGAGAAGCTTCTGGTACTCTGGACAAAGCCTTAGAGAGATTAGCTGACCAACAGGAAAAAGACTCGGATATTGTCAGTAAAGTTCGCGGCGCTATGATTTATCCACTGATCGTATTAGTAGTTATGGCTGCTGTCGTGACCTTTATGCTAATTAAGGTATTACCACAAGTTAAGAATCTTTATACCGAAACTAATGGCATGCAGTTGCCACTTATCACCCAAATACTGCTCGATGTGTCAGATATTGTCATCCACTGGTGGTGGCTAATCTTAGTCATACTGGCAGTTATTGTATTTTTTGTAAGCAGATGGAGCCGTACACTTGGTGGTAAAAGTATTGTTGATAGGTTAAAAATGCGCGCCTGGCCAATTGGAAGTTTATTTATGAAGATGTATATGGCCAGATTTTGCCGTACCGGAACGACTTTGGTAGCTAGTGGTGTACCGCTTATCCAAATGTTAACCATAACTGCCAGGGCAGTTGATAATGTTCATATTGAAGATTCCATAACTAAAGCCATTGAAAAAGTTAAGGCCGGTAAATCACTAGGGCAGTCCCTCGAGCATGATCCGAACTTTTTAGAGCTGGTACCGAACATGTTAATCATCGGCGAGCAGTCTGGTTCTATGGAACAGATGCTCGGCAAAGCTGCCGATTATTATGAAAAGGAACTCGATAATGAGATTAAAGCTCTGCAATCAACAATCGAACCGGTGATGATGATTTTAATGGGTATAGTAGCTTTTGGCATTGTAGCCGCCGTGTTGCTGCCTATCTATAATCTGGCAAGTAATATAAACAGCGTGATCTAGTGAGGTATTGATTTTTGACAACATAATCAGTAAGATTCAAGCATAAGCATTTAACAGCATGAAGCAAAGGGGGCATTTGTAATGCTAACCAAAACACTTAAACATAAAAATGGCTTTACGATAATCGAGATCATGATTGTTCTGGCTATTGCCGGATTAATAATGTTAATTGTATTCTTGGCAGTTCCAGCTTTGCAGCGTTCCGCTGCCAATACTGATCGAAAAGATGATGCTGGAAGAATTTCATCTGCTATTAATGATTTTGTATCGAATAACAATGGGACACTTCCCGGCGCCGATGGTACATGGGCTGCGGATTGTGCGTCGATTATGGCTGACGCAGGAAACCTAGCTGAATTTAAGATGCCTAGTAATATTGCTTGTGGTGGTAATGCGGCCGCAACTGGTGCAGTAAATACCTTTGATTGGGCTTCTGCTGCTGCTGCCAACGTCAAACTGGCCACCATTTCTCCGGCAACAGCAAATGGTGACGCGTTAGAGCTAGTAACCAGTGGCGTCTGCCCAACGACTGCATCCGGAACTGTTACGGTAACTCAGGGTACCAATCGCCAAGCAGCTTTCTTGTACACCGTTGATCCAGGTAATACTGCCAACTGGACTTGGGACTGTATCCAGGCTGAATAAAGTTACAAGATCAACCAGATGCGCTTTAACGCAATATTCTGATTCTAATTAACGTATACTGATACTTGATAATGCTTGTATTTCTGTTCGTGGTTGGTCTTTGCTTGGGTAGTTTTGTTAATGCTCTTGTTTGGCGCATCTATCAACAGTCAAAGTTAAAGTCCGCCGAGAAAAAACGATACTACTCAATTCTTTACGGGAGATCAATGTGCCCAGACTGCCGTCATAATTTATCGTTAAAAGATCTGATTCCCGTAGTTAGCTGGATTCTGCTTAAAGGAAAATGCCGGTACTGCCATAAACCTATATCCGGGCAGTATCCTATTGTCGAACTAGGGACGGCTATTCTTTGTGTATTGTCCTATATTTGGTGGCCGCTGGTATTTGGAGTGAGCGGCAGTTTTAGTTTTGCTCTGTGGTTATTGTTTTTAACTGGTTTTGTAGCTCTCGCTATCTATGATTTTAAATGGTTCTTATTACCAGATAAAATAGTCTACCCCCTGATATTGATTGCTCTTATCGAACTAGTTATCAAGGCAACGGCAATGGGCGGTGGAGTCCATCTGATAACTCAAGCTTTCTGGGGACTGCTTTGCTTGGCGGGCTTATTTTATTTGCTATACGTAGTTTCAGGAGGTGCTTGGATAGGTTTTGGCGACGTTAAACTGGCTATTGTACTTGGTTTGCTCGTAGGCGGACCCTTACCAGCACTTTTAGTCGTATTTTTTGCATCGGTGATTGGTTCCATAGTGGCGTTGCCACTGTTGATTAAAGGCCGAGTCAAAGCCACTAGTCGAATACCGTTTGGTCCTTTACTGCTAATTTCAACGGTTATTATTGTCTTATTTGGGACTCATTTAACAAGTTGGTATAACCACCTTTTTTATCTGTATTAAAGTGCTTCTCATAAGATGCTTATGGTATACTTAGGCCCATGAAGAGTGGTAGCCGCCAAGATGGCCGCAAAGCCTTTGGTTTTACCATAGTCGAGACAATGATAGTTCTGGCAGTAACAGCCGGATTATTTGTGGCAATCGCCGCAAGCTTAGGCGGCCAGCAAAATAAAGCCGAATTTGTTCATGCCATACAGGATGTTCAAACTCAAATTCAGCAAGTTATTAATCAAGTTTCCACGGGGTATTATCCGAATAATAATGACTTTACTTGTAAACAAAGCGGTAATTCTGTGGCTTTAACATATGTATCTACTACCAATAATCAAGGATCAAACGGCAGTTGTGCTTTTCTTGGAAAAATTTTTCAATTTGGGGTATCGGGTGGTACTTACCCCGGGGGGTATGTAACTTATACCGTAGCCAGCTGTAATACGACTTTAATTACGCCGACACCACCAGGTATGTGCGCAACACCTAATCCTCCGAATGCATTTTGGAATGTCGGACCGATCATTGGTGATAGCAGTATAAACTTCAAATCAGGTTTTTCGACCACCTCTTTCCCGCTCGAATATGGTTTAACGGCCGTATCGGTTAGTAGTTCTAATCCGGCCATTAGTTCGATATACGCGGTTGGCTTTTTGATGGAACTGGGTAGTTTGAATAGCTCGTCGGCTGGCGGATATAATTCTGGTACTCAGCCGGTCGATCTGGTACTAATTGATAACGCATCGAGTACATCAATTGGTCAATCATCTGCGACGTTTGTTAATAATGTCGATAGCTTGTTATTAACTAGTACTAACTATGTAATTGATCCTGCCGGCGGAGTAAATATTTGTTTAGCCAGCAGTGGCTCAAATCAATCGGGTATGATTACAATTGGCGGCTCTGGCCGACAGTTACTTGTTCAATTAAAGGTATATAACGATACAAAATGCTCATAATCACCAAAGATACTCAATCTAAAACCCAGAAAGGCTTTACTATCCTCGAGCTGATGGTGGCTTCGGCTATCTTTGCGGTGATATTACTTGTAATTGCCGTAGGTGTGATGAGCTTTACTAATAACTATTACAAAGGCATCATTAGCTCTGAAACTCAGTCGGTGGCCCGAAGTATTATGAGCGAAGTCAGCCAGAGCGTGGAATTTGGTCAACAATTTACTAGCGGGACTGGGAATGTCAATTGGTATTGTATTGACAATACCTTATACGCTTATGCACCTGGTCAGCAAGTGACCGATAACTCGCCCTCACAACAATTGGATCAAGGGTACCACGGCCTATTAGTTGACGAAGCGGGTGCCTGTAGTTCTGGGCCAACAGCAGCTATACAAAAAAATCTTAAATCCGGAAATAGCGGGATTGCGGCGCTTGGTTCAGGCGTTCGGGAGCTGCTCAACCAACATATGCGTGTGGGCGTACTCAATATAAATACTACGAACGGGAATATTTACACTATTGAGATAGAAGTTATATACGGTGACAATGATTTACTAGCCAGCACTACTAACTTTGCAAACGAAAGCTGTAAAAGTATTTCCGGCTCACAATTTTGTGCGGTAGCTGATCTAACTACAACTGTAGAGAAGCGTCTCTAAGGGGTATAATTTTATGAGAATGTTACGCTTAAATAACAAACATCAGTCAGGAATGGTCTCAATCTTAGTCACTATGGTCATGATGGTAGTGATCACATTAATTGTGCTTGGTTTTGCCGAAGTATCAAGAACCGAACAGCGTAATGCGACTGACCAACAATTAAGCACCCAAGCTTATTATGCCGCTGAAAGCGGCATCAATGACGCCCGGGCAGTTATTAATACCTGGGCTCAAACAAATCCGATTGCTAGTCTTCCCAATAAAACAAGCTGTGCAAACGCCAATTATCCAAATGCCAATCCGCCGAATCTTACAAATGCCATGCAAACCATTAACAGCGCAAACAACACATATTATACTTGTCTGTTAATTACGGCCAATCCGACCGCACTGCAGTATAACGTAAGCTATAACTCAACAGTTATACCGATTATTTCATCTGGGGCGGCAATTAGCAGTTTAACTTTAAATTGGCAGCCGCCTAGCGGCTTAACCGGATCCGGTTATTCGTGTACTACACCAGTTGGTAGCTTCCCGGCCAGTACTAATTGGAGTTGTAATTTCCCAGTATTACGCGTTGATTTGGCTGATACCACCACCACTCCTACTAATCCAATAACCCGGGCCAGTTGGAGCTCTAGTGCTTCCAATAGAGTCTCCACTATGTTTTTCTTGCCGACTAATACGAATAGCGCTTCTGCGACATGGGGAGATCAGGGTAAAGTTATCGGTGTTAATTGCAGTGCCACCAACTGCATTACGACCATCAAAGGTTTATCAGATAATCAGTACTATATGCGGGTAACCACACTTTATCTGACCGGATCACCATTGACCATTACTGATGCCAATAACCAGCCGTTATACGGAGCCCAGGCGGATATTGATTCAACTGGCAAAGCCCAAGACACACTACGCCGCATTGTAGTTGCCGCGGATTTATCTGATGCCAACAGCTATGCCATACCCGATGCGGCCATAATCTCGAATTATTCGATTTGCAAACAATTCGGAGTTTATAGTAGTTACTTTAATACCTATACTACTCAAACGGGCGGTAATCCGAATGATTTATTGTGCGCAAATTCCCATAACTAGTCACTGAATTTAATTAATTTAATTTGAGCCGGATTTTTATAAATTTTTGTGGTGATACTTTTCGTAGACACTTTTTAAGTGCTGATCAGTCACGTGGGTATAAATTTGGGTAGTGCTGATATCGCTGTGACCTAGCATGACCTGGACTGAGCGGAGATCCGAACCGTTCATCAGTAAATCAGTCGCAAAACTATGCCTTAGTACGTGGGGGTGGACATGTTTGGTGATACCGGCTAGTTTGGCATAGCGGCTGACCAGCCGCTGAACGGAGCGGGCAGTTAACCGCTGGAAATTACCACTTTGATCGACTTGTTTGCTGCCGCTATAGCGGATAAAAAGGGGAATGGCGGCATCGTCTCGTTTTTGCAAGTAATGATTGATCCAATTTGCCGCCTCTTCACTAATAAACACCGGGCGGTCCTTTTGGCCTTTACCACGGACCGAAAATTCCCGCAGCTTTAGATTAATGTGGTCTCGATTTAACCCGACTAGCTCAGATACTCTTAAACCAGAACTAAACAATAACTCTAATATAGCCCGGTCGCGGCTGCCGATAATCGTCTCGGTATCGGGTTGAGCAAATAACCGGGCTAATTCATCTTCGTTGAGAAAGGTGACTTCTTTACGATGGACCCGAGCCAACTCGATTTTATCAGCCGGCATGACTGTTACATCGCGTTTAGCCAGGTATTTTAAGAAGCTGCGCAGAGCAATCAAATGGTAATTGACAGTGACTCTTTGTAACTCATCAGACGTATTAGTGCCTAGCCGGTTTAGCCACAGCCGCCACTTACGGATAAGTTCGGTATCGATAGCGGCAACCTGAATATCGCCAGCAAAATCAACCAGTCTGGTTAAATAATGGTCATAATTGGCGATGGTTTTTTGCGAGCGGTTTTGTTCGATTTCCAAATGTTCCAGAAAATCAGTTTTGGCTTTAGTAAATAGCATAAGCAAATTATAGCATTGTGCGACGTGGTCATATCATTGTAGACAATAGGTTGGGCTGTTAGAATAACAGCAACAAATAACTTATGTTAGGTTTTGGTAGTATTTATGGCCAAGCTTCATCCGGTGCTGCAATCAATTAAATATCAGCGAACTTTTTGCCTTATCAAGCCGGACGGCGTCAGCCGCGGTTTAATTGGCGATATTATTGAACGAATTGAAAAAGCAGGGCTGAAAATTGTTGCTTTGAAAATGATTCAAGCCAACCGGGAACAAGCCTCCAAGCATTACCCGACTGAAGATTTGGTATGGGTTAACCGATTAGGCGAAAAAAGTGTCAGTGGCTTCGAGACGTTAACCATTACGCCCAAAGAAGCACTGGGGACTGACGATACCAAAATTATCGGCCGGCAAGTCAGTGACATGCTGGTCGATTATTTACTGTCGGGTCCGGTTGTCTGCATGATAGTGGAGGGCATCCAGGCTATTGATATGGTTAGAAAACTAGCCGGTCATACTATTCCTAATAAGGCTGATGTGGGTACAATTAGGGGTGATTATTCGGTAGACAGCCCGGCAATCGCTAACGCCGAGCATCGCTCCATTCATAACCTGTTTCACGCTAGCGAGAATCAAAAAGAAGCCACCAACGAGATTAATATTTGGTTTGGCGGCGACCCGGTACATAATTACCGACGGGCCGGTGAAGATGTGATGTATGAAAAACACTACTAGAGAGACTAGAATAGTGTAGGTAGGTCCCCGTAGTTAAATGGATAGAATAACTCCGTCCTAAGGAGCAGATCTGCGTTCGAGTCGCGGCGGGGATACCAAAAGGACCAACGTGACGCTTATAGGTGTCACCTGATACAATACGCTTATGGCCAAAGACACTGTCAGAAAGTCCGCTGTAAAATATTTCGAAGGCCAGTTTGAAGATGAAGAAGTACTGCTGGTTTTCCGTCGGCACCCCATTGTCATGCGTAAGGGGTTAATTATTAGTTTAGCGTCCTGGCTGATCGGCCCGATTATCATCGTGGCTTTAACCTATCTGAGGCCGAACAACCCGCCAACTATGTTTGCTTTCTTTGTAGCTCTGGCCGCCAGCATCATCGTCGGTTTAATTTTACTGATACCATCTTGGATTAGCTGGTATTTTAGTATTTTCATCATGACTAATCAGCGTTTTATCCAGATTACCCAAAAAGGGTTGTTTCACAGCAGTTACGCCGATATGAATTTGGCCCAAATCCAACAGGTTAACTATGAGATATCCGGAGTACAAGAAACACTGCTTGGATTTGGTACAATAAAGATGCAAACTTATTTGGGCGAGTTAGAAATTCACGACGTTCATCATCCCGCTAAAACTCAGACTAAAATCATTCAGATTTTGCGCGATGAAGGTGTAACCCTAGCTGATGTACCGTTCAAAAGGGTTGGTCCATGGAGTGGGAACGTTGAAGAAACTTAAATCAATGATTACAAAGCTAAAAAAATTCCTCACTGGTTGGAGGCGCCTCACGCCAACACCTGAACCGCAGCCGATTGACGGCGGCGACATTCATATTACAAATGAAACTATCGCTGCCCGTAGGGAAGAGGTCTTAAGCAGTGCCCGAAAATATATTTACCCGCTGCAGGCTTCTAAGAACCGAATAGTAAAGCTTTCAATCGGGATTTTAATAGCCGCCATTATTATCTTTTTCGGATTTTGCACTTTGGAACTGTATAAATTTCAATCAACGTCCAGTTTTATTTACGGAGTCACTAAAGTTATTCCGTTTCCGGTTGCCCTAGTTGATAATCGCTACTTTGTCTCCTATAACAGCTATCTGTTCGAACTGCGCCATTATATGCATTACTATGAAACGCAGCAGAATGTTAATTTTTCAACCCCGGCCGGCGAACAACGGTTAAGCGTTTTTAAGCAAAGGTCTCTAGATCAGGCGCTGCAAAATGCTTATATCGAACAATTAGCTCAGCAAAATCATTTATCTGTTAGCTCAGATGACATTAATAATGCCGTAGCGCTGGTTCGATCGGAAAATCGGCTAGGAGCCAACGATCAAGTTTTCCAAAATGTACTTAGTGAATTCTGGGGTTGGACGATGGATGATTTCAAGCGGGAATTAAGCCAAGAATTATTATCACAGATGGTTGTTAATAAACTGGATACAGCCACCCATCAGCGAGCCGACCAGGCCCTGACTGAACTAAAACAAGGTGCAGACTTTGGTACGCTAGCCAAGCAGGTCTCTGATGACAGCTCTACTCGTAGTAATGGTGGGGATTACGGTATATTAATTAGTAAATCAAACACTGATATTGCACCGCAAATAATATCTGAGCTCTTCCAGCTACAACCAGGCCAATACTCGGGTATTATCAATACAGGATATAGCCTTGAAATTGTAAAAGTTTTATCAGTACAGGGAAGTGAAGTACAAGCCGCACATATCTCATTTAATTTTCAGCCGATTACTAATTTTACTAATCCCCTTGAAAATACCGAAAAACAGCACGTTTTTATACATGTTGATTAATAAGTTATAGTTCAGAACATTGCTTTTTAGTGGTTTGCTTGTTATCATGACCTCTGTTAGTGTTCTGGATCCGCGTGGGCTCGTAGTGAAGAGGCCTATCACGTCTCCCTGTCACGGAGAAGATCGCCGGTTCAAATCCGGTCGAGCCCGCCAATCATAAGCACTATACTTCAGTCCCGAATATTATCTTATTGTTCTATT
>CAZNOW010000020.1:0-20321 GCA_964574915.1 uncultured Candidatus Saccharibacteria bacterium
GATTAACCAAGATAAACCAGCGGACGCGGAGGGTAGTGCTCCGCCAGCTCCACCAAGTATATTAATTATGACCTCTTTAATTAGAGGTCATTTTTGTTATTAAGCATCGTGATTATCACCACTTTGCACCGTACATAATGCAACCGACAATTATGATGGTTTGGATGATGATATATAGACCCTGGTAAAGAAGTATTAATTTATCTTTGTGAGCTAGGGCATACCAGACCCATACAACAGTTAAAGCTTCATAACCCACCCAAGTTGTCAGAGATACACCCGTAGCTGATTTACCGGTAAAGATGGCTATAGCTTGCGGTACCGTAATTAGCGGCTCTAGAATAGCCACTACGTATGTCGCCCGATCAACCAATTTGTATTTTGAAGAATTCTTAACCGCAAGAATTCGATGTTTCTTAACGCGGTGATGATGGTATCTAGACATACTTATTTTTATTTTTTAGATTCTGTACTACATAATACAACAACCTTTTTTATTAGACCAGACGATGCTGACATTAGTAAAACCTTATTTGAGTCATAAAGTTAGGGCACTTTTTAAACTCGTTCTACCTTTTCTTAAGAGGCTAATTGAAATATGGGTTCTGGTTAAGGTAAGTAATTTCACTGCATAATTAAAACTACTTAACTACATTAGTAAGACCCTAAATACTGATAACCAACAGAATATACCATAACTCAAAACTAGCATTCGAACCGCCGGCCGAGTTATCGATCATATCCAGCCGGTTGCATGTAATAAGTTAAGGAGGGGATAATAACTATGGCAACAGCCAGACAACGTGAAGCAGCCCGCCGGAACATCAAGAAAGCGCAAGCTGCCCGTCACAAGAAGAGGTAGATGGCTCAATCCAAAATTTGGTCAGCAGAGGTTACCAAAAAGAGCAATGCACTCGATCTAGAAGCGGGTGTCTTTACTTGGCAAGATCCGCGTCGGATCGCTCAATCACTAAAGCAGTCGGCCGAAAGGAGTGAGCGCCGTAAAGGCACCCCTTATCAATCAGCTATCTCGATGCTGAATTTTTATATCAACCGCTCTGGTAAAAACTTGGCCACTTCTCAGAAATTAATACTTGAACAGGCCAAATCAGAAATCCGGCAGCTATTTGGAAAATAACAGGAGTACCGTCTTTATATTTTGACAAGCTAGTGCTTAAATAGGTTTATCAGAGGTCAAAACACAGATCAAATAAACAAACAGCCATATGTTTTATGCTGATAAAATAATTAGCCTGACCAGGGCCAACAATATCGTACATCGGCGGTTCTGGCAGCCACGAACCAGAGAACTTAGTGCTTCAGACGTCAAGGCTGCCCGCGATTATATCAGACATTACTGGGCACACTTATGGCGTTTTCACCCAAACAACGACGAAAGTCTGCTGGGCTTACCGAAGCCTTATCTGGTGCCAAGCTATGACGAAACTGCCAGCTTTGACTATAACGAGTTATTCTACTGGGATAGTTATTTTATGGTACAGGGTCTGTATGATGCACAGCACGAGGAGCTCATTCGCGGCATACTGGAAGATCTGACCAGTTTGTTCAAGCGCTACAAAGTCATACCTAATGCCTCACGGACTTATTTGATGGGGCGATCCCAGCCGCCTTTCCTAACCTCTTTTATTTTCGAAGTATATGAAACCTATCATTTAAATAAAGCCTGGCTGAAAAAAGCCATCGAACTAGCTGAAACCGAATACAAAGTAGTTTGGATGGGCACGAAAAATCCGAATTACCGACAAATGTTCCGTGGCTTAAGCCGCTACTACGACATCAATATGCTGCACGATTTGGCCGAGGCTGAGAGCGGCTGGGACATGACGCCGCGTTTTCATCGTAAAGCCCTCAATTACCTGCCGGTTGATTTAAATGCCCTGCTTTATAAATATGAAACCGATTTTGCCAAAGCCGCCCGCTTATTCGGTGATGATAAAAAAGCCCGGCAATGGGACAACATTGCGACCGCGCGCCAAAAAACCATGAATGAATTAATGTGGGATCATATCCGCGGGCTGTTTTATGATTATGATTTTGTGAAGGGTAAGCGCAGTAGCGTCAGTAGTCTGGCAGCCTATTATCCAATGTGGGCCGGGATGGTTGATTTGAAACAGGCCGCGACTTTAGTCGGGGCACTGCGCCATTTTGAAGCCCGGGGCGGTCTGACGACCACCGATGCTTTACCGATGCGCCAACATATGCGTGGCAGTATGCCGGTGCAATGGGCTTATCCCAATGGCTGGGCACCGCTACAGCTGATTGTGATTCGCGGGCTAGAACGCTACGGTTATCACTACGATGCTCAGCGGATTGCTATGAAATGGCTGAAAACCAATCTGAAATGGTTCAATAAAAACGGTGTCTTTTTGGAGAAATATAATGTAGTTAATCCTGAAAAACCACCGGTTAAAGGGGTTTATCCGACTCAAACCGGTTTTGGCTGGACTAACAGTGTCTTTGAACGTCTCTGCCAGGATTACATCGATCACAAGTCAGCTTAAATGGTATAATGGCCGCGTCTGCTAGGGGCAATTAGCTCAGTTGGCTAGAGCGCAGCATTCACATTGCTGAGGTCACAGGTTCGAGCCCTGTATTGCCCACCAAAAGATATGAATATACTCAGTGCCGGAATACTAGTTTATAAAACCAACGACAAGGCCCATCTAGAGGTACTTTTAGCTCACCCCGGTGGACCGTTTTTTGCCAAAAAAGACCAAGGCGTCTGGTCTATTCCTAAAGGCGAATATCACCAGGATGAAACAGCTCTAGAAGCGGCCAAACGGGAATTTCAAGAAGAAATCGGTCAATCGGTACCGGAAGGTGACTTTTTAGATCTGGGCGAAATTAAGCGCCGCGACGGGAAAGTAATCAGTGTTTGGGCCATTTCTGGCGATATCGATATTACAAAAGTTAAGAGTAATCAGTTTTCCATGGAGTGGCCGCCACATTCCGGCCAACAACAAAGTTTTCCGGAGGTGGACCGGGCGGCCTGGTTTAGTTTGCCAGAAGCCGCCTTGAAACTATCCAGTGGTCAAAGTGTCTTTTTAGACAGACTAGCCGAACAACTTGGTTTCGATCCGCCAATAATTCCATCACAAGCACAACTTCTCTAAGAGGTTTGTTACAATAGGAACGGATATGAATAAATATTACGTCACGACTGCCATTCCTTATGTTAACGGTGAGCCTCACTTGGGGCACGCCATGGAATTTGTCATGGCAGACGTTCTTGCCCGCTACGCCCGGGCTCAGGGTAAGGAGACCCTTTTTAGTACCGGCACCGATGAACACGGCAGTAAAATGGTCGAAAAAGCCTCAGAGCTCAAAATTACTCCCAAAGAATTATCTGATCAGATGAGTCAAAAATTCCGGGAGTTATGTCAGAAACTGAATATCAGTAACGACCGCTTTATCCGAACGACCGATAAACCGCACGAACAACGTGCCCAATTGATCTGGAAAGCTTTGGAAAAGGATTTTTATAAAGGTAAATACATCGGCTGGTACTGTTCTGGCGAAGAAGCCTTCTTTACCGACACTGAGGTTAAAGCCAATAAAGGTGTCTGTCCGGATCACAACCGGCCCTATCAGAAAATTGAAGAAGAAAATTACTTCTTCAAACTCAGCCAGTATACCGACCAAATCCGTAGCGCCATCGAATCCGGAGACTTTATGATAGTCCCCGAGTCTCGCCGCAACGAGATTTTAGCTCTGCTTCGAGAAGGTCTGGAAGATATCAGTATTTCACGGCCGAAAGAAAAAATTGCCTGGGGAGTACCCATTCCTGGTGACCCGTCGCAGATCATGTATGTCTGGTGGGAAGCCTTGATGAACTATATTACGGTACTTGGATATCCCGAACATCAGGATTTTAAAAACTTCTGGCCAGCTAACGTTCAGGTTATTGGTAAGGATATCTTACGCTTTCATGCCGCCATCTGGCCAGCCATGCTACTGGCGCTGAAGCTGCCGCTGCCGAAGATGTTATACGTGCATGGTTTTATTAATATTGACAATAAAAAAATGAGCAAATCGATCGGCAAATATATTTCACCTGATGAAGTGATTGATAAATACGGCTGTGATCCCTTTCGCTACTTTTTCCTGCGCCATATCCCATCATATGAAGACGGTGAATTCAGTTGGGAAACCTTTGAGGCCGCTTATAACAATGAGCTGGCCAATGAACTAGGTAATGCCGTTCAACGGACGGTCGCCATGATTCAGCGCTACCAAGACGGTCAGATCGGTGATATCCCGCCCTCGGAACACGACACCGTTCCCTATAAAACAGCGCTAGATAATTGTAAATTCGACCGGGCTCTGGATGATGTCTGGAACCAAGTCCGCGGCTTAAATCAATATATTGACGAAGAAAAACCCTGGGAAATTGCTAAAACTGATGACAAAAACCATCTTAGGGAGGTTCTGGCCTATCAAGTTAGCTGCTTACTCGAAATTGCCGATCTGCTAGCGCCGTTTTTACCCGATACGGCCGATAAAATCCGCAATGTCTTTACCAAGGGTGTGATCCATCCTTTTTCGGGAACGCTGTTTCCCAAGCAAGAAACCGCTACGGCCAAACCTAATTAGGAGAAGACCAAGTGGAGTTATGCGATAGCCACTGCCATATTCAGTTAATTGGTAATTCCAGCGGTGATCCGTCGGTAGTTGAACTCTGGGCCAAAGGGGGCTTAACTGATCCGGAGGTAGTAATAAAGCGGGCCAAAGCGGCTTTCGTTAACCGTTTTGTCTGCATCGGTTGCAATCTGCAGGATAGTCAACTGGCTGTCGAATTTGTCGCTAATCGGACTGATTGTTGGGCGGCAGTTGGATTCCATCCCCATGAGGCGAAGTATTATGTCAACAATCAGGCGGCCAAACAACAACTCACCGATCTAGTTATTAAACCGAGGGTCGTAGCTATCGGAGAATGCGGGCTGGATTATCATTACTTAAATTCTCCCAAAGCCGATCAGCGGGATCTGTTAAAGTTTCAGATAGAATTAGCCCAAAAATGCCAATTGCCGTTAGTCTTTCATGTCCGCGAAGCCTTTGATGATTTTTGGCCGATTTTTGAAAGTTATCACGATCAGTCACATCCCATTCGCGGTGTTTTGCATAGTTTTACCGACTCACCGGTTCAATTAAAACGGGCGGTGAGCAATAATTTGTTTATTGGGGTAAATGGTATTGCGACTTTTACTAAAAATGCGCTACAATTGGAGGCTTACCGGACGATCCCACTTGGCTATTTACTTTTAGAAACAGATGCACCATTCTTGACACCAAGCCCTTACCGTGGTAAAATATGTGAGCCTTATCACGTAAAGACAATTGCTGAATTTCTGGCAGAGCTTCGGGGGGAATCAGTGACAACACTGGCTGAAGCCACTACTAAAAATGTCCGGCAATTATTTAATATTTAAGCAGGAAGGCATATGACACAGTACAATCAATCGCCAGAATTTGATGTTCGGGACAATTTGACTCGTGAATTGTTAGCCCGGCGTTTTGAGATTGTTTCCAGTTTGACTGATGTGTCGGCTGAGGTTATTAATTCGCAGATGTATCCAATTAATGAAGTTGTTGCCGAATCTCGGATGCCTCAACCGGAATCCAGCTCTACTCAGCCACCCGATCAGATTAAAGACAATATAGTGCCACTACGCTCGGCTACCCGCCAAACTATTGAACGGTCCCAATACCCGAGTTATCTGACTACTTCGGCACCTCAAATTGATGTAACGACTGAAGAACTTTCTGTAGAAAAGGAACGTCAAAATGTTGCCAATATTTATGAGGAGGAACAACGCCGTGTCGCTTAATCTTTTTGGTCAGACTAAAGCTCGTAAAGAAGAGCAGCGTAAAGCTGATCTGTATCGGGCCATCCTTCACTACGAAGCCCGGCTCGGCGGTGAGTTATTCGGACCAATTCCTAAAGGTGTCCGTCGGGAGTTCTTTTGTTTAGACGAACACACTTGGGTTTGGCATGAAGAATGGACTGACGCCCAAGGCCAGCATCAAGCAGTAACCACCCGTTACGATGTCCGTCCCAGCGGGATTGTTAAGTCACAGGGCTCGAATTCTTATCAAGCATTAAGCCAGCAAGAAGCGCATAATCTTTATCGAGCCGTTAAATTATATAAATACCGAATCTGTTCTGAACTTACCCGTCTAGCTCAGCAAACCGCTTAATTAAACGGCCTTAGTTTAAGAGTCGTATACTAAATCTGATGAAGACAGTTTATCTTGATTATGCGGCGGCTACGCCAATCGATCCGCAAGTTCTTACCGCCATGCGGCCTTTCTTTAGTGACCAATTTTATAATCCGTCGGCGACCTATCAATCAGCCAGAAAAGCTCGAGCGGCAATTGAACAAGCCCGCTCCAAGTCGGCTCTAATCCTGGGCGTCCGACCGCTAGAAATTATTTTCACGGCCGGCGGAACCGAATCTAATAATTTAGCCATTCACGGGATCATGCGGCTTTACCCCGGTAAACAACTGATTGTCAGTAGTATTGAGCACGAATCAGTGCTGGCTCCGGCTCATTACTACCGCCATGCCGAGGTACCGGTTGGTTCTGACGGAATCATCGATCTAACGGCTCTCGAGCAGCTGATAAATGATGACACGGTCTTAATAAGTGTGATGTATGCCAATAATGAAATTGGCACGATTCAGCCGGTTAAAGAAGTTGCGGCTTTAATTTATAAAATAACAGCTGCGAGACAACAAGCCGGAAATCACTTACCGCTATATTTGCATAGTGATGCCACCCAGGCAGCCAATTATTTGGACTTACATGTTTCGCGTTTAGGCGTTGATTTAATGACTTTAAACGGCGGTAAGATTTATGGTCCTAAACAAAGCGGGCTGCTGTGGATCCGCCGGGGCTTAGAGTTAAGGCCAATACTGGACGGCGGCGGGCAGGAAAGAAATATCCGAAGCGGCACCGAAAACGTCAGTCAAATTATCGGTTTCAACCGAGCTCTGGAGAAGGCTCAGACTCTGAAAGCTAAGGAATCAACCCGGTTAAAGCTGCTGCAGCAGTTGTTTATTAAGTTGTTAATCGAAACTATACCCAGCTGCCGTATTAACGGATCACTAACTAAGCGTTTGCCCAATAATGTTCATATCACCATTCCGGGTCAGGATAACGAGCGGTTACTGATGGCATTAGATGAGGCGGGTATTATGGCAGCGGCCGGTTCGGCCTGTAGTGCCAGCGACCAAACTCCGTCGCATGTACTGAGTGCTATGGGAATATCTGACGCCGATGCCCGGGCTTCGCTGCGTTTTACTATGGGACGGACAACTACCGCCCAAGCTATCCGTTACTCTGTCGACGTCTTGAGTCGACTTATTGCCTAGTAATCAGCCGACCGTTATACTGATGATAAGATGCTTAAGCTTCGGCAGTCTTTGATATGCTTTTGGGTAAGCTTAGCGGCTTTGCTTATCTTACCAGTTATGGCATTAGCTGCCAGCAGCGGCAGCACCAATCAGGCCGTTGTTCAAAGTTATAGTGCTAACGGACCGCTGCAAACCGGGATGATTGTCGCCTCGGTTAAAGGTAATGCCAGCCAGGTTCAAGCTTTATCGATTAATGATGTGATCAGCATGCAAGGGGTGGTAGTCGCTCCCAACAATGCCGCTATCTCTCTCAGTAGCGGTTCCACCAGCTCCAGCCAGGTCTATGTAGCCACTGCCGGACGTTATAACGTAATTGTCAGTAATGAGAACGGCTCGATCAGTATCGGTGATTATATTTCAGCCTCTTCGCTGGCCGGTATCGGTATGAAAGCCGAGGATAACGAAGCTACAGTACTGGGTAAAGCCGATAGTGCCTTTAACGGCGGTGCCAATGTCATTAGTACGGCAACTATTAAAAAGGCTGGCGGCGGGACAACTACGGTAGCAATCGGCATTATCCCAGTGGAGGTCAGTATTGCCAGTAATCCCCAGCAAGGTCACGGCATCGGCGAGCTGCCAGGCTTTTTACAAGTAGCTTCCAGTACCATCGCCGACAAACCAGTTAGTGCCGCCAGAGTTTACGTCTGTTTAGTAATTTTACTGCTGAGTATGGTGATTAGCGGCAGTCTATTTTACAGCGGCGTCCGTAACAGTTTGGTATCCATCGGTCGCAATCCGCTAGCTAAACGCTTTATCATTCGCGGGCTGGCTCAGGTCGTAATCGTAGGTGTTATCATTTTCATTATCGGGTTATTTGCAGTATATTTACTACTAAGACTATAAGCGTAAGCACGGTGGGTAGACAAACATGACAATCTGGTGGCTGGCAGGCATCCTGGGTATGATGGGCGCAGTAGCGCTGGCCTTTATTTGGGTGGCAGTGCGCTTAGGAAACCAATCGTCTACTACTGGCAATGTCAAAGACAGCTCGAATTATGCCAAATCGGCTGAAGATGAAGTCGAACATATATTCAGCACGGAATTCCGCGAAGAATTAAGAAACCGCGGCCGGTTGCATTTTGAGAAAATAATCGGCGAAAACGCCATGTTTTTGCAACAGGACTTACGATTGACTACCTCGCAGCTGAATGAATACATGAAGAGTGAAATTACTCGAAAATTACAGGAAGAATTTAACAAATATGAGCAGTCAATCATGGATGCTAAACAACTGGCTATTGATTCGATCCAAAAAACTAATGTGGCAATAGAAGAACAGCGGGCCATCATGTCACAACAACTCGAAAAAGAGATAGCCGCTGAAAAAAGTCACCTAATCCAGCGCTTTGAACAAAATATGGCGGAAATTATCAATCACTATGTTATTACGGCTATCGGTAATCAAATCGATCTGAATGACCAACTGGAATACATCTTAAGCGAGCTGGAAGCCAATAAACAAGCCATCCTGGAGGACATCGAACATGGCGCATGACAATATGGCTGGGCTGCAAATTCCGGCGCTGATTATGACACCGACGGATGTCTCGCGTTTAAGACGGGAGCTGATGGCACTAGATGAATATTTCCGGCAGGAAGCCTTACGCTCTCCCGGACAATCAACCGCTAAACTGCCTAAAACCAGTCGTTTATTAGACGAGCTAATGGTCAGCAATAAGTTAAATTTACAAGATGTCACAATCAGACAAAGATTAATTGCTTTTTTAACCGACGTCGCCGAGCACGCTCCGGTAGTGCATCTCAGTTTTGCAACCGATCCGTCGTCGGCATTTTTAAATAAGATCGTGCAATGGCTGAGGCAAAACATTCATACCAGCATTTTGGTACAGGTCGGCCTGCAGCCATCGATTGGCGCCGGCTGTATTCTGCGGACGACTAATAAATACTTTGATTTAAGCCTGCACCAACGCCTGGTTCACTTTAGTGCCGAGCTGATTAAAGATTTAAATAAGGCCGATGTCACTGCTCAAGCGGTGAAGCAGTAATATGGCAGAAAACGTATCGACTAAAAGTGCTCACTTCCAACGCTTAGTCAGTAACGGCTATCCGGTGGGTGAGGTCATTGGTGTCGAGCAGTTTTTAATTCGGGTGAAAGGTTTGCAGCCGATTAATATTCACGCCCTGGTGATGTTCGAGGACGGCAGCAAGGGATTCGTCAGTCAAATACTGGCTGAACAGGTCCTGGTTCTGCATATGGGGACCAGCAACATTACTATCGGGATGATGGTTGTCCTGCAGCATCATTCCTTAGTTTGTAAAGTTGGTAAAGATTTTATTGGCCGGGTAGTCTCGGTCAACGGTGCGCCATTAGATACCAAAGGACCGATCGCTGCCGATAGTACTTGGCCGGTGTTTAATACCGCTCCGATGCTCTATGAACACGAAGGTTTAGATCGGCAACTGCCGACCGGTCTGATGGTGCTTGATGAACTATTCCCATTAGTCCGCGGGCAGCGGCTGGCTATACTAGGTGACTCTAAATCCGGCAAAAGCACCCTGGCGCTCCAACTGGCACTCAATCAGAAAAATACCGACGTGATTGCGATTTATGTGTTAATCGCCAAACGCCGCAGCGACGTTGATCAGCTGCTGACTAAGCTCAATGATAACGATGCCATGAAAAACGCCATTGTCGTGGTTTCGACGATGTTCGATTCATTGGTACTGAGTTACCTGGCACCTTATGTCGCTTGTGCGATGGGCGAATACTTATGGCAAAAATGCGATCAAGACGTCATGATCATCTATGATGATTTAACTAGTCATGCCCATACCCACCGGGAAATATCTTTATTATCCGGGTCCAGCCCAGGACGCGATTCCTATCCGGGTGATATGTTTTATGCTCATTCCAGTTTACTGGAGCGGGCCGGTAAATTAAGCAGTAATCACAAAACTTTAACCGCCCTGCCGATTGTGCTGGCTTCCGGCGGCGATATTACCGCCTATCTGCCGACCAATGTTATGTCCATAACTGATGGACAATGGATCTTGGATATGAGAGTCTTCCGCGATACCATGCGGCCGGCGGTCAGTACCGGATTAAGCGTGACTAGGGTGGGGGGTATGGGTTTAAACGATCGCCAAAAGCAACTGGCTTCGCAAACTATGATTGCGCTCAATGCCTTTGTTCAGGCCCAGGAATTCTCGCACTTCGGTACCGAGCTCGGTCTGGAAGCTAAGTCCGATCTGGAAAGGGGTAAGCGGATATACGCCCTGTTTAACCAAGCTCCGGACGAAACTTATTCCGTGAATGCTCAGGTCTTAATGCTGGATATTGTCTTAAATCTGAAAGAGGGCCAACTACTGGATATTAAAACATTAAAATCCAAAGCCGAGAGTTTTGCCGCCCAAATGGAAGATGATAAAGATTTTAATAAATTACGCGACGATCTGTTGGCTATCAGCCTGAAAAGGGTGAAGACATGATTCAGCTTAATGAACTGGCCCAGCAAAGAGACGATATGAATACGATCGTCACTTTAACTAGCATTTTTGAAAGTTTGGCCAGTATTCACATCGCTCAGATTAAAAACCAGGTCCAGCAATCCCAGCGCTATTTTGACGAACTATGGCGGATTTATACCCAGATAAAAGTTAATAGTTTGTTCCGGTTCGGCCGGGATGCCCAGGAAAAAGTCATCGATAAAGAGCTGTTGATTGCCATTACCGCTGAAGGTGGTTTTAGTGGCGATATTGACCAGAAACTGATTGAATGGATGGTTAAAGAACATGATCCGGCCAAGCAAGATATCATCGTCATCGGTCACCACGGTGCCATCCAACTGATCCAGGCCGGAGTTCAGTTTAAAAAATATTTTAAACTGCCCGGTAAAGACCAAAATATCAATGTTTTACCGTTAATTAAATACGTCCGGGGCTATCGGAACACTACGGTTTATTACCAGTCATATGTCTCGCTCATGGTTCAAGATGTAAAAAAGATTGAGCTGCAAACTGCCGTACAACAAGCCGGCGGTAAAAACCAATCCAAAGATATTGAAAACGTGATCAGCGAATTTAATTACATCTTTGAACCAAGCACCATTGCGGTTGTGGCTCACCTCGAACGGACAATGATCGGGATTACATTAAGTCAAGTTATTTTAGATTCTAAACTGGCTCAATATGCCAGCCGCTTTCGTTCGATGAGCGTTGCCCAAGATAAAGCCGTGGATTCGGAAAACAGCTTAAAGTTGAGCTATAACCGGGCCAAGCGTAATTTATCCGACGAAAGACTGAAAGAAATTATCAACGGTCTTAAAAAGTTGACGGCGGCTTATGAGTAGGGGATATATTCACGCTTTACGCGACCTGGTGGTCGATGTCGTTTATGAAGAGGGTAATCTGGAACCTTATGAAATCTTGCTAGTAGATAATGAAACTCAAACCCCGTTGCTAGTTGACAGTCTTCAGGCCGGAAATATCGCCAAGTGCTTAAATCTTTGGGCGGATAAAAGCTTGCAAAAAGGTATGCTGGTTAACGGTACCGGTAAAGGTCTGGAAATACCAGTCGGCGATGCTTTAATCGGCCGGGTGGTTGATGCCATGTGTCGGCCGATTGACGGTTTGGGTCCACTAAAAACTGAAGGTTTGGAAACGCGCAGTATCTTTCGCTTGCCCAAACAAAGTACTTCCTTTGCTGGTAGCAAACCGGAGATTTTGGAAACCGGTATTAAAGTCATCGATTTCTTTACGCCCTTCGTGAAAGGCCGAAAGATCGGCATTATCGGTGGTGCTGGTGTTGGCAAGACGGTACTGACGATGGAGCTAATTTATAACATTGCCCAAAGCGGTCGGGGGTTAAGCTTCTTTGCCGGTATCGGTGAGCGTATCCGTGAAGGTCATGAACTATACGAGACTCTGAAAACCCGCGATTTATTAAAAAACACCTGTATGTTCTTCGGCCAGATGGATCAAAACCCGGTCCAGCGTTCCTTGGTCGGCTCGGCAGCTGTCACTTTAGCTGAGTATTTTCGCGATGAACAAAGTAAAGACATATTGTTTTTTGCCGATAACATGTACCGTTTTGTCCAAGCTAAAAATGAAGTTTCTACACTGCTTGATCAGGTGCCTTCCGAAGGCGGCTATGAACCAACCATTTTCTCAGATGTCAAAATGCTGCAAGACCGCTTAAGTTCCTCAGACAAAGGTTCGATTACCGCCGTCCAAACCATTTATGTTCCGGCTGATGATTTATCCGATCCGGCCGTGCAAATGATTCAACACGAACTGGACTCGACGATCGTTTTATCCAGACAAGTTGCCGAACAGGGGATTCGTCCGGCTGTCGATTTGACTCAAACCAGCTCCAGTTTGCTCAGCCCGGATATTGTCGGCGACCGCCACTATCTGCTCAGCGTCCAAGTTCAGTCTTTATTACAAAAATATGAATCACTCAAAGGCATTATTGCGATAATCGGTGAAAACGAATTGTCGGTCACTGATCGGGCTGATTACAATAAAGCCAAAAAACTGATCCAGTATTTTTCGCAGCACATGCACGTCGTCGAAAACCAAGTTTCCTATAAGGGAGAATCATTTACACTAGATGAAACTTTAAAGGGCATCGAGGAAATTATCGTATGAAATTATTACGACTGTTCAATTACGCTAACCGGTTTGAGGTTTAATGATGACTGATATCACTACCCCTAATCAAAATGGAACTACCACTCAAAACACGGCACCCCAAAGAAGTACTGCACCAGGCGAGGTTACCTTACAAGCAAAGATCTGGTCGCCGTTTCGAGTCTATTTCGATGGTAAAGCTAAAAGCGTATCAGCCGTTAACAAAACTGGGCCTTTTGATATTTTGCCCCATCACCATAACTTTATAACTTTACTTGATGCTTGTGATCTAGTACTAGATACTGCTGGTGGAGAAACGCGTATTAAAATTTCCGGCGGAGTGATGCATGTTCACCAAAACACAGTCACCGTTTTTCTGGAAGTCTAACAAATATTTTATTTAGTCAAATTAATCAAAGGCAATATAGTCGAAACCGAAACTGACACTGGCTGGTGGGACAGATGCACTACAGATGCTGAAATTAGTAGTGGAACGGTTAATGTAGTACTGCAACCCGGCGGCACTGGAGCCGACTGGTGTAATAACAATATGAGGTGTAGCACTAAAAGGCGTAGCAAAGGTGATAGTCAGAAAACAACCGACCACTGGAGAAGTTCCGGTATTGATAGTTACCGAGCCGGCGGTATCTGAACCGTTAACTGAGGCTGATCCGCCATCGCCTAATGCCGTACCGTAACTACGGGTTGGGGTGCTACCGCCGGCATTAATATGGTGGAGCAGCGTCAGATCGCCGCTCAGTTGCAGGGAACTAACTGTTAACTGGGGAGCAGAAATTGCTCCGGAAAAAGTAGCCGAGCCATTGACTCCAAGATTTCCCTGAACATTAAACTGACCCACAATGGAGCCATTACCGCTGACAGCTAATGATTTATTAATTTGGACGTTATCAAATGTACTTGTGCCGGCCACCGTCAGGCTGGTATTGGCGGAAGCACTGCCAATTTGCAAAGTGCCGGCTACCTGTAGATTACTGTGAACTAGCACACTTCCTGAAAAGACAGCATTACTTTGAACGTTTAAGGTATACTGCGGACCACCAACCGTTACATCGCTGTTAGCCAGTTGGCTAAGCTCGCTTTGAGTCAAGTTTTGGGAAGACGAATTGTTACTAGCAGCTTGATTATTAGCTTTGAGGTAATAAATCGTACCAGTAGCAGCAGCAATAATTAGTAATAATAAAAACAGCAGTAAATAAATATTAATATGGATAAAAAGTCGCTGTATTAAATTGTGTGATGTTGGGGACGGAGTAGGTGTAACATCTGGTGTATTGGGCTGAGGGGTAGCTTGATTATTGACAGCCGGTTCACTGTTGTCAGTGTCGAGCGTGCCAGGTGCGGCACTTAAGCTATCGGCAGATGTCACGGTAGGTGGAGCGGTGACCGTAGTTTGTTCTTCTAGGGAGCTGACATCACTGTCCTGGTTGCCTGCGGCGCCATTGTTGCCATTTGTCCCATCCATGAGTTATCTAGACCGGTTATTATGTGTTATCCGATTTCCCTTATGCTATATAATACAAGAAGTTGACAAAAACTGTAAGTCGATAGGTTCGGCTGATAGTTAGGGAAAATAAAACAGTAGATGTTAATTAATAAACACTCAAATTTTATTGGTAGACTTGTTAAACCTTGGCAAATCTTTCAATTTCCCAGGATTATATTATTAATAATTACTTCACTATTCGGATGGTTAATAATGAATATGGCATTCCCAGCAATCACGGAGGCATGTTATGACGCTCAATCCTGCGCTAACCTTTATGAAGTTAATGAAGTAATTTTTGGTTCCGGTGGCAGTTATGGTTATGGTGCGGGGTCAGCATCTACCTGTAGTAGTCTATATTGTGCAAATGAAACCGTTGGCGAGACTGGCGTCGGCAATACTGCTGGTGGGGCTTATCAGGCATGGGCCGGATTTAATACCTTTAGAACGCCGTCTTTAACCTTTGTGGTCACTAGCGGTAGTATTGACCTCGGTGTCTTAAAGCCTGGTACCACAACTACCGCCAATACCACTTTTTCAGTTAAATCCTATCTAGCCAATGGTTATATAGTTACAACCGATGCAAACCCACCAAACATGGGATCACATTACTTGAATAAATTGACAACTGCACAAGCCTCGAACAGTACAGTCGAACAATTTGGCATGAATTTGGTAGCTAACACCACAATTTGTGGTGCACCGGCAAATTTTGGTTCTAACCCAGTTCAAGTACCCGGTAATACCTTTAGTTTTGGACAAGCAGCGAGCGGTTACAATACCTGTGGACTGTTTCAATACAATAATGGTGATACCATAGCACAGTCAACCAAGAGTTCCGGAGAAACCGACTACACCATATCCTATATTTACAACGTTACACCTGTTACCCCCGGTGGTACCTATACCTTTTATCAAACATTAGTTGCTACCAGTACCTTTTAGCTTGTGGATAAGTCTATTGATTAATTAGGATAAGCATGTTAGAATTCCGGCATAGATTATCTAATAAAACCAAAAAGGCAGAAAATAGGATGAAAATTAGGTTTAATCACTTAGCACGTAAGGCGTATATCTTGATCGGCCTGGTTTTCGTTGGATTGATAAGTTTAATGCCGATTCTCTCATGGAGAGTATTCGCAACTGGCTCGGGAGGGTTACTTGAGCCCCGTAGCATTATAATGAGTAGCGCAGTTCCCGGAGCTAGTAGTGTTAGTTACGTACTGTCGTTTAAACCAGTGACTACTGAGCAGGAATTAATTGTTGACTTTTGTAGTGACACCCCAATTATTGGAGCAACTTGTGCCTTTACTAACGCCACTACTCCAGTTTTTGGCACTAGCTCTTGTACTGTCACTTCCTCACTTGGAACGGTCAGCTGTCCTGGCACTAATTACCACACCATTAGGGTAACTGGCTTAACTATGACAGCCGGTAACACTTTCACTATTACGTTTAGTAACATAACTAACCCAACAGTGTCTACGGGGACTTCGTTTTATGCTAGGATTTTAACTTTCGCTACTGGTAACTCGAGTGGCTATACCCCGGCCTCGACTACTGGTGGCGCAACCACAACAGGTACTTACGTAGACTGGGGTGGGGCAGCTTTATCTACTGTTCAAACCTTAGCAATTACCGCCACTGTTATGGAAACTTTAACGTTTTGCGACTCAGGTACCACAATTAGTGGTGCATCCACCTGTTCCGGACTTTCCACTCCCTCGTTGACACTTGGACGAGGAACACCTGCGACTATCAACGCTTCTAATGTTGACGGCGGGTTGTTGTATACCCAAGTATCCACGAATGCTCTAAATGGTGTAGGTGTCGCGCTGAAGGATTCTGGTACGGGAGTTAGTTGTAGTGGGTTAAGTATAAATAGTGGCACTTCTTGTGCTATTCTGGCTAAAACAACGGGTAATAACGTACCGGCCGCAGCAGCGATTTCTAGCGGCTCTGGGGTTATTGGAATGTGTGTTGAATCTGGCACTGGAGTAACAGCCCAAGTACCTTATAACGGAACATGTAGCGGCAACTCTGCTAATTATAATGTGACAGGCGCAGGAAGTACTACAGATACTTTCGGCTTGAATGATTCTACTAGTTCGGCTACTACTGGTTTTGGCTCAACCTGGAGTGGTACCTGGAGCACTTGGACTAGTGACACACCGATTTACACTTACGGCAGTCTACTCTTTACAAGCGCCGGGCCATTGAGTAATATTAACAATCCCTTAGAATTTGCTACTTCTGCCGCCAATACCACCCCAGCTGGTATTTATTCCGCCAACTATACTTTGATTGCTACCGGTTCATTCTAAAATAGATTATGAATGAATCGTATTTTAGAATTTATAACTAGCTTTCGTCGTCATAGCTTCAAATGGCTGCTTTTAGCGGTAGTTTTCGGATTTCTAATTTATTTATTATTACCGTCAGCTTATGGTGATCAACTACCGCAACGTAACTTAATGCTAAGCGATAACCAGGTTAGCGTGTATGCGACTTATCAGTTGGGTTTTACCATACCTAATTCCGAGATGTTAGGGTCCATCAAATTGCAAATCTGTTCTAACAATCCAATAATTGGTGAACCTTGTACTATCCCAACCGGTTTTGATATTTCAGGGTCAATTTTAAGCAGTCAATCTGGCCAAACCGGGTTCAATATCTTATCCGGTGAGACCGACAGTTACGATATAGTGTTAACACGTGTTCCAACGACTGCCAGCCCCGAATATGTCACTTATACTTTTCAAAATGTCATGAACCCATCCATTGTTGGTCCCTACTATGGCCGCTTACAAACTTTTGCTACCAGTGATGCCAGTGGTCCAGCTACTGATTCAGGAGGGATTGCTTTTGATATTAGTAACCCTATTCAACTTAGTACCAAAGTACCACCTTATTTGTATTTCTGTGCTGGAATCACGATTAGCCCATATGATTGCAGCACCGCTAGCGGCGATTACCTTAATTTTGGTAATCTAAGCAGTACTGCGACTAACAGTGCCCAAACTCAGTTAATTACGGCCACCAATGCTGACACCGGTTACAGTATGGATGTTTTTGGTACAACCATGACTTCTGGTAATAACATTATTAATGCCATGTCTAGTGCCGACGTTTCGCGACCGGGTATAAGCCAATTCGGCCTTAATCTGGTAGCGAATCAAACGCCTTTGATCGGCCAGAATCCGATTGGACCTGGCGTAGCTTACCCAGAAGCTGCCTATAGCCAACCCAATTGGTTTAAATTCTTGTCAGGTGACACTATAGCTACCGCTAATCAACCGACCGACTATACCGAATTTACGGTTAGTTACATCGTCAATGTTGCTAAAAATCAACCGGTTGGAGTATATGTTACCTCGTTGACTTTTCTATGTTTGGCAAACTTTTGACGGTTTGTTACTATAGGGTTAACTAATAAAAGTTGGAGAAAGTGAGACTATCCATGTTTAAACGTTATCTGGCTGCCACTAGTTGCATGCTGGTCACCTTTTTATTGGTAACATTATCACTATGTCCATTAACCAACGCTGCGACGACTACTAGCGGATCGGGAAGTGGATTGACCATTTCGCCATTATCTACAAATATATCTATGAACCCTGGTCAAACACAAACTGTGCCAGTCTATATCCAAAACGTTACTAGCTCAACATCCACCATAGAAGTCGATATTAATGATTTTTTGTCCGGTAGTTTAAATGGTAAACCGGCATTACTATTAAACGGCCAATATGCTCCAAGTCACAGCCTAAAGCATTTTATTGCCCCAATAAATAATCTGACTTTAGGTCCAGGTCAGCAAGCTCAGGTCAATGTCAACATTACGATACCTAAAGGTACGACTGGCGGTGGTTATTATGCGGCCGTTAGGTTTACGCCGATTGTTGTGAGCGGCGGTAAGACCATAACACTAGCTGCCAGCGTCGCTTCGCTTATTTTGGTGAGAGTATCTGGCAATGTTATTGATGACTTAAAGCTTGCCAGTTTCGACATCTTTCAAAATAACAACGGCAGCCCACAGGTCATCTTTTTTAGTAATAAAAATTTAATTGTCGGAGCAACCTTTAATAATGTAGGTAATGTTCAGGAACAACCATTCGGAAAAATTATTCTTAAAAATGGGGACAAAGAAATATCATCTTATAACATTAATACCTCTAGCCCAGCGGGTAATATTTTACCGTCGAGTGAAAGAATATTCACTATTAATCTGACTAATGTGGGAATTATTGGTCGATATACCTTAGAAGGTAATTTCGGTTATGGCAACAATGGCCAATTTATCGGCGGCTCCACTACTTTTTATGTTATACCGCTTAATTTAGTAATAATTGTACTAGTCGTTATTGTACTTATCTTGTTCTTAATTTTCGGACTACCAAGGATAATCCGCAGCTATAATCGCCGGGTTATACGCAAAGCTCGTCATATCTAGACGCATTAAACTTGCTAACCGACGCGGTTTTGGGCTATGGTTGAAGTGTGAAAATAAGCAAAAGAGCTATTATTATTCGTTTGGGGGTGACTTTTAGCACGGTAGTTGCCCTAATCTGTTTATCAATGACCGGAGCTGTCGGGGCGCTTGGCTCACAACAAAACCCCCAATCTGGCACTCTCGGTTTTGAGGGTACAGTTCCGGGAGTACCACCGACACAGGCTGCTACAATTGCTATACCAACCAACGGTCAAACTTTTACCAATATCCCGATTACTGTTAGTGGTTTATGTGAATCCGGTTTGTTGATTAAAATATTTTCAAATAACGTATTTATTGGTGCAGTGCAATGTGCCAATAGCACTTATAGTCTGCAAGTCGATTTATTCAGTGGTACGAATGACCTGGTAGCTCGAGATTATGATAATTTGGACCAACAAGGACCAGATTCTAACACCGTGTCCGTTAATTTTAATGATGCTCAATTCGCCCAGTTTGGTACCCGAGTGACGCTAAGTAGTAACTATGCCCGACAAGGGGTTAATCCTGGAACAGTATTAACCTGGCCATTAATTTTAAGTGGTGGCACCGGCCCTTATGCCTTGAGTGTTGATTGGGGCGATAGTGGTGGCACAACCCTTAAAAGTGTGGCTTTTACGGGAGTAGTTAATGTGACGCATACTTATAATCAAGCTGGTGTATACAATATCGTTGCTAAAGCTACCGATGCCAATGGTACATCGGCTTATTTGCAATTAGTTGGTGTGGCTAATGGCAAAATTAACGGTACCTTATCCAGCACCAACAGCACTACCAGTAGCGGTAAAACTATTATTTTATGGCAGCCTATGCTGATAGCTGTGCCGATTATTTTAGTGGCCTTTTGGCTGGGTCGGCGGCATGAACTTTACGTCATCCGGCGAACTATTGAAGCCAGTCGCCAATAAACACTTTTTTGATTGCATCAAATGCGATGTTGTAACGGCAGTGTTTGCTAGAATATGAGGGATATGTCAAAAGATACTATTGTTTATGTCGGTTTATCTGGCGGCGTAGATTCGTCAGTTGCCGCAGCTCTGCTCAAGCAGCAAGGCTACGTCGTGACTGGCGTCTATATGAAGAACTGGAGTCAGGATCTACCGGGTCTACATTGTCCTTGGCTGGATGATTACCAAGATGCTAAACGGGTAGCAGTTCATCTGGGTATCCCGTTTAAAATGTATGATTTCGAGACCGAGTACCGCAGAAGAGTTGTCGATTATATGGTGGCTGAATATCAAGCAGGGCGCACCCCTAATCCGGATGTCATGTGTAATCAAGAAATCAAATTTAA
>CAZNOW010000021.1:0-20294 GCA_964574915.1 uncultured Candidatus Saccharibacteria bacterium
TGGTCGGGGTGAGAGGACTCGAACCTCCGACCTCAGCGTCCCGAACGCTGCGCGCTAGCCAACTGCGCTACACCCCGATAATCTGGTCGGGGATAGAGGACTCGAACCTCCGACCTCCGCGTCCCAAACGCGGCGCGCTAGCCAACTGCGCCAATCCCCGTGAGGCATTTTCCCATTAAGGGTTCAGGTTAACAGAGGCGATTATATAGCAAACTGCTCTAAGCTACTACCCCCCTTAAAGATATTGCTGAATTCGTTCAATCTGGTCTGCTAAACCACTACTATCAGTTGATACTAAAACGGCATTAAATTGTTTGGCACCTTCAGTTTCCAGTTCATTTTTAAGCTGTTGTCCGTGACGCCACCGAGCTACTACCACCTCATAAGACACGCCCAGTGATGAATCCAAGGCGCCGCACATGCCGACATCTGTCACATGAGCGGAGCCGCCAGGCAGGATCCGGGCATCGGTCGTTGATACATGCCAGTGGTCGCCCACCACTAAACTTACCCGCCCGTCCAGATAATGCCCAATCACCACTTTCTCGCTGCTATAATCACCATGAAAATTTACAATACAAGCGGTCCGCTTGACATCTTTTTGCGATTCCAGAATCTGATCAATAACAACTAAAGGATTATCGACTGGTTTATCGGCATCACGACCAACCAACTGACCAAGCAAGCTAACGATCAAAACTTTTCCCTGAGGTGAGTCAACATATTTATAGCCTAACCCGGGGGTACCGTCCGGATAATTAGCGGGTCTAATAATTGGGGTATTCGGATCAGCCAGTAACGGATTGATTTCCGGTCGGAATAAAGTCCAGTTGCCGGCAGTACAAAAATCAACTCCGATTTTTCGTAAACGTTGAAAATCGTCTGGCGTTATACCTTTACCGTCGGTAACATTCTCGGCTTGAGCTATAACCAGATCAATCGATTTATCCCGTCTAAGCTGAGGTAATATTTTACCAACCACACCCATACCCATCTCGCCCATTACGTCACCAACGTAGAGAATATTCATATTATCCTGATACTTTATTTAGCGTATTCTATGGCCCGAGTTTCCCGGATGACATTGACTTTGATTGTCCCAGGATATTGTAATGAGGATTCAATTTTAGTGGCAATATCTCTGGCTAATTTGATAGCGTTTAAGTCGTCAATTTCTTCCGGCTGGACAAATATCCGCACTTCACGACCGGCACTAATGGCGTAGGCTTTGTCTATTCCCTTAAAACTGGTAGCCACATTTTCCAGATCTTTCATGCGTTCTACGAAGTTTTCAGCTGAAATATTGCGGGCTCCCGGCCGAGCAGCGCTCAGTGCATCAACTACTCGCAGGATAACCGCTTCAACGCTAGTCGTTTCCATATCGTCATGGTGCTGCTCGGCAGCCAGGGCTACCGCTTCCGGTGCGCCATACTTGCGGAGCATTTCACCGCTAATGTGGTGATGTTTGCCTTCCATCTTATGAGTTAAGGCTTTGCCCATATCATGCGTTAGAGCGGCATACTTAACGGTTGCTACATCGGCTCCGACTTCTTCAGCGATCATAGCCGCCAGATGGGCCATTTCTACGGAATGTTTCAAAACGTTTTGACCATAACTGGTCCGATACTTAAGCTCTCCAACCAAATGCAAAATCTCGCGCGGGACACCGATGACACCGACTTCCCGGGCGGCATCTTCGCCGGCTCGGACAACTTCTTTCTCGACATTCTTTTGAGCTTTTTCGACAACTTCCTCAATGCGGGCCGGATGAATCCGTCCGTCTTTCATTAACATTTCCAAAGCCTGGTGAGCCACTTCACGCCGGACCGGGTCAAAGCTGGATAGTACAACGTAGCCGGGTGTATCGTCGACTAAGATATCGACCCCCGTTGCCCGTTGCAGAGCTTGAATGTTGCGGCCTTCCTTACCAATAATCCGGCCCTTCATTTCCTCATCTTCCAGTTTAATACTGGACACTGTTCGTTCAGCGGTAACCTCGCTAGCCATCCGCTCCATGGCGGTTGTCACAATTACGGCGGCCCGTTCTTCGGCATTTTGCTCAGCTTCATCTTGTAACTTGGCCACTAAACCGACTAAATCATTTTTAATATCGCGTTCGGTCATTTGCATCAGCTTTTCGCTGGCTTCATCTTTAGATAATTTGGCAATCTTTTCTAATTTATCCTGTTGGCGAGATCGAATGTCCCGAATTTCGTCTTTTAATTTATCGATTTCGTCTTCGTTTTTACGGAGATTCTCTGAGCGCCTATCTAGCTCGTCCAGCTTTTTATCCAGAGTTTCTTCTCTGGTTACTAGCCTTTGCTCTAGATCTTTCAGTTCGCGGCGATGGTTTTGTTCCTCTTTCCGCGCTTCCTGAATTTCCTGATCGGCATTTTCCCGAGCTTGAGCGATCAGTTTTTCGGCCTCATGCTGGGCTTTTGTTAATTCTTTTTTGGCCTGTTCTTCGGCCGTACCAACCCGTTTTCTGGTAACTACGGTATTTGCACCAAAACCAATGGCTAGGCCTACCACGGCAAGCACTACTGTCAGTGGAATCATATCGTTCCTTTCTATCTGCAGACAAGGTTATGAATGAGCAATCGCTATCACCTCACTAGCTCAACTCCACCTTATCTGAAAGTCAATTTAAAGAATTTAGATCAAATAGGAATGCTCGTATATCGTTCACAGCAGCAAATCCTATCAAAACTATACCCCCATTAACTGAGAATGGTCAATGTTTCTGTTCGGTGGTATGGACGGGGGCGCCGTATTCCGGCAGAGCTAACTTCTGGTTTTCACCGCTTGCTAGCTTGGTCAGACCCTGTTTTAGCCAGTCCTGACCGCTGGTAACAACTATCGGCACGGCTAAGCTATAAGCCAGAGCATTAGCCACACTACAGCCGATACGCAGCCCAGTAAAACTGCCCGGTCCCTTATAAACTACAATCCCTTGAATATCATTTAAGTTCTGATTAATTTTTTTGAGCTGTTTATTAATAGTCTGATGAATAGTGACCGAGAGCTGTCGATGAGCCAGCCAAGTTTGATAACATAGCTGCTTGTCATCTGCAAATATACCGACTTCGGCATCTGGTTGGTCAGTGCGGATAGTAAGTATTAACACCTTAACCTTCTTTCGGTAGTAAATAGCTTAGTTTGGCAGGGCAGCTTAAGGTAATTTTTCGTTCCGATTCAGCTGGACTTTCTAGCCTAATAGTCAATCGCTCACCAGGCAGGACATTTTCAACAATTGTTCCCCATTCTATTACGATAATAGCTTGAGGATCGGGTAATATCTCAGCCAGTTCATTAGCCATAATTCCCGGTTCAGTTAATCGATAAAAGTCAAAATGATACATTGTTAATTTGCCGGCTTGATACTGGCGGCTGATGGTAAACGACGGACTCGCCACAGCGTCTGAGCTACCCAGCCCACTAGCTAGACCATGAACCAAAGTTGTTTTTCCGCCACCTAAGTCACTGATTAACTCAATCGTTTCCCCGCCGCGTAATTTTGCTCCTATTTGAGCGCCAATCGCTTCGGTTTGCTCTGGGCTATCGGAAGTGACAGTTCGTATTAGATTGTGCATAGCCTTCGTATAGTAACGCGTCGACAGTGGTAGCCGCAAGTAAAACTTGCTACAGACCATCTGTTAAGGCACGGCGGCGGTGTACAATGAAATTATGCTGCAACTGAGTGGGTCGTTTCTGAATAAACCGGTTTTATCGTTACGCAGTGGCGGAACTATTGCCTGGGCAATTTCACCGATAATCAACCCCAACAATTTAAAGATCGAGGGCTTTTACTGTAACGATGCTAGTGCTAAGCGGCAAGAGGTACTACTTTACCAGGATATCCGCGAACTTTCCCGGCAGGGGTTTATAGTCAATGATCACGACGCCCTATCGCTGCCTCATGATTTAGTACGCCTAAAACAGATCTTGGATCTGCATTTTGAGTTGATCAAAAAACCAGTCGTTACCGTATCAAAGCAGAAGATCGGCAAGGTGAGTGATTATGCCGTGGAAACTGATACGATGTATGTTCAAAAGCTATACATCTCCCGTTCGATTTTAAAAAGTCTGGCTAGCGGCAGCCTTAGTATTGACCGATCGCAAATCGTAGAAATCACCAATAGTCGGATAATTATTAGCGACTTACTCCAAGGCGAGCCGTCGCCGGCTACCGCCAGCTTTGCTTAATAAGCCTTAAGACTCAGTCCGTATCTAGAGCTTCTTTGATATCACTATAGTCAAATCCTTGGCGGGCTAAGTACTGCATCAATTTCAGGCGGTCTGTCCGATACTTGGTGAGTTGGCGTTTTTTAGCAATCAGTTGGCGCAGAACATCTTGTTCAGTCGTCTCGTCCTCGGTTATTACCTGCTCAATCACTTCATTACTAACGTGTTTGGCTCTTAATTCTTGTTGTAATTTTCGCTTCGAAGTAGGGCGGAGCAGGCGCCGACTAGCTACCCAGCTCCGGGCAAAAGCTAAATCGTTCAGTAAGTTTAAATCAATTAACTTGTTAAGTATATTCTTGGATAGAGCAGGGGAGGCCTTTTTACGGCGCAGATAGTTTTCCATTTCCCACTGGCTGTGCAGTCGAAGCGCCGAATACCTTAAAGCATTGGAGGCAGTCTTGTCTTCAACCGAGCGCTTTTTCCAGGTTTTAACTTCCTCGTCGCTTAATTCCTGCCCGCGGACCAAGTGACTTTCCAGTAAAGCTGATTCGCTTAACGAAAAGCTGTAGCGCTCATCAACAAAGATCGAATAACGATCCTTGACCTTCACTTGCTGAACAATGCTGGTAATTTTCATACCCAATAATTAACTTTTGAATTGATCGGGTTATTCTTCTTTGGCGGCTTCTTTAGCAGCGGCATTAGCGGCGGCAATTACTTTTTTAGTTATTTCATCCATTACTTTTGGATTATCATGAAAATATTTTTTAGCGGCTTCATGTCCTTGAGCGATATTTTGCCCGTTATAGGTAAACCAAGCACCGGCTTTTTCGACAATACCATGCACTACGGCTTGGTCGAGAACGTCACCTGATCGGGAGATACCTTCGGCATACATGATGTCAAATTCGGCTTCCCGGAAAGGCGGAGCAATCTTATTTTTCACTACCTTGACTCTAGTCCGGTTACCAACGATGTTTTCCCCTTGTTTGATTTGCCCGATACGACGAATATCCATCCGGACGGATGAGTAAAACTTCAGGGCATTACCGCCGGTAGTAGTTTCCGGGTTACCGAACATGACCCCTATTTTCATGCGTATCTGATTAATGAATACTACTGTAGTTTTGGAACGGCTGATAACACTGGTTAGCTTACGCAAAGCCTGGCTCATTAACCGAGCTTGCAGGCCCGGCAGACTATCGCCCATTTCACCTTCTATTTCGGCTCTTGGCACCAAGGCCGCCACCGAGTCGATGACGATCAAATCCACGGCGTTAGAGCGAACCAAAGTCTCAGTGATCTCCAGAGCCTGTTCACCGTTATCTGGCTGGCTTAACAGTAAATTGTCGATATCCACACCGATCCGTTTGGCGTAAGCCGGATCCAGCGCATGCTCGGCATCAATAAAAGCTGCCGTACCCCCGGCCCGCTGGATTTCGGCAATGGCATGCAGGGCCAGCGTAGTTTTTCCCGATGACTCCGGCCCGTAAATTTCCACGACCCGGCCCTTTGGCAAACCGCCGCCCAGTGCCAAATCCAAGGCAATACTGCCAGACGGAATACATTCAACTTGAGTATGTAGCGTTTCGCCTAGTTTCATAATTGATCCTCTGCCGAATTGTTTTTCAATACTATCTAGCGCCAGACTAAGCGCTTTAGTCTTGCCTTCCGATGCCGGGGTTGTTGTTTTCTTATCTGTTGCCATAACCTCTTACCTCCATGTTTACAGTAGATCTGTTAGCCACCCGCCGGGCTCTTTCTTTGCACTATAGTATATCAGATGCCAGCCCGTCTAGGCAGTCTTTTACCCCAGTAAAATGCTTCTGCTTTTTAAAGTTTACTGTTAGAATAACCTTAAATATTAATGATGGGCTAACTGGCTAGTATGCAGACCATACAAAAACAACTAACAGGTTATGAAGTTTATTTAACATGCGCATAGCTGATACTTTAACCGAAAAGCTGCTTAAAAAAGCCGATAAAAAAATTACCGACGAGCAGATTGCGGAGTTACATAAACAAGAAGACAGCGAGAAAAAACCACTTCAGGATCTGGCGATTAAAGACAATCTGATTAGCGAAAAAGAGCTAACCAAACTGTACGCCGCCGAGATCGAAGTACCGTTAGTCGAACTGAACGCTAAAGATATCAAGCGGGAGGTGCTTCAACTTTTACCGGAACGAATCGCCCGGCAGTATCACGCCGTAGTGTTTGATATTGACGAGAACAAAACCAAGTTAGTAGCCATGGAGGATCCGGACGATATTCAGGCCTTAAACTTTTTACAAAAACAGCTGGGCAATAACTTACGGGTCTACATCACCACCTCCAGCCAGCTGGAAGCCGCCCTCGATCAGTATCGGGAAAACGGCAATATCGGCAGCGAACTGACTAAAGTGATCTCCGGTGAAAACCAAGGCGAGGAATCTGAGGAACCAAACGAAGAAGACCTGGCAGAGGACTCGCCGATTGCTCAAACCGTTAATTTGATCATTGAGTACGGCGTTAAATCGACTGCCAGTGACATTCATATTGAGCCCAGGGAGAACATGGTGGTGGTACGCTACCGAATTGACGGAATTCTCAAGGAAGTTAATAAATTGCCGCGGAAAATGCTGGGAGCTTTAGTGTCACGTATTAAAATCTTGTCAAATCTTAAAATTGACGAACACCGTGCCCCCCAAGACGGACGCTTTAAAGTTGAAGTCGCTGGTAACTTATTTGCCATCCGGGTATCGGTTATGCCGATCGTTGACGGCGAAAAAGTGGTGATGCGTATTCTAAACGAATCCAATAAAGCTGCCGGTTTTGAGGAACTTGGCTTTTGGGGTTCAGCTATGGAAGTTATGCAGCGAGCCATTATTCAGCCACATGGCATGATTTTGGTTACCGGACCAACCGGATCAGGTAAGTCGACTACCCTATTTAGTGTCCTTAGTATGTTAAATACACCAAATGTGAACATTGCGACCGTTGAAGACCCGGTCGAATACCGCATCCCGGGTGTTAACCAAACTCAGGTTAACCCGGTGGCCGGCATGACTTTCAGTAACGGCCTTCGGGCTATGCTGCGACAGGATCCGAATATCATCATGGTCGGTGAGATCCGGGATAGTGAAACGGCCGAGCTAGCTGTCCAAGCCGCCCTAACCGGTCACCTAGTCTTCTCGACCCTGCACACCAATGACGCCGCCACATGTCTGCCTCGTTTGCTAGATATGAATGTCGAGCCCTTTTTGATTGCCAGCACGGTTCGGGCGGTTATTGGTCAGCGTCTGGTCCGGCGTTTGTGTGTTGATTGTAAACAAGCTTATGCGCCGGAGGCGGCCGAGCTCGAACATTTGGAGAAAGTTTTTCATCTTGAGGGAGATATGAATCTCAAACGGGTCAATGAACTAGAAAAACAAGCCTTTGACGGCGGCATTGGCCGGCCGCATACTGCTAAAAATCCCAAAAGCGAACCAGGAGACGAACTCAGCACCACCGCTTCTACCATTAAACGCCTATGGAAAGCTCCGGAAGACGGCTGTCCGGCTTGTAATCACTCTGGCTATAAAGGCCGGATAGGTATTTATGAAGTCCTCCATAATTCGGATGCCATCCAAAAATTGATTGTCACAAACGCTACCAGCGAAGCTATCCAACAAACCTCCATCCAAGAAGGTATGCTGACCATGCAGCTGGATGGTTTTATTAAAGCTCTTCGTGGCGAAACCAGTATCGAAGAGATTTTAAGGGCGACATCGGAAGACTAAAATGCGATTTAGCTATAAAGCGGTTAATCATGAAAATAAAACCATCAGCGGGGTTTATGACGCTCCAGACCGTGATTCGTTAATAGCCACCTTAAATAAGCAAAACCTGCGGCCGATATTAATTAAATTGGATACTGCTACTGCCGAGAGAAAAAGCGGCTTGTTTGATTTCTTTAGACCAAAAGTCAAGCTTAAGGATATGGTGATGTTCAATCGTCAGTTATCGACGATGATCTCCGCCGGCGTACCACTACCCCGCGCACTAGTTACTCTGCAAGCTCAAACTGAAAGTGATTATTTTAAAAAAGTAATTGGTGATCTATCGAAGGATATTGAAGCCGGCCTGCCACTAGGTGATGCTTTTGCTAAATATCCTAATGTTTTCTCGGAAGTTTACGTCAATATGGTGAGGGCCGGAGAAGCCGGTGGAATCCTTGATGAAATCTTTAAGCGCCTGGCTTATCAAGCTGAAAAAGACGCTACTATCCGCAAGAAGATCAAAGGAGCAATGGCCTACCCTACGGTTATTTTATCGATTACAGTTGTCGCCTTTTTCTTCATTATGATCTTCATTATTCCTAAACTCGGTAATATATTCACCCAATTAGGCGGTCCTCACGCTAAGCTGCCGATTTATACCCGAGCACTACTGAGCATTAGTAATTTTTGTATCGGTAGCAACGTCATGCGATCGATACCTGGCATAAGTATGTTACCGATTATTAATCGGCTGCCGAACATGCTCTTTATTATAATTTTGGTAATATTGATAGTTTTTTATCTGCTGCGTTATATCAAAACTCCAAAAGGTAAATATCACTACCATGCTTTGTTACTCAAAATCCCAATCTTAAATACTATTGTTATTAAAATATCGATTGCCCGTTTTGCCCGAATTTTTTCTTCGCTAACTTCTTCCGGAGTCACCGTACTTGATGCCCTAGAAGTGACGGGCGGATCACTCGGCAATAAAGTCATTGAAGCCGAATTAACGGCAGCCGCCAAGGAAGTCAGAAACGGTCGCCCACTCAGTGAACCGCTCAGCAAAAGCAAACTATTCCCGCCGATTGTAGCTCAAATGCTGGCCGTCGGTGAAGAAACTGGTCAGATTGACACTATTTTAGTGAAAATTGCCGATTTTTACGAAGAAGATGTTGATACGGTCATCGACTCCTTAAGTGCCATAATTGAACCAATCATGATTATTATTCTTGGGGCAATTGTCGGCGTGATTGCTGCCAGCGTCATGGGGCCGATTGCATCTCTCAGTCAGCAAATTAGTCCCACCAGTTAACCACAGATTCAGGATTGCTGGTCGAAACAGTTGGAGCGTAATCCTTGACTAGATTCAGCTTATGGTTATAATCAAGGCAGATACTGATACTTCTCTGGTGACAGGGACAACAAGTATCATCGTTACCAAAACGATAAAGAACAATTAATTTATAAGGAGGGTGGGCTCTTATGATCTCACTTAAAAAACAAAGAGGTTTCACGATTGTGGAACTGTTAATTGTCATTATTGTCATCGGCATTTTGGCAACGCTGGTCTTAGTGACCTATGCGGGAGTACAGGCCAAGGCTCGAGACTCTAAACGACAGACAGACATTAACGCACTCGATAGTCACCTCGAAACGTTTTATGCACAATACGGATTTTACCCGACATTGTGTGATTTACAGACCATTGGCTACGGATTTGCAGCCAACTGTAACACTGGCCCTGGGACAACATTAACGACTAGCTTTGTTGAGACCTTTATGCAAGGTCTTGACCCATCCGGACTGCAAAGCCCAATGGGCAATGCCACCACGGGTGGTATCGCAGCGACTGCTGGTAATAGCGGTGGTTGGGCCTATGGTTATGTAGCAAGTGGTACTGGCTGTACTAATACTACGGCTACGACTATCACTGGCGGTGCCCCACAAAACAACAGCTGTACAGCCTTTACGCTGACAGCTGACTTGGAAAGTGGTGGAACCTGGACCAAAACCAGCTTGACCTAAACCAAGCAATCAATAAATTGACAAATAATCGGGGCATTTGCCCCGATTTTTGTATAATAAGGCTTAAGCGTCATGAACAAATTTCAAAATCAGATCGGATTTACTATCATTGAACTGATTGTGACTATCATCGTCTTCGGTTTTGTGGCCGCTGGATTAGCCGAAATATTTGTTAGTGTCACTAACGTTCAGCGCAACGCCAATTACTTGCAGATCGCTACTACTGCCGCTCAATCGGAAGTAGAATCACTGCGCAATAATAATTATGATCAGATACCCAACGGCAATATTAACTTTACTAATCATTTACCGACTAACCTGCCGAAGCCTTGCAGTGGAACGGTAGTTGTCAGCCAGCCGATTACCGATTTAAAACGAGTAGACGTAACGGTTACCTATAATCAAGACGGACACAATAATAGCGTAGTATTAAGCTCATTAATCGGCATTATAGGTATATCGCAATGATTAAAAAGCTTGGAAACTCCGGATTTACCATTGTTGAGCTGTTGATTGCTATCACCGTTAGTGTGGTTTTGATGATTGCCGTGATGGGGTTTATGGCTAATGAAATTGATACTAGCACTGTTCAATCAGCCAAAGCCAATCTACTCAGTCAGGCCGAAAATGGTTTAAACCGGGTTAACACAGACATCCGGTTATCATCTAATGCCGATACCAATAATCGCTGGCCGGATAACTACGCACCGGTAGCTGGTAACACTTACAGTTGGGCTTCGAATGCCACTACCCTGATCTTAGCTACAGCGGCTCAAGATTCGCACGGCAATATTCTCTGGCAAGACTCTGCTGAATATATCCCCTATAAAAACAATCTGATTTACTTTGTGCAAAACGGTACTTTATATAAACGAACTTTGGCCGCCCAAGTAACTGGTAATGCCGTAACTAATAGCTGTCCAGCGAAATACGCCACCGCCACTTGTCCGGCCGATGAAATAATCTTAAGTAACGTTAGCAGTTTTTCAGTCAGTTACCTGGACGGAAACGGTAACGCGGTGATTCCGACTAATTCCCGCTCGGTAGTTTTACAAGTTTCGCTAGCCTCGACTTCGTTTGGTCAACCGGTTAAAGCTACATATACTACTCAAATGGTGTATCGAGATGATTAAAATAACTACTGCTCTATTTAAAAAACTACCGAAGCGCTCAGATCATCAACGCGGCTACATATTAGTAGCTGTGTTATGGGTCTCGATTGTTTTGACTATTATTGCGTTTGCGCTGCTGAGCGGTGGCTCTGACCAATATACTCTAGCTAGTGTTAACTTATACTCCACCAATGCGCTTTATACCGCTGAGGCTGGTATTGAGCAAACTATCAGCCAACTGAATCTAAATGGCAGTTTTACCGGATATTCCACAGCCCAGACCTTTTTCAGCAGTAGCGCTCAAGGCACCGGCACCTATACCTCAACTATCACTAACGTTACCGGCAGTAATGCTAAAACTATTACAGCCACTGGGATAGTGACCCGCTACAAAGTTACATCACCGGTAGCTTCGCGAACTATTAAAGTCACCGTTGTCGGGACCGGGGCCACCAGTGATTCGGTATTTTCAGGTCCGGGCGGCTTGATCTTAAGCGGAAGCGCCAATATTACTAACGGCCCAGTCTATATTAACGGCTTGTTGAATATGAGCGGCGCAGCGCAAATTGGCACCAATTCTCAACCGTTAAGTGTCAATATCGCTAATGACGCCTGCCCGACCGGCTCCAATCCCGGTTCAACTTACCCGACTGTTTGTACCTCCGGCCAACCCATTACGGCCTCTGGCAGCCCGACTATCTATGGCAGCGTCTGCGCCACCGGCCAAACTAGCAGTACCTATATCAAAACCGGTAACGGTGGGCAGGGTTTAGAAACCGGCTGCACCGCTCCGGTAGTTTCAACACCCACTTATAATCGGCTGGCCCAAATCAGCGCTGTCACCACTACGGCCTCCGGCTCTAGTAATACTTATACTTGTCAACAATGGCCCTTTAACCGAACCTGGCCGGCTAATTTAGAGCTAACTGGTGATGTCACTATTGGTAGCAGCTGTAATTTAGATGTAATGGGTAATGTTTATATTACCGGCAGCTTAAATATCGGCGGGGCAGCCACTATAACTGTCGATAATTCGGCCGGCACCACAGCTCCGGTAATTATTGTTGATGGAACAATCACGGTAGGTGGTTCGGCAGCCATGGTAGCCAATAGCAGTGGTGTCGGTATCGACTTTATTAGTTTTGATAGCACCGCTTCTTGTACCACATCAACCTCAGCTACTACTTACTGCGCTACGCTCTCCGGTAATAATTTATATAATTCTTCTCAACTGCAAACCGTTAATATTGGCGGCGCCGTCAGTCTACCGGGCATGATCTTCCAAGCTTATTGGGGCGAGTTATTGCTGGGAGGCAGCGGCCATATTGGTGCAGTAGCCGCTCAAACCATTAATATGAGTGGTGCCGGCACTATTGTCTTTGGCACTACCCTATCATCAGGCACTAGTACCTGGACTATTTCCAGCTACCAACAGGTACCCGCCGGCTTATAGACGTTAAGCCTCGGTTCATCTGATAGAAAATGATATACTTACAGCTAAGGGTCGACGCTTGATGGGCAGCACAAACACACCAAACTTACTAAGAGACAAACCAATTTTTGGCTTAGATGTGGGGCATACTTCGCTGAAAGTCATGCAGGTTGAGCAATTGAGTGGCGGTCCGTTAACTTCCCGGTTAATTGGCTACGGTACAACGGTTTTTGATACCAGCGCCTTAGACAACGGCGTGATTGTCAAACCGGAAGTCATTGCCGACGCTTTACTTAATTTATTCCGGCATCATCTGATTGGCGACATTACCACCCGGCGGGTGGCTATTACTATACCTTCTTATCGTTCATTTTCCAGATCAATGCAACTACCACCCAAGTTATCGGAAAGCGATCTTCGCGACGCTGTGCGATTAGAGGCCGAGCAGTATATTCCAGTACCGCTTGATTCTTTATATCTTGATTATCTGATTACCCGAGAAGATAAAGAAATGAACGATTTGCTGGCAGTGGCAGTGCCAAAGGAAATTGTCGATTCTTATTTGATGCTAGCCCGGATGGTCGGCCTAGAAGTGATGCTGGTCGAAACTACTATGGCAGCCGATTCACGGCTGTTTAGCCATGACCGATATAACAATTACACCAGCGTGATTATCGATTTTGGATCGCTTTCAGCGGATATTAGTATTTTCAATAAAAATACCTTAGTCACCGGGACGGTACCGGCGGGTGGTCTAGTTTTTACTAATTGCATTAAGGACAGTCTTAATGTCACCACGGCCGAAGCCGGAGTTATTAAAACCAAATACGGATTAAGTCTCAGCAAAAAACAGCGGGAAATTACCAATGCCTTAAAGCCGACGCTTCAAAAACTGATTAAAGAAATTCAACGTATGATTCGTTACCACGAAGAGCATTACGGCTCGGAAAAACCAATCGAGCAAGTGGTCATGCTTGGTGGCGGATCGAATATGCCAGGGCTAAGTGAATACTTAACCGATGCCTTGCGCTTGCCGGTCCGGGTTCATGATCCCTGGCAGTATCTGGATTACAAAGGCTTTCAAGCACCCAATAAAGCTGATCGGTTGATGTATGCCACTGTTGCTGGGCTGTCTTTGGTTAACCCGAAAGAGATCTTCGTATGATTAATCTACTGCCACCAGAATTAAAACAGTCATACCATTACGCCTACCGTAATGTGCGCTTGATCCGCTGGGTAATAGCTTTTGGTTTGAGTTTTATCGGGCTGATGGTCATCAGTGTGGCTGGGTTAATATTTATGCAACAATCTACCCAGACCTATGCTGCCCAAGTCACATCTGAGCAAAATTTGCTCAACCAACAAAAACTATCCGAGACCCAGTCAGATGTCCAAAATATTAGCAACAACCTAAAACTCGCTGTCCAAGTACTGTCCCAAGAAGTACTATTTTCTAAATTATTGCAACAATTAGCCTCGGTCACTCCTAGTAGTGCAATTTTGACTAATCTAGATCTAAATCCGGCCCAAAGCGGAGTGACTATTACGGCCCAAACGGCCAGTTACAGTGCGGCTACCCAATTACAGGTAAATCTGGCTGATCCGGCTAACCAAATATTTACTAATGCCGATATTTTAAGCATTAATTGTCTGTCGGCCTCTGAAGCGGCTGGTAGCCCGACAACTGCGCAATACCCTTGTACGACTATTATTCGTGCCCTATTTGCGGCCAATAACCCGTATTTATTCATTAACAGCAAGGGGCAATAAAGCAATGACTAGTAAACATCTTTACTACGGAATGTTATCGGTTATTGGCTTGCTGATTATCGGCCTCTTAATCGGAGCTTACGGAGCCGTTCGATTACTCCAAAATCAGTCTCAGCAACTAGTCAGTAATCGCTTGCAAACGGATGTCCTTAGCCAAGAACAAGACCAATTGGTCCAAGCTAAACAAGATATTAAAAAATACCAGAGCCTGGCGACAATAACTCAAAGTATAGTACCGCAAGATAAGGATCAAGCCGAAACCGTTTTACAAGTCGTTAACATTGCCAGTGAAAACGGGGTGACCTTAGGCTCCATAACTTTTCCTTCTTCTACCTTGGGTTTAAGCGGACAGTCGGCTAGCACTTCAACCGTCAACCTGTCACAACTAACCCCGGTAAAAGGCATTCCTGGAGTTTACGACCTTCAATTAACTATTGAGTCCGACAGTTCTAATCCCGTCCCTTATAATAACTTTATTAATTTCTTAACCGGTTTGGAAAACAACCGGCGCACGGCACTACTGAGTGATGTATCTATTCAGCCTAACCAGGCTAATCGTAACGATGTCGCCTTTACGCTAACCTTAAACGAATACATTAAGCCATGAAAAACAGCAATATCAATTTAAGTGTTAAATCATTACCCGAACTCCTAAACTTGATCGGGCGCTTAATCAGCCAATATGCCGTCATTTTGTTTTTGATCCTACTGGTAGCAGTCTATGGTTATGTCTTGATGCAAATCAATTCTCTCAGCAGTGCCAAGCCCAGTACTTCAGCTATCAGTACTCAGGCCCAAACCGTAGCTATCCCACATATTGATCCCACGACTATTCAGCAAATTCAGAATCTACAAAATAACAGCGTCAGTGTCCAAGCTCTATTTAATCAAGCCCGCACTAATCCGTTTCAGTAAAATTCAGTTTCTAAACTAGTGTCGACTGATTTTTGTGTTGCGTTTTGGCTTTGTTCAAGTGTTGGTAAGCTTTAGGGGTCACTTTCCGACCACGGGGAGTGCGTTCCAGTAGTCCGATCTGCATTAAATACGGTTCGATAAAATCTTCGATGGTTCCCCGCTCTTCAGCGGTCAGAGCCGCCAATGTTTCCACGCCCACCGGACCGCCTTGGTAACTATCGATGATCGCGTTCAGTAGCATTCGATCGACCGGGTCGAGCCCCAAGGTGTCAATCTCCAATAAATTCAATGCCTGATTACTGATGGCGGCATCAATCACCCCATCACCATTAACATCCGCATAATCACGCACCCGCTTAAGCAGCCGGTTGGCGATGCGTGGCGTTAACCTGGCACGGGTAGCTAGAAGTTCAGTTCCCAGCTGGTCAATTTTAATACCCAATATCCGAGCTGATCGTTTAATAATCTGACTGATCTGATCGGTAGTATAAAATTCCAAACGGTGAACGTGCCCGAAACGGTCCCTCAGTGGCGCAGCCATGGCGCCAGTTCGGGTAGTCGCGCCGATTAAGGTAAATTTAGGCAGGTCCAGCCGCAAACTACGGGCACTGGGGCCTTTGCCCAGCATAATGTCAAGCTTGAAATCTTCCATCGCACTATAAAGCACTTCTTCGACGATGCGATGTAGCCGGTGAATCTCATCGATAAATAAAATATCCCCGTCCTGCAGATTGGTCAGCAGACTGGCCAGATCGCCAGCCCGCTCAATGGCCGGACCGGAAGTAATTCGGATTTGGGAACCCATTTCGTGGGCAATCACACTAGCCATAGTGGTCTTCCCTAGCCCCGGAGGTCCATAAAGCAATACGTGATCAAGCGGTTCGTTTCTTATTTTAGCCGCTTTAACGGCCAGTTGCAGGTTTTGTTTCAGGCGGTCTTGGCCAATGTAGTTAGCAAAATCATGAGGACGTAACCGAGCTTCAAACTCAGCTTCCGCCGGGCTGTCAACCGACGGTTTAGTAGGCACAATCCGCTCAATCATATAGTCCTATTATACCTTGTGTATTAACCAAAAATGATGTCAAATTAGCTAAAGCTATCCTTTAAGAGCTAGTCTGACTCGTTCTTCAAGCGGCAGCTTAGCATCAACTACCGTCAATGCGGTCATGGCATCCTGGGGAGTATAACCTAAGCTGATCAGGGCTTCGACGGCTTCGTCTTTGGAATTAAACCCGGGACGATTAACAATATTTTCCGCCGTTTCACTTACTGTTTGACCGACTTTATCGCGTAGCTCAACGATGATTTGTTCGGCAGCGCGTTTACCGACTCCCTTGGCACCTTGCAAAAGCCGGACATCACCGGCGGCAATCGCTTCTCTGACTCGCATCGCCGCCCCAACATCTAAAACGGCCAAGGCGACTTTTGGACCAACCTTTTTAACACTGAGCAGCTGTTCGAACAATTGCTTGGTATCCAATGATCTAAAACCGTAGAGATCATGGACTTGTTCCCGGATATGCTCGTAAATATACAGTTTAGCCGGCTCGGAGATGGTTAGTTGGTCAAAGTCCTCATGGGTAACAAATAAGCCGTAACCAACCCCCTGGACGTTAAGTACAACGGTGTTAATGGTCTTTTCGTTAATTAAACCCTCTAGTGTGGCAATCATGGTTCCTATTATTGCATAGTTTGGCCGTGCGTAAGGGCCGCAGCTAGAGCATCGGCGCAATCATCAGGCTGAGGTACCTCTGGTAGCTTCAGAATCACTCTCACCATTTCTTGAATTTGTTTTTTGTCGGCTCGGCCATAGCCGGTGATCGCCATTTTAATTTGGAGTGGTGTGTATTCAAAGATGGTTAGTCCGGCTTGGCGGCCGCAGAGCAAGACGACTCCTCTGGCTTGAGCTACAGTCATGGCGGTAGTGATATTTCTAATAAAAAACAGTTTCTCGACGGACATAATCGTTGGTTTAGTTGCAGTAATAATATCTGTTAATTCCTCATAGATAGTTTGCAAACGAACGGCATCATCTTCCTTGACAGGCGTCCGGATAACACCTGCATCAATTAATTGTGCCTGATTTTTAGTTGATTCAATAACCCCAAAGCCTAAAATACCGGTACCTGGGTCAATTCCCAAAATCCGCATAACCATAGTATATGCTAATCTGCTTAATCAATTAGTTGCTGTGTCTTGGTTATTTTAAAAATGGCAGAAGAACGATCATGACCGCGATAAACCAAGCTATTTCCACTACCGCACCAGGGGGACGTTCATACCATTGGATACCGACGGCAAACTTGGAATACCAACTAGCTTTCCAGGGCTTATGAGTCAGAGCGCGGCGATAACGATTAATCGCCAATAAATCTGGAGCAGCGGCTAAAAATGCACAAATTACCGCCAGCGGCCAATTGAAAGGTCGGCTAATAACCAGCCAAAGCACTAAACCGACACAAAGTATGGCATCAGCAATCAGTAGCCAGCGAAACTTGGCTGAGCAAAGCATAGCCACTCCGCGTTTGCGTGGCCCGTAATGCGGAATGATGTCGCAAATATAATGAGAAGCTAGCGCCGCCGGTACGGCCATTACCGGTTCCGATATAGTTAGCCCAATGACAGCGCCGGTTAAGGCGTGATTAATTGCCCGCATTTATTTTTAATCCTTTTTCTATAATAACTCTTCCGGGATATCAAAGTTAACGTGAGTATTGGTCACGTCATCAATCTCATCAAGCGCATCCATTAATCGCATAATTTTTTCTGCCGTATCCTTATCTTCGATTCGCACAGTATTATTGGGCACATAAGTTAGTTCGGCATCTAATATGTTAATGCCGGCCGCTGTTAAATTTTCTCGCACCTTGGCAAGATCAGCAGCCGAAGTATAAATAACCGACTCATTTCCTTCTTCCTGAACATCTTCAGCCCCGGCCTCTAAAGCTTTCATCAGCAGTTCATCGCCAGTACCTTCAACTCTGATCATGCCCTTCCGATCAAACTGAAAAGTAACTGCCCCTTTCTCGGCTAAACGACCGCCATGCTTAGAAAAAGCCACCCGCACATCCGGATAGGTACGATTAAGATTATCAGTAGCACACTCCACTAATATCGCTACTCCTCCCGGTCCGTAACCTTCATAAAGTACTTCTTGAATTTGAGCACCACCCAATTTCCCGGCGCCTCGCTCGATCGAACGCTGGATATTGGCGATTGGCATATTGGCGCTCCGGGCCTTATCAATTGCTAAACGTAGCGAAAAATTAGTCACCGGATCGGCTCCGTTTCGGGCCGCTATCGCCAGTGCATTACCAAGCCGTGTAAATATCGCGCCGCGAACAGCATCTTTAGCCGCTTTTTGCCGCTTAATCGTTGACCATTTACTATGACCTGACATTTTTTCTAGATTCCTAAACTCTGAATTTTAACTGAAACTTTATTTAACATTTGAGGTGCTGGCTAAGTTTTTCTCTAGGAAATTAATAAATTGTAACTTGGCTACACCTTATTAATACCATTGTTATTTTACCACTCTAATTTTTGTAACTAATAATATTCTGAGATAAATAGGTAATAGCGCCGGGGTTTAGTCCATTAAATCTTGCAGCTCTTCAATTAATGTCTTTGCTTCATGGTCGTTTATGGCATCAGTTAATCGTAAAGTTTGAATATAGCCATAAATTTCTTGTAACAATTCCATTAACTTAACTTGGTCTGGTTTTGATTTTGTATATTCGCGGGAGAACATTAAGGCGCTCTTTTTTAAATTGTTAGCGATGTCATTATTAACACCAGTAGTGCCGTAAGTTCCGACAAAAGCTCCGCCAATACGCATTACATCAACACTCATGACTTGATCAATAAATAGCTTTAATTTATTAGAGGATGACATGGCAGCATTATAACAAAAAGACTCTTATCGAAGTCTTTGATAATACTTCTTGGAGGGCCAAGTGTAGATACTATCGCAACCCAACTACAACCAGTTTTTACTTACGCAACCGTTTATTTCCCGAGTTTTTTAGCAATGTCGCGGTTTAGTTTTTCGCGCCATTTTTCTGTGTAGGTTTTTTCTCCTTGCAAAAGTTCATCACAAAACGCCGCTACATTATCACCTGTAATTGTTAGTACGCCTTTATTGTTTGCTGCACCTTCCTCAAAGAGATCAAGTATTCCTTTAAATACTTCTATTGAACCAAGTCCTGAACTTTTCCAGATATATTGCTTGATTTCGTCATATACAACCCGATAATCGCGGGGCAAGGCTTTAGCGCGTGCTTCCATTGCTTTCCACTCTTTTTTATCTCCAACTATTTTCTTGATAAAATCACTCATTTACTTCTCCTTCAATTCATTAATTTTTGATGACACAAAGTTCCATTTAGACCAAAAGTTTCGCAGTTCATCACGACCAGTTTTAGTAAGTGTGTAAAACTTGCGTGGTGGCCCAATTTCAGATAGTTCTTTTTCGATACTGACAAATTTATTTTTCTCGAGTCGCACCAAAATAGTGTAGACAGTGCCTTCTACTACATCTGCAAAACCGAGTTTACGCAGTTGCGCAGTTATATCATAGCCGTAGGTTTTGTCGCGACCGATGATTTCAAGCACGCAACCTTCAAGGACACCTTTTAGCATTTCGGTGATGTTTTCCAAGTGATTCCTCCTTATTCATTGTAATTAACTACATAGTATTACTTACTACCTCTATATAGTATTACATACTAGCACAGTCAGTCAATGGGTAAGTATTATTTCGATTAAGTTCATTGAAAAAACAGAGGTAATTTAGCTATGTTTTAAGTATAACTAACTTAGAGGGCCGTGTGTAATGCTGTTGTAACCCAAATTAAACAGGTGTGTATATTACAAGCTTTTAGTGTGGCTATGTTTTTTTAGCAATTCTTGTGAGGAAAAGGCAAAAACTGGAAGACTTAAAATGCCAGTTAAGTACTGAGCTACGCTCGTGGTCTCACCTGGTTTAAAGATATCGTGGAAAAATAGGAAGTCTACAAATAAAAAACCAACGATCAAAATAATACTAATTAATTTTCGCATAACTACATTTTACTACAGTAAATTAATGTAATTAAGCATAAGCGATATGGAGG
>CAZNOW010000022.1:0-16375 GCA_964574915.1 uncultured Candidatus Saccharibacteria bacterium
TGGAGGGCCCAGCGGGTTTCGAACCCGCGACACCCTGCTTAAAAGGCAGGTGCTCTAACCAGCTGAGCTATGGGCCCTGGTTTTTTAGTTAATTCCAAATATCTTAGCTAAGTCAGCTAAAGCCAGGAATAACTCCTTACATTATCTGCAAAAAGACGTAAAAGTCAATCTGAGAGCAATCTGACTTAATGTGATTTGTCTGGATGCCACTTGGTACGCAATAACCACAATGTCATTAAGCTAGCCAGTGCACTTAACCCAATAATTAAATCTTGTAATCGCAGAGCTTCATGCCAGACTTTCATATTCGTTATGGCATGTGATATGCCCGGTGGTAACAATGGCACGATTAAAAGAGCCGAGAAACAGCCCACACCCAATGCTGGCAATAAATTAATCAGCAACTTTGTACCACGCACAGAGCGGATCATAAACAGTGCAGTGAAAACTGCCGGGAAAAGCAGTAATACCAGCTTCATAACACTGGTACTGACATTCACATGCCCTAAAAAGGTCTGGGCAAAAGAATTAACGTCGTTACCTAAAAACTGAGTCAATACATAACCTAAACAGAGCCCTAGAAACACCATTGTAGCGTTAATCCGAAGCAGCATTAATATAACGACTGGGATAACTACCAAACCAACAACTAGTACAAGGTTATGGTCCATATGCCAAAGTATAGCATGAGCGGTTTGAACAGAGTTAGATGTCTAAACTTTTAAGCGCCGACTTTGTCTTTTTTGCGCCTTGCTCTGGCATTTTGATCAACGTATTCTATGATTTTTTCAGCTACATTATGCCCAGTGACTTTTTCAATACCAAATCCGGGGCTGGCATTAACTTCAAGTACCAGTAACCCCCGATTTGACCGAACCATATCCACGCCACAAACTTGCAGCCCCATAGCTTTAGCTGCCCGTTGAGCGATTTTTCGTTCTTCGTCGGTCAATTTAATTGATTTCCCGACGCCACCTTGATGGAGATTAGAGCGGAAATCATCACCTGGATTGCGACGTTCCATACTAGCTACTACATGTCCATTGACTACAAATGCCCGGATATCACTACCTTCAGCTTCAGCGATATATTCCTGGACTAAGAAGCTTACTTCTTCAACATTAAATGCCTGCATCACAGCTTTAGCGGCTTTGCGGCTCTCTGCCAATACCACACCCCTACCTAAGGTTCCCCGAGCCACTTTGATAATTACCGGCGCACCGCCAATTAGATCTAATACGTTATCAAAATCAGCTGTTTCTCGAACAAACACGGTTTTGGGGATTCCGATACCAGTTTTAGCCAATAATTGCATACTCCGAAGTTTATCTCGAGTACGAGTAAGTGCAATCGAAGTAGTAGTCGTAAAGACATTTTGCATTTCAAATTGGCGAACAATTGCACCGCCATAGCGTGTTAGGCTAGATGCAATGCGGGGAATAATTACGTCAACATTCGTTAGTTCTTCGCCCTTATAGCGGACTATTGGATTGTTACTTTCAATTGAAACATAACACTTGGCGTAATTAATGACCCTGACATGGTGACCATACTTTATTGCTTCTTCCTTCAGACGCTTTGTGGAATAATTGCCTGGACCTTTAGATAAAATAACTACATTCATAACTATTCTCTCCTCAATTCTTCATCAATGAACTTTGCAAAAGTAGCTTGTTTTTCGGGTACAAAAGCACCGGTTGCAATCTGCGGACCTTCATTAACCTCCAGACAATACCACGAATTGGTTTTCTTGTCTCGTACCATATCGACACCAGCTACGTCTCGCTGCAATAAATTTACCGCTAAAATACTCCATTTTTGTACTTTCCCGGGTAGGACATTAATAGCTTCTAGCCGCGCATTTCCGCCCTGAGAAACATTGTTAAGGTGGGAAGTCTTATTCTTACGCTGACGATAAATGACTAATTCAATTTTGCGGCCTAAAGTTAATACTCGATAATCACCGTCATTATCGACAAAGGATTGAGCTATCATATATAGCTCTTTGTCATTAATTAATTTACAAATTTTTCGGAAAGTTGCTTCATTATTTATTAAGTAATTGTCCCGCCCCTTACTACCGTAGATATCTTTCAAAATAAACGGCAACCCAAGTACGGATGAAAATCGTTTATATGAATCTTTAATCTTATTAATGGCTACAAATATCGATAATGGAGTATCGATGCTATTGTCGTTTAGCACCACGTATTGGAACAACTTACTGCCACTCGGTGTAATACCGGCTACCTGATCGACAAAATGGACACCGCGTTTTTGTAAATACTGAGCAGTAGTTGCAATAATATCCTTATTCGGACGATTACCAGATACAGACTTAAAATAAACCATGTCAAAACTAGCAATATCCCGATTTGAATCACTTAATATCACTTTGGATACACGTTTGCCAAGAGTAAAATCCAGGTCATCATAAGTTGCAATAGTAAAATCTAATTTAGCATTTATCTCCCGGATGGGACTGATGAACTTATGAACTATTGGCAAATCATGATTAGACGTTAATATAAGGACATTCTGGTGGCGTTTATTCAACTGGTGAGAAACATCGACGATGAATTTACGATTTAACACTCGACGTCCAATCAAGACGGGCAGTCGATTATGAGATCGATTTGCCAAGGTAAAGTTAGCGATAATTGGCCGGCCGCCCACAACTACTTTGAGCTTTATCTTATAACGTAATTCAGATTGTCCAAACGAATTACGCACATTGGTAACTTCATAAGACTGACTGCTCAATTCTTTACCAGTATAAAAAGGCGATTGGCGGTCAAATAATGTATAGTGTAAAACACCCTTTGATTCTTTTATCTTACTAGCCCATATCACCGAGCTATAGGCACCAGTGTCTATTTTGGCCGGCACACGCTTAAGTTGTAAACCAGGAAAATCGACAAATTCTTTTGAGCCAATGGTTGTAATCGGTTTTGAATTAAAAGTCATCATAAACCTCTTCTATAAAATATCCATAAGGACCAAGATAATAACACATTTATTAAATTTTAACAAGTCTATTACTATTGATTAACACTTCTTAAATTACCCTAAAGACATCACTAATGCCACATGGCGTTTATTGGTTGGATCAAATTTACCTCTTAACAGAAAATTCAATAATTCATTAATATTAACACCGTCTTTTAGAGCTTCGTCTACATAATCACCAATAATCTTTAATCCTCGGTAATAGGCTAGATCTTTGGTGTTTACGGCAATCACGTCATTATCTAAAGCTCCTCGAAAAATCCGATTTACAGATTTCCAACCATCAGCTTGAATTACCTCTTCATTTACGACCTCACCCTTGGCTTGTCGACGGACTATCTCACGATTAACATATAGTTCTTGAAGTTTAGATCTTGTTACTGGAGTTGTATTAGAAGATCCAAGGGCTAGACCAAAATCGACATATCTATCGGAACGCCCAATACTAATCTCGCCGGTTATTCCATATTCAACGAAAACACTTAATCCCTCTTCAGCGTCTAAGAAATTAGGCATACCGTATTGCATCATTGAATCGCTAGTTTTACTACCATTAACTGCCCGCAGCGAATGAACTAACACTTCATGGCAAAATTTACCCTTCGCTACCAATGGTGTCATCGGTTTATGATTCATGCCAAACTGGATAGTTCTTGTCCGGGCGTCACTGGCAAAAGTTGCGCGATCAGCAGGATTAACCTTCCAGGTATGCCAAATTGGCTCAGCCTCGCCTAGAACAGATACAGCTTTAATAAAGGCTGGCAAATAATTTTTGGCAGCATGCTTAATGTCAGGTTCAAATTCATCAAATACCGCCAACGCATCAGCAAATTGCACCATTAAAGCTTCAACTAATTTTTTAGCAGCAACTTCCCGGCCTTTTGTTTGTTCAGCTCGATCTACACCTCGGCTAGATTCATCTGCCGTTAGATGGCCTTGTAATAATGCCAAAATCTTTTGGTTACGGTCTTGATCAACTTGTGGGTTATCCTGATAACCACTAAATTCATCGATTTTAGTTTGGATAAGCCATTGGAATTCACCCGCTTCTGGTTCGCCATACAATTCTTTGGATGCTTGTGTCATTCGATCAGAAATTAATTGTTGGTTCTCCGAATTAGTTTGTTGCAGCCGTAAACCAGATAAAACCAAATAACCTATGGCTAATTTACGTGCATAGCTTTCTTCCAATACCGAACCCTCTTCGGTTTCTAAGAATCTATGCCAGAGTGGAGCGTCCTTGGCACGTGCTTCCAGAGCAATACTTTCAAGATTAGAATAAACAATTTTGGGTGTACCACTAAATTTCGAGTCACGCGCAAAGGCCTCGGTCATCTCCACACCCAAAATAGGTTCGGTTGATAACATAGAGATATATAATAACAGATTACTGCTATTATTTCAAGTCTTATTGCTGAGCAGAGTGCACTTTTTCATAGGCAAAAACGACGACGACGATCACCAAAATCAGAATCATGATTAGTAGCGGAATCAGGCCGGATTGGTTAGATGTCTTGATACTCATCTTGAGGTCATTATCTGACCATTAACGTTTTTTTTCAAGTAGTGGTTAAGCTTAAAACAAATGGCGTTTGCGAACTTCTGGTTCTTTAAACTGTTCAAGTAACTCAGTTTGTTGCTTAGAAAGCTTGGTTGGAGTGTCCACGATTAAAGTGACAATATGCGCTCCCCGGGTATTACTGCGCAGATGGGGTACGCCGTGATTGGATAATTTAAAGTCACTGCCAGATTGAGTACCAGCCGGTACTTTCATAGTGACACTCCCATCAACTGTTTCAACCTTGATAGTAGTGCCTAAGGCGGCATCAATCATATCGATATGTTCTTCGCTGAGAATCAAATCACCTTCTCTGGTGAATTTTTTATGCGGTTTAACCCGAATTTGGACATAAAGATCTCCCTTAGGACCGTTGGCAATAGCTTCGCCGTGTTCGCGTAAACGGATAGTAGCCCCATCATCGATACCGGCTGGAATTTTCAGTGTAATACGTTGTTTTTTAGCTTGAGTACCGCCGCCCCGACAAACACTACAGATTTTTTCTGGGATTTTACCGCTACCATGGCATTTAGGACAGACACTGGCTTGCTGAATATTACCAAAGATGGTTCGGGCAACATTTACGACCTGGCCACGGCCACCACATTGGTCGCAGGTTTTCATCTGATAACCAGGTTCGACAGTTGTTCCATGACAATGTTCACAGCTATCTTCCAAATTAAGGACCAATTCGGTATCGGTACCAAAAACAGCTTGTTCAAAACTGATCTCAACATCGGATTCAACATCGCGGCCACGTCGGGCACGGTGTTGTTGTGATGGGCCACCGCCAAAGAAACTACTAAAAATATCTCCCAGTCCAAGATCGCCAAAGTCAAAATGCATTTCCTGGCCGTTACCAAAACCGCCAAAATCACCGAAACCGCCAGCCCCACCGGTGGCTCCACCTACGCCGGCGTGACCGAATTGATCATAACGGCGACGTTTTTCGGTATCTTTCAGAACTTCGTAAGCTTCATTGATTTCTTTGAATTTTTCCTCACTGCCGCCACGATCAGGATGATACTCAATAGCTAAACGACGGTACGCTTTTTTAATCTCATCCGGGCTGGCGGCTTTGCCAACGCCTAGAACTTCGTAGTAATCTCGTTTGGCCATTGTTTTAATTCTACTTCAGATTTAAGGCTCACTATAACAGGAGACATACTGTCTGCTGTTATAACCAGACCCTTAGTTTATTCTTTTTGATGATCGTCAACTACTTCGCCTTCAATCGGGCCGTCTTCAGACTTGGGTTTAGGTTCTTCTGCCGACTTTGATTCGCTGTTTTCAGAACTGGTTTTAGCTGATTCGTACATCTTTGCGCCAATCGGCATGATTTTGTCGTTTAATTCTTTGGCTGCCGCTTCTAGGGCTGTTTTGTCAGCTTTCTCATCGGCTACCACTTTTTTAGCGGTATCAATGGCTTCATTTAAGGTTTTGACATCTTCGTCGGCTAATTTATCCTTGTATTCGGATTTCATCTTATCCGCTTGGTAAACCGTGGAGTCCAGTAAATTGCGAGCCTCGACAGTTTCTTTCTTCTGCTTGTCTTCTTCGGCATGAAGTTCGGCTTCTTTGGCCATCTTTTCCACATCATCCTTGGCTAGGTTGCCGGACCCTTGGATAGTAATACTTTGCTCTTTGCCGGTACCTTTGTCTTTTGCGGTAACGTTTAAGATACCATTAGCATCGATATTGAAGGTCACTTCGATCTGCGGAATACCACGCGGCGCCGGTGGGATACCGTCTAATATGAACCGGCCTAAGCTTTTATTGCCTTCGACTAGTTCGCGTTCACCTTGTAAGACGTGAATTTCCACTTGCGGCTGATTATCGGCAGCAGTTGAGAAGACTTCACTTTTACTGGTCGGGATAGTGGTATTGCGACCAATTAATCTAGTCATGACTGCGCCCATTGTTTCAATCCCGAGCGACAACGGGGTAACATCCAGTAATAGCACATCTTTGACATCGCCTTGAAGCACACCACCTTGGATAGCAGCGCCTACCGCCACCACTTCGTCGGGGTTAACACCCTTCATGGCCTCTTTGCCAAAGATCTCTTTAACTTTCTCCTGGACCGCTGGCATGCGGGTCATCCCGCCCACCAGAACCACTTGGTCAATATCACTAATCTTCAAATTGGCGTCTTTTAGTGCTTTTTGGCACGGCTCAGCGGTTTGCTCGATTAAACTGCCGACTAAGTTTTCCAGTTTAGAACGGGTCAGCTTGTGCTCAAAGTGCTTAGGGCCGCTGGCATCAGCTGTTAAGAACGGTAAATTAACATCGACTTCTTGGGCGGTGGATAGCTCAATTTTAGCTTTCTCAGCTTCATCGCGGAGCCGCTGCATGGCCGATCGATCTCCCGTAATATCAATGCCGCTTTCTTTCTTAAATTCATCGGCAAAGTAATTCACGATAACTCGGTCGAAATCCGCTCCACCCAGGTGGGTATTGCCATTGGTCGACTTCACTTCAAATACACCGTCACCCAGCTCCAGGATGGAGATATCAAAGGTACCGCCACCAAGGTCGTAAACGGCAATTTTTTCTTCGGTTTTTTCTTTGTCCAAACCGTAGGCTAGAGCGGCGGCAGTCGGTTCGTTAATAATACGCCGTACTTCTAAACCGGCAATCTTACCGGCATCTTTGGTAGCTTGTCTTTGGCTATCGTCAAAATAAGCCGGTACGGTAATAACCGCTTCGGTGACTTTATCGCCTAAATAGCTTTCGCTATCGGTCTTTAGCTTAGCCAGGATCATGGCGCTGATTTCTTCCGGGCTATATTCCTTATCATTCATCTTTACTTTGACGCCGTTGCCACTTTTGACAATGTCATAACCAAGCAGCTTCAGGTCGCGTTGAACTTCCGGATCGTCCCACTTACGTCCAATCAAACGCTTAACTTCATAAATGGTGTTCTTTGGATTGGTCACTTGTTGGCGACGTGCCAACTGGCCGACTAATCTTTCACTATTCTTATTGATGGCGACAACGCTGGGCGTGGTACGTCCACCTTCGGAATTAGCAATAATCTCGGGTTTTCCGGACTGCATCACAGCCATCGCCGAGTTAGTCGTGCCTAAGTCAATTCCTATAATTTTTGCCATAGTTTATCCCTTCTATTAGCAAGTACTATCTTAGAGTGCTAAAACAATTCTAGCATAATAAATTAGCACTCGCTAGTCAAGAGTGCCAATCAGGGCAGGGTATGATGGGCACGTTCGCCAAGATAAGCTTCGACATCCGTATAAAGTCTTACGGCAATTTCCCGCACCAATCTTTCCTTAAAGGGATCGTAATAACCGGTAGTTAGAAAGTTATTGACTTCAGATGTAGTCCCCTGCACCGTATCATTCAGCACCAATCGGAAATAATCACTCTTCAGCGCGGTGGATAGTTCCCGTTCGGCACTTTCCAAACGGCGAAAGACTTCGTCGGGCGGCATTTTACCCCTTGAATGGATGCGTTCCAGCCAAATATCAAAACTGGGCGGAACCATAAAAATAACGGTAACCTCCGGATTGGCTTTATGGATATTGGCGGCACCGATGATTTCGACATCTTTGATTGCTACCCGGTTATCCTGAGCGGCTTTGGCCAGTTCCCTTAAGCTGATACCGGAAACTTGCTGGTTGTGAATGACCGCGGCTTCTAAAAACTCACCCCGGTTCAGTTCGTCCAGCATTTCCGACTCTGTCCGAAACCAGTACTCCCGGCCATTTTGCTCCGGTAGGCCGTTATTGATCCTCGGCTGACGGGTGGTATCTGAGATAATGAAGTGGTAGTTACCGCTTTTGACTAATTCCTTGATGATGGTGTTGCGGCCACTAGCTGAAGGTGCCACAAACAGGGCTAATCGAATACTTTGCAGTAATTTTTTGGCTTCATCTGATAGCCGATAATTATCAAGCACATTACGAAACTCGACGGCATGGACTAATTGATTCATCTCTATGTAGGGTACCAGAGGCTATAGGCTAAGATCAACTATCGATCTGCCAGCTCTGCAGCTGCAGTCCCAGATCAATCCCGTTTGAGCATTAAGGTGAAAGCTTCGGCCGGAATATCGACTTTCCCAAAGCGTTTCATGCGCTTTTTACCCTTGACCTGTTTGGCTAGTAGTTTTTTCTTGCGGGAGACATCACCGCCGTATAGATAACCAGTCACGTCTTTACGATAAGCCGAGATATCTTCACGGGCAATGAATTTGCCGCCGATAGCCGCCTGTAAACTGACTTGAAAGTTTTGACGGGGAATCACATCTTTTAACTTCCCAACTATTTCCCGACCAATTTGCTGGGCATTACTACGGTGAGCCATGACACTCAGGACGTTAACTATCTCGCCGGCCACATAGAAATCGACTCGCACCAGATCCGCTTCTCGATAATCAGCCAACTCGTAATTAAACGAACCATAGCCGCTGGTCAGACTTTTCAGCTGGTCATAAAAATCAGTTAGTAAATTGGCTAGGGGCGCCTCAAATGCCAGCAGCGCCCGGGTGCCGACATAACTGACGTCCTGATAAAGACCTCTTCGGTTAGCAATTAGTTGGATAACCGCACCGACGTAGTTATCCGGCACCACTATTTCACCTTTTATCCAAGGTTCACTGATAGTTTGAATGCGGGCTGCATCAGGCAGTTCGGAAGCTGATTTAATGTCCAGCTCGCTGCCGTTGGTTAATCGTACATGGTAATCGGTCGAGGGATTGGTAATAACTAGCTCCAGACCGTATTCGCGCTCCAACCGCTCGCGCACAATATCGAGATGGAGCAATCCGAGAAAACCCATCCGCAAGCCGAAGCCCAGTACCGGCGAATTCTCCAGGGTATATTGCAGGGCGGAATCATTTAAAGACAGCTTCTCAGCGGCTTCTTTTAATTCTGGATATTGTTCATTACTAGCCGGGAAAAAGCCGGCATAAACAAACGGTCTAACGTCTTGATAGCCGGGTAGCGGATGTTGCACCGGATGAGCGGCCAGGGTGATGGTATCGCCCACTTTGGCTTCCCTGGTGGAATGTAAATTGGTGACAATATAGCCGATTTCGCCAGCCTGCAGTCGGTCACAAGATTGTAATTCCGGTTTTAAAATTCCCAGTTCGAGCACCTGGGTACTGGCTGAGGTTGCCAACATTAACAGGTGATCGTTTTTACTGATTTGTCCTTCAAATAAACGGACATAAAGCACTACCCCGCGGTAATCATCATAGTAACTGTCAAAGATCAGCGCCCGGGTCCCCTCGCCTGACTCTGCCAGATGCGGCGCCGGAACACGCGCAATAATTTTATCTAGTATTTGTTCAACGCCTTGGCCGGTTTTGGCCGAAATCGCCAAAATCTGATCCTTGGGACAATCCAGCAGACTAGCTAAGTCATTGCTGACTTTTTCGACTTCGGCTGCCGGTAGGTCGATTTTATTAATTATTGGAATGATCGTTAAATTGGCAGCTAGCGCTAAATGCACATTGGCGAGAGTCTGAGCTTGAATGCCTTGAGTGGCGTCCACCACCAGCAGTGCTCCTTCGCAAGCCTCGAGACTGCGTGAGACCTCATAACTAAAATCAACATGTCCGGGGGTGTCGATTAAATTCAGCTCATAGCCTCGATAATGCATCTGCACCGGCGCCAATTTGATAGTGATGCCCTTTTCCCGCTCCAGATCCATACTATCAAGCAGCTGGGCTTTCATCTGGCGCATCTCGACCGTACCGGTTAGCTCCAGCAAACGATCGGCCAGAGTGGATTTACCGTGATCGATATGAGCAATGATACAAAAATTGCGAATATGTCCGAGTTCCATAAAGCTTAGTTATAACTCAACCTGGACCGGTTTGACTACCAGCCGCTTCAGCCGTCTGATAATCGGCCGGACTTCTTCAACACCGAACAAATATGAAACTATGATATGAGTACCAAAGACTACGGCGGAGATAAATAGCAATTTACCACCAAGCGTAATAAATCCTCGGTCGTTAATGCCTAGCGGTAGAAAAGACAGCATAATATAGCCGGCCATCAGGCTAAAACCGCTGACAGAGACAATTCTGGCGAAACCTCCCCAAAAAGCCCGGTCAAATAAGCGGGTATCGCGGATTAACATAATCACAAACAAAGCTACTACCTGCAGCATGATGACAATTGACTGGGCAATGGCTAGACCGGCAATTCCGTAAGAATTCGGCCGGGCCATGATTGAAACTAAGATAATGTTTAAGGCTATAGCAAAAACCGAGACAAACAGTGGCGTTTTAGTGTCTTTTTGGGCATAAAACCAGCGCGAGACTAAGGTGTAAATGGTGCCGAAAAAGATCGCTAAGGCCAGATAACCGAAAATTAATGCAATTTCCGGAGCATTTTTAGCATAAATCAGACGCGCCAGATAGCCGCGGGCAAAGAAACCGACAATCACTACCGGCAGCGTAATCCAAATCATTAGCCTCAAGATGCGTAAAAAATCGTGCCGAAAAAGATCAGGCCTTCCCTGACTTAACCGGGCATTAAGTCTCGGGAAAGCAGCCGTCGAGATGGCTGTCCCCACGAGCAGTATAGGAGCGGTACTTAAGATATAAGCATTGTTGTAATAGCTAACAAAGCCGGTGCCCAGGCCGCGGGCAAAATGCGTTTCAATGATTGATTCCAACTGATCTATACCTTGGTCAAGCGAACGCGGCGGCAGCTGGCGTAAGATAACATGAAAATCCGGGTTTCTCCAACCAATCCGTGGCTGCCAATGAAAATGCACCCGGTTCATACCAATCAGTACGATCAAAAGCTCGGCGACGGCTCCGATTAAGGCCCCTAGTCCTAGACCGACAATGCCAATATTATTGCGAAAGACATAGATACTAATAATGATTGAGGCGTTATAAAACAGCGGAGCAATGGCGTAGAAGAAAAAGCGTCCGACGGTTTGTTGCATACTGGTTAAAATACCGGTAATTGTAAAAAGCAGCGGGTTAAAGGCCAGAAACCGCATAATCTCTACCGTGGTATTAATCTGGGCGGCAGTCATTTTCGGCGCGACTACATACTCCACTAACGGCTTAGCAAACACAAAAATAACTACCCCAACTACCGCCATAATTACGGCTAGTAGATTCAATAAACTCGATGACAGTTCCCACATACCGTTACGGTCGCCTTTATGCATGTGATCAGATAGTACCGGCATAAAAGCTACGCCCAGGGCTCCGGCCGCAACCGTAAAGAAGAAGAAATCAGGTATATTAAAGGCCGCAAAATAAGCATCGGTACTGTGCGGACCTAAAGCCGAAAAGTTGGCATTAACTAGTTTAGTACGCAAAAACCCCAGCAGCGAACTACCTAAGGAAGACACCATCAAAAGCATAGCTATATTGCCAAGCGTAATTCGAGGGACTTTTTTATTTGCTGCCGGTGGATTCATACAGTTTTTAAATTTAGAATATGTTGCTTTTGACAGTATAAAGCAGATGCGGCCTTCATAACACCCTTAAACCAATTTTCAGCTAGAGCTTTTATTGTTTTAAATCAATCACTTCTTCGGCAGTCAAATCATGGAAGTTGCTATCCGGTTTGGACTGAGCGTTCGGCGTACTTTGAGAGTGGGCGTGACGTCGGCGACGACGGCGTTTTGGCCGCGGAGCATCAGTCGAGAAGTTTGATTGTAGATTGGCCGGTGTTTCAGAATTAATACCGGTGACCATCCCCGATAGCAGCGATGGTGCTGCTTGAGTGGCTGGCCGGCTCGGTGACGGTTGATTTTGGGGAGTTTGGTCGCCTGTCGGCTTAGTAGTATCTAATAAGTAGCGTTCACCGACAAAATGCTCAACATAAGTTCGGCTAGAGGCATAAAGATCCCGAGAATGTTGAATAATCCGCTCGGTTTCATCAGCCGTAATCGGTGGTAAGTTTAAGGTCACTCCTGAATAGGCCGGTACCGTTTCACCGTCAATGGTCATACTGATCACAAAGTGCCGCTTGTGCATATGGACCAGATCGTATTCGGTAAACTTTGGCTCGTAATAGCGCAGCATGGTTCTGGCATCGTCGGCGCTCATCCGAAATGAAATCAGCGAACCGACATTACCAAAGACCGCATCTTTAACTTCCACTGGCATTTGAGCAATGTACTGGTTAGCCACCGTTAGATTCAAACCATATTTACGGGCTTCACTTAAAATCGTGGCAAAACTTTCGGTAGCAAAATTTTGAAATTCGTCGACGTATAAATAAAACGGGGTCCGCTCTTCAGCCGGTATGTCAGCCCGGCTCATGGCAGCCAGTTGGATTTTGGTAACCATTAGCGACCCCAGTAAGCTGGCATTATCTTCACCGACTAGGCCTCGGTTTAAGTTAACGATTAAGATTTTATGCTCATCAATAATTTTACGGACATTAAAGCTGCTCTTGGGCTGGCCAATGATATTTCGCACCAATGGGTTAGCCGTAAAGGCACCGACTTTATTGAGTACCGGGGCCACCGCCTCGGCGGCAAATCGATCATTCCAGCTGGCGAATTCAATCGTCCAAAATGATCTGACTACCGGATCGTTAACGTAGCGCAGTACTTCCATACGGAATTTCTTATCAGTTAAAATTCGGGTAATATCCAGCATGGTTGCATCGGGATAATCCAGCAGGGCCAGCAAACAGTACCTTAAAATGTACTCCAGTCTCGGTCCCCATGATTCAAACATTCGCTTTAACACACCAATCAGTTCGGAAACAGTATGAGATTTCAGCTTCGGATCTAGTACTTCCATCGGGTTAAAGGCGATCGGAAAATCCGTATCGGCCGGATTAAAGTAGATGACGTCATCAGCCCGTTCTGGAGGAATACGCTTTAAGACGTTGATGGCATAATCCCCGTGCGGATCAATCACGGCAAAACCAAAAGGCGTATAAATATCCGAAATGGTCAGCAGTTCCAGCAGCCCGGACTTACCGACTCCGGTTTGCCCGATGATATACAAATGCCGGCCACGCTCGGACCGAGGCAGTCCAAACATCGTATTATGCCCGCGGAAATTGGTATTAGCCATCGGGCTTAAATCTTCGCGGTAAACAGCCGTTACGACCGGTAAGTTAGCCGGCGGTTCGGCGGTTTGAGCGTTAGCCCACAAGATATACGGTGTCTCCACATTGGTGTGTGGCAAGTGGTACATGGTGGCCATTTCTTCAATGTTGAGTAGCAGCCCACGGCCATTAAAGGCTCGGGCCCGGTAGGAAGCCAAAATATATGGATCATTTAATACCCGCTTTTGTTCAAAGCCGTTTAAATAAGTCATATTAAACTGTTTATAGCTAGCAATGATTGATTGCATTTGCAGCCGGGCTTGAGGCATAGGTACGTTACCCCGGTAAATAATACGGACGACAGCTTCGAAGGCTAGTTTCTGACTTTTGGCTTCAGCACCTGAAGCCCTGACTTGGTCATACTCAGCCACTTTGTTGGACGATTCTTTAACTTCCGGCGGAGCCCAAAGGACAGACAATAAGCCGGACATTTTCAGGCTGCTACCGCCATTTTTCAAACCGGTAATATAGCGCTCGCTTTTTTTATGCCAATTATCGGGAGCCGGCCGGATCACTAATTGAATCCAAGCTTCCTCTTCCTCAGTGAATTTGGTTAGTGTGGCGGTAATAGCTGCCAGCGGATCAACTTCAAAGCTTTGGAAAGTCTTAATGGGCAGCGGTTCGGGAGCGATTAATTTCAGCTCGGTTGTCAGGGTAGTTAAAAACTTACTGTCAGGCGTCATGGCATAATCGGGTATCTCGGATATTTGGACCATTGGATACTGGGCATAGACCTGTTCTTCAACGAAACCTTTAAGATAATTAGGCACCCAGACATAAAAACCAATGCGCCGGTCAATCGCGGCAATCTCAAAGCTCAGCCGTTCCCGTTTGATGGGGGACAGCCGGTTTTGAGTCGGAATCGTCAACAACCCGTATAAGCTGGCAAACATTTGCTCAGCTGCTAGTTCCTTCTTTTCGTTGGTCCTAGGTACCTGAAGCAAGAGGATGACACCGCTGTCGTCGACTGTTGAATCTTCTTTTGAATGTCGCAGTATAGCCATAGGTTTATAAAACCAGATGCTGGTTTTATTACCTTATTTTCTCATTTTTTACTTTACAAATACAATTTATCCAGCTGCGGAAACTCATGTACGTTCTGACCGAGGCTTCCGTAACCCAGGATCAGCAATTAATATAACGCGGCTGCCTTAGGTAAGATGGCACCTTTGAAAACATCGTCTACCTCTTTGCCATCCACCGTTTCCTTTTCGAGCAGTAAATCTTTTAAGGCGGTGATGCGAGCAATATTGGCTTTTATGACAGTTCTCGCCCGGTTGGCTGCTTCAGTGATCAGCGCTTCGACTTCTTGATCAATTTCTTTGGCAGTGTCTTCCGAGTATTCGCGCTCATGGACTAATCTTTCTAGCATCATACCGTCATCAACATGGAAAACCTGATCACGTAAGTGTTTGCCCATGCCTTGATTAACCACCATATCCCGGGCAATTTCGGCCGCTTTTTGCAGATCATTGCCGCCGCCGGTGGTAATCCGGTCAGGGCCGTAAATGACTTCTTCAGCTATGCGACCACCTAGTGCCCTGGCCAGGACATCTTTAAATTCGATCAGCGAGGTGTAAACCCGATCTTCTGGAGGCAGGAACCAAGTGACCCCGCCGGTGCCACCACGCGGGATAATGGTCACTTTATGCACCGGATCGCTATCTGGTAAGACATGACCGACAATAGCGTGCCCGGCCTCATGAAACGCCGTCAGCTCTTTCTCTTTTTCGCTCATAACCTTACTCTTGCGTTCCGGACCAATCGCCACTCTTTCAAAGGCCTCAGTAACATCGACATTATCGATTTGAGTATGATCATTGCGGGCTGCAATAATGGCCGACTCATTGGCAATATTGGCTAAATCGGCACCGGAACTGCCGGCGCTTTTAGCCGCTAAGGAGTCAAGATCGACGGATTTAGCCATCGGTTTCTTGGCAAAATGAACTTTCAAGATGGCTTCACGGTCTTTACGGTCCGGCAAGTCGATATTCACCCGACGGTCAAAGCGTCCCGGCCGCAGCAGTGCCGGATCCAGTACATCAGCTCGGTTAGTGGCAGCTAATACAATGACGTTTTGGCCTTGTTCAAAACCGTCCATTTCCACCAAAATCTGATTTAAGGTTTGCTCGCGTTCATCATGTCCGCCGCCCATACCGCTCCCGCGGCGGCGACCGACAGCATCAATTTCATCAATAAAGATAATACAAGGAGCATTTTTCTTGGCCTTTGAAAATAGATCACGGACCCGACTAGCTCCGACCCCGACAAACATTTCCACGAATTCCGAACCGGAAATACTGAAAAACGGCACTTTGGCTTCACCGGCAACCGCCCTAGCTAACAAGGTCTTGCCGGTCCCCGGCGGACCAATCAACAGCACTCCTTTAGGAATCCGTGCCCCCATCGCGGCAAATTTTTTAGGGAATTTCAAGAACTCGACAACCTCTTGTAGATCCTGTTTAGCCTCGTCACTACCAGCTACATCGGCAAAGGTCGCTCGGTCTTTTTCGTTGCCATATAACCTGGCCCGACTTTTACCAAAACTAAGGGCTTGATTACCCTGACCCTGGGCACTGCGCAAAATAAAGTATAAGAATGCCCCGATTAATATTGTCGGAATGACGATACTGCCGATATCCAGCCAGGTCGAAGAACTCGATGAGTTTGGTTTAGCATCAATAGTGACTTTAGAAAAATTAAAACCTTCGCTCTTAAGAGTAGCGTTAGGCTCAATATA
>CAZNOW010000023.1:0-14830 GCA_964574915.1 uncultured Candidatus Saccharibacteria bacterium
GCACCACGACCTAATTAAACGAATTTCAAGTAGCTTAATCTATCATTAAACTTATAGAAAATCTCGATAAAAGTATTTGTTTATTAATTTAGAGTAAAAAATATGGAAAAGCCGTATGCAGTAGTTTTTGCGGGAGTTCCAGGCACTTCAAAGTCTCCACTATCGCACTATATATCATGCGAATTTGGTCTACCGATACTAAATACCGATCAAATACGATTTGAAGTTCGTGAAGATTTCAGAATTAAAGATATTCGTGAACAAGGTGGAATTGGGGAGTTTCAACGAAGACTGCAGGATCGATTTAGTCGACTGTTAGCGAGTAAAGTACCTTTTATTTTTGATGGCAGTATGGATAGACATTGGGCCGAGCGTAAGCAGAGCTTCCAACAAGCTGGTTATGATTGTTTCATGATTGACATGGAACTATCTAGAGAGTTCTTGATTGGATTTTATAATGCTACTAATCGTGGTTCCTGGGCGGATACTAATCTAGATTTTTACTTAGGACAGCATAATGATTTTATGGCCAAATTTGCAGGAGACGTCAATTTGCGCATTGATGACGATAGCTTTGCTGACAGACTTAAAATAGCCGCTGATGGGCTTAGAATGTTTCTGTCTTCTAGAAAGATTTCGCAAATTTAATTCGTGGAGATTATCAAGAACAACTACTTCAAAGTTTGTTTGACATGTTAAAGGAAAAGTAATTTTATGTTTAAATCTAGTACTATAGTCAAACTAATCTTTATTTTTAGTGCTTGTTTATTAATTGCGGTCATTAACAACCAAACTCATCTAAGCTTATATATAAACCAGGAGGCGTCGGAAAGTCAGCTCGGTTATGATTTGTCTTGGCCGCAGTGCGGTCAATTAGAATCCCTGCCAAAAGGGCAATTATTCGGTATTGTCGGTGTTAATAACGGGGTAGCCAATCAAACCAATCCCTGTTTATTTATAGAGATGCTCTGGGCTGGCAGTTCGACTGGTGGGGAAAATCAGCCAAAAATTGCACTCTATGTTAATACCGCCAATCCTAGTGATATTTTGCCCCAAGTACCAGACTGGCCTAAAAGCAATAAAGACGTCATTATCCCTGAGGTAACTGATGCCGATTATTATGGTATTTGTAATGACACGATCAGCGCCAGCTGTGCTTGGCAGTACGGTTATAATTTAGCCAATTTAGATGCCAATCGGCGCGGTATCCCCGATCCTAGTTTATATATCTGGTATTTGGATGTTGAGCTGATAAATACCTGGAGCACTAATGCCAATTTAAACGCCAATGTCTTAGAAGGAATGGCCGCTTATTTTAAAAATATTGGGGCGACGGTTGGGATTTATTCTACGCCCGCCCAGTGGCTGATTATTGTTGGTAAAATCAGTCAGCAGTCCGACCTTAATAGTTTAATTGACTGGATAGCGAGTCTGGGTAGTAAAGCTACAGCTCAGGCCAATTGTCAGGACCAGGCCTTAACTAACGGCGGTCAGGTAAGATTATCCCAATATATTGTTAATCATGCCGATTACGATTTAGCTTGCAGCTAAATTTTCAGTCGTCAGCAGCTTAAGAAGAATGTCTTATGCTAAGATGATAATTGAGACCTTATAATATGAACTCAGCAATTAAAATCAAAAACGTAACGGTTGTCCTGGGCGGTTACTTTAAAGCGCTACGAAAAGTTAGAGCCGAGTTGCCGCAAGGAAAAATTATCGGCTTCATCGGCCCATCCGGTGCCGGTAAAACAACTTTGATACGCGCGATTGTCGGCAGGCAAAAAATTGCCAGTGGTGAAATAGCTGTTTTTGATATTCCGGCCGGATCGGCTCAGCTGCGTTCGCAATTAAGCTATATGACGCAGGAACTTTCGGTCTATGCCGATTTGACGGTTCAAGAAAACCTGCGTTATTTTGCGGTGATGTTTGGTATTAAAAGACAAGAGATTCCGGGGATTATCGCTAATATTTTGCAAGTCACTGATATGACTGAGTACGCCAAGCAATTGGTTAGTAAATTGTCCGGGGGTCAAAAGCAGCGGGTTTCTTTGGCTATATCTTTGATTGGTTTTCCAAAATTAATGGTTTTAGATGAACCGACGGTCGGTTTAGATCCGGTACTTCGCGATAGTATTTGGAAGTTATTTCGCCAACTATCCGCTAGCGGAACTACCTTAATTGTTTCTAGCCACGTGATGGATGAAGCGGAGCGCTGTGATGATCTACTGTTGCTGCGTGATGGCAAAATATTAGCCCATGACTCACCGGAGGCACTTTGCCAGCGAACTGGACTGAAAACGGTTGAGCAAAGCTTTTTAAAGTTAGTGGAGATGCACTCATGAGCTTTTGTAAGACCTTCGCTACTGCCATTAGAGTCCTTGGACAATTACTTCATGATCCGCGGACTTTGGCGTTGGTCATGTTAGTCCCCTGCGGATTATTAATAATCTTTAGATTTGTGTTTCAGGGAAATCTGGCCGTATACAATAGCATTGCACCGATGATTTTAGGTATTTTCCCATTAACTACGATGTTTTTGATTACTTCAATTGCGACTTTGCGGGAACGAACGATCGGTACATTGGACCGGTTGATGACTTATCCAATATCTAAACTGGATTTTGTCTTTGGTTATGCCCTGGCTTTTGCGCTGTTATCTCTAGTCCAAGCCTTACTAGCTAGCGCTGTAGTACTAGGTGTCTTAAGAGTTACGGTAATGGGCGGTACGGTAGCAGTATTAATCAGTGCTGTGGTCGCTGCTTTACTGGGAACATCACTAGGTTTATTTATGAGTGCTTTTGCTACCAGTGAATTTCAGGCGGTACAATTTTTGCCGGCCTTCATCTTTCCGCAACTGTTAACCTGCGGGTTGTTTGTAGCCCGAGATCATATGGCCGTAGTTCTGCAATGGTTTGCAGATATTATGCCGCTAACCTATAGTGTGGACGCCATGAAACAGGTAACCTTACATAGTCAATGGACGGGTATTCTTACCAGGGATTTATTAGTAGTCGTCGGTTTTGGCGTTGTCGCCTTAATATTGGGCTCAACTACCATAAAACGGCGAGAATAGTTAATTTAAAGTCTAGCCTCATTTATTCGAGCCGGGTATAGATTTTAAGTACATTTCATAGGATAATCAGTGGTGTTTCAACGGCGCTGTGGCGGAATGGTAACGCAAAGGTCTGCAAAACCTTTTTTTGCCGGTTCAATCCCGGTCGGCGCCTCCAGACAATCTAATTATCAAAAATCCAAATATCTTATGCTATAATTCAATCAATCCCGAGGACTTATTGCTAAATTATGTCGAATAAACGTTCTTGGACTGATGAGGAATTAATAGCTGCCGTAAAAAGTAAATACAGTTATGCGGCCGTAATTAAAGACCTTGGGCTTATCCCAGCTGGTGGAAATTATGTTCAGGTTCAGTACCGGATAAAGGCGCTGAACCTAGATACTAAACATTTTAAGGGTATGGGATGGAATGCTGGAATGAGGTATCATACCAATGCCAGACCACCCCTTAGTACCTTACTAATTAAAAATAGTAGAGCACAGAGCTACAAGTTAAAAAAGCGTTTATATGAAGTTGGTTTAAAGCAACCAATTTGCGAACAGTGTGGATGGGCAAAACACGCTAAAGACGGTCGTGTACCATTAGAACTTGATCATATAAACGGAAATCGATTTGATAATAGGATAGAGAATTTACGTATTCTTTGCCCTAATTGCCATAGCCTTCAACCTACACATCGTGGTAAAAATAAGAAGGTGAATTTACGTTACGCGCGGATGTTGTAATTGGTAGCCAAGCGGCACTTAAAATGCCGTGCCCAAAAGGCGTGCGGGTCCGATTCCCGCTCCGCGCACCAGGGGTATTAGCTCAGTTGGCTAGAGCGCTGCATTCGCATTGCAGAGGTCGGCGGTTCGACTCCGCCATACTCCACCAAGCAAATACGTTACAGTTGATTAGCCCGTCTCGCAGTTTAGGTTACAATGTTAACTATGTCCGATGAATTTGTAGATTATCTGTTACGACATTTGCGGTGGAGTATCACGATAGCGGTAATTATAGTGGTGCTGATTGTAGGGTTTGTGTGGTGGAATTTTATTTGGCAAAGCCCGCAGCATATCTTTAGCGATATGCTGACCAACAGTTTAGATACCAACAGTGTCACCAAACAGTTAATTGCCAGCACTAACAGCCAAAGTATTAATCAAATCGTTCGGCTGGAAATGGGCAGCACCAACGCCGCGGAATGGCTAGTCACTGTCAGCCAAAGTAATACTTCGGTCACTTCTGACAGTATCGGTACACCAACCACCGGCTATATCCGCTATACCAGCATTGCTATTCATCCAAGTACTGTATCTAAGGCAGCTGAATTTAAAAGTTTAGTTAATGTTTGGGGTAAAGATGACGGTAAAACAGATGTCAGTTTGGGTACTTTATTTAATAAAACATTACTCGATATACTTAACGCTCCGCTACCGCCGATTGGCAATATCACTGGTTCTGAACGTCAGAGTCTGGTGAGTTATGATCTGAACCAAAACGTTTTTACGGTTAACTATGCCCAAGTCAAATCCGCTAATTTTGAAGGTCAGAATGTCTATATTTATCCAGTAGCGGTTCATCTGGGTCCATATGTCCGGATGATGCAGTCGTTTGCTCATTCCCTAGGTATTACCGATCTTGAATCATATAATCCCGACCAATTTTCCACCTTAGCACCGGTAGAATTAAATATATCAGTCAATAAACTATCGCACGAGATGGTTGAAGTCAGCTATCCGGCCAATGGATTTATACAGACTTACTCGGATTGGGGTCTGCTTAAATCAGTACCTATCCCATCTAAAACAATCCCCACAACTATCCTGGAAGCCCGTATCCAATCACTCCAATAAGTCATCATTAAGCATAACTGATATAATCAGCTCAGGTATTTAGCTAATTGACCGAATAAGAAAGATACAATAATCGCTTATGCAAGTTGTCGTCAATTCTTTACTGACCCAATACACCCGGGTGGGTAAAGGTCGTTGCCTGATTATTTTACCGGGATGGGCCGATGAAAGTAAAAACTGGAGCGGTTTTCAAACGAGTCTGGCTGATAATTTTGAAGTAGTCGTTTTGGATTTACCGGGGTTCGGAGGTACTCAGGCACCACCGGTAGCGTGGGGGCTGACCGACTACGCCGAATATGTCAGTGCGTTTCTAGATAAAATCACTGTCTTGCCCTATGCCGTTATCGGACATTCTAACGGTGGGGCAATTGCTATACGCGGTTTAGCTACAGGTAAGTTTAGGGCTAACCGACTAGTACTGCTAGCCAGTGCTGGAATTCGAAATCAGTATAAAGGCCGTAAGAAAATCCTGCGATTAATTACAAAAGGCGGCAAAGTACTTACTATGCCACTACCGCCAACTGTCAAGCGGCGACTGCGCCGTCAAGTTTATCAAACTATCGGATCGGATATGCTTGTAGCCGAACATTTACAAGCTACTTTTAAAAAGATAGTTGAAGACGATGTGCAAGCCGATGCTGCAAAGCTTAGTTTACCAACCTTATTAATTTACGGTGAAAATGACCAGCAAGCGCCTGTGTGGTACGGGGAACAATTTCATGAACTGATTCGTGGTTCCACATTGGCAGTCTTACCAGGCGCCGGCCACTTCGTGCAGCAAGATCGACCGGTTGAGGTTATTAAATCAATTAAGGAATTTTTAGAATGATACCGTTAATTGCCGCACCTTATTTGCCAAGTTATGCCGCAACTTTGGTCTATATGCTGCAAAATACCGAATATCGTGGTTGGCCTTATTTGAAATGGTTATGGCGAACTCAGGATTTTTCTAAAGTTGAACGCCGTCGCCAGTTGCAGCGTACCACTGCCGCTCGGATTCTGGTATTGACTTTAGGCTGCGGTATGATTGCCCAGATCCTAGCCGGCTTACTACTGATCTCTTTATGGTACTGGCAGGGGTTTGCTGGGGGCTGGGCTTTCGGCCTGGCTTTAATTGTTTCCTATCCGGTAGTCTGGGCGCATTTGATATTACTGCCGTTAATTGCTGGAAGAATAATTATTATTAAGCCACGGGAACGTTGGCTGGTGCTTCATTCCGAGCAGATCTTTAAACGCCATAAAGGTCTAAAAATTGCTATTGCCGGTAGTTATGGCAAAACCAGTATGAAAGAACTGCTCCTTACGGTTCTGGGCGAATCTAAAAAAGTGGCGGCTACCCCGGCTAATAAAAACGTCAGTTTAAGTCATGCCCAATTCGCTAAAAGCCTCAAAGGCGACGAAGAAATATTATTAATTGAATATGGTGAAGGGGCACCCGGTGATGTGGCTAACTTTACCCGAAATACACACCCCACTCATGCTGTAATTACCGGAGTGGCTGCCGCCCATCTGGACCGTTATAAGACAGTTTCCAATGCCGGAAAAGACATTTTTAGCGTCACCCACCACCTGGCTGAAGAGCAGGTGTTTGTCAATCATGAATCACCGGACGCTCAGCCGTTTATTAAACCGGGTTTTAAACTATACGACCGACATGGAGCACTCGGCTGGGAAATTAGTCATGTGGTAACTACCATTAAAGGCCTTAGTTTAACGATGACTAAAGGCCAGCAAATTTTAAAGCTGCAGAGCGCCCTGCTTGGCAGCCATAATCTCGGACCGCTTGGTTTTGTGGCTGCCCTAGCTCACCAGTTTGGTATGACCGAGGAGGCAATTGTCAAAGGTGTCAGCCAAACTAAACCGTTCGAACACCGTATGCAACCATACCAGCTAAACGGGGCCTGGGTGATTGATGATACTTATAACGGTAATTTAGAAGGTATTCGGGCTGGAACAGCGCTTTTAAAAGAATTAAAAGCCAGACATAAACTTTATGTCACGCCTGGCTTAGTGGACCAAGGTCAGGAAACCGGTCCGATTCATCAAGAAGTCGGACGACTGATTGCCACTTCCGGGGCCGATACGGTCATTTTAATCAAGCATTCGGTGACGGATTTTATTAAAGAAGGACTGGCGGCGGCGCATTTTCAGGGAGAGCTGATCGTTGAACCAAATCCGCTCGATTTTTATAGCAACATTAGTCAATTTGTAGCCGATGGTGATCTACTGCTCATGCAAAATGATTGGCCGGATAATTACGCCTAAAATCGATTGATTTTATAGCTATTGATTATCAACTGTATCCGAGCTACCAATAATATGTCTACGCTTTAAGGTTCTAATAAAATAATCTAATAGCGCATATTCTGGTGGCACTTCGACACTATTAGCAATACTAGAACTGATCGGAATCGGATCACGATTGCCGGCCCTTTCTTTAAAAGAATATAACAGAGAACTATCAACTGGACTGTAGATTGCAGCATCAGAGTGCTGGGCATTGATTAGAGCAAGTTCAGCGACGGTTATGGCCAAATCCGTGGGTCGTAAGTTATTAACAAATTCATTAGCTAAACGTGTCTGACCTTGTCTACCATAGGGATAAGCTCGAATATTATTAGGAGTAATTAAAAACTCTAGTCCCCAACCATGGACTTGGTCAGGCTCAAAATTAAGCACCAATCGATCTGACTGAATTACCCAAGGAATTTCTATGTGGTCCCGAATTACCGGATTGTTTTTGACTAACTCTATTCGATCTTCAATTGGTGTCTGATCTTCTTCCATATGGTCCCAACGCGGCACACTTCCTGGTATATAGTCCAGTCTTGGCTGGTGTTCTAAAGACACCCGGTTGCCGTTAGTTAAGATTAACCGCTCCATACTTCTTACGGAAATCAGTGGTTGTAGCGATCGTGGTACTTCTACGCCGTCGAACTCGCTGATGTTATGGGTTAGCGCATCCTTACCGTATAAGTCTATGAGTAATCTACAGAAGTGATAGGTAACGTTGTAGCTTATTTCATCACTGACTTCCCTTGAATGTGGTTCCCACTCCGCATAATAATCAGCCAGCGTCCGTAAAGCTTCAGCTGGTGGTGTTTCACCCGGTCCGATTTCATAAATACCCATGAAAATAAATAATTTATCATAACTTCACTAAACGCAAGCATAAGCATTTGGGTGAAGTTAAATTATTGAATAAGTAGTTGATTGTAATTGTAGCTATTAATTACATATACTAATTGTATGGAAACAGTTGCAGTAATCTTTGGCGGGCGTTCTACGGAACACGATATCTCAATTATTACGGCCTTAGCCAGTATCATTAAGCCACTCGAACTTAGCCGGAAATACCGGGTTGAACCGGTTTATATTGCCAAAGACGGAGTGTGGTATTGGGATGAAAAATTAAAAGATATTAATCTTTATACTAGCGGCGCCATTCAGGATTTTATCCACAAACAGCGACCAGCCAGCGTCCAATTTGACGGCGGAATGACTCTGATTAAAGCCAGTGGTATAGCCGGCCGAAAAACCCAGCGTAAAATCGATGTCGTATTCCCGGCTATGCACGGAACTTACGGCGAAGATGGATCACTCATGGGTCTTCTTGAAATGGCCGGTGTAGCTTATGTCGGTTGTGGTCTAAATGCTAGCGTGGTGGCAATGGATAAAGTACTAGCTAAGCAAGTTGCGGCTGCCAATGATATTCCGGTTACTAAATTTCTAGTATTCAGCCGTTTAGAATTGGAGCGCGATCCAGCCGAAGCCATCAAAGCTGTCAATAAGTCTTTGCGCTACCCACTCTTTATTAAACCGGCACATCTAGGTTCTAGTATCGGCATCACCCGAGCCGGTGATGAGACGGCCTTGCGAAACGGGCTGGAAGTTGCGGCTCACTTTGACGATAAAATCATCGTAGAAGAAGCTGTCTTGAATTTAATTGAAGTCACACTACCGGTTATCGGCAACGACCAACTTAAGCCAGCCTTGCTTGAGCGACCACTGACTAAACCGGAAGATTTCTTTGATTTCGATACCAAATACCTGCAGGGCGGGAAGAAAGGCAAAGGAGCCAAAGGCGCCAGCGGCTATAGCGAATTACCGGCCGATCTTCCCAAATCGCTTTATGATCAAGCGGAAGCCATCGGCTTAAAAGTATTTCAAGTACTTGGTTGCAGCGGCATTGCCCGGATTGATTTGCTGATTGATAGTAAAACCAATCGGGTTTACTTAAACGAAGTTAATCCGCTGCCTGGCGATCTTTATGCTCATAACTGGAACAAGGCCGGGGTCAGCAATGTTGAACTAGTCCAGAAGTTAATCGAACTGGCCAAAGAACGGTATCAACAGCGAAATAGCTTAACTCGAGTATTTAATACGAATTACCTACAACAGTTCTAGTTAGACCTATATAATAAGTTGAAGATGTTGAGGAGCTAAAAAAGCGTGCAGCGTTATAACCCGAAAGCAATTGAACCAAAGTGGCAAGCTAAATGGACCGAATCCAAGATCTATGAAGCCAGCGACGATTCACCCAAACCCAAACATTACATCTTAGAATATTTTCCTTATCCGAGCGGGGTAGCAATGCATGTCGGACATGTCCGCAACTATACGATCGGCGATACTCTAGCCCGTTTTGCCCGGATGAACGGTTATAATGTCCTGCACCCCATGGGCTGGGATGCCTTTGGACTGCCGGCCGAAAATTATGCCATAGCTACGGGAATCAGCCCGAAAGTGGCCATTCAGCAAAATACCGAGCGTTTTAAAAAACAACTGGTACAAATGGGCTTTGGTTATGATTGGTCGCGGGAATTCGCCAGCTCTGACCCGGATTATTATCAGTGGACTCAATGGTTCTTCTTATTGCTTTTTAAAAGGGGTTTAGCTTACCAAAAAGACAGTTTGCAGTGGTGGTGCCCGTTTGATAAAACGGTGCTGGCTAATGAACAAGTCGAAAACGGCCGCTGTTGGCGCTGTGGCAGTGAAGTCGAGAAAAAATCCCTAAAACAGTGGTTTTTCAAGATTACCGATTATGCCGACCGGTTGGAAAAAGACTTAGACCTGGTGGATTGGTCGGATTCGATTAAGACCATGCAGCGCAACTGGATTGGCCGGAGTACCGGTGCCGAGATTGATTTTAAAATTGAAGGACAGGACCAGGCGATTAAAGTTTTCACTACACAGCCCGATACTATTTTCGGCGCTACTTTTATGGTTTTGGCACCGGAACATCCGTTAGTCCCTCACTTAACGACGGACGAACAAAGGGAACAAGTCAATAACTATCTTAAAGAAGCGGCCGCGGAAAGCGATATTGAAAGACAGGAAACTGACCGTGAAAAAACCGGTGTCTTTAGCGGCAGTTTTGCCATAAACCCGGCCAACGATCAAAAAATTCCCATCTGGATTGCCGACTATGTCCTGGGAGGTTATGGCACCGGAGCGATTATGGCCGTTCCGGCCCATGATGAACGTGACCATGTTTTCGCCGAGAAATTTAACCTGCCAATAGTTAACGTTATTGCACCGGTTTACGGAGAATCAAAAGAGGATGAAATAAAAAAGAAAGCGGTCATTGTAGCTGTCAAAAATCCTAAGACGGGTATGGTGCTGGTACTTAACTGGGGCCCGCGGCAAGCGCGTTACGGTGGCCATTTATTAATTGGCGGTACCCGGCATGATGATGAAGATATTGAAGTTACCGCCCGCCGGGAAATTGCCGAAGAAACTGGCTATACTGACCTCAAGCTTATTAAGACTTCGCCCGTACCCGGCTATAATCATTTTTATTCCAATACCAAAAATCAAAACGTGTTTATTGAAGCTAGTGGATTATATTTTGAGCTGCAAAGTGAAGCGACTAATCAGACAGCCCTTGATAGTGGCGAGATTAATAAATTTACGGTTGAATGGTATCCAGCCGATCAGGTCGCGGCTTTAATTGATGATGGTATTCATGCCTATTTCTATAAGACTTTAGTCTTGGGCTTGGCCATGGAAGACGAGGGCATCATGGTTAACTCTGGGGCCTATAATAACCTGTCAAGCGGTGAAGCCCGTCACAAAATTGTGGCCGATTTAGGACAAAAAGGCACCGCTAAAGAGCGGGTCAATTATAAACTGCGCGACTGGCTAATATCCCGTCAGCGCTACTGGGGAGCACCGATCCCGATTATTTATTGTGATAAATGTGGCATACAACCCGTTCCCGAAGATCAACTGCCGGTAAAGCTGCCGGAACTGTCCAGTTATGAACCGAGCGGTGACGGTCGTAGTCCTTTGGCTAGGGTCAGCGAATTTGTAAATACTACTTGTCCGAAATGCGGCGGGGCCGCTCAGCGTGAAACTGACACCATGGACGGCTTTGCCTGTTCCAGTTGGTACTTCCTGCGGTTTGCTGATCCGCATAATGCACAAAAGGCCTTTGAACCGACGAATGTTAAATACTGGCTACCGGTCGATGATTACATCGGCGGGGCTGAACATGCCGTTATGCATCTGCTTTATGCTCGGATGTGGACCAAAGTGATGGCCGATGCCGGTTTAATTGATTTTAGCGAACCGTTTAAGATTTTACGTAATCAGGGCATGATTTTAGGACCGGATGGTCAAAAAATGAGCAAGAGTAAAAATAATACCATCGAACCGGACGGGTTAATCGAACAGGGTTACGGCGCCGATGCTATTCGGATCTTGGAGCTGTTTATCGGGCCGTGGGATCAATCGGCCAATTGGAGCGTCGAGGGACTGGGTGGAGCTTATCGTTTCTTGCAGCGGGTCTGGACACTGGCTCAATGGGTCATGGAAGTCAGTGACGGACCGGACAGCGTTAACGATGTTGTGCCGCTGAAGCAGATTATTCATCGGACAACCAAAAAAGTCAGTCACGATCTGACGGTCTTAAGTTTCAATACGGCGATCGCCACTATGATGGAAGCAGTCAATGAACTTTATATTTTGAAAAACGAACTAACTTTTACTCAGGCACCCCAAACCTGGCGCTGGGCTATTAGTACTTTCTTGCAGCTGTTGTCTCCATTTGCGCCGCATCTGACCGAAGAATTATGGTCCCAGCTCGGGCAGAGCGAATCGATCCATATCAGTCTGTGGCCCGCATACGATGAGCAGTACTTAACTAGTGATACGATGACCATCGTGGTCCAGATTAACGGTAAGCTGCGAGCGGAGTTAAAGGTGGTCAACGGAGCTGATGAAACAGCGGTCGTGAACCAAGCTACGACTAATGACAAAGTTAAGTCGTATTTAGAGGGTAAAGACATTAAAAAGACGGTTTACGTTCCTGGTAAGCTGGTTAATTTTGTGGTCTAATAGCAAACTGTTGAGTTTTAGCTATTTATTCGGTATACTTGCAGCTGAGTCACAAAGCTAACGTCTCGTTGAAGGAGTAATGACCTTATGGGTCAGCCGAAAAAGCGCACCAGTCCAAGAAAAACCGGTACCCGGCGCAGCCATCTTGTTCTTAAGCTGGCCAGAAGGGTGAATGCTACGTCCCCAGTCAAGGTTTTTACTACTACCAAGGAGTCGCCCAAAAAGGCGCCAAAACAGCCCGTTAAAGCTGCCGAATAGCTTAGTTGACAAGAGTTAAACGGACAAACTTAACAAAGTTATGGCATCTAATCGTCATCTAGGTCGCATTATTGCTCTGCAAACCTTATATGAGCAGGATTTTCGGCGTGACGCCGGAGATTTAAACTACTCATTAGATGAAATCCTGGGCCGGAATATCAAGCGCTATCAGGAAATGGTTGATGATAAAGAGTTTATTATTCAACTAGTCAAGGGAGTCAGTGAGTCCCAAGACAAATTAGATACCATCCTTCAGCCGATAGCCCCGGAATGGCCGATTGATCAAATCGCCCGGATGGACCGGGTGGTGCTGCACATCGGACTATATGAATTGCAGCATGAAGACGATGTTCCGCCCAAAGTGGTTATAAATGAAGCAGTCGAACTGGCCAAAGCCTTCGGCGGTGAGAATTCTTCCAAATTTATTAATGGGGTGCTGGGAACCTATTATCGGCAATTACAAGCTGCTCAAACTAAAACTGTAAAAAAGCCCAAAGCCAAAACCGTTGCCAAGAAAAAAGTAAGTAAGAAGTAAAAAAGCGTGAAACGACCCAGATTTCAAGGAATTCGTAATTTAGTTAATCGGCGACGTCCGGCGATTGATGAGGTTGTCCGGGAAACGACCTCCGGCGGCGTGGTCTTTCGGCGCAATCCTAAAGACCAGCAGCTGGAAATTATGCTGTTACAAGATGTTAAGGGGCGCTGGACTATACCAAAGGGTCATGTCGAACCGAATGAGGATCCGAAAGTTACCTGTCAGCGGGAAATTATCGAAGAAACCGGTCTGAAAGAAATGAAAGTTTATGATTGGCTGGGCAAAGTTAACTTTCGTTACCGCCGCACTCACACTTTGGTGCTGATGACTATGCATATCTATCTGGTTCAAGGCTTGGGCAAGACCAATGAATTAAAACCGGAAGATTGGCTCAAAGATCTGCAGTGGCTGCCGGTAAATGATGCCATTGATAAGATTGCGTATGAAGATATCGGTAAATTAATATTGATAGGGATGAAAAAGATTAGAAATGCAAGATTATTTTAAGCCTTACCGCGACTTCGCCAAGGAGCAGCTCGGAGTCGAGTTTAACAATATCGACATATTGGTGACGGCTTTTACGCACCGGTCTTATATTAATGAACATCGCAAGACTACTTCGGAACATAACGAAAGGTTAGAATTTCTCGGGGATGCCGTCTTGGAGCTGGTGGCTACCGAGTATTTATACAGTGATTTTCACGAACCGGAAGGTATTTTAACTAACTGGCGTAGCAGCTTAGTGCGGACCGAAAGCATTAGTGCCGCTGCCAGCCGCTACGGTTTTGAACCGCTTCTGCGATTATCCCGCGGTGAGCATCACGGTGCCGAGCGAGCTAGGATGCAGATTCTAGCAAATACTTACGAAGCGGTAATCGGTGCTCTTTACCTGGACCAAGGTTACGAGAAGGCCAAACTATTCGTACATAAGAGCCTGCTGGTGACCTTCCAGGAAATATTGGCTAATGGTACCTGGTTAGACCCTAAATCACAGCTCCAGGAGCTTTCTCAGGGCTTAGAAGGCCAAACTCCGAGCTATAAGGTTATTAACGAAGAAGGGCCGGATCACGATAAAACATTCACCATTGGTGTGGTAATTGGCGGACAGTTGCGCGGTAAAGGGGTCGGACCCAGTAAACAGGCTGGCCAGCAGCAAGCTGCTGAAATGGCCCTGAACTATTACAAGACCGGTAAAAGCCTGATTGACAACAGAGGCAGTTCTCTATAAAATGACTGAGATTAGAACGAAGGTGAAAGAGAGAATAATTCCAATATGCTAGCTATACGTATGCAACGGACCGGCCGCAAGGGTCATGCCATGTTTCGGGTGATAGTTCAAGATGCTCGCCGCACTCCTACGAGCGGTAATCTAGTTGCCGCCCTGGGTCATTATGACCCGCATACTAAAGTGTTGGTGGTGGATAAAACTAAAGCTTCGTTTTATTTGGAACATGGCGCTCAGCCATCACCGCGGATTGCCCGCTTGCTCAAAAGCGAAGGTATTAAATTACCGAAGTGGGTGATCATTCGTGATAAAAAAGGTTTGCCGCGAAAACCCCCAGCCGAAGCCAAGCCCAAAGCGGCTCCAGTAGCCGAAGCTCCAGCCGAAGAAATAGTTCAACCAGTTGCAGAAGTGCCGATTGAACCGGCGGCTGAAGAAGCTGCCGAGCCGGCCGAAGTCACTCCGCCAACTGAGCCGGTCGTCGAACCCGAAGAACCCGCACCGACTGAAAAAACCGACAGTGATACTGCCGCCAAATAAGTCAAGTTTGCTAAAAATCAATC
>CAZNOW010000024.1:0-14757 GCA_964574915.1 uncultured Candidatus Saccharibacteria bacterium
GTAAAAGTGATTGCAGGCGCAAAGTTCGTCACCACACCGCTCGGCAAACTCGCCGCCGGCAAAGTCCCCGTCACGCTCGCCGCCGGAACACTTGACCCGACGAAAAGCACATTTGTCCCGCCCACAGTCGCGCCATTCGTGAATGCGCCCGTGTTCGCGGCAAGCTGGTTCGTCACGCTCACGCTGCCCTGCACCGTCAGCAAATTATTCAGCCACGTCAGCATCGTTGTCCATTTCGAGAAAATGCCGTCCTGTGAAATCAGGAAGCTGCCGGCGCTGGAGGAGTTTGTGCCCAAGGCGGAGGTGTTGGTGATAGCTCCAGTTAAACGATTGGCAGCGATGCTTGACCCCGCCACATCCCACCAGTTGTCATTTGTCCGAGCAAACAGGTTCGTCGCCGTGACGGGAATCGTTTTCAGAAACGTCGAGGCCAGCGCAGCATCCGCCACGCTGCCGGCAGTCAGGTTCGCGCCGTTGAGGTTCGTCAGGCCGGAGCCGGAGCCAGCCAGCGTGAAGCCCGCCCCGATGTTCACTCGGTTTGTGTAATTCGCGCTGACAGTGATTGCATTGGTGTTTCCAACAGTCAGTTGCCAAACTGGGTCTTCGGCGACACCGTATGGTAAGAAAATCGTCGAAACTGCAAGCGGATTGATGGTGTGATTCCCGTCAACAACATAGTTGCCGCTGTCATCATTGGTCACATCCACAAACACAGTAGTTCCTTCAACCGGGCCACTTTCAAATGAGACAGGAGCCACATAACCGTATGGAGGTTCACCATCCAACAGTGCAATCGGATAATTGTTCGCTTGAAGGAAGCAGTGGTTGAAATCCACCTCTGTTGTTTGATAATTCACATACGCGGCGACATTGCATTCGTCAGCCTGATAGCCATCAATCTTGGTATTATACAATGTGCCATTGATGTATATGAATCCGATTCCGAAACCAAGACTCAATTCGTTGTTTGGTGAATACGCGCTTGTGGAGCCGCCCGCCCATCTGCCAACACAATTTGCCGTGAAGTCGTTCACCGTAAAAATCGTTGACGCGGTAATCACCAACCCGTCTGCCACGTCCACGACGCCACAATGCTCAATTACTTGGTCATTGTTAGCTTTGTTGCCGCAATAAATTCCAATCATTTCCGGCACGACATGAATCTGGTCTAACGTGGTGTAGCCGGTTGTCCATCCAATCGCGTTCAGATAGTCAGACCCGCCAACCCAGACGTGGTTAAGGTAGGTGTTCCATCCATCGTTGAACAAGCCGACGCAAAACATATTGGTCGCCGTCTTGATGGACAGATTGCTCATGCTGACCTGATAGGCCGTCCCATTTGCAGGCTCTGGAAACTTCATCCCATTGGTCGGGATGTCAAACAAGGCGCATGACTCTGGGTTGTTCGTGATGTTGGCCAGTGTGAAACCATTCGTCGAGCCGTTGAACACAAACGCAGTGGTTGCTATTCCCGCTCCGTTGATGACCTCGTTGTTCGTTATCATCAATCCACCCTGCTGGATGTCAAACTCTCCGGGGTCAATGTCCATCCGCCAGCCGACCACCGGCCTGTTCGTCTGAAACCAATATGCTCCACTGTTGATGGTCGCCATCGTCGCCTGCAACTCATTCCATCCGGCATCGGTCGAGCCGGGGAATGAGTAGAAGTTCGTCAAACCACTGACTGTAATTGTCGCGCTCGCCGTGATGTTGCTCTTGACCTCGACATTGTTGATGAAGTCGTAATGATACAAAGTGTTCGGATGCAGCGTGGCAAAGGGCATTGTTGCAACCATGCTGTTCAACAGAGTCCCATTGGGCGCATTCGTCGCCGTCGCCGCGTTGCCCCCATTTCCACCACCCGAACCAATCAATCCCGGCCATTTGCTGTTCATGAAGCCCCACGACGTGATTGGATAGGTGTCGTCATACCCATCGTTTATCTGGTTCGTGTTGGCGGAGAACAACAGTATCGGGTTGCCCGCTTTCACTGTCAGGCAACCTAACACCAAAAGTATTGTCCAAAGGAATTTCATTGATAAACGCCGGTAAAAGTAAAATCGCTCCAGTTCGTAATCGAGTTTCGATTACCATTGTAATTCAGGAACGCGCTCCCGGTTGCCGTGTGCATCGAGCCAACATACAAATTGTTCGCGGCGTCAATCCCAGCGTTCAAAAACTGCTGCGAATAGATTGGGTCTTGCAATGCCTCCCAACTCACCGTGTCGCCCACAAGCATCCCACCGTCGTTGGCCGTTACACACGTGATGTAACCGCCCGTGAAGAATTGTCCCGCGCCAACCGCATGAGTGAACTTTGTTCCGACAAATGACGTGAAGGTGTATGTATTCAACGTCCCTGCTGCGCCATTCGTGCCGTTGGTTCCCGCAGCACCCGTAGCTCCAGTTGCACCCGTCGCGCCAGTGGCCCCAGTTGCACCTTGGATACCTTGAATACCCTGAATACCTTGTGCACCTGTTGCACCAGTAGCCCCCGTTGCTCCTACAGGAAGCCCAAAAGAAAAGGTCATTACGTTTGTGCCAACAACACTAGCAGTCGCTGTTCCACCCACAGGGACATTCGTCACAGTCCCAATCGCAACGGAACTGGGATTGTAGAAAATGTTGGTGCCACCTCCCCCGCCATTGACAGGATAAGGCCCGTTACCAGCCGCGAGCAAACTCAACGGCATTAAGAATACGAATGTTAATTTTCTCATAAAATGAACGCTTGCATTGTCCAAGCAGTTGCGACCGTCGCCGTATAAACCAGCGGTGTGCTACTACCATAAAGATAGCAGTTATACCCTAAAACATAAGTCGTTGGATTCCCTTGCTGCACGGCAAAACCATTACCGAATTTAAGGGTGTGGAAATTGTTGTCTGTCACTGTCCATTCTTGCAACGGCGTTGCTCCAGCGGCTGGCCCTGCGTAGCCAAACAACATTAAATACATTGGGGCGTTGGTCGTTGCTGCGCTGTTGGAATAAACAACTTGCGTTAACAAATGCTGTGGGCCATTCGCGGTCCAAACTGCGAGGCTGTCAACTCCCGTTGTCTTATCCCCCACAATAGTTTGATTCGGAATTTCAAACTCCGCATAAGTATCCTCAAAGTCAACAGACACCTGTGTATTCGCCGCAACTGAAGTCCAGACGTTATCTGTTGAACTTATTGCTACATAAACCGGAAGATTATTTGCTCCTGTCGTCGCAACGGAGCCTCCAGCGGGATTCGTTAACGTCGCAGTATCAAGCCCACCTGGACGATAAACAAACGAGAATCCGTTAATTCCCGACGCAGTTCCTGACAACACCGCGAGTCGCGAGTAAAGAGGAACCGTTGTTCCCGTCACAGGATTCGATACTCCCAACAACTGGATATAATAATTTGTTCCATTCGTGGAAGTAACATCACCTTCAATGTCATAGATAACAACTGGTCCCGCTGCATTGACTTCAAGCAACGTCGCTCCAGTCACTACCGCTTTTTTCTGTTGTGTTGATACTGTTTTTGTTGGCATAGTTTTGTTCCTTATTTTGCAAACCAAACACCATTTGACGAAACAAATAGTTTTCCTTGTGCGCTATTTGTTACAGCTATCCAGATGTAATTACTGTTAGCTATATTATAGTTAGTTCCCGTCAAGAAAATAATACCGCCATTTGTATAAGCCGTAGAAAACCGCAATGAAAAAATGTTTGTTTCCTGATTAGCTGATAAAATAAGGTTTCCATCCAGTGCATTAGTAGCAACTACTGCAAAGTTAGCATTAGTAGCGTTTGATGCGTTTACTGCATTATCAGAATTCGTTGAGTGCAATGCTTCGTTTGCAAATAGTGAGGTGTTCGCAGCCAGCGCACTTAACGCAAGTAGTGCACCATTCGCATTCCCGGCATTGGCCGCATACGAAATTGTAAGATTCGAGTTCAAATACGCCGTTAATTGCAACAACGACATATTATAATACTGCACACCGGGTTCTTCCATCAAAAATAAGTAAGAACTCGGAGGACTTGGCAAGTTCGTAAATTGCGAGATAAGATACGACTGCGCGTTACCCCGCAATGCCAAAGCACAAAGCGTTAAAGCAAAAAGTTTCTTCATATTATTTTCCTGCTACGAGCACCAACGGCACCTGTCTCACCATTCTTCTACTCATCGGGTCGCCGCGTCCGATGCAAATTGTTTCTGTTCTTGTCGGATACGCACCAAGCTCGGAAGCGAGTCTACGATTAGCAGAGGCCAACACTCCCGGTGCCCTTGCTGATTCTTTACGAGTCAAATACTCGGCAGAAGCAAAAAGCGACACTAAAATATCATCAAGGTCAAGTTGAGCAGCATCATTCCAAACCCAAGTGCCGGGTGGAACTCCAACAACACCACCACCGGGAACAACAACCGAGCCACCACCCGGCACACCAAGAGTTTGTAACGTAGTTAAAGGAGTCAACTGCCGTTGCCCAACGTAACGAACCTGTGCACCACTCGCAGGAATCGGCCAGACTTCAAATTGCCCACTGTTCGCAAACTGCCATCTTTGCACGGGGTCAAGAACTTGATTGCGGTCGGAATCGAGGTAGTTAAATTCAGGATACTCGTCAATGCCGTAGACAATAGGCTGCCAAATCATGTTCCACTTAACCCATGCTTCTTCGGGACGCTCGAACACTGGCGCACTTTGCACACCGGTATCCGTCACGGTTGGAAAAGCGGTGTAACGCTGTCCCGCTGGAACGTTTAAGCTCCAGCGGGACTTGAGGAACGGGAAGTTAAATTCCCCTGCAAGCACACTCTGTGTGTCCGAAATAATCTGGTTAATCTCGGCGTCTTGTGCCGTCGAGGTCGCTTGAAGCGACTTGCCACATTGCCCCTTAACCATTAAACGAACATTCGCGAGTGTGTTGTTTCTCATATGTTAACGAGCCGGAAGACCCGGTGTTGCAAGCGCACCAGTCGCATAGTTCACAGCAGCGACGTCAACGCTAGAAGCGACTCCCGAAACATCCTGCCACTTGATTTCCTTGAACGTCTGCGGGAGTTTCGGGTTCAACTTGTCCGGCCAGACGGTGTCAATGACTGGCTTGTTGTCCTTCGTGCGTGCGCTTGCGTATTTGGCTGACAAGCGACGCAGTTCTTCGGCATCGGTGCGAGGACGAGACTTGCCGTTCTCGATAACCTGCGCTGTGCCGACAACCGTAATTTTCTCAAACTCTTCCCCAAACGTCGAACCCCCATTCTGCGTTCCATGAAGAATATGAAGAAACATTGCTTCGGCTGGCGTGACATTCGTCACTGGCACATCCGAACCGACTTTGTTCAATCTCACTCTGCAATTTGCTACTTCCATTTTGTTCTTTCTGGCGGGTTAGTAACCTCCCCGCCCATTTTGTTAAGGTTGAGGCTGACCAACAGTCAGCGCGTTGATGATATACACCGAGGGAACGTTTCCTGTTCCCGTTGTTTCACTAATTCCCGCACAACGAACCCTATCCGCACCTTGAGTAAAACTCGTCGGCACGTTCGTTATGATTGCCACAGGCGTATTGCCAGTCGCCAAAGCAGCACCACCTCCGGTGAGTGCGCCGTTGTAGGTGAACTGGAACCAGTTAGTCGTCGTATCCCAAACAGTATAAGTCTGTCCTGCCCCAAGCGGAAGAGTCCAACCTCGTTGAAAATAAAAGGTTAGATTATTCGTTGAGGTCGTGGACGGCAAACCAACATACAAATTGGTCGTCGCTGGATACATCCAAATCGGGCCATTCAAGACACCCAAGGGCCACGGCAAATAATTTGCCGTAATACCCTGATATGGATAACTATTCGTTGTCGGCGCAGTCCCTACGAAGTATTGACCCGCCGCGTTGGTAACCGCAATAGGAATCAGGTTCGTCTGGTTAAGAAGAACGTGAATCGCCATTGTGGGGTTGTAATCACCATTAACATCCGGGAGCATTTTCACGCCCATGGTGTTAAAGGCATCAGCGGTAACGACATTTGATTGAACCACGCCATTGACAACTGGGTTCGTCAATGACAGGTTAATCTGACCGTTAAGCGCGGTGTAGGTTTGCAATGCTACTCCCGGCCCAACTGCCGTGCCATTCGTGATGTAAAGGTTCCAGCCATTTAACAGATTCGCATCTCTGTAAATAGGCTGTCCTGATGTTTGTGCGAAACCCGAGACCGTAAGGCCAAGGCCCACACCGATACTGATAAGTGATTTTTTCAATGTATTCATAGTAGTATTCATGTTTTGTCCGATTTCTGGACTAAACTTATTGAATCGCATACACCCCCTGTGCGTTCAACTGCTGGCAGGTCATTGCGCCAGTCCAGGTGATGTTGTGAAGGAACACGAGGTAGTTATACGGACGCACAGGCGTCAACGCTTTATCATCCTCGTCTTCCATTGGACGAACCTTGATACGACGGGAGTCGAGAACGTAGCAACGCTTCGACTCGCCAAGCTGGTCAAGCATCGGTTCCCATTCAAACTTGCCAAGGCCCTTCAAACTAACCGCGCCTTGTCCGAAGTCATTCGTCTCGTCCTTCGTGAAGCCTTCCTGCGTATAAACGCCCTTCGCACGAATTTCCATTTCGAGCGCGTTGAGGAAGTCCTGCCCACAGAACGCCTTGTCGGGGCGACCACCGAACAAACGCAGCAAGCGAAGCTCGGTTTGGAAAAAGCGGCACAAAGTCTGGTTCTCGCCACTGGGCATGAGGGTCAGATTCGCGCGATTCTGCCACCAAGGATAGGTTGCTTTGTTAATGCCGCCAACGACACCAACATTGTTCGTGTCCTGCACGATGCTTTTGAAACCCGCCATTGCTTTGGGGTCTTGCGTGCCATCAAGAAAGAACAATCGGGCCTTGCCACGAGCATAAGACTCGGCAAAGTCCGCCATTCTGTTCTTAAGCACATCAGTCAAAACGAAAAGCTCCTTGTCCGAATGACGCCTCACTGCCTGTTTGTCGTCAATCGTGATGCCGTCCTGTTTCAACTCCGTCCACGTAATGATAAGGCCGTAATTATGCTCCTTACCATAGAACGAAGTCCGCTGAATGTTCTGCGCTTGACCAAAGTTCAACTGGTCGTCCTGTGAATAACCTTGAAGCGTTGTAGTGTCCGACATGAACGCTCCCTGAACAGGCTCCGTGATTTGGAAGTTAAGTCCACCAGCAAAGGTTTTCTTCTTTGCCTCCCACCACTTGAGCCAAGGTTTATCCTGCATTGTTTGGGCCAATGCGTCGCCTCGCATGTGCATCGGCAAAAGAGCCGAAGCCAAGTCGCCTGCTGTTACATATCCTAACGCCATATTATCAATACTGAATCTGTTCGGGCTTGCCGCCGCCGCCTATAAAGCGAGCGATTTCTTCGGCAGTTTTGAATACCCGTTTGTTTCCACTTGCTGAATGTCGAGAAGACAACGGAGCACGCTGTTGAGACGTTACTTTGCGAGGAGCATACTTCTTGAAGAACTCCTTCACGTCGGTATACGCCTTTTCACACCCCGCCATTGCTTGTTCAGGCGTTTGAAACTTTGGCATAGCTGCAATCTTGTCATTGACAAGTTTATACAAGTCAGTCCCTTCTTTAAGGTCGGGGTCGAGTTGCATTTTAGTGTTCTGCCAAAGACCAATCGCCTGTGTGACAACGCTCTGCGTTCCCTGCTGCGTGCCATTCTGCTGCCACTGCTCGCGCACTTTTGAATAGTTTGTTTGTGCACGGGCTTTAGCAAGTTCCTGTGCGTCCTCAAGAGACATTGTCGCGGCTGCGACTTTTGCTTGAAGGTCAGGAGGCAGGACTTCACCACTGAATTGTGCCAACTGCTCGTAAGTCGGCTTCAACATTTGAAACGCCTTTACCGGGTCGTTCCGCAACGCTTGAAGATACTGCAAAGCAGATGAAAACTCTTGAGTGGTGATGTTGTTCGTTCGCAGGAAGTCGTTAATCGCGGTGGCTTGTTCGACAAGGGGTTTCGCTTTTTCAACCTCTTGCTTCGCAAGGTTCTTTTCCGTGATTAACTCCTGAAACCGAGGATGCTTATGAAACTGAAGTTTCTCATCCTCTGGCTTGTCTACTACGGCATTCTCTACTACAGGTTCGGGTTCTTGAGGTTCCACTGGCTCCTGTGGGTCAGTAGGCTCAACCGGCTCGCCCGACGGAGCGTCCGGGTCTGTTGGCTCTTGCGGGTCAACAGGTTCTTGTTGCGTCGGTTCTGCCGGTGACGGGGCGGCTACATTTGCGTCTTGCGGGTCGGACGGATTCCCGCCAGTGGGGTCACTAGGATTAGCGTCCAGTTTGATGTTTAACATAAATCAATTTGATGGCTGGTTGAGCAAGTCCTTCAACGCTTGCACATCTTTGGGGTCATTGATGTTCAAAAACAACAAAGGCGCACCGCCATTAGGTTTCTGAATCAAAGTCAATGCCGCATTTTTACTATCCGGCGGCGAGAGGAACAAGAATGTTTTTGTCTCGGCTTTCATTTTGCGATACCGGGCATGGGGTTAGCGGCTACGGGAGGTTGTCCCGTTGCTTGATGCGGCGGTGGAGGACTTTTTTTCTGCTGTTGCTGACTTTGTTGTTGCGGCTGTTGCATTGCGGACATCGGGTTTGGGAAGAACTTGGTCACATCAAGACGGTCATCAAGCCGCTTCACAGCTTCTTCAATAACCGCGATTGGATTGGCTCCAGCTTGTAGCATGGTTGGCGCAATACGCTCAAAATTCGCAATCTCGACCGCTTTATTCGGCCGTCCACTCGATGAAGCAACGATGTCGAGATAAACTTGGTTCAAGAAGTCCTCGCGCTGCTGGTCAGGGAACGCTGCGCCACGACCAACGATGCGTTGGACGGTGTCGGGCTGAAACTTACGAAGCATAATTTCACCACCCGCATTGGCCATTTCAGACAACAAGTCATCAAGGTCGTCAACGTTGCTATTAACGTCGGACATCCTAGCCTGTTCCTGAATAACGGCGGGGGTAGCGGCAACATGTTTTTGCGGTGCTCCTTGTTGTTGAAGATTCGAGCCAACGGTGCTTGTTATGTCCTCATTGATTGTATTGCGAGAATACAGGTTTGGGTCAATCGGGATACCTGTCCATTTGCCGATAGCATCAACAACATTCTGTGCCCCGTTCGCACCCATTGGGGCTTGCTTTAACGGGATGTATTCGCCAGTCTCGTGATTAGCGAGCTTTTCGAGGTCGGTCTGGTCAATCGTGTTAGCAAGACCGTAGAAGAAAGGACGATTAACCTTGCGATGCTCACGCAGTTCCTGTCCCGTTCTATTCTTCTCCTTCTGCATGGACTTCAAAAGCTGCACATCCGACGGCGGATAGATGTGAACCTTCTGGCCGGGCTGAACTTCAATATCGTTGAAGGTCAGGGAGAAAATGGGCCAAAAACGGTTGATACTAGGGTCAACTGGTGTGGGCTTGGTGACGTAGAATTTCCACCCATCACAGATAAAGAAGGAACTCTTTGTCTTAAGGTCAAACACTTCCCAGAAACAACCTTTTGGCGTCTTCGCTATGTCATCGGGCTTACTGTCCTGTGACGGCTTGGGCATTTCCAAACCATCGTCGGCGTATTGTTTGAACTCGCCGCCGACGGTTATCATGTTTTCGCCACGAAGCTCAAAATAGCTGTTAGCTTCGTCCAATGACATAAGGAACTTCTGCGCTACCCAGTTCGCGCCGATGAAACCTTTAAGGCTCTTGCACTCGGGGTCAATGATTATGTCGGAGGCTTGAGGAAAGTCGAACTCAAGACGTTGTTCCACGTTCGTCATGTCGCCTTGTGACACCGAGGATTGAACACTTTCGAGAAGCTCGCGCAACTGTTCAACTCGTGGGTCAGACTCCTCAATCTTGTCGTCCTGTATTCCCGCCATTATTGACTTGGCTTTCTTAATTCGATACGCGAGAGAGTCGTCAGTCAGCGATGAGGAAAGAACGTGGTCGAAGTGTTCGACGTAGTTAATCCGAACGAAGCCCACGCCGCAGGTCACGACACGCCGAACAAGCTGCTTCATTTGGAACTTGAATGAAGGAGCTTGCGTGTCACATTGATAGCCGTAAAGGATTTCAAGGGTGTTGCCAACGCGCTCACAAACCTGTTCAAGCTGCTTGCCTTGTTGGATGTCTTGCAAGAGTTGTAATCCCTGTATCGCTTGCGGACTCGCCATACCCGCCATCATTGCGCCTTGCACGGCCATTTGTGCGCCCATCTCTTGTTCGACTGTGCCGTCCCAGAGGGTGTAGTTAAGCCGTTTGCGAGTCCTTGCGATGGCCTTCGGGTCACGAGCGTAAAGCCCCGCGACCTTCTGATTGATGTGATGCGTGATGAAGTTGGCGATATACCTGTCGTCGGTATCGTCCATCGCGTTCTGTCCAGCCCACTGGATATTCGCGGCGAACTCAATGTTCTCGCGCATTCTTTTGAAGTCAGGTTCGAAGTGCGTCGTCGCAAGACGCAAGCGATTCGTCCACAGCTTGACAGACTGCTCCTCCGACGGAGACTGCTCAATCGGAGTGCCTTGCTGTGGGGAAGATGTGATGACGTTGTCCATTATCGGTCAGCTAACGCGTGTTCTCTTTTCTCGCGACTCTTGAATTCCTTAATCGAACGCATGGTTATGTTCATGCCGCTTTCCTGTTTGAACTCGACGGGAAGAACTTGCTTGGTGCCAGAGACCATGTGTTGAACGCCGCGACCAAGATGCGCGGCAGCGTCCACAAAGTCATCATGCTTGCCGTTGGGAAACAAAAGGAACTCTCTTTTCGCACGTTGGAACCAAGGAGCTGTCTCCGGCCATAGCACCATGCCCATTGACATCATGCCTTGAAAGGACTGTGCGCGGGTCATTTTGTCCTTGACGGGGGTGACTTGCACGATGTTTGCGAAGACTTTTTCATCTTTCATGCGGTCTTGTAAGAACGGCCCAATCGACTTGCTGATGTGCCCCTTCTCCGCCCACCAATAAAGAGGCGCGCGCGTCCTAGCTATGTTCAGCATGGCTTCCACAACAGCCTTGCTGCCTAGTCTATCCCAGACCACATCAGGTAAGATATACAACTTGCCATTGTGAAAGGCCGACGGCAGTAAACAAGTCAAATCTGCCGTCTGTTTCTCCGACACCGCGTGGTCAGACGCGCAATAAAACTGGCATTCGTCTTTTGGCGGGAGGTCTTTGTAAGTATGAAACCACTCCGCTTGAAAGAAACCACCCTTCTCTGGAGAAGGTTCTTGCTGCTGAATTCCCGACGCGCGGGGATTGGCCATTCTCTCGACAACTTGCTCGCGAGTAAAGTATTCCGGCCAAAGAAACTCCCCAACCTTCCGCTTCATTGGGTCTTCGTCAGCTTGTTCCTGCGTCTCGATTAGCAACCTCAATCTTATTAACCTCCACTTACTAGCTTCTTTTGCTAACAAGCGACCTACAAGGTCGTCTTCAGAGCGGTGATTTGCGATTATCACTCTCGCTGCGATGGGTTGTAGACGGTTGACGAAGTCATTCTCCCACCAGACCCAAATTTTGTCGTTGATGAGTTTGCTCGTCGCGTCTTCTTCTTTGCCGCAGAAGTCATCAACAAGGCCAAGGTGCATTCGACGGCCGCTAATGCCGGAGCCGACGGTGCCAGCCCTATAGTATCCGCCATTAGAACAAGACCAAGCGTCAGAGGCGCGAGAATCTTTGTTAAGACTATAACCAAGTAACTGGGAATTCGCCTCAACCAAGTTTCTCGCCGCGCCACCGAACTCCACACTCAAATCCCCATTATGCGTGCAAGCTAAAATCCCCAGTGGTTCATACCGGCGGTCCGCCTTATTCATTTGTAATTGGAGGCGCGCGCACTGGGCAAGGAACCACGGGGGAAAGAGTTTGGAGATGTAGGTTGACTTGGCGGAACCGGGAGGAGTGAGAACCATGAGTCGTAAGGACTCTTCAGGAATCTCCGACCCACGAATTAACGCCTTAAAAAGGTTCTCGACGAGAAGCTCCAACTCATGAATGATAAGCCGGTGATGTGCCGCGGGTTCGTAACCAGCAGCTTGACACCACTTGAGGAAACTACCGCGGACTTCTTGCCGCTTTAGATACTCAATTAGCTTGGGATTTTGCAAGTTCACGTTGGACTTCGGCTTTCAATTCTTCGTCGGACAAATCGCTAACGGGCTTCGCGTCATTGTTAATTGGTTGAACGGGCTTGCCAAGATAACGGTCGAGCAAGGCGTTCGAGGCTGCAAGCCGGTCCTGATTACGGACCTCGACTCCGTCGCGAACAGACTTAAGAACCTTCAACGACGGAAGGACTTCAGCTTCGAGAAACTCTTTCATTTCGTCTTGCACGGTTTTCTTTATCGTCTTGATTATGTGCTCACGCGCAAACGGCTGGCGAAGAATCTTTCTGACATGATGAACATTGTAACCAGTAAATTTAGCAATTTCATTCGAGTCGTAGCCTTGAACACTCATCTCCGACATCGTTCGATGCACGGGCTTTTCACGAACAATTTGATTCCAGCAATCCGTATCACCATGCAATGGGTCTTTGATTTGTTGAACAAGAGGCGTGCCTTTAGCAAGCATCTTCTCTTGGTCATTACTGCCCCTAGCACCGTTGAAGTTCTGTGCTATGTTGCTGTAATCGCGCTTCTTCGTTGTTGGTTCTTGTTCCATTGTCCCACGGCTGTAAATCCTGCATCTTGAGTATCTGGGCCAGCGTCAACGATGGACGTTCTCCCTGCTCAAATCTCTGCTTCGATGCTCCTACGCTCTGGTCATCCATGCCAAGCAATATAGCACGGGCACCCATAGTTGTCAAGCGGGTATTTTGCAAGCGTCGAAGCATCGGAGCAGAGCTTTATTCCCGCAGTATTGTCCAGTCTCTGGACATGACTCTTTGCGCAGGAATCACGTAGTCTGGAAAGTCTCCTAAAATGGTGCGGTTTTTCGAGGGGCATTCCACTATCACCACACTCTCGTTCCAGAGGGGTAGGGGTAGGATGGCAGCTTGCTTTACATTGTATTTACAAGGTATTTACATTGTCAGCCTAACTTACTATAGCAATGCCCGCGAGCCGGGGAAATCCGCCGGGTGCAAGGCTTGGCAAGGCTTGGCAAGGCTGGTATGCTTCCTGCTATGCTATATGATGCAAGCGGGCTAGGACTCGCAAGAGCATTAGCTCTAGCCTTAGGGCGAATCCGGGTTCTAGCTAGGATGAAATCCACCGCTTGCGCTAATTTAGATAGCTTTGCGATGGTCGCAAAGTTGGCATAGCGAATGCTATGGTAGATTTGCTCTTTGAATTTTGGTTAGTTAGCTTATTGGCGCAATACCAATTTGCGCCCTAGCGAACCGAAAAAGGAAAAAAAATGAAAAATGAAATCGTTGGCTCGAAAGCCAATCAAGAACCGTTCAAAGTTGAAATAACCCTCGCGGACGGGAGCATTGCGGACACGACATTTGCAAAAGCTCCCCAAACGGAAGCATATTTACATACCATGCTTTCCGACGAAAACCTAGCGATTGTGGCAATTAACATTGCCATCTTTCGATAACAAAGCGCGGTTCTAAAGCATGGTATGCTTCATGCTATGCTTTAGACCTGCTCTTTGAAAAGAAACTGGCATAGAGAATTTCCGCAATGCTGAATTGCCATATGACTTGGCTGGCATTGCGGAGTTAGTAACCAAAGGACCAAAAATGCCAGCGTTAGATAAGACAACAAACCTGTATGCCGCAACCGAACGAGTCGCGACAATATGCAAGGCGAACAAGATGAACCTAAGTGCCGATGCGGTTGCGGCAATTATCGTTGAGACGGTTCTCAATGAAGTCTGTGACCGAGCATCAGCGGCAAAACAGAACTGCGAAGCCATTGAGTGGTTCAATGATGTGCCGCAAAAAAAAGCAAGGAGCGAAGTTGCGACGAGTATCAGCAAGTGCGTGACGGCGGCAAAGAATTACCAAAATTCGTATGCTGCGCCAAGCGGGTTAATGGAGAAAGCGGAGACCGTGACGGCGGATGTGGAGTTCGCATAAGCAAAGCAGCATCGCCAAGCGGGGAAGAAACTAACCCGCCTTTGCACAGAACCAGAAAAAGAAAAGCTGGTTTTGTGGAAAGGTTACACATGGAAATAACTGAACGAGTCACGCGCTCGTTCCATGGCGGAATAAGTGTTGAACTGCAAATAAGCGATACAACCGAGCACTTTAAGTGGCGTTTGGTATCGGGTGAACATGAAACGCAATGGACGGGACATTACGAGGGTATTTTAACTCTCGTAGTTGGAAAACGAGTATTTGGGGTTGTCACCCAATACTTTGACGGGGACATCAAAGCGGAAGTGCCGTTTGAAATTGTTCAACCGTAGTCAGTAGAGCATGGAAGCATGAAGTGACTAAGTGCTTTCTTCTCTACCGATGAAATAAGGTAGGAACAAAAGGAATAATATGATGCGTGAAATTGTTGGAATAATCGCGTGCGCGTTAGTGTGGCTCGCGTTTTACGTTGCGCTTTGAGCGTGAACGAATACGCGAATTGCCGAAAATGGGCTTCCGCCGCGTCACGTCCCATCCAATCAGCCCCCTAGCGAGATAGGTGACGTGGGATGGTGAGACGTGCTGTCTCCTATCATTTTAGGAAAGCCTTGTTTCTGTAGAGTAGAAGTAAAAAAAAAAAAAAAAAAAAAGACGTCACGTCTTGGCATCCCACGTCTCATGTCACCCTACCCCCCTG
>CAZNOW010000025.1:0-1459 GCA_964574915.1 uncultured Candidatus Saccharibacteria bacterium
TGGTGGTTACAAAATCAAACGCAAACTTTTGCAGCTTTAAGCTGTGCAATCTATTCAATGGTATATGCTTAGCAATTTCTGGTGGGCGAGGAGGGAATCGAACCCTCAATCTGTTTGGGAACACGATTTTGAGTCGTGCGCGTATACCAGTTCCGCCACTCGCCCATTAGATAATCGGCATAGTGCCAGAGAAGAGTGTACTATAATTATATCTGTAAAACTAGCATAGGCATAATAAACTAATGCAAAATGTCAACCCCTTATTCCCAACTAAAGATGGTGACCAGCCTAAGCCGGATCTGAGCAATAGCTATATCCTGCCTAAACAACAGCCGGTCATTCCACCTGTTAGCGGCAGCGTCCAAAGCTCCGAAGTAGCGGCTGATTTGATTCGTCAAAAATTAGCCCATATTTATGCCCAGGAGCCAGACCCCTTAGCTGAAGAGCGTGAAGCTCAAGTAGTTAAACCCCGAAGCAAACATCAGCAGTTTATGTATCAGCTGAGTACCTCCGGCAAAAGTTTAGCGGACATCCAAACCGACTGGCATAATTATTACGCCGCACTTTCGGACCGCGAAAAACATGAAGTCTGGCAGGAATTTTATGAAGATTACGCAGCCACCCAGCCTGGTCATACCTATCAAGCTTATAGCAGCCACCTACCGCAACCCCGGCAATTTATTACGCACCAAACAACACCCGTCATATCTGCCCCTCAGCCGGGTATGGCCACGACCGGTACGGTCGATAGCGCTTTGCCGCTCAGCCATAAGCTTCGCAATAAACTGACAGCCGGCGGCCGCTTAAAGACTAGACACCATCTACAGTCACTGGGATTTGGTTTAGCTGTCGGTTTGGCAGTGATTGTTATTTTTATGTTTAGCTTTTTTAACGAGGTCATCATCGCGCCTTTTATCCAGCCTAGTCGGACAGTCAGTGCCACCCCGATTATTATTGATCCGGCCAGCGTCACGACCAGCAATACCCCTCAGGTTATTATCCCTAAAATCAATGTTGATATCCCGGTTGATTTTTCCGAAACCAGCACCAATGAGGCGGTGATTGAAAACGACTTAAACAGCGGCATCGTCCATTACCCGACTACGGTACTGCCCGGACAGCTCGGCAACACCGCTTATTTCGGCCACTCCAGCAATAACATTTTTAATCCCGGTAAATATAAATTCGCTTTCGTCTTACTGCACACTATGCAACCGGGCGATACCTTTTATATTGTCTTTAACGGTCAGATATACATCTATAAAGTTTTTGAAAACCAGATTGTCAGTCCCAATGACGTCGCCGTGCTTGGCAATGTCCCCGGCCACACGGCCACGGCTACTTTAATAACTTGTGATCCGCCCGGTACTAGCATCAACCGTTTAATCGTGGTCGGCGATCAGATCAGTCCGGCACCCACCGGCAACAGCGGCGGCAATAATACTTCAGCCTCACTGGC
>CAZNOW010000025.1:1559-6178 GCA_964574915.1 uncultured Candidatus Saccharibacteria bacterium
AAGTAAGGGGTATTGGCGGCGGCACGGCGGATAAGGTAACTGTTACTGCCGTCATAAAAGTCGATGTTAACAACTGAGGTATTGCTCGGATCGGGGGTGGCATACAACAGATTATTATTGCTATACGATTTAAAGGCTAGGATCTTGTTAAAGTAAAGCTGAAGCTGGAGGCTGCTTAAACTATCCTGATAAAGCGTATCGGTTGCACTATTAAGCACCAGATACTGATCGGGCAATTCATTATTTAGCTGAATCTCAATACCGGTAGTTGGCAGCGATAATTGTTTAGTAAGATTGATCGATTGGGCCGGCGTACTGATATCCATCAGAATGTATTCGGTATTGCTGCCGTAGAGATGCTTTAACAAAACATGCGAATTATCGTTCGACCAGCCGACAACTTGCAATGACTGCGGTAAGGTGGTTGCAGTAAGAAGATTATCAGGCAGGCTAAAACTGGTCGGTACCTGCAGGGGACTATTTAAATCAAATAGATTAAATGCGGTTAATGAGCCGTCTTGAGCCACCACTAACCAGCGCTGGTCCAAACTTTGGGTCATTAAAGAAGGGGCGGAATCATAATCCGATACGGTAGTAGTGACCAAGTTATTCGGTATTAAAAAGGGATATTCGTAATAGACAATTTGGCCGCCGGGGATGACGATAGTTCGTTGCCAATCCCGATAGCCGCTGCGCTGTAATTTAAAGGTATAGGTGCCGGATTGCAGCAGGATCCGGGTATCGGTATTACTGCCGTAAGCCAGGCCATTGACATAAATATTGGCCGGATTTGGTGTTGACGAAAGATAAACCATCCCGTCTTGGATAACCTGGCCATTTTTATAACTAAACCCGTAGGCAATAAAGACCACCACTGTGGTCATCATGACGATGGCTAGTCCAATCAGAACATAGCCGAGAATCACCATTCGTGTATAACGGCGGCGGCGTTCAGGGTTTAAAAAATCAATTGTTTCCATGTTTTAAGCTTTATCCAAGTAAAAAAAGATAATATTATAGCTCAACAATTTAGGCTGTTGTTTTAAATTGACCTTTCTATTATGTAACCTCTTGCATTATATAAGCAAGAGGCGCTAAGATAAGGGTATTCCGCTTAAGCGAACTAGGGACAAAAAGAAACGTGACCACAAAAGCAAATGTTCTTGAGCTAAATGGCCAGGCCTATGATGCCATCACTGGCTTATTATTAACTGATCATCCAGCCCATCGAGCGGTTAAAGCAATCGATGGTTTTATTAATACGCCGCATCATCTACCGGCTAAATTAGCAGTACATAAACCGGCGCCAACCAGTTATAAAATTTCAACTGATCATGCTACCCACACTGGTGGCCGGGTCTTTGATATCCACCGTTCATCCGGCCATTTGGCGGCGGCGCACCACCCCCAACATGCCACTACCTTAATGCGTCATGCCGTTCACCGGCCGACAATGACCCTCAAGCGTCATACTAAAGTTTCGGCCCGAACTGATATATTAGCGCGGCAACCGCACTTTGATGTGCTGCCCAAACTATCGATCAGCTCAATTGATCAAGACCGTCTAAAACGGGCGGAGCGAATTGCTAAAAGTAAACTGGTCAGCCGTTTTGGCAATTATTGCGACAGTGCACCGGTTGCCACTCACCGCCAGCCACCGGCATTGGTGACCAGACTGGCACCCGCACCGCCACCCACAGTTAAGCAACCCTCAGACGAGGTATTTGAACGGGCCTTGGCCCATGCTAACAGTCATTTGCAACCGGCAGTCAAACATAAAAGATTAGCCCGTAAAACCCATATCCGGCGCATCTCCAGTGTGGCAGCAGCGACCTTGGCCGTCTTATTAATTGCCGGATTCGTCGCTTACCAGAATGCTGCCAATATTCAGCTGCGAATCGCGGATAGTCGGGCCGGAATCAACGCCACCCTGCCAAAATGGCAGCCGGTCGGATTTGCAGTTGGTAAATTTAACTATAGTCCGGGCACCGTGGCCATTAACTTTAAAAACAGTGACGGCAGCCGGTCATTCAGTCTTACTCAGACCGCATCAAACTGGGATAGCAATACTTTGTTCGATAACTTTGTCTATCCGAACAGTAACTCCTACGAAACTATTCAAACTACCAGCAAGACTATTTATACCTACGACAATAACAATGCCACATGGGTCAGCAACGGCATTTGGTACAAACTAACCAGCAACGGATCGCTGAGCACCAGCCAATTAGTCAATCTGGCTGCTAGTATGTAGTGCGCCACAGAGTCTTTGTTCTTTATTCGTAAAGCTTTATACTGCAAGTACATGGCATCATCTGTTCGCACCCGCTTTGCACCCAGTCCAACCGGATCCTTGCATGTCGGCAGTATTCGGACGGCGCTTTTCGCATGGCTGGTGGCCCGTCACGATCACGGTCAGTTTATCTTAAGAATTGAAGATACTGATCAAGCGCGGCATATTGACAGCGCCGAGCTGCATATTTTCGAAAGCTTAAAGGCGCTGGGATTAAATTTCGATGAGGGTCCGGGGATCGGCGGGGCATATGCGCCGTACCGCCAAAGCGAGCGTCTGCCGCTTTACCTAAAATGGGCTCATCAATTAATCGACAGCGGCCGGGCTTATGCCGATCCGTATACGCCTGAAGAAGTCCAAGCATTTCGCGATCAGGCCAATCAGGCTAAGCTGCCGTTTTTATACCGTAACCACCGGCCGGATCATCCGCCGGTCTGGGATGGCCAGCAGCCGCTGCGCTTTAAATCCGATCCCAAAGCCTACCAATGGCACGATGAAGTGATGAGTGATCTGCAAACCGGCCCGGAAGTAATTGATGATTTTATTTTGATAAAATCTGACGGATTCCCAACCTATAATTTTGCCCATATCGTCGACGATGCCGAAATGAAAATCACCCACGTCATTCGGGGACAGGAATTCATTGCCAGTGTGCCAGATTATTTAAACCTTTACGAGGCACTTAAGATAACCCCGCCGATATTGGCTACTATGCCGCTGGTCATGGCTCCGGATGGTAAAAAGAAATTATCTAAGCGCGACGGCGCCAAAGACGTCTTGGAATATCTTAACGACGGTTTTTTGCCGGAGGCTCTGGTTAATTTCATCGCTTCACTGGGCTGGAATGACGGCACCGAACAGGAAATATTCAGCCGGGACGAATTGATCCAAAAATTTACACTCAGGCGCGTTGGTCGCAGCGGGGCCATTTTCGATGAAAAACGTCTGCTCTGGATGAACGGACATTATCTGCGCCAACTATCCCTTCAAGAACTGTCCGAAAAAGCCAAAGCTTATTGGCCGAAGGAAGCGGCAGATTCTACTGATGAATATAAGAGCGCTGTTTTAGGACTGGTTCAAGAGCGGCTTAAATACTTAAAGGAGCTGCCGGGACTAACCAGTTTTTTCTTTGCCGATCAGCCAGTTAGCCCGGAATTATGGCAATCGCATCAACTACTGCAAAAACTATCCGATCAGGAATTGACCGAGCTGCTTAAAAAAAGCCGCGACAATTTAGCTCAAAGCAGTTTTGAGCTGGCCGATTTAACGGAGCGATTGAATCAATTACTAGCTCAAACTTCACAAAAGCCGGCTGTCTTATTTAGTCTAATTCGGATAGCTACTACCCAGGCTCCCGCCAGTCCGGGTCTTGCTGAGACACTTGCCATACTGGGCAAAGAAACGACTCTGCGCCGGATTGATCAGATGATCCAAAGTCTGAACCAAAGCTAATCTGATCTGTTATACCGCTGACTGATTAACTAAAACCCTGAGGCATTTGATACAATAATGCTTATGAATAATGATATCCGGCCGCCGGAAGTCCTGCCGCTGACCAAACCCCGACCAGATATCCGGCCAGCTCCAGAAACAGCTTCGCCACCAGTCGATGAACAAAAAATAGAACAGGAGTTTGGTCCGCCGCCGGAAGAAACCCAAATCATGAAACCCAATAAATTATTAAAACTACTACCGGCCTTTACCAGAAAACCCTGGCCGAGAAAACATCTGTTAATTCTTGTTGCCTTATTGATTGTGGCTATGGCCGGAGCCATATCTTTAATCATTTTGCATAATAACAAACTGACCCAGCCGGTAGCAGCGGCCACCATTAAAAAAGTCATGGCTCCGACAACCGTAGCTAGCACGCTAACCGGCTTACCGGTTAGCCCGGATGTTAATAGCCGGCCGGTGACCGCAGTCATGATTGAAAACACTACTTTTGCCCGGCCGCAATCTGGTCTGGCCGAAGCCGGTGTGGTGTTTGAAGCGCTAGCCGAAGGCGGCGTCACCCGTTTTATGGCAGTCTATCAGGACACCCAGCCCAGCTATTTGGGTCCGGTCAGAAGTGTCCGCCCTTATTACATTGAATGGGCGTTGGGTTTTAATGCCTCGATTGCCCACGTCGGCGGCAGCCCTGATGCGCTTCAGGATATCAGTACCTGGAATGTTCAAAACTTAGATGAGTTTTATAACGCCGGAGCTTATGAGCGGATTTCCAGCCGGGATGCTCCGCATAACGTCTATACCTCCATCACTCAGCTCAATCAGCTGGAAACTAGCAAAGGATTTACGACCAGCAAATATACCGGTTTTCCCAGGAAGA
>CAZNOW010000025.1:6278-12710 GCA_964574915.1 uncultured Candidatus Saccharibacteria bacterium
GGAACCTGGACCAAACTGGGTAATTCCTCCCAGATTACCTTTACCGCAAGTAACGGACAGGTCCTGCCACTCAATCCCGGTCAAACCTGGATTGAGGCTCTAGGTAGTACCCAAGATCTTAATTACAGTTAAAATACTATGGATAACTTTGAATCTCTTCGGGCCCAAATCCGTGTTTATTTAGTAACGGTTTGTCTGATCGAAAACATTCTGCTGCTAGGCGGGTTTTGGCTGGCAGTGAAGTATTGGCACATATCGCTTAACTTCGAACTGCTGATGGCCTACGGCTTAGGCGTCATCCTAACCGTTATCGTAGCCTTCATTGTCACCGATTACGTCCTAAAACCGCTGAAAGCTCTCTGGCAGGCTATTATCCATTTATCGCCTAGCGAACAAGGTGTGGCAGCACCGGATATTAATAAATTATCGATTGGACGAGCACTAGTAACTAACCTGACAGCACAGATTTATCAGATTGTGACAGTCGCCGAACATTCCGAAAGTATTGCCATTAAACAGCAAGGCAGCCTAAAATCCGATTTTATCGCTAATAATTTGCCGCTGCCGCTACTGGTGCTTAGTCCCGATCAAATTATTTTATTTGCCAATAAGGCAGCTTGCACCTATATCGGCCGGCATGCCGAAGATATTGTTAACCAAAATTTGTATTCAATCATGAATATTTCTTTCCCGAGCGATCAGACATTAGATAACTGGCTGAAAAAAGCCAAAGAGTCGACCGTTACCGACAGTCAGTTATGGGAGCGGGTCCGGCTGAATGTCACCGACAATCAACCGACCAGGTTGTTCGATTTGGCGGCTTATTATAATAAGGACAACCCTCAAAAATACGAAATACTGCTGGTGCTATTCGATCACACCACCCAGTACAGCCAGGATGATCAAGCGATTAGTTTTGTGGCTTTAAGCGTTCATGAACTGCGGACGCCTCTGGCCCTTTTAAGAGGCTACATTGAAGCTTTTGATGAAGAAACCGAAGGTAAATTAAGCCCGGAACTGCAAAGCTTTATGTCTAAGATGAACGCCACTGCCCAGCAGTTATCGGCCTTTGTTAACAATATCCTAAACGTCGCCCGCATCGATAACGATCAGCTGTCGCTGCAACTGCACGAGGAAAACTGGCCGGAAATAGTCCAGGGAACGGTCGATATGATGTCACTGCGAGCCAAAGTCCGTGGCATTAAATTGACGCTCAATATGGCAGCGGATTTACCGACAGTCGGCGCCGACCGGATCAGCATTCAAGAAGTCATCGCTAATTTAATCGATAACGCCATTAAATATAGCGGGTCGTCTAAGGAAATTATTATTAATACCCGGTTAAACGATGAGGGCTTAGTCGAAACCACCGTTCAGGATTTCGGGGTAGGGGTGGCCACATCGGTACTGCCTAATTTATTTACCAAATTTTACCGCGATCATCATAACCGGGCCCAAATCGGCGGCACCGGACTGGGACTTTATCTGAGTAAAGCGATCGTCAGCGCCCATGGCGGTAATATCTGGGTCAAAAGCACCGAAGGCAAGGGCAGTACTTTCGGCTTTACCATTTTGCCCTACACCCAGCTTGCCGATGAAACCAAAAACAATGATAATAAGGAAATAGTACGCAGCGCCCACGGCTGGATTAAGAACCATTCGCTGTATAGGAGATAATATGCCACCAGACAATCAAACCACTCACAATAACGGTAAACGGGTGCTGTGTATCGAAGACGAACACTTCATCAGCGAATTATACGCCCGGGCCCTCGGCCGGCGCGGTTACGACGTCGATATTGAGCTAGACGGCCAAAGAGGCTTAGAAAAAGCCCAGACTAACCATTACGATATTATTCTGATCGATCTGATGGTTCCGACGATTGACGGCATTGAAATACTACGCACCCTGCGCGACTCCGCCAAAACCCCGCATCTCAAAGCCAAGATTATTATCATTACCAATTTAGAGCAGCGCGAAGATGTTCGGGCGGATATCGAAAAACAGGCTGACGGTTACCTGGTCAAAGCTGAAATTACGCCTTATGAACTAGCCGATATCTTAGATAAACTGAAAATAAATAACAGCTAGCACTCGGTTATTAAAGCTCTTATAATAAAGACGGCTATGCTTGGGCTCGCCTGAAACGGGCGTTCGGCCAGGCAAGCTTTATGCACACAATGTGGCACCTGGTGACTTAGTCTGGTAGCTGGTAAATCAATCGTTTATCGTTGTTACGGGCATTATTTACATCAGGGCTCACTCGATATAGTTCCAAACCATGGTCTTCATAGGGACGCAGCAGAGGCTCTATCTTGCCCTGATCATCCCATGCAGGCTCCAACCAATGAATTTCTTCATCTGGTTTTAAGATGACCGGCATCCGGTTATGTACCTCGGCCATTTCTTGATTTGGCTCAGTGGTCATGATCGTGAATGACCTTATCTCACGCTTTTCAACGTCTTGCCAGGTACTCCAAAGACCGGCAAAGGCAAATAACTCTAAATCTTTGGGATGAATATAATACGGCAGCTTAGTTTTGCCATCATTTAGCACTTTCCATTCGTAGAAACCTTTGGCCGGCACCAAACAACGCTGGTGCAGCACTAAATTACGCCACATCGGTTTCTCAAAAACCGTTTCCGACTTGGCATTAATCAGTTTGTAACCGATTCTGATGTCCCGAGCCCAGTGAGGAATGAGCCCCCATTTCATCAGGCTGACTTCATTGCCGTTTTCGCCTTTGGTAATGATCGGCATATATTGGCCCGGACCGACATTGTAATTGTCGTCAACTCGGATCAACGGCTTGGTAGCGAGATTAAAGCGCTCGCTGAGGTGTTCGACTTGGTAAAGCGTATAGCGTCCACACATAACTACTAGTTTAACGGAGGTTGTCATGAGAGAAAAGATCAACGAAAAGGTTGGAGTGGTGATGTACTTCAGTGCTGAACAGCGGCGGGCTCTGCCGCACGTGGTATCCTGGCATGGCCGCGATTATTATGTCGGCGAGGTCGGCTATCACCATACCATCAGGGAAGGTGAGACTCTGCACCATATCTACGAAGTGGTCGATAAAGATAAAACCACGGCTTTTCGCCTCAATCTGGATACCAGCAATTTGTTCTGGACTTTGGAGGTGGTCAGCGATGGAAATGCCGATTAACTATAACCAGCCGCTGGTGATGCATATCGATCTGAATTCCTGTTTCGCCATTATTGAACAGCAGGCTAATCCTTTGATCCGGCATAAGCCGGTGGCGGTAGCGGCCTATGATACGCCGGGCGGGGCGGTCATTGCTTCATCTTACGAAGCTAAAGCCCTGGGCATTAAACTGGGGGTCAACGTCAGAGAAGCCCGGCTGCTGTCCAAAGACGTCATCGTCTTAATGCCAGATCCGGCTAAATACCGCGACGCCCATAAACGGTTTAAAGAAGTGCTGCTTAATTACACTAACCGGATTACGCCTAAATCAATCGATGAGTTTGTCATAGATTTTCGCGGATCACTAGCCATTCAAAGGGGCCGCAGCCTGGCGGACATCGGCCTGGAGATCAAGCAAAAAATCAAAGAATCACTGGGCGAATATGTGACGGTTAATATCGGCATCGGGCCTAACCGCTTCCTGGCTAAAACCGCTGCCGGACTGCATAAGCCTGACGGGCTGGACGTTATTACTGGTGAGCACTTAAAAGAAGTTTACCGCCAGCTGTCGCTTATTGAACTAACCGGTATTAATGTGCATTATGAGGCCAGATTGAATGTTGCCGGTATTTACACGCCTTTGCAGTTTTTAAAGGCCGATGCTAATTTTCTGAAACACCAGGTTTTTCACAGCAAGTTAGGTCTGGATTGGTACTTGCGGCTGCGAGGCTGGGAAGTTGACGATGTTATCTGGGGCCGTAAGAGTTTCGGCCATCAGTACGCCCTGGGACAAAAGACGGCTGATCGCCAGCAACTGTCGCAACTGCTGATGAAGCTCTGCGAAAAAACCGGCCGAAGATTAAGAAGTAGCGGACACTCCGCTTCCGGCATTCAACTATTTTTACGATTCACTAATCGCCAATATTGGTCCAAGGGCAGAGACACTAAAGCGGAAATGTACGCCACTTCAGACATCTTTTTGTACGCTCAGAGATTATTAAATCAGGCGGTCATTCCCGCCAAGGTCACTAATATTGGTGTGGCAGTTTATGGATTAAAATCAGGCAGTCCAGAGCAGCTCGGCTTTTTTGACGGAACCCGAATGGATAAAAAATCACGAGCTGAAGCCGTTGATAAGATAAACGATAAATACGGGGAATTTACCCTTATTCCGGCTGTTATGGCCAATATGGACAATACCATCTTAGATCGTATCGCTTTTGGCAGCGTTAGAAATTAAAGACGATAAGACGTGTTATGGGGATAAATAAAACTATTAATAATAAAAACGAAAAATAAACATCTAGCAAAATTAGAGTATAGTATAATGCTACACGTTTAAAGTTTTTAGGGGAGATGTTGATGAGACATAAATTCATTCTAAGTAATCTGTTAAGCCGAAATATGCGCCGAGTAATCGCGACGACCAGCCTGATACTGGCAATTGCCGGAATTAGTGTTTTGGCGACTAGTAATTCAGCGGTTGGCGCTACCAGCGGAACCGGATATTTAACTATATCGTTCGGACGATCGGTTTATGGGCAGTTTAACAATATCGGTTGCACTAAACCTACTGTCGGCGCTATGACTTTGGATCAAGTCTTAAGCGAGCTATCTACTCAAAGCCGGCCTCTGACTGCTGTTGGTAACGTCATTGTCGACCGCACCAGCAGTACATCAACTAACATTTGTGTAGGCAATAATACTTATCCGACGTGGGCTCAGCTTGTTCAGTGGCATAGCGAATACGGCTACGATGTAACGTCGGACGGTGATACTTATGCTCACTTAGCAGGACCAGGAGCTATTAGTTTCCCATACACATCTCCGGTAAATGGCATGGTCATACCTAGCTTAAATTCTGAAATTTGCGGTAGTCTTAGTTACTTTACGCAAAATGGCTTAAATGCCGTCGGTATGTTCGACTATCCGGATAACAAGTACAGTGCCAGTATCCAACTTTCTACAACAGCCACATGTTTTGATTTTGGCCGAATGTATAACACCGGACCGAACATTGAACCAACTACTGAATCCGGAAATAATTGGTTTGCGAGTACTATCAGCATCAACGGCGGTGATTGTAACGATCCAAGTCCGACAGATACCTGTCACAATATTAAAGGTGCCACTAGACAATACACTAATGTCCCTCATTTAGAGTCACTGGCTAATGTAAACCCGGGTACGTGGGTGGACCTGCAATTTTATCGATTAGTTACCGGTTCAAATATTAATAACTCAACCAATTCCTGGGATTGTACTAGCCCGAACTGGTACGATCACTGGACTGGTCAGTCTGAACTTTTCTGTAACAATGATTTCCTAAGTATTATTAACTCTATTCCTTCAACAGTCATAGTCACTGACCCCGCAACGGTTGCGACGGCTTGGGGCCGAACGCCATAACAAATCAGCAGATATCAAAAAATTAATAAACTTGGTGAGCTTGATAGGTTTGATAGGTGTTGCACTAGATTAAACCTTTAGTATTTGTAGTTCCCTAAAACCGTGAAATTATTTTCATGATCTTGGGGAACTGCAGGAGGGTGTGACGGGTGATTTAGTAAACGCGGTTGCGTTCATCACTCGTTCACCCCTCCTGGATGCAGTTCTCTGTTCTCACCGCTTGGTGATGGTGACCTGGCCGTCGGGCGCTGTGGTGATGTCGAATGTCGATTCCTGCCCGTTGTGCCTGTAGCCCACGCCGTTGCACCAGACAGCATCATGGTGGCTGTTGTGATAGAGGTGCAGCGCTCTGAGGAAATCGGTGCGGGGCTCAACAAACATGACGACTGTTTCCGCCACATTGTCATCGGTTTCGGGTGCAAAACTAGCAGACTTAATCTCAAGCGAGATGAATGTCTCACCGTCGGGGCTGTGCAGCAGATCTCCACCCAGAAAGGGAAGAATGTCGTTGAGCAGCACAAATGCACTACCGTCAGGTGCGACGAACATGGCAGCTTTTTTGGTTATGGTCATGGTATCTCCTAGAAATGGTTGGTTGGTTTGTTTTGACTGACAGTACAAAGACAAATTGTAGTATTGCGTTCATGCTGCCAATCAAAACTAAGAACAGAGAACTTGTTAATGTACCTCGGAGATAGTCATTATCTCAACAAAGTTTATACATATTAGCATAATTATTTAATACTGTCAATTAGTCTAACTGGGGTAGGTTAGTCACGACGAGCTAAGGGGATTCGAAACAATAACATCATATGAAAAAGTGACACTAAAATAACCTCTGCAAAAAAACAGAGGTTAAAGTACTATTGGTGAACC
>CAZNOW010000026.1:0-10285 GCA_964574915.1 uncultured Candidatus Saccharibacteria bacterium
TTTTCGTATTGGCGCCGATGGACGATGTCACTGATACGGTCTTTCGCCAGATAGTAGCGGATTGTGCCCCGCCGGATTTGTTTTTTACGGAATTTATAAATGTCGACGGTCTGCAAAGTCCGGGCCGGCCAAAGCTTTTGCCTAAACTCCGAATCAGCCCCAAAGAAACCCCGATTATGATCCAGCTGTGGGGTAAACAGCCGGAGAATTTTTATCTAACAGCTAAACAGCTGGCTAATGGGATATTCGCTAAAGAATTAAATTTGCCAAAAGGGCTTAATTTTAGCGGTATCGATTTAAACATGGGTTGTCCGGATAAGGCGGCAGTTAAAAATGGCACTTGCAGTGCCTTGATCAATAACCGTGAATTAGCCACTGAGATTATTAGCGCCACTAAAGCCGGTGCCGATAGCCAATTGCCGGTGAGTATTAAAACCCGCCTGGGTTTTAGCGAGGTTGATCTAAGCTGGATCGAGTTTTTATTAAATCAGGATATCGCGATGCTGACGGTACATGCCCGGACCCGCAAAGAAATGAGCAAAGTTCCAGCTCACTGGGAAGTCTTTGGTCAGATTTGCCAGCTGAGAAAACTATTAGCACCCTCAACTCTGATAGTTGGGAACGGCGATATTACCGATCGTCAGCAGGGACTGAAATTAGCCAAACAGTACGGTCTTGACGGTTTAATGATCGGACGGGGTATTTTTGCCGATCCTTTTCTGTTTGCCGGGAAAAGTTCCTGGTTAACCTACCCGAAAGAACAAAAGCTGGCTTTATATAAAACTCATGTACAATTGTTTGCTAAAACTTGGCCAAACAGCGAAAGACCGTCAGTTGTTCTTAATAAGTTTTGTAAAATCTATCTACAAGGTTTTCCCGGGGCTAAAGAGTTACGTGAACGTTTCATGCAGGCTGGCAGTCTAGATGAATTATTGAAGATGCTAGTTTAGCTGATATGATTTTTAGTGTGTTATAGTACATAGGTTAACAATTTAAAATATAAAGAGTGCGGGTAAAGAACTAGCTTGTTAATCCGCCAGCAACCCTTTAAGTTGGGTGCTCCATCTAGTCCGCCGTTTGCGGAAAGATATTTATTAGATTTATCCTTTCGGCTTCGGCAAGAAAGGATTTTTTATTTATGTACCTTAGGACAGCCGAAAGCGTTTCCCCCAAACATCCCGACAAAATTTGCGATCAAATCAGTGACACTATATTAGATAATGCCTTAAAGCAAGACCCAGAATCAAGGGTAGCCATTGAAACGGTCGGTGGTCACCGTTTAATAGTAGTCATAGGAGAAATCACTACTCGTGCCAAAATAGATTATGAAGCCATCGTCAGTCAATTTGTTAGTACAGACTACGAAGTAAATATTAAAATTGCTCATCAAAGTCCGGAAATCGCCCATGGTATTAATAAAGGCGGAGCAGGTGATCAGGGTATTATGGTAGGTTATGCCACAAACGAAACCGCTAATTTAATGCCACTGGAAGTTGATTTAAGTCGCTCATTAAACCGGTTTATTTATCAAAGCTTTCCTTTTGACGGAAAAACACAGGTTACAGTTCGAGATGGCCAAGTTGTCGCAATTGTGGCAAGTTTTCAAAAGGCTAAAAAAGCCGAACTTAACGATTTAATAAATGACTGGCTCAAAGACAAGCAACATCTCGGTACGCCTCAAATATTGGCTAATCCAGCTGGTGATTGGCAAATAGGCGGATTTGAAGCAGATACCGGGCTAACCGGGCGAAAAATAGTGATTGATAGCTATGGGCCTCGTGTCCCAATTGGAGGAGGATCATTCAGCGGGAAAGATGCTACTAAAGTAGACAGATCGGCTGCCTATATGGCACGTAAAATTGCCGTGGATTATCTCAAAAAACATAGCGCCAAAGAAGTCTTTTGCCAGTTAGCATACGCCATTGGCGTAGCTGAACCGGTGGAGGCGGTGGTTATTGTTGATGGTAAAGCTGATAGTATTAAAGGCTATGATTTAACGCCTAAAGGTATTATTGATTACTTGGAGCTGCGTAAACCGCAATTTGCTGAAACCGCTAAATACGGACACTTTGGCAATAATTTTCGTTGGGATAATTAAGTAATAAATATCAATTTGGTGGGGATGGCTGGAATCGAACCAGCGACCAATCGGTTATGCGCACCGCAGAAACTTTCGTTACCTCTTTCGAGTTTGTGGTTCGGACTGTCTCTTCATCCACTTGGGATGCCTGCCGTTCAGTCTCTACACCTTTCCTTGGATTATCTCCAAGGGCTTGGCTCGGGATTACCGTTATTGATTTAGGCTTCCCCGAATTTGACAAGATATACTTACTGGTTACCCAATAAGCAGCCCTTAACGTTTTGGCGTATTTAAGGGATTGTACAACTATAAATTACACGCTTGACTGTACAACTCTCTAAACTTAGCCGAATTGTTAATTGAGCCGACTGCTCTAACCGCTGAGCTACATCCCCGCGACTTTGCTCAACAGACACGAGTATATCAATAATAAGTGTATTAGAATATAGCTTGGTAGGATCTATGATTTCTAAATATAAAATTAAACAATTAGCTGAGACGATCTATGCGTATGTTAACCAATTACGTGATATTCGTTTTGCTGGTCAAGTAATTTTTATAATCGTAGTTTTATTAGTCAGTTGGAGCGGAGTTAAAGCTATTAATACTAATTATTCTTTGCAAAAACAAATTTCCACACTGCAGCAGCAAAATACCATACAGGATCTTGAGAATAACAACCTCAAACTTCAAAACCAATACTATAACAGTAATCAATATTTGGAATTATCGGCTCGGCAGAACTTCGGTCTGGCCGCATCCGGTGAAACGGAACTGATAGTGCCACAAAATGTCGCACTATCTTACACCGTAGCTGAACCAAAAACGCCAGCTACCAAGCCGGCCTCTCAATCATCGTTTTTTGAAAATAATCTAAAGGCTTGGGTCAATTTTTTCCTACATCGTCAATCAACAGCAATTTGACAAATCTACCCCTGTTTGTTAAGGTTAGGGTAAGCTAAGCCTCACTAAGAAGTACTCTGCCAATCATAGTTCTTGAAAGTATATATATCGCGGGGTGGAGCAGCGGCAGCTCGCGTGGCTCATAACCACGAGGTCGCAGGTTCGAGTCCTGCCCCCGCAACCAAGAAAACTATCACCTCTGTTATTACGACAGAGGTTTTTATTGCCCAAAACCAAAATCAAAGTTATCAAGTAAACACTAAAATAAGCCCTCCCGATAAGGCCTTTTTTGATGAACTTTAACTGATTTAAAGACTTCTAAAAATTCTCTCTATTATATATATTATATATAGGAGAATTTTGTTGTGAGTAAACCTAGATTAATACCAAAGACTAAACTAACTACTACTAATCTAACTAGACATTACCAACTAAACTCTAAACAAATACATATTTTAAAACTTACTTATAAGTTTAGATTTATAACTGCTCCGTTAATATTGCCTAAGTTATATTAGTGTAAGAATTTTGACAAATTATTAAAATAATGTATAATATAATCTATTGTGATCACAAACAAACAATCGTAAAAAAATAGATATTTTAATCTAACTAGTAACAAAAGGGGGCAACATGAAAAGTATTAATCAAATGGCATTTGAGTATGCTTACACCGATACTACTGATCTAAAAATTCTTGAAATAGATCGGATAATTAGTAAGCTATAACCTAACCGCTAATGGCGCCAAAAAAGCTCCGGATTAACCAGGAGCTTTTTTATTGTTAGTTTTATTTATAAAGATGGTTCTGGTGTCCGCAGATTGGTTGTATCAACATTGAGCAGCAAAGAACGAACCAGTTCGTCGGCGGTTTTAACTGTCGCTTTAACAGCTAACTGCTCGTTAAGGATATGGCCTCTTGTTGGGTTATTGCCGTCATATGGGGGTATGGTAGGGCCTTCCATAATTACAAAACCGTTGGGATAATCAGGTGTATTTTTGACTGGTATTATCCGAAACGCATAACTTTTTTTATTGGTATCAAAAAGTCGACGTGAGCGCATGGTTAAAGTCACGCCCACTTCATCACGGCCGGTGATACTGCACCTTACGGTATCCCCCATACCTAGCCGTTCAGCCAGAGCTGGGGTTAATCGGAGTTTTCTTGCCGTATGATTGTTCCAGACACGCTCTACTCGGCTGCCGTCAGCGGCATGGATATGGTAATGATCGGTCGTTGGGGCTAAATAGTCTAAAGCGTTTATTATGCCTGGATAAGTAGTAGTTACTTCTGTCGATGGGGCGTACTCTTTCGTCATCGTCATAAATCATCACATTAAAACTTCTTCAATACCGTAAAAAATCTGACTGTATCAATTATAAAAAAGTAGCAAAGCGATAATGATAGAACCGTTAACTCAAACTAGATTTGTCTTAGCGCTAAAGAAACAGGCAAAACTACAGATTCTCGGACAATCCAAGCGGCTAAGTTCCTGGTCCACCATTGGGCTGACTCGGGATCAAAATTGCCGACCTGTCTAAGGTCAGGCACTACCGTCTTCAAACCAACTCTTTTAATGCCTGCGTTGGCTTTTGGTAAATGGTGCCTAAAAGCTACCACTGCGAGCTGACCAATATTATGTTGTCTGAAATGCTCGCCAGCTCTAACCGCATAATCATAAGTTGAACTTGTTCGACCATCTTTATTTATGTTATTAATCAGCGTAATACTGCCGTCAGTATCCCCGTCTAAGGCGTCTGCCAATTCTTCAGTTAGAACAATATTTTTTTCTCTAAGTTGAGCGTTATTGGCTATATATTCTGCCAATGCCAGGTTAGTCGCACCAGGAGCAATATAATCTCCAGCCGTGTTTTCTAGACGGCCAAAAGGAAAAGCGATAATTGCTTCTGCATCATCAAGATTACCAAGTGGTGGCATACTTCCAGTAACAGAGTATTTAAAGACTTCCAAGGCACTCATAGAATAGTTATATTAACATGAGCAAGATAATACGTCAAATTATATGAATGACTGAAAGAAAATGAAACCTATCCAAATAAAAGTCGATAAAAATATGGCAATAAGTCAATAAAACATACAAGCACCTTTTAGAATGCAATTCAAAAGTGAAGTGATGGTTGGTCGGGTGGTAAAGGTGGAAATAGTGGTATTTTTATTAAATGTTGCTTCATCCATTCGGCTTCCTCTGGAGATATTAAATCATCGTCATCTATATGGTCTTCACATAACGGCCCATCTTCACCTGAGCAAGGTACGCCGCAGGCGTGACAATAATCTATGGGCCTTTCACAAACCCAGCACTTTAAATCTTCTGGTCCATTAATGATATAAACGCGGAGAGCCTCTTCATCAAAATCGTCGGGTTCGATACTTGGTTCAATGACTCGATTAATTTCTTTCGATAATGACATACGTTCCATATTCTTCATACTGACAGTCAAACATGTTACTCGCAAGCATAAGCAATATGGTAGATCTCAGTTGGTTGAAATGGAATCGTCTGCGCGGTGAATTGATAACTATGTATAAATTCCATCATTTAATTGATTTTTAATAATAAAGAGTTCGCCGGGAAGGAGGGGATCGAAACGCACATTGCGCTTCAAACGTGGTTCCTCCTCCCGGAAAGCTCTCTGTTCAACTCTTGCCCCACTTACGGCGGACAATCCAGCGTACCAGCCAGTCATTGCTGCAGATCCGCCGTGTTGCGTTTGGCGCTAGGGCCAGACCGATAGCAGTTACGATTATTACTGCTATCATGGCGAGTACGGTTAGATCCCCGTCGTACTGGTTACCTACAGTGTAGAAGCCGAGCATGACAAATATGCCGACTAATACCAGTGCGGAGGGGAGGTACAAGTCGCTGACTACGACAATTAACGCCTTTGGCATGGTTTTCTCCTATACTCAGTCTTTGAATGAGCGGTAGAAACGCCTGTATTGCCACCTATCGGCAAACCAGATGATCAATATGACTATTACTGCATAGATTGCCAGGTCGAGTGGGTTACTCACCAAGAACGGCAACCAGAATACAGTAAAGATCATTATGGGACCCCTTTTGATCCCCACTGAAGTTTCTCCTTCTGTAAGTTGTTTGTGATTGGGAATAAAAGCACGAAAAGCATACCCTTATTTCCAACCACAAACTATTTAGTTAAATCAGAGAGCTTGTTAAGGTGCTTCGGAGACAAAGTAGACAACGCCTCAACGAAGTTCTAAGACTATAACATAATTATAAGGTTAAATCAAAATTAACAGAGTTCAAAATGCTTATGGTAGACTTGGGTGGATATTTTTGGAATCAAGTATACGAACAGCTTAGAATCTGGCATAATAGGTTCTCCACATCAGTTATAAGCAATCAGTTAATGACTACAAGTGGAGCATAGAACATGACAGTAAGTGTCGACCATATCCTCAAGGAAATTAAGTACATGGTATAATGCTTAAGCTCGTAAAAAACATAAAAATGGCTATAATTAGTACAATAAAACATGAGGACGCAATGGTTGTTGACTTAACACCTTTGTATTTATCGTACAAGGGTGAATGGGTGGCTCTAAAAGACGATGAAATATCTGTTATTTCTCACGGAAATAACGTAAGAAAGGTATTGGAATCGGCAGTAAATAAAGGTTTTGAGAACCCTATATTGTTCAAAGTGCCAACAAGTACAATCTCTTATATTGGTTAATAGTGTTATTCTTTTACCAGTATGCCAACTCTAACCTATAATTACAAAAAATTTGGTCCATATCTAAAACCAGTTATATTCCTAAATATTCACTACAAAAAGATAAGTAGGTCAACTTTAGCATTAATAGACTCTGGGGCTGATAAATGCATATTCCATGCGGATTTAGGGCAGCTTCTTGGCATTGATGTTCTCTCTGGGCCACTCGAAACAATTGGAGGTATAGCTTCTGACGGGAGTAAAACCCCTAAATTTATTAAAGGATATCTACATAAAGTTGGCATAACTATAAAGGGTGAAACAAGAAACATAGATGCTTTATTTTCACCTGATATTGCTGATTGGGGATTTGCTGTTTTAGGACAGCTTGGTTTTTTTGATAAATTTGAAAGTATACAATTTGATTACAAAAATCACAAAATCATAATAGAAGCATGAGTAAAAAACTATTTCATCAATACACTAGACACACTACTCCGATATTTAGCGAAGAAGACATACAAAAGTTAGTAGAATATTTCAAGATTCTTAATCAAATAGACTTGGATATTAAAAACAAAGAAATATCTGAAGAGACTTAACTCGTTTAATATTAATTACTGCGCTAAAGTTATCTGTGAAGCACTTGTAACTTCTATTTCCGGTTCACCTTCATAGCTAGTTATAGTGCCACTAACGTTAATATTTTGACCAGAGTATTTACTCAAAACAGATGGTCCGAAAGAATATCCTGCCGGTATCCATACTGAGAAACCGTATGGAGCAGATAAATATTGGTCTAGGTACATTTCACCCTTAGATGATGTATAAGCATATCCGACAAACTGAACACAGCCAGTTTGACCAATTTCATTAGCAGCTTGCGATGCTGTATAACAACTTGGTGCTGCCGGAGCAACGTATGTGCCAATTGAAGTTACTTGATTAATTGGTTGAGTATTTATAACGGGCATACCAACCTGTGTTTGGGAAGTTAATTTACCATTAGTATAAGTATCCTTATAAGTAATGGTTTCTGAACCGTTAACGCCAGTGGTGGTTACTTGAGTGACCCCCTTAGCTAAATTTGGGTCTTGGATGGTTGAACTGGTAAATGGTATTAATTGAGATAGATAAGCCGTTTTATATGTAATTGTTGGTGTCGATTCAGTAGTGGAACTTTTTGCAGTTGTTAAATGTATAGTTTGATTCTTAGTAGATTGTTGGGGTGCAGTAACCGATGCTAAAACATAAAATACTAACGCTACCATTATCAATCCCAGTACAGAATTTCTACGATTAATTTCTATTTTACTGTGTTTGGCTAAACTTTTAGGAGCAACTACAACACTTATTAGTACGATAAGTGTCACGATAAATAAAAGAGAAAATGCTATGTACATAAGCCAACCTCTAGGCTGAATTATATGTCTTACTGGGGCAAAATGAAACCATTCCAGTGCTCACTATGGGCAGGTTTATACTAAAAATATGGATGGAATGAACTTTGGTATTAAGATATCCAAGCCAGGATTTGATGTCACAAATAAAAAGACAAATAAAGCTGACATGGGTAGGGGAGCAACTGTTAAGCGAGCAAACTCTTATTTACTCTATAGTTTTGCTATTCCTTATCTGATGGGTGCTTGGGTAACAGTCCAAAGATATAAGCAGGAATCATCAACACTAAAGAATACCCCCGTAAAGAGTACTCAAGCATGTCTTCATGAGACGTCAACATTATTTGAAGATTTAGCTACTATCAGTAAATATGCAATGATGTGTGGTGATACTCACGAAAAGCACAAATTATGGATAGATGTTCGTAACCACATCAGGCACGATACACGAGAAGAGTTTGATAGACAGGACAAGGACTGGAAAAACACTAGGGCTAAAAGTCTTGGTATTGATGAAAAATTACAAACCGACATTGGCTTCTCAGAGTCAGCAATTAGGGTTGGAAAAGTTATAATTACCTTGAAAGAAATTGAAGAATATATCCTGTGGGCGGCGGTTTTATTTAATAACACTATGAACGAGGCACGTGCCAAGGGTTACATAAAAGAATCAGAATGGCACCCAGATATAATGAACTCTTAATAACCATAGATGCTTCCGGGATAGTCTAATAACCAATAACTTCAAATAATATATAAAAATCAATGATTTAGCGGTTAGCTTCATGACTAAAATTAACATATATGCTCAACAGAGATTTTACTACATAAAAACGTACATATAATGATAGTCTAGAGGCGGCTTGTTGGATGTTATAAGCTATGAGACTAAACTTCTTTTAGGCACCCACTAAAACACGAAGTACTAAGAAGTTATCATCTGTTAGTGCTACAATGAAACCGTAATTAAGGAGTTAGTCATGGCAACAGCACCTATTCTTAAGCTTTGGAGAATAAAGAAAAACCAATTAGTTACCGGATTCTTTGTTATAACATTCATATTAATAGTAGGTATGTGCGTAACAATGTTCTTTATGTTTAGGTACATGCAAACCATTAATAGCAACGTTACATCTACAGAACAAAACGTTCAGCAAACTGATAACGATGTTCAGCAATCTGATAGCGATGTTCAACAAACCGATACAGACGTACAAAATACCGATAGCGATGTTCAAAACATCTGTAATGCAATCTCAGGTTGTTAATCTATTTAGTTGTGTATTTATCTACCAATAATATACTTATAAGCAGTATAGGATTGTGCCGTGGAGATAACATCTAATTCTAACAATATGTACAACTTACATATCCGTAAGTTACTTACGGATATGCAGGCGAGCTATGATGCGGGGACTATTGATAATAATGTCTTAAACTTTCAGGATAGATTAGACAAACTTGCTGCTACATATCAAAATAATGATTCTCTAGGAAAGTTAAGATACAAATTATATGAAGCACAGGCATACCTGCATTACTTTAAAGGAGATAATAGCTTAGCCTTAAAGTTTATCGATGAGGCAGTTAAAATACGCGGAGAAACTTTTAAGGGAGCTGTTAACCTTGAAGATTTTATCTCTAATAAAAGACATAATAGTAATGTCCCGCCCAAACACTTACCAATAGATGGTTGGTTGGCATTTTTGGTATTTTGTTTAGGGGTTGGGGTGCTCTATAACATATACCAAAGTTTTACGGGATGGGGTAATTTTAGCTTATTAACTCCAGCAGTTAATGCCGTATATCCTGGTCTATACAGTCTTACCGTCGCAGAACAAATTGCTCCTATACTTGCGGTCATATTTGGGATAGCGGTGATAATATTAATTTTCCAGAGAAAAAAACTTGCTCGCACATTAGGCATAATATTCTTAATATGTACAGTTTTATGGACTGGGATAGACTACTCCATCGCAACAAATATGTTTGCAAATAATACAGCTGCGCAAAATGCAATAAACTCCGGGAGCGCATCGGAATTTCGTCTAGTTATTCCCGCCATACTTTGGTCTTGTTATTTAATTTTCTCCAAAAAAGTAAAAAGAGTCTTAGTGATTAAGTAGTAAGCTATGACCATCTAACACTGCCCTAAATTCTAGAACCAAACGCAACCTGCGCTAAGTCTAGCTGTTTATCCGGGT
>CAZNOW010000027.1:0-10229 GCA_964574915.1 uncultured Candidatus Saccharibacteria bacterium
CCGTAAATATCACCACTTACTTTGAACTTCTCAATAATATTTTGTGGAAAGCCATTAATTACTTGGATTGTATTTAGTTTAGTGAAAATAGCCGTTCCACTATATCCAAGCTTGTCGGCAGAGTACCAAAATTGTTCATAACCCGGCAAAATCAGATTAACTTGAGTCAGTTTGGCCTTAATTTCTTGTAGACATAAAATATCTGGCTGCTCTTCGGTAATGAATTTATTTAGCGAGCCCTTGTTAATGACTGCTCTGATCCCATTAATATTCCAGGAATATATTTTGATCATCAGCTTTTCATCTCTGTCAGCAATTAAATCTCTCTCTGTGGTTAGTATAGCATGCTAGATAGACTGATCATCTTATGAGGTACTATACTTCATTATTATTCAGATTTTGATCTGAAAATGCCATGACAGTTGATCCGATTTCCATCAAAAACTTTACTGATTCAGGGCCTGGAGGTAATTGTCCTTCACCTATTACAAGTGTTGTTGGCCCGAAATATCTATCATGACCTTCTTCTGTTTCGATATAAGTTTGGCCTTCTTCGTCCTGCCATGGATTATCATAAGCAGTGCTACACATTACCGAAAATTCACCTTCGTTAATATCTGCAGACAGAGCTTTAGCACGTAATTCTTCTAATTCTTCTTCTGCTATTGCTCTAAAAGTATGATCTAATGGTTCATCACGAAAACGATAAATAGCTTCAGATAACCGTGGATAATATGCTTGCCAAAATAAATCACCAGGCGTGAATTCTAATCCAGGCAGATAAAGTTGCTCCATTAAATGAAGTATAGATATTAATGATTTAGATCACAAACATAAGTAGTTTGGTACACTTTAGTGTTAGAGATGTAGAATTACTTTACTATTCAGCAGAGCCGAACATATTAGTAATCGCTTCAACATCAATTAATTCTTTTAGAGCGAGGTTAGCGCTCAAGACACCAGTTATCATTGCGGACGTGTCTTCTTGACTTAACCCATTCCTCTCACAATGTATTCGCATTATATCGGCCATTACCGCTAAAGCCGGATATTCTTCACTAAGTGCATCAACTTGTGCCTCAGCTTCGCCTATAACTAACGACTTTATAACTACCCGCGCGAAAGCATCGGCTACAGCATGTTTATCTAGTGCTTGGAGTTCTTGTTTAAGTTCAGGCAGTCCCATATTAAATTTATAATACTTTAAATTTGACAATAAGTAAACTTGGCGGAGAGAGAGGGATTCGAACCCTCGGTACAGTTTCCCGCACACACGCTTTCCAAGCGTGCCCCTTCAACCACTCGGGCATCTCTCCAATTGAATGATTACCAGTAGAAATTATTAAGGTATAAAACTTAATTAAACCCTATGTCATTATACTCAAATTTGCATTACGAAAAGAGAACTTATGTTAATGTAAAAATATTGTTGTGAAATATGCAAAAATTACTTGTGCGTCAAGTAGTTGGACGCTTAAACTAGGAATACTATGCCAATCATCGAACTTAATGATGTTAGTAAATTGTACGGCTTTGGTGAAGCTACTACATTAGCTTTGGATGAAATTACTTTATCGGTGGATAGCGGCGAATTTATAGCCTTCATGGGCCCGAGCGGCTGTGGTAAAAGCACCTTGATGCATATTATAGGCATGCTCGATCGACCAACGCATGGTGAATATATCTTACATAATCGGCACGTCGCTCGCTTAAGCCCCAATCAAGCCGCTAAAATCCGGCGTGATACCATTGGTTTCATCTTTCAATCTTATAATTTAGTGGCTCGAATGACGGTTATTGAAAATGTGGCTTTACCGCTTGTTTATAAAGGTATGTCGTTAACCAAACGTCTGGAAAAAGCTAGTTATATATTGGAACGAGTCGGCCTGCAAAGCCGTGAATATTTTCTGCCGGCGCATTTAAGCGGCGGCCAAGTTCAATGCGCAGCTATTGCCCGGGCGTTAGTGAACGATCCTAAGTTGATCATTGCTGATGAGCCGACTGGTAATTTGGATAGTGCCGGATCAAGACTGGTTATGGAATTATTAAGTGAGGTTCACCGGATGGGTAATACCGTTATCTTCGTGACTCATAATCCTGAGTTAACCAGATACGCTAACCGTGTTATTTATATGCGCGATGGTGAAATTATAGCCGACGAACAAACGGCTATTGGTAGTGTTGCTAGCGGCGCCCTGAGAAGCATGTATGCTATTCCTAAAAAGACCGAGGAAGATGATCTGGCTGGAGTTTCTGCCATTATGAAAGCCATTCCGCAGGCCTCGATTAAAAATGCTACTAAACACAAGCATCGTAAGCCCGTAAAATCTCGTCGGCGTCAGAATAAGCACCACCAGAAAGCGCGGGTCTAATGGCCTCTTTAACCAAAGGCGATATTAAAACCGCTTTTAAAACTTTGAGGCGTAATAAATTTCGCAGTTTACTCACCATGCTCGGGGTGATTATCGGGGTGGCCTCGGTAGTAACGGTTGTCAGTATTGGTGAAGGTGTTAAACAGCAAGTCAATGATCAAACCGAACATTTGGGAAAAGATCTGATTACTATTCGCCCCGGACAGTTACTGGCTCAGTCTGTGACCAGCGAACTAAGTCAATCAAGTTTACTGGGCAATATTGGCACGGTTGGTTCGCTTAGCGATCAAGATATTAATACCGTATCGAAAACTCCGGGAGTATCCAGCGTGGTGCCGCTTAGTTTAGTGACCGGTGATGTTTCTTCCAATGAAACAAGTCGACCATACAATGCTTTAGTCATAGGCACAAATTCCCAGCTGCCAGATATTCTGCGCCAAAGTTTAGAGTTCGGGGTCTTTTTCAGTGATGATCCGTCAGATCTAAATAAAGTGGTTATCGGATCACATGTGGCTCAAATTTTATACAGCGAAAATGTTCCCTTAGGCCAGACCTTAACTATCCTTGGGCAACAATTTGTGGTTGAAGGAATATTTAATCAATTCCAAACAGCTCCACTGTCTGTAGACGTTGATTTTAACAATGCCGTGTTCATCCCCTACTCTGCCGCCGAGCAAATTACCAATAATAATTCGCCGATTTATGAAATTTTAGCCCGTCCGCAGCAAACCGATCAAACCAGTCTGGTGGCTAGTAATTTGCGCAACAGCTTGTTGGCGGCCCACGGTGGTCAGCATAATTTTACCGTCTTAGAACAAAGCCAAACCTTAGATGTTACCGATAATATCTTAAGTTTATTAACTGATCTGATTGGCGGAGTGGCCGCCGTGGCATTACTAGTTGGCGGTATTGGTATTATGAATGTCATGCTGGTATCAATTACCGAACGAATGCATGAGATTGGCATACGCAAAGCCGTCGGTGCCACCAACCGCCAGATATTATCTCAATTTATTATCGAAGCTGCGGTTTTAAGCGTTTCCGGGGGCTTTGTCGGTATTATGTTATCGCTAGTTGTCGATATCTGTCTGCGGATTTTTACCAGCTTGGCTCCGAGTGTCGATTGGCAAGTGATTACTTTGGCCTTTATCGTATCGGTCGGTGTTGGAATATTATTTGGTACGGTACCGGCCTTACAGGCAGCCCGTAAGGATCCGATTGAAGCTCTTAGAAATGAATAAATAATTTTAAATTGAAGTAAGCGGAGCGAAAAGACAGGTGTGAGTTCAAAAGAAATGATCAAAAATGATCATCTGTTCTTTTGAAAACATCCAATCCGTTCGCTTCGCGAGAGGTCTAGTCGGCAGCTGGTACTTCCGTCAGGCGCTTGTCGAACTGGAACAGGCAGACTTTCATACCGTTGAGGATTGCCTGACGGATCTCTTTGGGGTGTGTGCCCTTAGCTAGGACACAGGTGACGGTGTTCTTGATCGAATCCCACTTGATGGCCGCGATAGCCTGGTGCAACTCCGGACGAGATTTGAGTTGTAGCGTGAGCGACACCTCAATCTCACCTCTTTGGGCATCGGTAAAGATACGGTTACACCCAACCACTAAAAAGTGATCTGGTATTTCGGGTTGAGCGATTTGCTGGACCTGAAAGGGTACAGCAACCTGAGCGTCGACTCCGGTGGTCATTTGAGCTCTCCCTTGGCGGCATTCGCCGGTTAGCTGTCGGTTGTCAATTGCAGTTTGTCTAGTTTAACACCTCGGTGTGGGTGCAGTTCGGATGGATTAGCAAGCTATCACTCCGGCTGCGAATTATTGAAAGGATCGGTTAGTAGCGATGCGAGCTAACAAACGACTTGCCTACTCGTCTATTAGCTCACATCGTGTTTATACTTCACACCTGTCAAGATACGGTTCGGAGCACCCGAAGGCTCAACGAACTTATGCTGTATTATGCATTTTATAAGAGACTAGTCTATAAAATAAATAATTGACAGATGTACTTATCTATGAGGTGATACAGATTGATTTACTAAAACATCGAAACAATTGCCGCAATACCGGAGGCGCTCATCAGTAAAATAGTGATCCAGCCAAATAATTTTGTCCATTTGCCGTTCACCCACTCACCCATGATTTTGCGGTTATTGCTCAGCAGCAGTATATAAATTAAAACTACTGGAGCCACTAAGCCATTTAAGATAGCGGCATAAATAAGGGCTTTGATCGGATTTAAGCCGATAAAATTTATAGCCAGTCCGACTAACATGGAAATTATGATTATTCCGTAAAAGGCATGACCTTGTTTTAATTTCATGCCCAAACTGCCCGGTTGGTTTAGGCTTTCGGTAATGGCATAGGAACTTGAACCAGCCAGCACCGGGATAGCCAGTAGTCCGACGCCGATAATACCGACCATAAATAAGAAGTATGTGGCATTGCCGGCAAATGGCTTTAGGGCCTGCGCGGCTTGGGAAGCGGACTGAATATTAGTTACCCCGTGAGTGAAAAGCAATGCCCCGCAAGCGGCAATAATAAAGAACATGGCGACGTTTGATAACAGCATACCCGACCAAACGTCCACCCGCATTTTATGAACTTCTGCAGGTGACGCCGATTCCTGCCGTTTTTTAATGGTTGTCTCACCATGGGAAATTTTGTCTTCCACTTCTTGTGAGGTTTGCCAGAAAAACAGATATGGCGAAATAGTAGTTCCCAAAATACCGCAGATCAAAAGCAGCTGATTTTTGCTAAAAGTAATTCTGGGTATGACGGCATGCTGCAGTACGTGGCCCCAATTCAGATGGGCCAAAAACGCCGATATGACGTAGGCGAACAAAACCAGCGACAGCCATTTCAAATATTTAGCGTATTTGTCATAAGGCGTAAAGATCTGCAGCCAGAGCATTAGTATCGTCAGACCGACAATCAGTATGATAAAGTTCCAAGACGGAACCAGCAGCTGGATACTTTTAGACATGGCCCCTAAATCGGCCCCGATATTAAAGGTATTGGCGCAAAAAAGCAGCAGCGCACACACATATAAGGCTTTTCTGGAATAAATTGTTCGAATATTACTCGCCAAACCGCGTCCGGTAACAATCCCAATTCGGGCGCACATTTCTTGGACAATCGCCATTAACGGAAAAGTAAAGGCCGACAGCCATAGCAGCTGGAAACCATATTGCGCCCCGGCTTGGGAATAAGTACCAATGCCGGAGGGATCGTCGTCCGAGGCTCCGGTAGTTAATCCCGGTCCTAAAGTATGCCAGTAATCCTTGGTCCGTTGAGCAGTTTTATCACCGTGCAAGGTGTGACTGATTTCCTCAGAAACTTCAATTGTTTTTTCCAGCAGTTCGGCCGGGGCTTCCACTGCCTTGGTGACAACCTCGTCCTTTTTCATTACTGCTGATTCCTTTTATTTTATTGCTTACTTAATGTTTAGTTTATATGGTTTAAAAGTATTTGCCATAGTAATACCAGAAATGCTGCAATATCAAAGCGGCAATAATAATAAATAGCGATACCAGGATTTCAATATGGTGCTGACGGACAAAGCGCCAGAGTTGATTATACTGCCTGGGCAGCGACAGATTGCCGGCGTCAAAATTATAGAGTGTCACATACCAGAACATAGTAATCGTCATCACCCAGACCACCATGCAATAAGGGCATAAGGCTTGAATAAAATAGACACTCTGCAGAAAGAACCAAAAGATAAATACCATGGACAGAAGCAGCCCGAGGTTCATTAGTCGCCAGAACCAGCGCTTAAAGGTCGCACCGGCAAGCAGGCTAAACCCGACAGTAATTAATATCGGGAAAGCCGCCAGTCCGATAATCGGGTTGGGAAAGCCGATGACCGAACCTTGCTTGCTGGTAATAACATCACTGCAGCTGACTACCGGATTAAGGTTGCAATTCGGGTGATAATGCGGGTTGATGAGCAGAGATATTTTGTCTTGGACCAGAATAAACGAACTGATTAAGGCGATAATGCCGCCGATGATCAGAATAAAGGGTAAAATGCGACTGAGACGGGTGGAGTTGCTAACTTGCTTATCGGCCATTGTTATTTAGAGTGATCTTTCTCACCTAGTATACCATTTATTATTCGGCGCAGCCGCCGGTAGGTACCAGTTGATTAGAGGTCCGGGCTTCGTTAACTTCATGGACCACTTGGGGAACACTTAAGGCGTAGCCAACGTTATTGTAATCAGTGGAGGCGGCAAAGACTACACCGATGACGTTGCCATTCAGATCAACTAACGGCCCACCGGAATTACCTGGTATGACATCGGCATTAATCGAATAGACATCGCGCTGAGTATTGCCTTGATCATAGATATTGCGACCGACAGCCGTAAACTCATCCAGTACCGCCGCGGTATCGGCCGTAAACGGACCGCCTCCGGGATAACCTAAAACACCGCCTTGGGTACCATGGCTAATGGTATTGATATTAAACATTAATGGGCTGCCGGCCAGATTGTTGACTTTTAGGACGGCAAAATCCAGATTCGGATCAAACCAGATCGGTTCGGCTAAATGAGTTCCGTTGCTGTCAATTACATACGGCTGATAGATACCGGCGATAACATGAGCATCGGTGGCTACCAAATTACTGCCGATGACGAAACCCGATCCCTCGACGATGCCACCGCAGCCCTGCCCTTCGATTTTAACTACCGAAGCGCGGTCTTTATTAACCGCCGCCGCCAGGGCTGCCGGAGTTGGCGGGGTGGCAGTTGAGGGTGCCGGCTCCTGACCGATAAAGACTTTCGGAAAACCATCCGGTGCGATTAAATGGCCGATATCGGCAATGACATTAGGTGCCGGCGGTAAATTTTGATCAAGCAGTGATATGATTTTTGAACCGCGGATATTATCCTGGACATTTTGATACGGCAGTGTCACTAAAATGGCAGCACTTAACCAAGCCAGGGCTAAAATCGATATCCCGGCCAGTCCGGCCCCAAACGAATTATCAACGCGGTTTAAGCCGTGGCTGATCTGCAGCCTTTTTTTAATAAGGACGCCGATGAATTCCCCGACTGAAAGCAATATTAGGGCCAGTCCCAAGGTCACCGCCAGTGTCAAAATCAAACGGCTCATCGGGGTATGTACTAAGCCGACTATGTGCGGCTCTAATAGCGCGCCAATAAGCAAACCACTGAAAAATCCGACAGTCGAAAATAGCTGACGGACAAAACCTAGTTCCTGTCCTCGATATAAGGCTCCAAGTATTAATACAATTATTAGGATATCTATAAGATCCATTGCACCATCATTATAAAGCATATGCCTGATTGGGTACTGTAAACCAACAGATGAGTTAGTTAGGTTTCGGACCGGAAGTACCAATCGGATAGCACTTTAGATCATCACTGCGTTTTTCCCAAGCATTTAAGATCGGTTGCAGGATGCGCCAAGTGGCAATTACTTCCTGACTGGTAGCAAACAGACTATGGTCACCTTTAACGGCGTCCACCAAGACTCTTTCATAGGCATCGGGATGACCCGGTTCAATGAAAGTATCTTGATATTTGAAATCCATTCGGACAGTCTCGGTTTTATCTTCAAATCCCGGTCTTTTAACGACTAAATCAATATCGATACCTTCATTGGGTTGAACCCTAAAAGTTAAAGTGTTAGTAGCCACATCACCAGTAGACGCAAAAATCAGCTGAATGGTGGTACGGTCATCATTTAGGGCTTTACCGGTGGTAATCCGAATCGGTACCCCATGCCAGCGTTGATTATCGATATATAATTTCAAGCTAACATAAGTTTCGGTTGTCGATCGACGATTGTTAACCTCAACCCGGTAACCTTTATACTGGGCCCGCACCATGCCAGCCTTTTTCAGATCAACTGCTTTAACCTGATCAAATAAGACTTGCTTAGCTTGATGTAAACTTTGATTATCGCGGATATTTTTAGGTATTTCCATAGTAATCAGGGCCATTAATTGTAGTAAATGGTTTTGGACAACATCGCGCAAAGCCCCGACATTCTCATAAAAGTCTACCCGGCCATTAATACCAATCGTTTCATATAAATCGATGTTAATGCTGCGAATAAAGTGATGATCCCAAAGACTGTTAAAAATCGGGTTTTCGCTTCGGAAGACTAGAATATTTTGAACCGTTTCTTTGGCCAGATAGTGATCAATCCGAAAAATCTGGTCTTCTGAGAAATAACGATTAGTCGATTGGATTAAATCCTGGGCGGATACCAGATCATAGCCGAATGGTTTCTCAACCAGCAGACGAGTTACTCCCCGGTGATGCCGACAGCCTTGGTTTAGATGGCACCGGCCGAGATTACGAATAACCGGTTCATAAACGTGAGGCGGGATGGATAAATAAAATAACCAGTTCATGCACCTACCATGAGTGTCTTCGATGGTTTGCAGATATTTACGGAGTTTATCGTAGTCAGTTTCTTTAACCGGATCCAGTTGCAACATTTTCAGTTTGTGTTGAAAGGCTTTTAAGACTTCCGGGTCGCAAATATGATCTGTTTCCAGGACGCAAAGCTCGACATTTTTAAGCAATTGTTTGACACTGATCCGACGTCGACTGACTCCTACAATTTCCATCTGCTTCGGTAACAGATCATCTTTTAATAGATGATAAAGGGCTGGTAGCAACCGTTGTTGAGCTAAATTACCGGTAATTCCAAAAATCACGAAGATTACCGGTTCTAATTGATCGTTCCCCATTAAGACTAATTATAAAGGTAAAACTGAAGTATGGCTTTTAAATTTAAGTTAATCGCAAAAATATACTCCGACTTAACTAGCAATACCAGTTGCTAAAAGCTCGTGCTTATATTTGACAATACCTCAATTATGTGATACCTTATAACTATCCTTGTTGACGGGTGTGGGTGTTTTACCCGTAAAGGACATTGACAGTCGGTGGAGTATTCAGCAGCTACAGGAATTATTCCACAAAGCTGCTCTTTTATTTTTTACTGATTGTCGTTCCAAGCCCACGATCAACAACGGTACCTTAACAAGTCAAATCATTACAGTCCATGAGCATCATGCCTTTCACAATTTGCATGGTGTCTTTTGCGTTCAAAAAAGAGAGTGCAGGCCGAGCTCGGTTACTATTGCTAGCCGGGTGCGGTCTGCACTCGCTGAAGGCGTTGTAGGCAGCTGCTTTTTAAGTATTTGCCTCCGCTGGCTTGAGCGCAGCTATGTGACTACGTAAATAACCTATTCAAACGGCAAACATTCTCCTGATTGTGAAAGGAGCGGCGCATTGTTAATAAGATTCCCTCTTGTTGATAATGTGCCGTGTCCTTTCTTAGATTCCATAAGGATTCAAAAACAACAAGGAGAAAACCTGACCATGGGAGATCCTAGCCCGAGTCAACTGTCGAAGAAGCTCAAGCTGCTTCTGGATGGTGTCAACCAACTACCCGATCCAGTCATCCGTTCTAGGGGTGACAGTCTGGCCGCTTGGCGAAATGTTGCGGAAATCGCGCAACAGATTCAAGCGGTACTGGAAGAGAAAGCGGATCGGGTCCAAAGCTTTCTGGAAGTTGCGCAACGAGCAATCAATCGGCTCGAAGGCAGTTCTTCCATCCAACTTCCTGTGGAACCTCACATCCCCGTGAGTCCACAGCCACCTGCTCCGATAACGGAGCCTGTACCGCGTGCGGAAGCACCGGATCTAAGTCAAAGAATCGCCGGTTACCTCCGACGATTCTTCAACCGTATCGACACTACGCCGACACTAAGGAGAGATCCATGAAAGTCTGGAAACCTACCCTCGCGGTAGCTATCCTGCTGGCTGTGGGTCTCGGGGTGCTTTTTGCACTCCTCCCACAACC
>CAZNOW010000028.1:0-9987 GCA_964574915.1 uncultured Candidatus Saccharibacteria bacterium
AACTGGCGGAATTACAAAAGCTTGGCATTGATCCTTATCCGGCAACTTCCAACCGAAGCCATGTGCTAGTTGATATCAGAAATAAATTTGACGAACTCCAGGGCCAGGAAGTCAATGTCGCCGGCCGAATTAATAATATCCGGAAATTCGGTAAAATCGCTTTTATCGTCATTAAAGATATGAGCGGCACTTTGCAGCTGTTTTTAACCGCCGACAAAGTCAAAGACTTAAATACCGAAAACAGCCAGCTGGGTTTTGATCAGCTGACGCTGCTCGATAACGGCGATTTTATCGAAGCTACCGGGAAGGTGATTAAGACCCAAACCGGCGAAATCTCGGTGGAAGTAAATAAATTACGCCTTCTAACCAAAACACTGAGACCGCTGCCGACTACCCATGACGGATTTACCAATAAAGAAGAACGACTACGCCGCCGCTATATCGATATGAGCGTTAATCAAGATGTCCAGGAACGCTTTATCCGCCGGAGCAACTTCTGGCAGGCTACCCGGCAGTATCTGATCGACCACGGCTTTATTGAAATTAACACCCCGGTACTCGAGCAAACCCCGGGCGGAGCCGATGCCACGCCGTTTGTAACCCATATGGACGCTCTCGATCAGGATTTTTATTTACGGATCAGTCATGAGCTGCCCTTAAAGCGGCTGATCGGCGGCGGTTATGAAAAAGTTTTTGATATCGGGCCGCGTTTTCGCAACGAAAACTACTCGGATGAGCATTTACCGGAGCATGTAGCCATGGAATGGTACTGGGCATATGCCGACTGGCGGGCCGGTATGAAGTTTATGACGGAAATGTATCGTTATGTGCTTGAAAAAACCTTCGGCAAGTCACAATTTAAAGTCGGTAATTTCGATATCGATTTAAATAAAGAGTGGGATCAGCTGGATTACACCCAGGCGATGCAGGAGCATTACGGACTGGATATCCATAACTGTTCACTCGATCAAATAAAGCAAGCTCTGGCCGAACATAAACTGGAAGTTGAAAAAACCGAAAGCAAAGCCCGGGGTATTGATAAGCTTTGGAAAAATATGAGAAAAGATATCGCCGGACCGACCTGGCTTGTTAATTTACCGTTATTTATCAGTCCGCTCGCTAAACTTAATCCTGATAAATCCGATTGTGTTCAGCGCTTTCAGGCAGTAATTGCCGGTTCCGAATTGGGCAACGGTTTTTCGGAACTGAATAACCCGAAAGACCAGCTGGACCGTTTTGTTGAGCAACAGAAATTACGCGATTCCGGAGATCAGGAAGCTATGATGCTGGATATTGATTTCGTCGAAATGTTGGAATACGGCATGCCGCCGGCCTGCGGCTGGGGGTATAGTGAACGGGTTTTCTGGGTATTTGAGGGAGTAACGGCCCGCGAAGGCGTACCATTCCCGCAGTTAAGAAAAGAGATAGACGAAAATTCCAAACTTATTTATCCTGATATTTTAAAGTAACCAGGGAATATATTGGTAATGGTTAGTGTTAGTGATGAACAGTTTCAGGGTTTAATTAATGAATCTATGGCTTCGCTTTCGAAAGACCACCTGAAACGATTAGAAAACGTAGCCATACTTTACGAATACAATCCGACACCAGAACAACGGATGCAGTTGGCGCTGCGTCATGATCAAACCCTATTTGGCCTATACGAAGGAGTACCGTTAACCAAAAGACAGGGAGTGGTTAAATTACTACCTGATAAAATCACACTTTTTAAGAACCCCATATGTATGGTCACTAATAATCTTACTGAACTAAAAGAACAAATCAGACATACCTTATGGCATGAAATTGCTCATTATTATGGTTTAAATCACGACAATATAAATAAACTCGAGTCTTAAATTAAAAAATTTTTACCTTAAAATGTTGTGCTTGAAGTATTTTGATATTATTAACTTATGCTTAATAACAAAGAAATAGAAATAAGCAAAATCTCAAAGTCTACAATCAAACATCGGTGGCTTTATATTCTCAAGCTAAATGAGGGTAAATATTATGTCGGTCAGTCTACGAATCCATGGAGACGCATAAAACAGCATGAGAATGGGTTTTATTCTTCACAGCTTGCTAAAAAATATGGTTATCTTGACCATTTACCGTTTATAGATATCGGTGAAGTAACTTCATCTGAAGCTAGTCATTTAGAAGATATAAAAACCCTAGAAACCATGAAGCAATATGGTTACCAAAATGTTAGGGGCGGAAAGTTTAACTATAGTGGTAAGTATGTGAAAATTGGTCCTTGGTTTGCACGTGGTATAGATTTTGCTGAATTGCTTGGCGTCCTGTTTTTTGTGCTTGTTGTGGCAATCTTATACTTTGACACTAATAGGTAGTAATATATTTATCTATCTGATCCAGTAATTTGAAATATCTAAACTAAAATATTTAATTCTTCTTAACCAATTAAATGTTAGCTTTAACTAATTATTGAGAATCTAATGCGGACTCCAAGACGGATTTATTGTAATTATTGGCGTTTTCTAAGTTAGTAATAGTTGTATTGTCTAAAAGTGTGGTAACTATAGGAAAATTATAATCTGAGTCAACTGTGTCAATGTCATATATGCATTCATTCGTCTTAGATTTAGCAGCATTTCCTAAATTTGTACCTAGGGCTTGATAGCAATTTCCTAATGTAATTTCGTCATTTCCAACGGACTGAAGTTGATTTTCGCCATCCGAACAGCTTAATGTAGAAGTTACCCACTGATATGTATAATTTACGCAATCTAGGCTTGATGCTTGACTCAGTATCGAATTACCGTCGCTAACTAAGCTTTGCCCAAGTGTAGAAAAAGATTCTAAGTCACTTGGCTTTATGTTATTTACATATTGCTGTGCTTGTTGTTGGGACATTCCTGAATTCTTAGAAAAGTTATTGATAATGTCTGATTTACTTACGGCAAAGCCCGTTCCACCAATAACCAACACAATGACTCCACCAACAATCTGTTTTACCATAAAACTCCTTCTGTTGGCTGTTGTATCACAAATACATCATATTTTCAACTAGGATTATGCCCCACTATTCTAAACTTATTCACAAAATGACAATAGATTTATATTGAGTTCTAAGGTATATACTTCTACTAGAGATAGACTTATGTATGACGTCTTAACAACATTATCATTTGTAGCTTTTATTTTACTTATATGGGTTTTGATTTCTCCTAAAAGTTTGACCAAGTATAGTAAAAAAGAGATTACCCGTAGGAAAACTGCACCACTATTTATTGTTATAATTTTAGTACTTGGAATATTAGTAATATTCACTGCACCAGCTCAAAAATCTAATAATCAACCGGTTCAGCTAACTACAAAAAGTACTACTACAACCACAGAAAAGACGGTTACTCAAACAAAATCGATACCTTATACGAGTACAACCGTTCAGGATTCAAACCTAGTCCAAGGTACTTCCCAAATAACCACAACCGGTGTAAATGGTGAAGAAATTCTTACTTATATGGATATGTATACAAATGGCAAGTTAACTTCTCAAAAGTTAGTTAGTGCTGTTATTACTACTCAGCCTGTTACACAAGTAACCTCAGTTGGTACTTATGTAGCGCCAACTCCAACAACTACACCATCTACCGCATCTTGTTATCCATTAACTAATGGAGGGAACTGTTATGAACCGGGTGAATATTGCCGTACCTCTGATTATGGCGTTTCGGGTGTAGCTGGTGATGGAGAAGCAATAACATGTGAGGACAATAATGGTTGGAGATGGGAACCTAATTAGCAATGCAAGTAGATAGATACGTAAAGTTAGTTATCGATGGCATGAGGTAGTACGATGGCCATAAATCATGTGTCAAAAATCACTAAATTTCTAATTCGAAGATGGTGGATTATAGTAACATTTTTAATAATAGTTATATCCTTGGCTACAACTCTATTAATAATCAGGCATAACCACCAAGTTGAAGAAGCGAAACTTACCGAGTTGGCTCAACAAAAATATCAAGCTGACTTAACTCAACTAAAGACCATAGATAATGAATATTTTGTTGTCTTTAGAGCCGATATAAGCCTACCAAGTACTACAACCAAAACAGAATCAGAGTGGGATGATTATTATGATGGGCTAATCTCTCAATTATTACCCATTATAACTTCTATAAATAATAATACTTTTCAAGATAGCAGATTAACCCAAGCTTACGATTCATTATCTACTGCCGTTAATGACTTAAATAACTATCTAAGCCTTTCAAAATCAATGAGCGATATGCAATTTCAAGTTGGTACTGACCAAAGTAAACTTAATTCAGACCAATCTACACTAGCTAGTGAAGAAAGTATCTACAACGAAGCAGATGGTTTAATAAGTAATAGCTATGTTATTGAATTTCAAACGGATGTATCGAATGATAAATCTCAGTTAGCAACCGACCAACAAACCTATCAGTCGCAACAAACACAAACTAAAACCTTGGCACAAACGGTCATTGATGACAGTTTAGCGGTTACAAAATACACTAATATTTTAGGTTTATAAGAGAAGAAAGAGTGCAGTAAGGAGTCATTGTTAATATACGCCATATATAATTTCGAGAACCTAATTTATAATTTAAATAGAGTGATACAATTATTGTCATTATAATGTTACAATAATTGTATGCCTCAGAAAATATTAAAAACTATAATATCAAAGCCATTAGCATCTGTGATAGTATCCACTGGTCCTAAAGACAGGAGAGATTTAATTGCCTACCTAGACGAAACTGGCGTACTTAATCGAGTTTCAGACAAGATATTTGGTCTTGGGCTCGTTATGTCACCGGATATAAATAATTTACATCGTGCACTTATTAATTATAGAAACCGGGTACGTTACTACCATGAATTTAAATTTAAAGACGTCGGAACGCATAACATTCTTTATTACATAAACCTAATAAACGAGTTTTTTAATGCACCGAATAGCATGTTTACTTGTTTTGTGTACGATAAAGCATCTTTGGTTATTACTAATTATGAAAGGGCATACAACTCATTTTGCGGTAAATTAGTAGCAGATTTAATTCAGAGCCTTGGTGGAGGATATACCGATTACTTAACAATACTTGCAGATGATATGTCTACATCAAAGGCCAATCACTTCGAACGAGAGATAAAGGCTAAAGTAAAGCAGAAAACACGACGAAGTGCTGTTACTAGTGTAGTTCGACTTGAATCTCATGCTGTAACAGAAATTCAATTATGTGATGTTTTACTTGGAACAGTTGCTTATGCTTTTAAGATTGAGCAAGGTATTGTGAAACCCGATAAGGCAAAATTGCAACTAGTAAAATATTTACAAAAGAGACTGAGAATACCTATATTGGCAATAACGATGGATAAAAAAGTTAAAAACGGTGTACGTTTTAAGGTTACTGAAATTAAAAATAGATAAAAAAGGATGGCGCTTTGGGCGAACCGGTCAACAAGGACCAGCCCACGCTTTCCATCCAGTATTTAAGTATACACACAGTAAATATTAATGTCAACACACTTTGTTAAACTATTGTCAAGTAATAGCATTACCAGCTTGTAAAGCTTATGGTTTATTAAAGCACTAAACGTAGCAGATTAATTACTTCTATATATCTGTTCAAAATATAAATAATAGCTTAACTATATCTCTCAGGTTCTTTGTAGATTTGATGTGCATAGACAATTTACGACACAAAATATAATTATTGAATCATTCATTACTAGACAAATTCCTGAAATGAACTTACAGTCAATATAGAATATGTACTGTAACAATTGTGGTGAAAAACTTCTTGAAAATGATAAATATTGCTCTAATTGTGGTGTTCCATCTGCGGGGCTTCATATTATGGAGAAAAACAACTATTACATTTTGGGTAGGATGGATAAAGCCCAAGGTCTTGCTGCATGGAGCTTCAGTGGAATACTAATTCCATTTCTAGGGCTTATACTAGCTGGTTATTCGCAGTCGATACTAAATTCAATCGATAAGAATAAGTTAAACATCACTAACCTCAATAGATATAATCAAATAATGTCCACGGGTACTATTAGTTTCTTTTTCTCTATCGTTAGTTTTGTCATATGGGTGATACTTATCTTCAATAATTCTAACTCGCAATAAACGTTGAGTAACATAATATATCTTACTTTGTTCAATGGGTTAAGTTTAAAAAATAATACCAAAAGTAAACAAGAACGACAAGATAGAAAAAGGTTGAAAGTATTATCCAAGCTTAGGGTATATACCTTTAGTGTACTAGTATCTTCTCAGGTTATACATTCTTCTGTTTATAATAAATGTAATCGTCCCAGAGTAAATACCTCCATCTTCTTATTCCATCATAGATTAGGGATGAACTTTTTTGAGGTGCTCCACCATAATATAATATTGTTCAAAAACCCAACTCAATATCACACCAGTTATCCACAACTAAAACCATAAGCTTATTACATAATAATAAAAAGTAATTGACAAATTTTATACAGAGATTTATATTGGTAATTGCCATCGTGAGGTGGCAAGGGAAATAGCCTTCGGGCTGTTGACCGAGCAAAGGGGAGCCCGTCAAACGGCTCCCTTTTGTGTATATACGAAATTCGAAAGTATATATTTATTACTGATCGAAATTGCTCACCATAATCTAAAGCCCACTTACCTAGAACTCTCGGGAATGTTATAGTTGCAACTATGCAAAACATCTTACAGTTCATACTCGGAAATAAGACAAAAATTACCCTTGAATCATTAAAAAAATGGAACTTAATTCTGGTTGCGCTTTATGTGATTCAGGGCGGCGCAATTTTATTATTAAGCATATCGCACTTCTTTCAAATTTCTGTCTTATATGTAACAAAAGATACACTTCAATCTCAATTAACCGGGCAAACAGTAATCGCACCAGCCACACATCAGTTATTTATTATTAACTTAGTCGGCCCGGTAGCGGCATTTTTATTTATCGCAGCAATTCTTCATTTCTTGTCAGCTACCATTTGGCGGAATCAATATGAAAATTGGATCAAGAAAAATATCAATCCGCTGCGCTGGCTAGAATACGGTCTTAACGGCGGCATTATTCTTATAGTAATTGGGCTACTGGCAGGTATTTACGATATCGCCAGTTTATTAATGTTATTTGCATTCGCGATCATGGCTGCCCTTATGGGATTATTTATTGAAGCTAATACAAAATCATTGCAGGTTAAACAGTTACCTAAATGGCTGGATAAATGCGTAGTCTATATAGCATTCTTGATCCCTTGGATAATTATCGGATTCTATCTTAAGGCAGCCGATTTCTATGGATCAGGTACTCAAGTGATGCTTTATGTTATATATCTCCTGACATTGATCTTATTTATTGCCATTTTCGTTAATGTATATCTAATGAAGGCCAAAAAATACAACTGGAAAGATTATCTTTACACCGAGCGCTGGCATTTTGTGTTAAGTTTTGTAGCTCAATCTTTACTAGCCTGGCTAGTCTATATTGATATATTTCATTCTTAAATAAGACGATGTGAAAGAAAATAATAACTCGGTAATCATCTTTGACTTCGACGGTACTATTGCCGACAGTCTATTAATGACCTTTAACGTAGCTTATCGGATTGCCCATCATCAAACTCCGCCTAAAGAAGATATCAGCCGGTTAAGGGCCATGAGTGCCTTTCAATTACTACGCGAAATAAACGTTCCGTGGTGGAGAGCGTTCTTTTTAGTCAGCCGTGTTAGGCTGATGATGCGTACGAAAATTGATAACGTGGAAATCGTTTCTGGTATCGACGAGGCGATCAAATCGCTTCAAAAAAAGCACAAACTTTTTATTCTTAGCTCGAACAGCACGACTACCATACAGACTTTTTTACGTCGATATGACCTGGATTCGTATTTTACCGGGATTTATGGTGGTGCAAGCGTGTTTGGCAAAGCGAGCAAACTAGAGCATTTAATACACCGAAATGACCTAGATGCACACCAAACATGGTATGTGGGCGATGAAAAGATGGATATTAGTGCTGCCAAACGAGTCGGCCTAAACTCGGTTGCCGTTGCCTGGGGATTTAGCAATATTCACGTACTTGAGAACTGCCACCCGACTGCCTTAGTGTTTGATACTGATGAGTTAGTGGCGTTGTTTGGCAAACAATGACCAACAATAATCAGAGTTCAAATCTGCCAGTCGTCCGGATTAATAAACTGGTTTATGGCGGCCAGGGACTGGGCGAGCTGCCCAATGGCAAGAAAGTCTTTGTTTGGAATGCTCTACCTGATGAATTGGTGGCGGTGCGCATCATCAATCAAAAGCGTAGATATGCCGAGGCAATTGCTGAAAATATCATAGAAGCATCAGCCGACAGACAAGACCCGCGGGAGTCCAGTTATCTGGCAACCAGTCCGTGGCAGATTATGGATTTCGAGGCTGAAAATCGTTATAAAAAAGACATTACTCTTGAAGTACTGAAGCAACAGGGTATACCCGTGCCGACCATCCAAGGACCAATACATGATGGACAAATGTGGCAGTACCGTAACAAAATGGAGTACCAATTTTGTGATTCGGGTGGCAGACTGAGCTTAGGCCTCTATCAACGTGCCAGTCATGCCAAATTGGCAGTTGATGGCAGTCAGCTGGCCAAACCGGCAATCGACCAGATAACGAATAAGATATGTATGCTACTGGCCAATATTGACCTAAAGGAAAAGGACCTGAACTCGATAGTTGTTCGCAGCTCCCAAACTGGCCAGCTGGTTGCCAGTCTTTTTGTCGAACTCGGAACATTTAAAAGTTTTGAATTACCGGCTGAATTAAAAGGTCTTAATGTTTACCAAATTAAGCAAGGCACCAAAATGCCCCCCAAATTAATTAACCGTTTTGGAGATTGTTCCTTGGAAGACGCTTTATTAAACAAATCATTTAAGTATGATGTTAACTCTTTTTTTCAAGTTAATGTTCCGGTATTTGAACTGGCTCTTCAAAAAATCAAAGACGAATGTCAGTCAAATGAAGTTGTCGATCTTTATGCCGGGGTAGGCAGTATCGGACTCAGTATCGCCAAATTTACGGCCGATCTGATTGAACTTGATCCGGTCATGACAAAATTTGCCGATATTAACGCTCATAACTTAGGCATTAAAGCCCGCATTATTCAAGCTTCCACCGATCAGGCCTTGGAATATATCGTTAAGGATAAACCGCTCATATTAGATCCGCCGCGCACCGGTTTACATGACAAAATTATCGCTAAAATCTTAGCCGAAAAACCGTTAAAAATCGTTTATCTAAGCTGTAATCCGATCACCCAAGCCCGTGATCTAGCAAGTCTTACATCCTTATATAAAATTCAGCATTTTGAACTATATAATTTCTTTCCTAGAACGCCCCATATTGAAACCCTGGCTATATTAAATTTGAAATAATCAAACTATATAAGATAGTTGTAATGCTAAAATGATAGTTAGAATGACAAGCTGGGGACCACGGCAGGCTGCCTATCAGCCGGGCCAAAACGCACCGTTTAAAATATCACGCTCGAAAATCGAGCTTTATATGCAGTGTCCGAGATGTTTTTGGCTGGATGTCAGGATGAATATCAAAAGACCGAATGGCCCGCCGTTTACTCTGAATAAAGCCGTTGACACCTTATTTAAAAAAGAATTCGATAGCTACCGTAAAAAAGGTAAACCGCATCCGATAATGATTGAATTCGGGGTGGATGCCATACCTTTCCAACATCCCAAACTCGAAACTTGGCGGCATAATTTTACCGGCGTATCTACTCTTCATGAGCCGACCAATTTGTATATTTACGGGGCGGTTGATGATTTATGGATCAATGCCGACCAGGAAATCATCGTCGCCGATTACAAAGCAACTGCCAAAGATAAAGAAGTTGATCTTAATTCGGATTGGCAAATCGGCTATAAGCGGCAAATGGAAATCTACCAGTGGTTACTGCGCCAAAATGGTCTAAAGG
>CAZNOW010000029.1:0-9944 GCA_964574915.1 uncultured Candidatus Saccharibacteria bacterium
CTAAGATTAGTTATGATGTTATTCTAACGGTTGCGTTTGATGTTAGAAGTTCCGCACTGACTAAACACAAGCTGAATGTGCTATCATAACAGCAAACCAACATATGGTTAGTTGAGGAAATATACAGATTCGCTATGAATAAAATCGGCTATTATTTGCAGGAACATGTGTCTGGTGAAGTTGTAACTTCAGTTGACGCTAGGCGTTATTTTTCAACAGATAATAGTGTGTTATCACTAAACCCAGCGTTGATCCTTTATCCCAGAAATGAAAATGATGTCCGTAAAGCTACTCGGTTTACTTGGCAGCTAGCTGAACGTAACCGTATTATTCCGATTACGGCTCGCGGTGCCGGTACGGACCGCAGCGGAGCGGCTATTGGCAACGGCATTATTATGGTGTTTCCGGCTCATATGAACCGGATATTGGAACTTGATACTAAAAGCGGTGAAGTCATCGTTGAACCTGGAATTAATTACGGTAAATTGCAACAGACACTACAGACACACGGCCGTTTCTTGCCACCATTTCCGGCTACTTTTGAGTACTCAACTATCGGCGGTGCGGTAGCCAATAATGCCAGCGGAGAAAAAAGTATCAAATACGGCACTATGCGCGATTATGTCCAGAGTTTGCGGGTAGTATTGGCCAACGGAGAAGTAATTGTAACTCAGCGTATCAGCAAGCGCGAACTTAATAAAAAGCTCGGCTTAACTTCTTTTGAGGGTGAAATTTACCGCTCCATAGATACTTTGCTAGAGGAGCAAAAATCAACCGTCGAACAAATGAATCGCAATATTGCCAGAAACTCAGCGGGTTATAACTTACTGGATGTTAAGCATAACGACGGATCATTTGATCTAACTCCGCTTTTTGTCGGTTCTCAAGGTACGCTTGGAATTGTTACGGAAGTAACCTTAGGTACGGAATTACATAATCCTGAAACGGCCCTTATTGTCGCTTCCTTTGATGATCTAGAGCATCTGCAAGCAGCCATTATTAGTCTTAAGGCAGCCAATGGCATGCCTAGCGCTATTGAGCTGGTAGATAGTAACTTGTTGAATTTTGTGGCAACACTAAATCCAAATCAGCTTAAAGGCGTAATTGAAAAGCCATATCCGTCTTTTGTGCTGTTAGTCGAGTACGATAGTACTGGTCGACAACAAAAGAGAGATATCAAACGTTGTACCAAAATTCTTAAACAACACGCTACTAATATTCAAGTTGAAACTGAGTACGACAAGCAGGAGAACCTATGGAAAATCCGCCAGACATCAGTGACTGCCATGGTCCATGCTAGCGGCAATATCAAAGCCCTGCCGATAATTGATGATGGTGTTGTTCCAGTAGATAGACTTAAGGATTATATTTCCGGTATTTATGAAATGTTTAAGCGAAATCATCTGGATGCAGCTATTTGGGGTCATGCAGGTGATGCGAGTCTGCATATGCGGCCGCATTTGGATCTAAGTCAACTAGGTGATCGTCAAAAAGCATTTCGGTTGATTGACGAATACTATAATTTAGTCATTGATCTGGGCGGCACAATCTGTGGTGGCCATGGTGATGGCCGATTGCGTGGTCCATTTCTTGAAAAAATGTATGGTAGTGAAGTTTACGAACTGTTTCAAAAGGTCAAGAAAATCTTTGATCCGTATGGTACTTTAAATCCTGGGGTAAAGGTTAATGTCACAATGGACGATCTCAAATCTTTACTGCGACACGAGTATTCGATCAATCATCTTTATGAACACTTGCCTCGAACCTAAGACCGGCAATGCTTGAGTTTTTAGCCGAAAACAGATAACATATGGTAGTTTTTAGGGTTCAGCACTGTCCTAGATAATGCGTTATGCGGACGTGGCGTAACTGGCAGCCGCGCAGCCTTGAGGTGGCTGTGCCGAAAGGCATGGAGGTTCAAGTCCTCTCGTCCGCACCATTAGGGCGCTTAGCTCAGCTGGCTAGAGCGCTTGCATTACAAGCAAGAGGTCGGGGGTTCAAGTCCCTCAGCGCCCACCATAATTTCGAATATTAGTTAGTTTTGCAGACCGTGAATAAATCGCCAGATCAAACCTGGATTGTTGATTCTTTGTTGTAGAACGATTGGTACCGAGTAGGTTGAGCCGGTAGTTGAGTAATTGATGTTAATTGATCCGATATCGCTGCCGGCATTAAGTGGCGGTTGTTGATTTTGTAAATTCACCGATGCAGTTATAACAGCGCCATTCCAAGCCAGGATTGAAAAATTGCTCTTAGCCACTGCCAAGCTTTGGGCACCCCAGGCCGTTTTATATAGGGCTACCGGGAAGCCGGCTTTAATAATATTTACATTACTAAAAGCGGCCACCGTACTGTTAATTAAGGGCACAGCGCTATCCATTGTCGTTACTAAATTGGGGCCGTTCATTATTAGACCGACGATAGTTACCGGATGAGATCCGATTGTCTGATCGGCGGCGAATAAAAAGCATCCTTGATCTTGGTCGTTATTGCCGGTTTTAATCCCGATAATACCGTCTCTGCCGAGCAGGAAATTGACATTATAAATAGTTCCTTGTATCGGAATGACTGCGGTGGTTTTACCGACTATCTGGGCAATTACCGGGTTAGCTAGAGCCGTTTCGCCCATGAGCACCAAGTCACTGGGTGTACTGACAGTCGTGCCCAGATAACCGCTAGGGTCAGTAATAGTGGTGTTGATCATGCCTAACGTTTTAGCGTAACTATTGGCGTAACTGTTATAAGCATCTATTGAGCCAAAAGCCCAGCGGGCCAATGTCTCGGCAATATTATTAGCCGAAGGCATCAGCATGGCTTCTAGGGCTTCATATTCGCTGATTTGCTCGCCGACAGCCACCCTAACAACCGATCCGCCCTCATTTAGATATTTATTGTATGAATCAACATCGGCTTGATTTAGGGTAATTAACGGACCGCTTTGATTAAGAGCTAACGGTTCTTGTTTTAATACGGCTAGTGCGGTCAAAATCTTTGCAATACTGGCCGTGGCCTGCGGGACGGTAGTGCCATGAGTTGCTAATACCCCGCTACCTAATGCTCCGACGGCGGCTTCACCGTAGTTTGGCCAAGCCAAAGAAGTAAGTAAAGCCGGCCGGGAATATTTAAAAGTTATTTTAGATTGAGCGGCAGCCAATGGTTCGGTTAGAGCATAGGCGGCGTAACTGAGGCATAGGACTAAAAACAAACCGATAATAAACCAACGTTTGGAGTGTTTAGACTGCGAAGCCATTATTCTCAATGATACACCCCAAGGAGTCCGACTTGATGTATAATTGGGGTAAATGTAAGGAGATTATCTGGTAATGTTAGCGCTTATCATAATAATTGTCGTTATCATCTTGATTGCGATTGCCGTATGGGTTGGTTATAACAGCCTGGTTCGTTTAAATGTTCAAGCCGATGAGGCATGGAGTGATATCACCGTACAGCTGAAAAGACGATACGATCTTATCCCTAATTTAGTCAATAGCGTCAAAGGTTATGCTGCTCACGAGAAAACCGTTTTTGAGGACGTTACAAAAGCACGAGCCGATGCACTGAACGCTCAAGGAGTTCAAGAGACTGCTCAGGCAGAAGGTCAATTCCAAAAAACACTTAAAAGTTTGTTTGCGGTCGCCGAAAACTATCCGCAATTAAGAGCTACTGAAAACTTTCAGCAATTACAAGCCGAGCTGACTGATACCGAAGATAAGATCATGGCCTCCAGACGGTTTTATAATGGCGTCGTTCGCGACTTTAACACCCGACGCAAGATCTTCCCAACCAATATTTTCGCCAACATGTTAGGCTATAAGACCGACCGAGAGTTCTTTGAGCTGGACGAAACGGCTTACGGACAAGCTTCTGAACCGGTTGCCGTCAAATTCTAGATATAGGACAAGTAAATTATGTATCGTGATATAGCGGCCAATAAGCGACGGACGATCATTATTATGGTCGTCTTTATCGTCTTTGTTGGTGCGATTGCCTGGCTATTCGATAAGTTTCTGGGCGGTCAGCCCTATATCTTTTACGGCGTTTTAGTCGGGGCTATCATTTATGCCGCGATAACCTATTACGCCGGCAGCAAGATGGCCCTGGCAGTTAACGGAGCCCATGAAATTCATAAACAGGATAACCCAAGACTTTGGCGGATCATTGAGAATTTAAGTATTACCGACGGACTGCCGATGCCCAAGGTCTATATTATGGACGATCCCTCGCCCAATGCCTTTGCTACCGGGCGTAAACCAGAAAATGCCGCTATTTGTACCACATCCGGCCTACTCGACATCATGGATGATGATGAACTTCAAGGCGTCTTTGCACACGAGCTCGGGCATATTAAAAACTACGATATCAGAGTGTCGATGATTGCCTTTGCCCTCACGGCCGTCATTTCTTTAATTGCCGATGTTATCTTTCAGCTAACTTGGTTTCGGGGGGATCGGCGGAATAATGAAAATAACCAGCTGTTTTTCTTTCTGGGTATTATCGCCGCTATCCTGGCACCGTTAGTGGCGACCATGATCCAGCTGGCCGTCTCGCGCCAGCGCGAATATTTAGCGGACGCCACCAGTGCTCTAACTACGCGCTATCCTGAGGGTTTAATTAGTGCTTTGCAAAAAATTGGCCGCACCGGCAGTACTCTCAGAAAGCAAAATACCGCCACGGCTCATTTGTTTTTCGCAAATCCGCTGAGATCTCACAGCATAGCCAATTTATTTAGTACCCATCCGCCAATTGCCGCCCGGATAGCTCGCTTACGCGATATGGGAACCCACGCTTAAAGCCATCTCTCTGCTACAATACATTTATTATGCCTAAGACCCCGAAACCGGCTAAAAAGACAGTAGTTAAAAAGCCAGTATCCAGGGATCAAGCAGTCACTCAAACCAAACCTCGGCGGATTCATCTACCGGCATATAAACCGTTTCGATTTAAACATATCAAACATCCGGTCAGCTTACCGAGCGTCTGGCAACTTAGTCGCAAAGTAATTGAATTATTATGGCGACACCGTTGGTTATTTTTGGAGTTAGCCGTGGTTTACGGAGTATTAGATGTTTTATTGGTCCGTGGATTTAGCAGTGTAAACGTTAACAGTTTAAAGCATCAATTATCTCAAAGTAGCGGTGGTAAAACAGGACAGCTGGGAATCAGCCTGTCGGTGTTTACTAATCTGTTAACGTCTTCGGGCAGTAATTCCAGCGTCAATACCGATGCCTACCAGATTTTTTTAGGATTGATCATTAGCTTAGCTACCATTTGGGCCCTGAGACAAGTTATTGCCGGGGAAAAAGTCCGGCTGCGTGATTTGTTTTATAGGGGAATGTATCCACTGATCCCGTTTATTTTGGTGCTTTTAGTAATACTGCTACAAACTTTGCCGTTTTTGATTGGCGGCGGTCTGTATAACCTGGTAGTGACTAACGGAATTGCCATCCATTTAACTGAAAAATTACTTTGGGGTTTACTATTCGCGGTTCTGACCTTTATATCGATTTATATGCTTTGCTCATCGGTGTTTGCGCTATACATCGTGACCTTGCCGGAAATGACTCCAATGAAAGCCTTGCGCAGTGCCCGCCAATTAGTCCGCTACCGCCGGCCGGTAGTCTTTCGAAAATTGCTGTATTTGCCGGTGGTGCTGTTAATTATTGTGGCCGTCATTATGGTGCCGATCATTATTTTTCTGGCACCAATTGCTCCTTGGGTGCTGTTTATTTTAGTACTTTGTGCTCTAATTATCGTGCACACTTACATGTACACTTTATATAGAGAATTATTGCTATGAGTAAATTAAATCTAACTCAGGCCAAAGACCGAATAACTAAATTACGCGATCTGATTAACGATTACCGTTATCATTACCATGTTTTGGACGAATCGATCATGAGTGAGTCGGCAGCCGATTCGCTGAAGCATGAGTTATCCGAACTAGAAAGCCAGTACCCCGAACTAATTACCCCTGATAGTCCCTCCCAGCGGGTGGCCGGCAAGCCACTGCCTGGTTTTACCCAAGTTCAGCATTCGGCGCAAATGCTCAGCCTAAACGACGTGTTTAACCGCGATGAAGTCGAGGCTTGGATTAAGCGGACCCAGAAACTGGCGCCAGAAACCAAACCGGAGTTTTTTATTGATGTTAAATTAGACGGACTGGCCTGTGCTTTGATTTATCAAGACGGCAATTTTATCCAGGCAGTCACACGGGGTAACGGTTTTATTGGCGAAGATGTGACAATGAACGTACGAACAATGGAGAGCGTGCCTTTTAAATTGCGATCTGATCCTAATTACCTCTCATTTCTAAAAGGTCGCACCGAAATTCGCGGCGAAGTGATAATTTATAAAAAAGATTTCGCAGCTTTAAACCAGCGGCGCGAAGCTGAGGGTAAACCGATCTTTGCCAATCCGCGCAATTTAGCGGCCGGTAGTATCCGCCAGCTCGATCCAAAACTAGCTGCCGGTCGACCGCTGCGCTTTAGGGCTTGGGACATACTGCGCGATGATCCCGGCGAAATATTGACCAATTCCGAAGCTTATAAAATAATTCGTGGACTCGGAGTATCTAGTGGCCAGCAATCGTTAGTTCTAAATGATTTAAACGCCATCATGAAATATATCGATGCATGGGAAAGCAAGCGGCATGAACTGCCGTTTAATACCGATGGCATAGTTATTAAACTGAACAACCGGGCCGAATATACCCAGTTAGGAGTGGTCGGCAAAGCTCCCCGTGCGGCAGTTGCCTATAAATATGCTGCTGAAGAGGCTACGACGGTAGTGAGAGACATTGTGTTAAGTATCGGTCGGACTGGGGCGGCGACGCCTGTGGCTGTCTTTAATTCAGTCAAAGTTGCCGGAACAACCGTACAGCATGCCAGTTTGCATAATGCTGATGAAATCGCCCGCAAAGATGTCCGAGTAGGCGATACTGTAGTTATCTTCAAAGCCGGTGACATTATTCCGCAGCTTTCCCGGGTATTAAAAGAGCTGCGACCGAAATCATCTCGTCCGTTTAATATGGAAAAAGAGCTAAAACGCCAGTACCCAGAATTAACTTTTGTCCGCCCAGAAGGCGAAACTGTTTACCGGGTAAAAGGAGCAACTAGGAAAATATTACTTAAACAGGCCCTGATCCACTTTGCTTCAAAGGCGGCTTTAGATATTGATACTTTGGGCGAAAAAAACGTTGAAGCGCTTGTTGAGGCCAAATTAGTACGGGATCTAGCCGATATCTATAGCTTAACTAAAGACCAAGTCATTAAACTTGAGCGCTTTGCCGATGTTTCAGCCCAGAAACTGATTGACGGAGTACAGGCCACTAAAGCCCCGGAGTTACCTAGGTTTATCTACGGACTGGGTATCCGACACGTCGGCTCGCAAACTGCCATTGATCTGGCCGAGCATTTTGGTTCATTATCAAAACTAGCTGGAGTTACACTAGATGAGCTGATGGGAATCGAAGGTGTTGGTGAGGTGGTAGCCGAATCTATCATGGCTTGGTTTAGCGATCAGTCAAACCAAAAACTGTTAGATAAGTTTGAGACTTTAGGCGTTAAACCCCATTATCAATCAAAAGCCCGCGGACTATTACATGGCCAAAACTTCGCTATCACCGGTACATTAACTTCAATGAGCCGCGAGCTGGCTGCTGATAAAATTCGCTCACTTGGTGGAACTTTCCAAACCAGTGTCGGTCAGGACACTACTTATTTAGTAGTCGGAGATGGTATTGGCGCCAGTAAACTGCAAAAAGCCAAAACACTAGGTACTCCTCAATTAACTGAACAGCAATTTATTAAACTTTTAAACAAATCTTAGCGTACAAATCGGTTTAGGATTAAATTGACGAAATAAATATAAATGTTATGCTTATAGTGATTCGTGCGCAAATGGCGCGTGAAACAAATAACAAAAACAAAAATTTGCACCCGCGCCAGGGTGGGCGCGCACGACACCTAAACCGGATCTTTAATGGTCCGGTTTTTATGACTCTATCATTATGTGTTCTTGATCAGTCTGTTACTATAGGTCTACAATACACAATATCTGAGGTATTAAATTCTCAGCATATATGGGGCATTGGCGCAGCTGGTCAGCGCGCATTCATGGCATGAATGAGGTCATCGGTTCGAGCCCGATATGCTCCACCACAATAAATTGAGAGGTTGTTATTATGTCTAAAACGATAGTTACGGTTTTAGTGATTGTCCTGATAATATTATTAATCCTGGTATTAAATGCGATACGTTTGGTTAACCAATATGAACGCGGGGTTGTTTTTCGGCTAGGAAAACTACGGGGCAGTATTAAACAGCCTGGGCTACGTTTAATTATCCCAATTGTCGATCAGATGAGAAAAATCAGTTTAAGAACCATAACTTTACCAATTGAGTCTCAGAAAATTATTACCAAAGACAATGTTTCAGTAGACGTTTCAGCGGTAGCCTATTATAAAATTCAGGATCCGGCAAAGTCGATAATTGAAATTGAAAATGTGATATCAGCTATATATCAAAATGCTCAAACGACCGTCCGTAATGTTATCGGTCAGAGCTCTTTGGATGAAATACTTAGTGAAACTACAGCCATCAACAATAAAGTGCGAACAATATTGGAAAACGTTACTGAAAAATGGGGCGTTTATGTTAGTACAGTTGAAATAAAGGATATCCAACTGCCCGAATCAATGCAGCGGGCAATGGCCAAGCAGGCCGAAGCGGAACGTGAAAAACGGGCTAAGATAATTGCGGCCGAGGGAGAGCAGCTCAGCGCTACCAAACTTGGCCAAGCTGCGGATATTATTGCCGCTCACCCAATTGCCCTACAACTGCGTAATTTGCAGATTCTAAGTGATATTGCGGTCGAGAAAAATAGCACCATTGTCTTTCCGGCTCAGTTCCTAGATACTGCTAAAAGTATTAGAGATTTTATGGATAAGGAAAAATAAAAAATGCCTGAGGTGGAAGCTCCTAGTTTTGATACGGATCATGATTCTTCATCAATAAATAAGTTAAATGCTCTTAGAGCGGCAGTATTAGGTGCCGATGACGGAATTGTCTCGGTAGCTAGTATCGTGCTTGGAGTAGCTGGGGCGACCAATAACCGCGGAACTATATTTACAGCTGGACTAGCTGGTTTAGTGGCCGGAGCAATGTCGATGGCAGTTGGTGAATATGTATCTGTCAGCAGCCAACGTGATACCCAGAGAGCTTTTATTGCCAAAGAAGAAGGACATCTTAAAAAGTATCCGGATCAAGAATTTGAAGAACTACAGGAAAACTATCAAGCTAAAGGACTGTCCGAAAAAACCGCCAATAAGGTTGCCCGGGAATTAAGTCAACACAATGTGTTAAAAGCTCATTTGGAAGTGGAGATGGGATTAGTTGGTAAAAACTTAATTAACCCCATACCTAACACCATCTCGTCATTTTTATCCTTTACCATCGGCGGTTTGATTCCTTTACTGGCAATTATCTTAATTAACCAATCGATTCATTTAATTGCTACAGCTTTGGCAGTATTACTGGCCTTATGTATTACGGGTTATATTAGCGCCTCATTTAGCGGAGCATCACGTGTAAGAGCCACTATGAGAGTAGTGCTGGGCGGAGCATTGGCTATGTTAATAACCTTTAGTATTGGTCATCTGTTTGGCACGGCTGTACACTAGAATTGTTATTAAATAAATACGGGTTTGATAAAAACTCTCTAAGAAGTTATCATTACCTTGTTCTATGATGGCGATTTAGCTCAGTTGGTAGAGCAGAGGCCTGAAGAGCCTTGTGTCCCCAGTTCGAGTCTGGGAGTCGCCACCAAATTGATTTTTACCGAGTCATTCGGTAAAATTATCGTTGCTTTGCGGGTGTAGCTCAGTTGTTTAGAGCGCGTCCTTGCCAAGGACGAGGCCAAGGGTTAGAGTCCCTTTACCCGCACCA
>CAZNOW010000030.1:0-7477 GCA_964574915.1 uncultured Candidatus Saccharibacteria bacterium
CTAAGATTAGTTATGATGTTATTCTAACGGTTGCGTTTGATGTTAGAAGTTCCGCCTTGAATTACATAGAATACCAAAGTATATTCTAACTAGATGCAGGATGGAGGTGTCCAGTGATTTTAATAAGAAGACTGTTGAAAAACAAAATCTTAAGTATATTTATTCTATTTTTAGTAGCTGCGGGTACATTTTTGTATGTAGGGACCAAATTATCGTACGCAGATTCACCTGGCACAATATCCGGTACATTTACGGTTAATTCAATACCAGTACCGGGAGCTCTAACTTACTGGACTAATTACAACTCACACATTGTCGTATCTGCAACTACAGACGCAAATGGCAATTATTCTGTTGGACCACTACAGCCTGGGGTATATAGCCCCGTTGCTTTATACAACTCAGTTAATATTCCTGGGATACCCGACTCGATGTCTGCTACTCCTTATTTTGGTGGTAATGTGTATGTTAACGGCAATGTTACCAAAAACCTGAGCTTTAACACCGACACCACCCAGAGAGTCATCGTAGAAGATACTAATGGTAACCTTGTACCAAATGCCACTGTTAAAATGTGGCTGCCAGGAGGGAGCCAAGGGCTGATTATTTACGACGGGGATGGCGCAGGATACACACTTACATATGAGGACAGCTCCGGTCTTACCGACTCCAATGGTAGCGTAACTTTACCTGTATTTAGTGGTGAGTATGAAATCTGCGCTTATTTACAAACAGGCGTAACGAGTCCATGTCAGACGATTCCATCCGTAAATCCCAACACGCCAGTTATCTTAACGGTACCGTCACCTGGCACAATATCCGGTACATTTACGGTTAATTCAATACCAGTACCGGGAGCTCTAACTTACTGGACTAATTACAACTCACACATTGTCGTATCTGCAACTACAGACGCAAATGGCAATTATTCTGTTGGACCACTACAGCCTGGGGTATATAGCCCCGTTGCTTTATACAACTCAGTTAATATTCCTGGGATACCCGACTCGATGTCTGCTACTCCTTATTTTGGTGGTAATGTGTATGTTAACGGCAATGTTACCAAAAACCTGAGCTTTAACACCGACACCACCCAGAGAGTCATCGTAGAAGATACTAATGGTAACCTTGTACCAAATGCCACTGTTAAAATGTGGCTGCCAGGAGGGAGCCAAGGGCTGATTATTTACGACGGGGATGGCGCAGGATACACACTTACATATGAGGACAGCTCCGGTCTTACCGACTCCAATGGTAGCGTAACTTTACCTGTATTTAGTGGTGAGTATGAAATCTGCGCTTATTTACAAACAGGCGTAACGAGTCCATGTCAGACGATTCCATCCGTAAATCCCAACACGCCAGTTATCTTAACGGTACCGTCACAAACACCATCAAGCCCAATTAACCTAGAAGTACAAACTCCCACTAACCAATTCCCTGATATTAGTTGGATACCAGGAAATAGCACCAATAGACCTCAGGCTTATTCTTATAACATTTATAGAAATGATGTAAAAATTGGCACCACAAATAGTACTTCATTTACAGATGGTCAGGCACAACAAGGTGCCAATAGTTATTACATAACTGCAGAAAGCTCAAATGGTCTCGAGAGTAATCCCAGCAACACCATAATAGTTATTTACGACACGACTCCACCAGTTGTTACTATTACTGGTGTTACAAATGGTGAAACCTATGCGTCCAATAATATTCCCACTCCCGTCTGTAGCACGACTGATACACTATCTGGTGTCGCAACCAACGCTACTCTTAGTATGACTAATGTCGGAGACAGCTACACTGCAACCTGCTCAGGAGCTACTGACAATGCCGGTAATAGTGCCCAGAACGTCAGTGCTACCTATACGCTCCTACCTTCTAACTACATACTAGTTAATCTCAGTAACTCTACCGGGAGTTACTTAAGTGGTGCGAAAGTAACCATAGAGAACTCATCTAGTCAGATAACTACTCTCAGTACCGATAGCTTTGGCAATACTTACTTAAACACCACACCTGGCACATACAAAGTAACAGTCTACTACGCTAATGGCTATGAGAGCCAGTTTATTACCGTAACAGCTAATGGACCGAATAATGTTAACTTCACGACTGTCCTAGTTACCGTTACCATAAATGATCCCAATACTACAGATTTAATTAATGCTAAAGTTGCTCAAGCTGGTAATACTGGCGAGTTTGGATCGAAGCAACCAGTCAACAGTAATGGTCAAATTACATTCCAAGTACTCCCCGGAACCAGCTACTTTACCGCCTACGTCGCCAATGGCTACCAAGAACAATCCATTACCGCCACCACGACTGGACCAAACACTATTACCTATAATACTTACTCGGTCCTAGTCACCGTGACCAAGAACGGTATTCCACTCCCAACTGCCACAGTAGACCAAGCTGGCAATTCTGGTGACTATGGTAGTAGGCAAAACGTCAATAGCAATGGTCAATATACCTTCTATGTTCTTCCTGGGACTAACTATTTTGAGGCCTTTGACGGACCCAACAACTACGCAAAACAAACCCTAGACATCACCGCAGACACTTCTATAAGTATTGCTGTTAATTAGAGATACAAGCAGTCACAAACAATATATACCAGTGGCGTAATAAACAATTGATAATTTAATTGTGACGGGCCAACCGTTGGCGGCGGAGTATTTTGACATATTCTTGATATTCTCCGAGCCAGAAACTCACGGCCATAAGGACAATAGTGGCGTAAACCGGCCAAACCAACCATAGCCACTCTTGAATACCAGTAAACGGATTACTGGTTGGCGTAATAGTTGTACCAATAACGCCGTTAAGAGCTGATTGCGACATAACTGTTGTAGTAAGTTGTAAAAATGCGGAATTGCCCCGACTATCACTACCGGTAATTTTTATGATCGGCTTACCGGTCATGAAATAAATATGGCTAATGACAAAGCTTTGGTTATTACCAACGTCTATAATCGATGAGCTGCCATCACCCCAGGAAACATTGGCACTATAAGGTGGCCAGCAACCGCTAATATTAACCGTCCACTGGAATGTTTGGCCGACTTTAAATATCTGATATTTAAATGCCGCATCCAGTAATAATACACAAGACGGGGAGGTTGTAGAGGTATTAGATTGTGTAGTGCTTTTTGTAGTTGTGGGGGAGGTTATAACCGGGGTTGTGGGGGTATAGGTAATATCAACTACTGGCGAAGTTGGGCCGGCTTGATCTGTAAGGTTATAATCCTGAGCTTGCAATTGATCAAGTCCGACGAATAAATCCGTTTCAATGCTAAAACCACCGTTACTACAAATATCCACACCGCTAAATAAACCATTGCGATCCAAGGTAACATAGGAATCGGCCGGGCAAGTTCCGACAACCGTAATCGGCGTACTTGTTTCCACACTGCCGGCCGTCGGATAAGTAATAATAGCCGGATCGGTTAAAGCCGGCGCTGGAATAACCCCGGTAACTGTATAAGATAAGGCTAAGCCATGCCAGGTTATGCCGACCAAAAAAACTCCAAAACACAACAAACCGAAGGCTGTTATTGGATGAAGCAGTACTTTTTTATGCAGTGGTCGACGGCTGCGCAGGGTTCGTTTAACAGCCGCCGCTTTGGGCGAAAGCTTCCGCCTAGTAATTTTTGATTTGTTTTTTTTGTTTGACATCTAAAGCTATTAGTGAGGTTAGCTCAAGCATTATGCTCAAAGTTAGAATAACACATCTGATCTATTAAAGACAGTTTAGTGATTAGTCTAAAAATGATTTGTAGTTCTTAAGAACACCTTTGTATAATTAACCTTTAATATTTAGCGGGGGGCAACCATGGTTAAAGTATTAATAGTTGAAGACGACCCGTTAATAGGTCGAATGTATCAAAAAATGTTTATTTTCGAAAAATTCGAAGTCGAACTGGCTAACGACGGGGAAGAGGGCTTGTCTAAAGCTGCCAGCATCAAACCGGCCATAATTCTACTTGATATTATGATGCCGAAATTAAACGGTCTTCAAGTTTTAGAAATATTAAAAGCCGATATCCAAACAAAAGCTATACCAGTTTTGGTACTGACAAACTTGGCTGGGCAGCAAGATGCAGAAGATGCTCTATCTAAAGGCGCGGTTATGTACATTATTAAAAGTGAACATGAGCCGAGAGAAATTACCGAGATGGTTAGGAATATTTTAGCTGGTGATAGTCATAAACAGGTACCACCGGCAGCTGGTCCTGGCGTTAAAGGCAAAAACCCCTCAACTGGTCATTCTCCCAGTGGAACTACCCGATAAGGCAATTTATCTAGATTACTCTTAGTAGACAATCAAAAATCCAACAGCTAGATTTCACCTCTGTGATTATGATTATTTAAGTGGAGTATGGTCTAGAAAAGTATGGCGATAGCCAGGCCGAACGAGAACCAACCGATATTAAACTGGGGCTGGCCGTATCTAATCTGGCTAATCATTTGAATCCGGGTTTCGAAATTCCCAGTAATCTGACCAGTATGGTTGCTTTGGCAGCTTATAACCAGATGGGTGTTGAACTCGAATTAGAAGGTGATTTGGATTTTAGTGCCGTCTCTACGCGTTTCCGACTGCATCGGCCGCCGTTTATAGGTGTTCATCAGCCGGTTAAGGCAATTGATGCCTTAAGTGAAGATATGCATTTACGAAGTTATTCATCTGATCGAATTCGTCAAGCTATGATAATGGCTGAGCGTCTAAGGGCCGATTATTTCACGGTCCACCTCCAAACCGTTGACCGCGACTGGGCCGATCTTCAGGCAAGGCAAGCACAAATAAAAGCCAGTTGGGAAGTATTTGATGAGCAAATCAGTTTTTATAATCGAACTGATCTTAGTATCCCGATATTAGTCGAAAACCTAGAGTACCCGAAATATCCAGCTACCCCTGAAGAAATCGGCGAAGTTGTCAGTCATTTATTGGCAAGTGATCTACTATCGACTGGGGTAGTGCTGGACATCGGCCACTTGTGGCGGAGCCGGGACTTAATGACTGAAGCTGGCTTGATAAATTCTGGGGACAATTTATCTTATGAAGATTACCTGCAATCAACAATCGACAGTTACGGTGGACAAGTCAAAGTGGTTCATTATACCGGTTGCCGTGGTTTCCAAACCCATTTATTGCCTGAGCTAAATCTTCCTCCGGAACAACCGATTAATGATCCGGATTTACTAATCCATCCCAATAATGAATATAATTTCCGACAAATTGGAGATCTGTTATTCCGTTTTGCTTCGCAACAAACGCTCCCGCCATATCTTGTAAACGAAGCATTCGGTAATCCCTATACAGCTGTAATCCAAAATAATCATGATATTTTCGAAACTTTTTGGCCAATAAAATGACCGAACGCTTATCATCACCTGAAAATAATCAGCGAGAAGATTATTGGTGGCGAACCGGAACACAAAAAGGAGTCATGGAATATCTTGGTTCGTCGGCAGCATCGTGGGATCAAATGTCTGATATCCAACATGAATTTCTGGCATTTGGAAATATTCCAAAATTAAATCGAACTAATAAAAACTCACCCTTTACCATTATTGAACCGGGACAATTCCCTGATTTTTTACGCGATTATCAATCTCAAGTCGAGCTACATGCCTCATTATGGCAAAAAGATTCTGATGTTCGGCCGGGATACCCAAGTCGAGTCATATTGGTCTGGGATATCGATTTATTTGATAAAACATATCGGAATCGGTCAGTGGATGATCCCGAAGTGGCTTTTAGTGAACTTGAGCCGGTCTATCAGCTGATGCGGCAAGCTTTAATCTCATATAATATTCCGCATATCGCCATTACCTCCGGAAGAGGCTATAACTTTGTAACTCAAATTCCGGCAGTTTCGCCGGTGATGGATGACTTGATTAATCTAAGTGGTCCATTAGAACCGACCGTACTTCAAAAGCAGGCCCATCCTAACCCAAGTCTTAAACGAACTAAACCAATACCACCCATCACTGAACGAGCTCATTTAGCTGCCGGTCGATTAGAACAATATTTATTTAATCGAGTAATCAGAGCTGCTCGTCGACAGTCTAAAATTCCAGTGGAAATATCTGACAAAGGCGAACGAGGTATTTCTTTTGATAATACGGCGATGGTTTATCCGATTGAGAATCGTATTATTGGAGCGCTAGGCACACCATATTTTATGAAGCCTAGACAAGCCGGTGCTTGGTCGGGACGTACCATTATTAGGATACCGCGGGCTGGTAGTGATTTTGAACTTAGCTTAGATGAAGTTATCCAAGCAAGAAGTGATTATGGTCTGGCTAGTGACTTATTAGATGATGCTGATTGTAAGATACCGGACGGCAGTTTGGGTCTAGGTCAACTCATTAAAGATTATTTAGGGTCTGATCTAAGGTCATTACACCAAGCACTAGATAGTTCATTCGGCGATCCGCCAGAAAGTTTTGAAATTACCTATCGGAACTACGATAGCATTGCCAAGCAAACAGCTCATCCGGAACGGATTTGGCAATTAATTAATCAAGCTAATGATGAACTTTTAAAACCGGATAACTTGGATTTTTTTATTTGGGAAATATTTAAAGCCTGGGGCGGAAGCCCGGAAAAACCAGATGTTGCTCCCCATGTCGCTGGGTTAATCAGGGCAATTTATGAAGATGGCCGGCTGCTCTGGGGTTACCGCTGGTATCGACAATTAGATGCCTTGCGTTATGCCAGGAGTTGGGTAGCATTGATCTTAGGTCAAGCTTACGAACTAGAAGCTTAAGTCTTTTTAAATCTTTAATGCCTCGTGGAAGTATTTACTTATCAGCTGTCGAGCTCGAGCTTGCAGAGCTGAGCTATGACTGGACATGGCTTCACTCAGCATCTGGTCGGCCAATGTTTGATATTTGGAATTAGTCTGAGCAATTACCACGATGGCATTCAGCGTCCAGGTAGTCACATTTTGTCCGCTATCAGTTAGATATGATTGGCAGATCTGGACAGCCCGGTCCTGTTCGGACGGATTCAAATTGAGTACTGCTAGGATACGGGCTACGAACCAATGACACTGAACCGGTTTAAGTTCAGCGATCCAGCCCAGAACATCTTTTTTATAAGGTTTAATTAACTGCGGGTTTTGCTCTGCTATTTTGTACATGATATTCATTGCCTGAATGCAAAGCTTGGGATCTTTTAGTTTTAGCAGCGCAATTAGTTCGGCTACCGATGCATTACCGGTCAGTACCGATTCAACCATGTATCTAGTTTCCCGGGCGCTATGCATTTTGCCGTGATTTTCCAACAGTCTATCGGCTAACAGACTCATGTTTTGATTATAGCAACTCAAGCTCTAAGCTTTACTCCAGCTTGTCTTATAAGTGGTTATGTTATCCTAAAAGTAGAACTGGTAGGATCTAACAGTTGGCTAAATACCGGATAAAACAAGACAAACATCTGCATCAATCAAACTTTTTGATA
>CAZNOW010000030.1:7577-9703 GCA_964574915.1 uncultured Candidatus Saccharibacteria bacterium
GGCTAAATACCGGATAAAACAAGACAAACATCTGCATCAATCAAACTTTTTGATAATCGGATTAGCGATAGTAATTGTCAGTAGCAGCTTGCTAGTTAGTTTATTAATCAAGTCGGCAGCTTTTAGTCCCAACGAATCACTTTTACCGGTAATGAACACTCAGCCAAGTTCAGTTTTACTTAATCAACTGCCTGCAACTACCGGCAGCGTACTAACCGATCAACCTATACAATATCCGATTACTAACGAATCGACTCTAGTGCCTGTTATTTCTAAAATTCAAACTACCCAGCCAGTCGTCTTTTTGACCATCGATGATGGAGTAACTAAGGCGCCACAAGCTTTTTCGTTAATGATTGCCAATCATTTGAAAGCATCCTTTTTCTTGGTTTATCGATTTATCAATGACGATCCGACTTATTTTAATGATTTAAGCCAAGCGACTGGCTCTTTAATCGAAAATCATACCTATGATCACACTTTGTTAACCAAATTAAACTATAACCAGCAGGTTCAGGAGATCTGTAGTAATGCCGCTATCTTTACGCAGTGGTATGGCCGCCGACCGGTGCTGCTCAGGCCTCCGGGTGGAGACTACAACAACGACACCCAAAGAGCGGCTGCCGCTTGCGGCATGAAAGCCGTCATTATGTGGGATGTATCGGTAGATAACGGATCACTAAACTACCAAGGTACTCATCATTTACAACCCGGAGATATTGTCCTGATGCATTTTCGAACCACATTTACCGAAGATCTGCAGGCTTTTATTAATGCCATGAATGCTCAAGGACTGCATACCGAGTTATTGGAAAACTGGATAAATTAGATTAGTCGACTATCTCAATATTCAGTAATTAGAATAGTTTTTTAGCGGAAATGTAAGATCATCACACCAGCTACTATGATGGCTAGCAGACACCAGATAAAAATATCTAAGCCGCTAGTTAAACTGCGCTGTAACCGGTGATGCCAACGCGGACTGTCGATGATATCGGCTGTATTTAGCCTCAGCCAGGCCGCATTAATGGCCAGTAACCCACCAAAACAAAAAACGCAGAAAATACACAGGGCGTTAATGCTGAAAGTACTTTGTTCCAAAAACCATAACCCAAAACCAAGGAAGAATAAAGCTAGTCCCTGCAGGCTTAAGCGCAGCGCCCGGTTAAGTTTGCTGCCGGTCAGACCGACTAAACCGGCACCAATGGTCAGCGTAAAAAAGGTCATGCACATCAGTGAATTCGGAAAGTGAAAGACCGAACTCTGCCAGGCATTTAAGACATTGGTACAGCTAAAGACACTATTTAAGTTACAACTGAGGATGGCGTGGCTGTTTTTAAGTAAAGCTAAATCTTCCAATGTTTCCCAAAAAGAAGCAACCAGTCCAATAACGGCACCGCTGACAACAACTGCATATAGAGTTTTAGGTTTCATCTTATAAAGCTTATCTTTTTATTACTATACACCCAGTATCGAAACTAAACATAGACTAACCCAACCACTAATTACAGTTATTGTTGAAATTAGATTTGATTAAAGCGTTTTCAGCGAAGCAATGATATTTTTGGCGTCAGTATAAGCCGCCACGTTATCGCCGTGAGCGGTATTTAGCTGGGCGGCATCACCACTTAAAATAGTATGATCATTGTCATAGTCGCTGGGCTGTAAGGGTAAGACGTTAGTTTCGATAGTACTAGAAATTTTTAAGGCATTAGCAATTTGGGTAGTCATATCGTTAAGTTCGGTTTGCAGACTGGTGACGGCTTTACCGGCCGTTTGATCAGCGGTAATTTTAGTTTGAATTTTTTGGGCCAGAGTAGTTAATTGACTCTCGGTTAGTTGCTGATCATCGGCGGTTTTTACGAGCCAAACTTTAGGTACTACCAAAGCATATACTCGATATTCGGTAATAATACTTTGAGCGTCAGTACGGGCTGTGGCTAATGTGGTGTCAGCATCCAGCTGGGTTTTTAAGCTCGTCAAGCCGGTGGCTTCGGTACTGACTTCGGCGGTCAAATAGGATTTATCGCTGGCAGTGATTTTAGTGGCGGCACTGATCTTACTGCTAAGAGTTTCCAGGGTATCAAGTCGCCGGGTAATTTCCTGATTACCTTTATTGATAATAT
>CAZNOW010000031.1:0-8820 GCA_964574915.1 uncultured Candidatus Saccharibacteria bacterium
AGTCTTGAGGTCTTTCTTTTTATACTTTCCTCCGCCTTTATATTTTCCTGTCTTGTAGTATTCGTCCTCAGCTACTCATCGCAAGTGCTTCGTAAGGATTTATACGAGGAGAAAATGAAAGACATCGCTGTAAAGCGCATAGAGCTTGAAAAACAGATCGAGGAAAAAGAAAAGTCCGGTGTCTTGCCCGTCACTTTCGAACAGATCAGAGATGTTTTTATAGACGGCAGTAAAGCCACAGAAAAATATATGCAAGGAAAAGATGAAGCAAAACGATCTTTACTTGAAAAGTTACTATCGAACGCAACCATCAAAAACAAAAGCGTGGCTCAATACCAATTCAAAAGTCCGTATCAGACACTTGCAAACATGCCTAAAAATGTCGATATTTCTACTATGTGCGGGTAGGGAGAATCGAACTCCCACCTCGTCCTTGGCAAGGACGCGTCCTACCACTAAACGATACCCGCAATGATGATGCAAAAAAATTATTGACAAAAAGCAGTATATCGCACTATATCTGATTTTCAAAATTTTCATTCTGTCATCAATCAACAAATTACATTTTACATTTCTTGTTGTGCCCCCGGAGGGATTCGAACCCCCAACAACAGTTCCGAAGACTGGTGTGATATCCATTTCACTACGAGGGCGCGGAGCGATGAGAGGATGAAACATTCTGTCTTCTCTGAGCGATCACGCCTCGCGGCGTTCCGCTGGGCGTGAAAAAACTATGCTACGCTATTTCGCGCGAGCATGTGGCAATAGTACAGGAAATATGCAAAAACATAAAGGTGTAATACAATACAAACGCAATGAAAAATCAAGAAGAACAAAAATTGGTTGGGTCAAAGCTTCCCGCAAAAAGCAATCCGATACCGCCAGAAGTCACAGAAACCGTAAAAACCTTGGAAAATAAGGGTTTTGAAGCATTTCCTGTGGGTGGCTGCGTCCGAGACCTATTGCTCGGCATAACTCCAAAAGATTGGGATATAACAACAAATGCTAGACCGGAAGAAATTATCTCTCTTTTTTCAAAGACATTTTATGAAAACTCATACGGAACTGTCGGCGTCGTATTTGAGAATCCGAGTAGTGAAAATGTAAAATTGATCGAAGTTACGCCATATCGTCTTGAAGGAAAATATGAAGATTATCGTCATCCTAGTGAAATTGTTTTTGCAAAAAAAATTGAGGATGACTTGAGACGCAGAGACTTTACTATCAACGCAATCGCCATAAAACTTTCTAATAGCGCAATAAAGGACATCATTGATCTGTATGGTGGTTTCAAGGACATAAAGGACAAAATAGTACGAACCGTCGGTAGTCCTTTAGAAAGATTCAACGAGGACGCCCTGCGGATGTTACGCGCTGTTAGGATTGCTACACAGCTAGGTTTCACGTTAAACATTGATACAAAAAAAGCCATACAGAGCCATAATAATCTCTTGAAACATGTTTCTTTTGAAAGAATTCGAGATGAATTTGTAAAGATTATCATGTCTAAGGAGCCAAAAAAGGGGATTGAAATGACCCAAGAACTCGGTTTACTTAAACATTTTATACCAGAGTTGGAGCAATCTATGGGTGTAAAACAACCACAAGCTCACACATATGAAGTCTGGGAACATCTTTTGAGATCCATTCAACATGCAGCCGATAAGGGATGGCCTTTAGAAATACGCCTTGCTGCCCTGTTTCATGACATATCAAAGCCAAAAACAGCTGGCGTTTCACCTGAAACTCATCAAATAACGTTTTATGGACATGAAGTGGTTGGTTCACGTGAAACAAAAAAAATCATGGAGAGACTGAGGTTTCCTGTGAAAACAACTGAAAAGGTAGTTAAATTGGTCAGGTGGCACATGTTTTTCTCTGATCCAGAGAAAATAACCCTTTCTGCAGTGCGTAGAATGGTCATTAACGTTGGACGTGAAAACATATGGGACCTTATGAATCTGCGTATTTGCGACAGAATTGGCACTGGTAGACCAAAAGAAAGTCCGTACAGATTTAGAAAATACCAAGCGATGATAGAGGAAGCATTACGAGATCCGATTTCTGTTTCTATGTTAAAGATAAATGGTGAAGAACTTATAAAAAATCTTGGAATCAATCCTGGACCAAAAATTGGGGCCATTCTTCATTCTTTACTTGAAGAGGTACTTGAAGACCCGAAGTTAAATACAAAGGAATACCTTGGGAAAAGATCTGCAGAACTCAGTAAAATGGCAGAAAATGATCTTGAGATGCTTGGGAAGGAAGGTAAGAGGAAAGAAAAAGAGATTAATAAGGAAAAAGTTGATGAAATCAGAGGCAAGTTTCATGTGAAATAGAATGGGTAGTGTTTCGTGTGAAACATACTTTATGTGGCTTAAAATAAAGCTTTATATAGAACGGAAGGATTAAAAAACATCATTATACCTACAAAAGGTAATTTTTGTGTGTAGCCCATACTTTATATGAATTAGAAAAAGAAAACCGCACTTGTTGCGATCGAGAAAGAAAATGATCGCTTAAATGCGGTTTCGAATAGAACTTGCTAAATCCAATCTTTGAGCGACGCCTGAAATGCATCGCCAACAAAAAAATAAGAAATTGAGAAGGGATGTTTCATGAGAAACGCCCTTGGACGGACTAGCTTGTTTTATTCTTAAAATAGATACTACTACCCTTTGCAAAATCAAAGAACAATGCTTTTGCGTCATTCCTCGGTTAGACGCCGCTTGTCTGTCCTTTATGATATCTCTATAAAGGACATTGTAAAGGACATGGTTGTGGATAACTATTCACTTTAGATTTATTTCTATAGGACAATGATCTGAACCTAGGACTTCTGGATGGATTTCGGCTGAAATAACCTTATTTTTCAAGCTATTTGAAACGAGCATATAATCGATTCTCCAACCAATATTCCTTGCCCTGGCATTTGCAAAGTGAGACCACCATGTATAAAAGCCGTTTCCTTTATGAAATAATCTGAATGAATCCCTGAATCCAGCGTCGATGAAATTTTGAAATCCTTCGCGTTCTTCTTTTGTAAAACCTTTCACTCCATCATTTTCTTTTGGACGAGCGAGATCGTCTGGTGTGTGTGCGACATTTAAATCTCCACAAAAAATAACTGGCTTCTTTTTTTCCAGATCTTTGCAGTAGGCGAGGAAAGCTGGATCCCATTGTTTGTAGCGAAGAGGAATACGGCTTAGGTCATCTTTTGCATTCGGCGTGTAGACGGTGATCACATAGAAATCATCAAATTCAGCTGCAATAACGCGACCTTCGGTTCTTGGGTCGCCATAATCATCAGCTTTTAAGCCATATTTCTCACAAATCTTATCTGGCAAGCCGTTTGCTACGGAAATTGGCTTGATTTTCGTAAAAATGGCCGTACCAGAATATCCTTTCTTTACTGCAGAATTCCAATATTCCTCATATCCTGGCATATTTATGACCGCTTGACCCTTTTCAGCCTTTGTTTCTTGCAAGCAGAGTATATCCGGTTTGTATTTCTCGACAAACGGCGCAAACACGCCCTTTTTAACGACCGCACGAATGCCGTTCACGTTCCAAGAAATGAGTTTCATGGAAAAATTGTACCATGAAACCCTGTTATTTTTTGCTATACTCATCGCATGAAAATAATTTCTCTCAACATCTGGAACGGCAGGCAATACTCTGAACTTGCGTCGTTTTTCAAAAAATACAGCAGCGATACAGACGTGTTTTGCTTGCAAGAAGTATTTTCTGCACACAACGCTCAAGTAAATGACGCAAATTTAGATACTACAGATAAAATCAAAGGTGTATTAGGCACTTCATTTTTAACAATTACAGACGATAATGGCCTGATGATTTGTTTTAAGAAAGAATTTGAAGTAAAAGATTGGGGCGTCGCGGTAGTTTTTACGCAAGGTGATTTCAAAAAGAATCTTTTATGGGCGATCTTTAGAAGTGAGGGGAAAGAGCGCCTCGTCGCAACGGTGCATGGAATATGGGTAAAGGATAGCAGGGAAGATACGCCGGAGAGGTTACAACAATCAGAAATCATCAAGGATCTGCTTGGAAAATACAAAAATAATAAAATTCTTTGTGGCGACCTTAACTTACTGCCGAATACAAAAAGTATAAAGATGCTCGAGGATGGTTTAACAAATTTGGTCAAAGAATACGGGATACAAACGACGCGCACGCAACTTAAAAAACATATGAATCAAGACAAAGAAGCCGAGGAGTTCGCAGATTACATGTTCACTTCGCCAGATATAAAAGTTAAAGATTTTAAAATCATGCCAGAAGAAGTATCGGACCATTTTGCTTTGATGGTTGAAGTTGAGTGATCGCTCAAAATGGAATAGCAAGACAAACAGGCTTGTTATTCGTTATTTCGTCACATCAGTTGAATTCCAAGACAGCTCAAATATCAACCGCATCATGTTATGGATCGTTTCATCTTCAATGATGACTCCGGTCAAGTATTCTTTGTTCAAGTTAACAACTGAAACTTTATTTGTTCCGTAAATCGTTATTTCGCCCTTGAAAGGGAATTTTTCGGCTGGAACATAACGGATTTTTGGCACAACTTCCTTTTTGTAGCCAGCAAAGAAGCGATCATTATAAGTCCGATCATACTTCGTATCAGGAATGATACCGCGAGTAGTTATGCCGAAACGTTCTTTTGTCTTTCGAAATTCTTCAAAAAACTTCTTTGGAAAGACTTTTTCAAGCTCGGCGGCGTTAGAAAAGGCAAGCATCTCGTATTTCTTGCCGATATCGAGCATATCCTTGTATATGGCAACCATACCGTCTTGATTCTCGAAATAAAGGACCTTGGGCTTGTTTGAAAGAAGGGAATAGAGGCCCTCGAACTCCGGAATGAGCTTTTGAACTTCCTCTAGTTGTTCATTGGCTCTGGCAATCTTATTTTTCGCATACCGAATGATATGGTCAGGCTTTTCAATCTGATAGTACAACTTGCTCTTCTTTTCAATCTCATTGACGAGACCGCGGATAGAGAGATCGGTGAGAATTTTATACACCGTCGACCGATTGAGACCGCAATATTCGGTGATTCGCGACGGGTAAGCGCCGCCAAGCTCGAGTGTAGACAGGTAAACGAGGGCTTCCTTTTCAGTGAAGCCGGACTTCTTCAACTTTTCCAAAAATTGTGGATTTTTTATCTGCATATTCGTTGGTTAAAGGGTAGCAAATCTCCTCATTTTTGTCAATTTTTACGAACAAAATATATTTATATATTGAAATATGTTGGTAAATAAGGTTTTTTTAGTTTTATTTAGATAATATAAATTGACAATCTTTTATATTAGTGCTATGATGTTATCAGAAAGATGAGTTCTTTGATACGACTATGTTCACAGCAGTCCTAACGGATTGTGCATGGAAGACAAAGGATTCTTTGAAAGGAAATGTATGAATATCCTAATCATTGACGACAAAACAACTGAAATCAGCAAAGCTGTCGCCGCAGTTGAAGCCAAAGGTTGGCACGCCTTTCCGTTCAATCCAACCGAATACGGCAATGGCGGACCTGACACGTGGGTTGAGATGGTAGAGCAGGTTGATGGAATCTTAACAGATCTGTTCTGGGTTCCTCGTTTCGCACGCGGCAAAAATGCACCTTCTGGTCTGCTTGTTGTAATTCACGCCCTGCTTCACAAGAAGCATGTGGTGGTCTGCACCAGTGCATGTGATGAAGATAAGCAGTGGCACCATCACGGTGAAGCCGTTGGATGGTTATACGATGGATACCTTCGATGCGTGAAAGGCGAGAAACCATTCGGATGGATCGAGTCGAAAGACTGGGAAGCAGCATGCCAGGCTTTGGAGAAACGAATTGGAGCTTCAGAGTCCGAACAATCAACGCGCCGCTAGCTAACGCGCAAACCCGGGTAATGTTTCAGCGGAGCATTACCCACTTCATTGGGTTTACGACAATCGTGTCGCGAATCCATAGAGTTCAGTTCTTTACAACAAAATAGGCTTTAGACAGGTGTGCCATTGAACACCAGATAAAGAATGTTATGACAACAACCGAAACAACTGTGACAGTGAATCGTGCAACGGAATTTGCCAACTGGCTTCTTGGGTTGATTGGTGGAACCAGTCGATTCGACGCGATGCGGATTTGCATCGAGTGTCTCCTAAAAGGTCACTGTACTGAGGAAGGCAAGCTTGCGCACGCAAACTTTATCAGCGAATGCACTGATCGGATTGAAGTTTTTCGCAAGATACGCGACTTGAAGCAGGATTTTGGACCGTTCTACGGTTTCAACCTTCTACTCCAAGAACAACTTTATCTGCTCGGGGTTGATACTGAAAATATTCCCTATTTGCGACCAGACCATGAATATGAGATTCGGCTTGGATTCCTCGGTGTTCCCGAGTGTTCAGCTGATGACCTCATTGCAATGGTTGAGGAAGCAATTGGCGAAAGGGCCGAGCTTGAGAACGATTTGAGGAACGAGGTGGACAAAACACTTCAACAACGTTGGCAATACCGAACCGAAAGGGCCCTTCAAAAGGATCTTGAAGATTTCGGCAAGGTCAAGTTGTCAAACCTCGATGAATTCGAAAAGCTCATAAGCCTATGGCGCACGAAGCTGAAGCATGAAATACCAGGAGACTAGAGGCTCTAGTCGTCACTACTGGCGGAGGTGGAGAAAGCCACCTTGGCAACAGAAACGAGTAAGGGATCATATCCTACATACATCCCCGAAAGTACACACAAGGTTACGACGTTCCTTTCAAAAAAGTTAACCGCATGCAATGTGCGGTTTTTTTACCTCAACTTCTTTTTCTCTTCTCCATTCAAATAATTCTTTTTGGAAATTACTGATCTGCCGAGGCGTTTTTCGAGATTTTTACGGGCACCACCGGCGATATCGCCGCCTGCTTTGGCGTCATCAGAAAGCTTGGCAAGTCCCTGGGAGTCCTCGGTGCGATGTATCTCTGTGGTCGCTCGTTCGCCAAGCATAGTGAATATGAGCTCGAAATCATCCATATGATCGCGCAGATTCTGACGCTCGAGGCTTTTTAATTTCTTGTATTCAGACGGCGTAACGCCAAAGGTGGCCTTTGAGATCTCAGCGGTCAAAATTTCGTAGTCTTCCTGCTTTTCTGCACCGCGATTCTTCCATTCATCAGTCAATTCTTCACGAATCGCAATGCCGCGCATGCGCTTTTCGATCCACGAATCGCTGTAGCCCTTTGCTTTATACAGAAACCTCGTTCTCTTTGTCGCCAATTCCGGATCTTCTATTTCCTGTATCCGTTCATAACCGACCTTGGCAAGCCACCGTTTGAAGGGTTCGGCCTTTGGAGAGGGGATCGATTGAATGATGCGAAGAATACCTTCAGCATTTGCACAATCTGCTTCTCTTAATTTTTGATCTTCCGCGGTTAATTTCAACTGTTCCCAAAACGGGAACGGTTGCGACAGTGCTTCATCGCGCTCTTTCATCTTTGCCCAGTAGGTCTTTGAATGAGGACTGCCAGTCAACGCTGATATAACATCCAATATGGAAAACCACCACTCATTTTTGTGAATGACCTTTCGAATATCTTTTCCCTTAAATAAAACTATTTTAGAAGCATCCATAATTCTTATAATTATACCAATCCAAAATCTTCTTTGAAACTTCCGACAGACAATTTTTCGGGTTATAAGTACATTTTACTTTCTCCCCTTATCATGAAACTTTTTGTGCACATCGCGAAGCTGGGTGTCAGTGACGTGCGTATAGATCTGAGTCGTTGAGATATTTGCATGTCCGAGGAGCATCTGAACAGAACGAAGATCAGCGCCGTTTGAAAGGAGATCTGTTGCGAACGAGTGGCGAATGACGTGTGGTGTGACCTTCTTTGAAATGCCGGCCTTTATGGCGTTTTGCTTCACAATCCGCTCTATAGAGCGCTTGTCGAGGGCGAGGTCGCCGGCGCGGGACTTTTCTTTGTTAAGACGAATGAAGAGGGCATCGTCGACATCGACGCGCTTGGCTAAATATTTTTTCAGGGCATTCTTTGCGTCATCGGAAATGAAGACGACGCGAACTTTGTCGCCCTTGCCTCGGATAGGGAAACTGTCGGCATTCAAATTGAGGTCGCGAGTGAGGGAACAAAGCTCGGATACGCGAAGACCTGTCGAAAAGAGGAGTTCGAGGATAGCTTTGTCGCGTAGAGATTTTAGCTCGTCGTCTTTGGTGGTTTTAGCGCTTTTGGCGTCCCCAGAGGAAGCATTATTTGATGTTTTATAGACAATCTTGTCCGGCGCTTCTAGGAGAACATGCAATTCCTCCGGCGTGATGAGATCGAGGTGCCTTTCACCGATCTTTGCCAGCTCGATATGCTCTGGCGACAAGCTACGGATATTCCTCTTGGCGAGAAAGCGTAAAAAAGCGCGCAGAGCTATGAGATGATAGTTTTGTGTCCTTTTTTTCAGGCTTTCGCTCTTGTCCGCTTTGTTTCGACCAGTCAATTGGCGATTGAGCCACAGGCGATACTCACGCACGAGATTTTCATTTATATCATCTACACTTTTGACCTTGCCGTAATCCAGAAATCGAGATATGTAATGATCGTAATTGATGATTGTGCGCAAAGAGCGACCTTTTTCTATCTCCATATATTCCAGAAATTGCTGTTTGAGGTCTCTGATATTGTGCGACATAGGTTTATTGTAAAACAGCGCAATATTTTTAGATACTTGACAATAAACTGTGATATGTTATCCTGCTGGCAGGATGATCTTCCTCCAGTTACCCCTTAAGTAGGACACTCTCTTGTTGATAATAGTAACTCGAC
>CAZNOW010000032.1:0-8705 GCA_964574915.1 uncultured Candidatus Saccharibacteria bacterium
CCTTTAGACCATTTTGGCGCAGTAACCACTGGTAGATTTCCATTTGCCGCTTATAACCGATTTGCCAATCCGAATTTAGATCAACTTCTTTATCTTTGGCGGTCGCTTTGTAATCGGCCACGATGATTTCCTGGTCGGCGTTGATCCATAAATCATCAACCGCTCCGTAAATATACAAATTGGTTGGCTCATGAAGGGTTGATACGCCGGTAAAGTTGTGACGCCAGGTTTCGAGTTTGGGATGCTGGTAAGGTATGGCATCCACCCCGAATTCAATCATTATCGGGTGCGGCTTACCTTTTTTACGGTAGTTATCGAATTCTTTTTTAAATAAGCTGTCGACGGCTTTATTCAGGGTGAACGGCGGGCCGTTCGGTCTTTTGATATTCATCCTGGCATCCAGCCAAAAACATCTCGGACACTGCATATACAACTCGATTTTCGAGCGCGATATTTTAAATGGTTTGTTTTGGCCCGGCTGATAGGCAGCCTGCCGAGATCCCCAGCTTGTCATTCTATTTACCATTTTAGCATTACAACTTTCTTAAACGTTTTTGATTATTTCAAATTTAATATAGCCAAGGTTTCAATATGGGGCGTTCTGGGAAAGAAATTATATATTTCAAAATACTGAATTTTATATAAGGATGTAAGACTTGCTAGATCGCGGGCTTGAGTTATCGGATTACAGCTTAGATAAGCGATTTTTAGCGGTTTTTCAGCTAAAATTTTAGTGATTATTTTATCGTGCAAACCGGTGCGCGGTGGGTCTAATATCAGCGGTTTATCCCTAGCGATATATTCCAGTGCCTGATCGGTGGAAGCTTGTATAATGCGGGCTTTAATGCCTAAGTTATGAGCATTAATCTCGGCAAATTTTGTCATAACCGGATCTCGTTCAATCAGATCGGCCGCAAATTTGGCGATACTGAGTCCGATACTGCCCACTCCGGCATAAAGATCGACAATATCACCAGACTGACATTCGTCTTTGATTTTTTGAAGAGCCAGTTCAAATACCGGAATATTAACTTGAAAAAAAGAGTTAACATCATACTCAAATGATTTATTTAGTAACGTATCTTCCAAAGAACTATCCCCAAAACGATTAAGTAATTTGGGGGGCATTTTGGTGCTTTGCTTAAATTGGTAAACATTAAGACCTTTTAATTCCGCCGGTAATTCAAAACTTTTAAATGTTCCGAGTTCGACAAAAAGACTAGCAACCAGCTGGCCAGTTTGGGAGCTGCGAACAACTATCGAGTTCAGGTCCTTTTCCTTTAGGTCAATATTGGCCAGTAGCATACATATCTTATTCGTTATCTGGTCGATTGCCGGTTTGGCCAGCTGACTGCCATCAACTGCCAATTTGGCATGACTGGCACGTTGATAGAGGCCTAAGCTCAGTCTGCCACCCGAATCACAAAATTGGTACTCCATTTTGTTACGGTACTGCCACATTTGTCCATCATGTATTGGTCCTTGGATGGTCGGCACGGGTATACCCTGTTGCTTCAGTACTTCAAGAGTAATGTCTTTTTTATAACGATTTTCAGCCTCGAAATCCATAATCTGCCACGGACTGGTTGCCAGATAACTGGACTCCCGCGGGTCTTGTCTGTCGGCTGATGCTTCTATGATATTTTCAGCAATTGCCTCGGCATATCTACGCTTTTGATTGATGATGCGCACCGCCACCAATTCATCAGGTAGAGCATTCCAAACAAAGACTTTCTTGCCATTGGGCAGCTCGCCCAGTCCCTGGCCGCCATAAACCAGTTTATTAATCCGGACGACTGGCAGATTTGAACTCTGATTATTGTTGGTCATTGTTTGCCAAACAACGCCACTAACTCATCAGTATCAAACACTAAGGCAGTCGGGTGGCAGTTCTCAAGTACGTGAATATTGCTAAATCCCCAGGCAACGGCAACCGAGTTTAGGCCGACTCGTTTGGCAGCACTAATATCCATCTTTTCATCGCCCACATACCATGTTTGGTGTGCATCTAGGTCATTTCGGTGTATTAAATGCTCTAGTTTGCTCGCTTTGCCAAACACGCTTGCACCACCATAAATCCCGGTAAAATACGAATCCAGGTCATATCGACGTAAAAAAGTCTGTATGGTAGTCGTGCTGTTCGAGCTAAGAATAAAAAGTTTGTGCTTTTTTTGAAGCGATTTGATCGCCTCGTCGATACCAGAAACGATTTCCACGTTATCAATTTTCGTACGCATCATCAGCCTAACACGGCTGACTAAAAAGAACGCTCTCCACCACGGAACGTTTATTTCGCGTAGTAATTGAAAGGCACTCATGGCCCTTAACCGGCTGATATCTTCTTTAGGCGGAGTTTGATGATGGGCAATCCGATAAGCTACGTTAAAGGTCATTAATAGACTGTCGGCAATAGTACCGTCGAAGTCAAAGATGATTACCGAGTTATTATTTTCTTTCACATCGTCTTATTTAAGAATGAAATATATCAATATAGACTAGCCAGGCTAGTAAAGATTGAGCTACAAAACTTAACACAAAATGCCAGCGCTCGGTGTAAAGATAATCTTTCCAGTTGTATTTTTTGGCCTTCATTAGATATACATTAACGAAAATGGCAATAAATAAGATCAATGTCAGGAGATATATAACATAAAGCATCACTTGAGTACCTGATCCATAGAAATCGGCTGCCTTAAGATAGAATCCGATAATTATCCAAGGGATCAAGAATGCTATATAGACTACGCATTTATCCAGCCATTTAGGTAACTGTTTAACCTGCAATGATTTTGTATTAGCTTCAATAAATAATCCCATAAGGGCAGCCATGATCGCGAATGCAAATAACATTAATAAACTGGCGATATCGTAAATACCTGCCAGTAGCCCAATTACTATAAGAATAATGCCGCCGTTAAGACCGTATTCTAGCCAGCGCAGCGGATTGATATTTTTCTTGATCCAATTTTCATATTGATTCCGCCAAATGGTAGCTGACAAGAAATGAAGAATTGCTGCGATAAATAAAAATGCCGCTACCGGGCCGACTAAGTTAATAATAAATAACTGATGTGTGGCTGGTGCGATTACTGTTTGCCCGGTTAATTGAGATTGAAGTGTATCTTTTGTTACATATAAGACAGAAATTTGAAAGAAGTGCGATATGCTTAATAATAAAATTGCGCCGCCCTGAATCACATAAAGCGCAACCAGAATTAAGTTCCATTTTTTTAATGATTCAAGGGTAATTTTTGTCTTATTTCCGAGTATGAACTGTAAGATGTTTTGCATAGTTGCAACTATAACATTCCCGAGAGTTCTAGGTAAGTGGGCTTTAGATTATGGTGAGCAATTTCGATCAGTAATAAATATATACTTTCGAATTTCGTATATACACAAAAGGGAGCCGTTTGACGGGCTCCCCTTTGCTCGGTCAACAGCCCGAAGGCTATTTCCCTTGCCACCTCACGATGGCAATTACCAATATAAGTTGCAGCAAATAATTTGTCAAATACTTTTTTTTATTACGTAATAAGCTTATGGTTTTATCTGTGGATAACTGGTGAGTATCAAGTCTAAACAAGGAAAGTGATAAGATACAAAAAAGCCCCTTTCGGGACTTTCTTGTCGTCTAAGCTTACAAATTTGTACTTTTATTCTACCCTATTTTGTCAAGTACGTAAATTGCTTACGGATATAGAAAGGGGGCGGTATTGTTCCGCCCCCTTTTTGTTGGGTGGCACGTGCGTAGGGGTTCGAACCCTAATCTAAAGCTTAGACGGTGCTTTGTTTTATCCTTTTAAACTACGCACGCCCAACCATAATCAACATACTACTTTAACAGAGGAATTGCAATATTTTACGACATAACCTAACGGCACCATTATTTGGCTCTAGCTTTATACTTAGTTTTATTGTGATGCTATACTGTGGGCATGGATGAAGAACTACAAAAAGAATTACAAGCAATTGCCGACGACAAAGACGTATTATTACTAAGCTTTGTAGCACCCGATAGAGCTATAAGGATTTCGCCCATTGGTGTTGCGGAGACTCGAATAGATGTAGCGGATTTATATGCTATAGAAAAAACAATCGAGGATTTACAGGAAGTACAATCGTTACCCAAAACACTGCATTTAATTATTCATACTCTTGGTGGAGTCGTATATGTGTCAACCAAAATAGCAAATTACCTGCGTAACACATTTGATGAGATTCACGCTTTTGTGCCATATGAAGCAGCAAGCGGCGGAACGGTGCTCTGTTTAGCTGCTAACCGCATTACAATGGGTGCAATGGCAAATCTAACCCCAATTGACCCACAAACCAAGTATCAAAGTCAATGGGTTTCAACTACGTCATATCAATTTGCAATAATAGAACTAGAGGCTAGGTTTGAGAAAATGTTGCCACTTGAAATTCCCCCCCCTTGGCAACAGTTATGTGAAAAGTTAGACCCAGTTATTCTAAAAGAAATGAACAATTCATGGCGTGATACCTTTGAGGTTGCATTTTCCCTGTTAAAACGGTCTTATAAACCCGAAACAGATGAACAGATGGAGACCGTAAGAAGGACTGCAAGATCCCTTGCTTTTAGCACGAGACCGCATGACCATATAATTGACTCAACAGAAGCAAAGCATGAATTCTCATTGAACATAGATAACAGTGATGAGAATATGAAAACGTTGCGTGTCTATAAAAAATGGGTAAAATCTATGTTAGAAAAGGAACAATCAACTCATGTCATCGAGCACATCATCCCCACTAAGGCAAAGGCAAAAAGGTCAGCTACCAATGAAAGCAAATGATTACGATATAAAAAAAATTATAGCTGAAATCCCAACGTCCAAGAATATAAAGGAAATGGTGATTATGCCAAAATATTACGAGGAATTAAGAAAAGTTACAGGAGCTTTTTAGGTGGGTAAAAAGCAGTTTTTAGCGCTTCTCAAACGTGCCTCGCAGCCCTTGCCAAAAGCAAAGGGAAAATCACCTGCTTCCGATAGTTATACCGAAAAGCAAACTCGTTCACGTAAGAATTAAGATAATACGGACTAACACGGTGATAGGTGCCATCTAGTCTTCTTTTTAATTGTGACCAAAAGCCCTAAATATCGTTAGTTTGTACACACTACTCTATGCAAAATCATGATATAAACCACACTTTGAATTGGTTGTTACGCTAATAAGTGGTCAAATTAGCATTAGCTATTAATTTAAATATCTAAACTCGCTTGAGGAATAGTGGGTTGAAAAGCAAGCGCTTGTTTATAGGGTGATATCATACCGGGTAGTTTTGGGTGACGTCCCAATAAAAGTTCCTCGACTGTCATGATTTGTATAATTGGGAATTCACCTAGCTGAGTTCTAACTGTTCCAGCCTGGGCTGCTTCTATTCTCATTGGTGGTGTTGGTTTTTCAATACATACAAATACTCCAGCTATAGCATGTTGACTTTGGATGTCAGACCTTAATGTTGCTACTTGGTTACGTTGTACATGTCCACCCTTGACTTGAACAATTACTTTGCCGTATTCTGAATCGCCATTATTTACATTGGTAACTAACGTTATTACGCCGTCAACACCCTTATCGGCACCCTTCATATTGTCTTGAGATTTACCCGCTGGAGGTTTAGCGTCTAATAAATGAACTGCAACCCAGTATTCAAAATCAAATGGATTTTGATCGGCTAATTGATGAGCCCCCGCCATATCTCTTGGCAGTCCGTTAATATAAATCTGGTTCCTAAGACTTGGTTTTTGATGAATTGAGCGTCTTTCAATAAGTTTCACAGCCAACATTGATATATCAATACCATTCCAATTTCGATTTAACTTTTCAGCTTCTGCTACGGTCGTGCCACATCCACAAAATGGATCAAGTATCCAATCTCCTTCTTTTGAGCTAGCCATTAGAATCTTCTCTAATAATGCTTCCGGTTTTTGGGTTGGATATCCTAATCGTTCTTTTGACATATTAAATACAGCCTTTATATCAAAAACGTCATCCTCATATACATAGTGATAATAACCACCTTTATCTTGCCCAGAATTTCTGTCTAAAAATCCAGGTTTTGAATCATAGTATTCTTTGACTTCTAATGGGTTAAAAAAGTATTTGTCTGATTTAGTATAGAAAAAAATAACATCATGTTTTTTACCAAACCAACGCTTACTAACACCACCAGTTCTGTAATGCCAGATAATTTCGTTTCTAAAGTTATCTTTTCCAAAAATAGCATCAAGCACTATTTTTAAATAATGACTAGCTGTAGGATCACAATGTAAATAAAGGCTTCCAGTAGTTTTAAGAACTCTATACAGCTCAAGAAGTCGAGTGGTCATCATAACAAGATATGCTAATACATCATTATGGCCAACAGCTTTCTCTAAAGAAATAATAAGATTAGTAATCTCTTCTGGAGCATTTTTAACTAGTTCTTCAAATTCATGTTGAGCTTCATTTGTCCAATGCCAAGAATCCTCAAAAGCATGAGCTTGAGCTTCGCTATCAACCAAACCTTCTTTAAATAATACGTTATAGTTACGATTAGAATTGAATGGAGGATCTAAGTAAATTAAGTCAAAGTATCCTTCATTACCTGGGAATTTTTCTCGTAATATTTCAAGATTATCACCAAAAAATAAGCTCCGATTTTGAAGAGGCGCCATGCCGTTATTGTAGCATGAAGTATGATCTTTAAAATTTTCAAAAAATATTTACTTATAAAAATTTTTTATACACATTTAATGTTGAATATTGTTATGTCTGTCGGATTTAATTCGATCAAATACTTAAAATGGTTAGTTGTTAGGAGATAGACAAGAAACTCTTGCTTTAAGTCTCAAGCTTATTAATATTTTCGTGATTCAAGCCATAATAATGGGCTATTTCATGCCATAAGGTATGTCTAATTTGTTCCTTTAACTCAGCAATATTATTAGTGACCATACATATAGGGTTCTTAAAAAGTGTAATTTTATCAGGTAGTATTTTAGTAACTCCTTGTCTTTTGGTTAATGGTACGCCTTCATATAGACCAAACAGAGTTTGATAATGACGAAGTGCCAGTTGCATCCGCTGTTCGGGTGTCGGATCGTATTCATAAAGTATGGCTACGTTTTCCAAGCGTTTTAGATGGTCTTTCGAAAGCGAAGCCATAGCTTCTCTAATTAAACCCTGAAACTGCTCATCACTAACACTAACCATGACCAATATATTCCTAAGTTACTTTAGAATGTCAGGATAAATTAGTTTAGAATTTTCGTCTATCTCTTTTCTTAACTGCGGGAATGGTACACCCTCGCGGGCTGTTACTCCCTCAAATACCCAGAAGACCCGTTCGCTATATCCCCAACCACAGGCTGGCGGCATTCCGTATTCCAGCATTTCAACAAAATCAATATCTAACATCATCGCTTCCTGGTCACCAGAATCACGAAGTTTTTGTTGTTCAACAAAACGATCTAATTGATCTTTCGGGTTATTCAACTCTGAGAAACCGTTGCCCAGTTCGGAACCAGCAATCACCGCTTGAAAGCGCTGAACACAATCGGATTCATCAGGATTTAACTTAGCGAGCGGACTAATAAATAACGGCAAATTAACTAACCAGGTCGGCCCAGCGATATCTTTTCTCATATTTTTCCAGAGTTTATCAATCCCCCGGGCTTTGCTTTCGGTTTTTTCAACTTCCAGTTTATGATCGGATAATGCCTGCTTAATTTGATCCAGCGAACAGTTATGAATATCCAGCCCGTAATGCTTCTGCATCGCCTGGGTATAATCCAGCTGATCCCACTCTTTATTTAAATCAATCTCAAAGTTGCCGATTTTAAATTGTGATTTACTAAAGGTTTTTTCAAGCACATAACGGTACATTTCCGTCATAAACTTCATACCGGCCTGCCAGTCGGCATAAGCCCAGTACCATTCCATGGCTACATGCTCCGGTAAATGCTCATCCGAGTAGTTTTCGTTGCGAAAACGCGGCCCGATATCAAAAACTTTTTCATAACCGCCGCCGATCAGCCGCTTTAAGGGCAGCTCATGACTGATCCGTAAATAAAAGTCCTGATCGAGAGCATCCATATGGGTCACAAACGGCGTAGCATCGGCTCCACCGGGAGTCTGCTCCAGTACCGGGGTGTTGATTTCGATAAAACCATGATCGATCAGATACTGCCGGGTAGCCTGCCAGAAGTTACTGCGGCGGATAAAGCGGTCTTGGACATCCTGATTAACGCTCATATCAATATAGCGGCGGCGCAGCCGCTCTTCTTTATTAGTAAATCCGTCATGGGTAGTCGGCAGCGGCCGGAGCGTTTTAGTCAGAAGGCGTAATTTATTTACTTCCACCGATATTTCACCGGTTTGGGTCTTAATCACCTTCCCGGTAGCTTCAATAAAATCGCCATTATCGAGCAGCGTCAGCTGATCAAAACCCAGCTGGCTGTTCTCGGTGTTTAAGCCTTCAACTTTTTCGGCCGTTAAAAACAGTTGTAATGTACCGCTCATATCTTTAATCACGATAAAAGCGATTTTACCGAATTTACGGATATTGTTAATCCGGCCGGCGACATTGACTTCTCGGCCCTGGAGCTCGTCAAATTTATTTCTGATATCAACCAGCACATGACTGCGGTTGGAAGTTGCCGGATAAGGATCAATGCCAAGCTTTTGTAATTCCGCCAGTT
>CAZNOW010000033.1:0-8589 GCA_964574915.1 uncultured Candidatus Saccharibacteria bacterium
AAAAAACTTGGTTATTTAATATAACAGTTCTGAAGTCCGACTCAATACCCCGCCAGTGTAATCAATACGGTTTGGTATTATAGATTTATGGCGGAATTATTACCACGTTTCATGGTTTGTCATATGCTTGAAGAGGTACCGGAAGATTATCAATTTTCAATATGGCCACCTCATCTAACTATCGTACCCTGGTTTAGTGTCAAAGAAGAAGCTTTACTTAATACACTATTGGCTATCGAAGAAACAGCTAGAAAAGTTGGTAGTTTTGCCATAAAGGCCAAAGAAAAAGCCTGGTACGGACCACGTAATGATGTGCTAGTGACAGAAGTCGAGGATACTACGGGTAGATTATTAAAACTCCATCATAGCCTGCTGCAAAGCATTCAAAGTAACGGTGGGACTATTCTAGATTTAACTTACACCGACGAAAACTATTCTCCTCACGTTACCCTAACAGAAGGAAGTGGCGGTCTACAGCAAGATCAGATCCAAAGCTGTTCTAGTATTACTGTAGTAGAGAAAAAACAAAGAGAAATGGAAGACAAACAAGTAGTTGAAGTAATTAGTCTGGTCTAGCTATTTTAAAGTCCAACTTGACACCTAGCCAAGCATAAGATTTTTCATGTTACTAGAGGTGTAGAATATACCCATGACCCAATCCCAAAAACCTACTCGCTTATATTTTAAGAGTTATTTACAGATGATTCGTAATTCAGTTGGTTCACATTTGTTCAGGAACTTTCAGGTTAATACCGAAGAAAAGGGTAACTTTGATGCTTTAGATGATGGTTATAATTCCTGTGCATTTTTTGTTAGCTCTATCCTAGTCATATTTAAAAAACTAAGAGGTATACACGGAACAGTTGAAGCCACAATTAACGATTTACGCGAATCCGGATGGGTTGAAGCAAATAATCCTCATCCTGGAGATGTACTTGTATGGGAAGCTCGAAAATTCGATGATGGCTTAAAGAAACACATTGGATTCTCTCTAGGAAACGGTAAGGCAATTAGCAATTCATGGATAAAAAAGATGCCTGTCGAGCATGATGACCATTTCGGTAAAGATAATAGAAAAATTATCCAGATATTTAGAATGAAGGATTGGGATTAGTAATTTCAGAAAATACTACCTCGAACTAAAAAGTTAGCCAAATGCGAAATTAATAAACTATGACATAGTCACAGCTCTTAAGATGTAGACCCTTTAAATAGCGAATAACATATGTATGCAAATACTGATTACGTATTGGTTAACCTCGGTAGTTTGGTATAATAGGGTCGTTTTTAAGCAGGCCACCTTAGCTCAGCTGGCTAGAGCATCGCTTTCGTAAAGCGGGGGTCTGGGGTTCGAATCCCCAAGGTGGCTCCATTATATTTAACAAGCGGGTGTTGTATAACGGCATTATGCAGCCTTCCCAAGGCTGAGACGCGGGTTCAATTCCCGCCACCCGCACCATTCTTAGGTGATACAATAAAACACAAGACATGATAATTCCGAAACAGTATTTGCGCGACCGTTTGGTCTTGCTCATCGTGAGCGTAAACGTCTTTTTGACTTTTCTGTTATGTACTTTAACCTTACTCAGATTAGATACCGGGCACAACAGCTATATCGTTCAATACCGCTCAAATGCCACTATTAATGCTTTTCAGAGCGGTAGCAGCTTACAATTAATCAGTTTCATCGTCTTCGGTCTGTTGATTTTAGTCTTCCATATTGCGATCAGCGTGAGAGTTTATCCTATCCATCGACAACTCGCAGTGACCGTGCTTGGTCTTGGAACGTTACTATTAACTCTAGCTATAATCGTAAGTAATGCTTTATTAGTTTTAAGATGACAGACATTGAGATACCTAGGGTAGCTGAGCGTCATTTCCGTTATAGGCTGTTTGAAATTATGCCTTGGGCGCTGAGCATGTCAGCGCTGATCATATTAATACTGCTGAGTATTTTAAACGTCACTATTGCTGCTTTTTATATCTTATTATTAATATTTGTTTACGTAACTAGAGCCATGGCAGTGGCGATTCGATCAGTGTACGGGTACAACGCCCTACGAAAAAATATCCGTATCAACTGGCTGAAGCTGCTTACTGAACTAGAACTGGGCAAATGCGACGAAACCGATAGAACAATTCTGCCATGGCATTTAGAGCAGGTTAAGACTCATGGCGGCGACAAATTGGCTATTAAACCGAGTAATCTACTAAATGCCGTGATAATCGCCACTTATAACGAAAGCCGAGAAGTACTCGAGCCTACCATTCAATCGGTTTTAGCATCCGACTACCCCAAGAAACAGATGATATTAATCTTGGCCTATGAAGAACGGGGCGGTCCGGCGGTTGAGCAACAAGCTAAAGAGCTCGTCGAAACTTATAAAGAGCAATTTTATTATGCGGTGGCCATCAAACACCCCAAGAACATAGAAGGAGAAGTCATTGGCAAGGGGGGTAATATATCCTACGCCGGCCGGGAATTTAAAAAATACCTTGAAAAGAACCACATCGACCCACTAAGAGTGATAGTTACCACTCTTGATGCCGATAATCGTCCAGATAAGGAGTATCTACCTTGTCTAAGCTATACCTATGTGCTATGTCCCGATCCGGTGCGATCGGCCTTTCAGCCGATTTCAATGTATACCAACAATATCTGGGATGCTCCGGCACCAATGAGAGTGGTGGCTACCGGCAACTCGATATTTAATGTAGTCTTAGCTCTACGTCCGCACGCCATGCGTAATTTCTCGTCTCATGCCCAAGGCATGGCCTCACTGATTGAAACAAATTTTTGGAGTACTCGGACAATCGTGGAAGACGGACATCAATTTTGGCGCTCATATTTTAGATTCGAAGGACATTATATCGTTTATCCATTGCATGTCCCGATTTATCAGGATGCGGTATTATCTGATACCTATAGAAAAACTTTAAAAGCTCAATTTATTCAGCTGCGGCGCTGGACATATGGCGCATCTGACATCGCCTATGTATTCAATCAGGGATACTTCAAGAAGAATAAAGTCTCAAAAAGTGATCTGATTGCCAAGACTTTCCGTTTAACGGAAGGTCACGTTACTTGGGCGGTAGGGCCGATCCTAACCCTAGTCGGGGGCTTTGTGCCAGTACTGTTCCATCCGCATAGCCTGGCAGCCAATCAGCTGCCGCTGATAATTAGCCGCGTTCAAACTCTGGCGCTGATCACGATCATAGCCATGCTTTTCTTATGTCTAAAGACGCTGCCTCCGAAACCGGAACGCTACAAGCGGCGCCGGACGTTCTTTATGATAATCCAATGGGTCTATTTACCCTTTACTACGGTTATCTATAACTCGTTTGCGGCTATTTACTCACAAACCCGCTTAGCCTTTGGCCATTATATGGGTTTTGACGTCACACAGAAGGCCGTAGTTGACGTGGGAAAGTCCGGACAGATCAAAACCGCTCACAAGCTGTGATAGGCGCTGTAGTGGACGTAAGCTGCGTTATCGAAATGTTTAAGAGTATTAATGACATTCTCGGCAATCGTTACTTTCTGAACTAAGCCATGGTTAGGTTGCTGGTTCTTAAGCAAATTACTAATGACTGTTTCAGTCAGGGCTGAAGCGTCAATCAGAGCGGTAGGGCGGTGTTTACAGGCGTCATAGATGCTTAAAAACAGCTTATCGCGCTGAAAGGGCATAATGTGCGACTTCCTATCTTGTACAGCCAGAGTATTTTCGTATACGTTTTGTTCTAATGTACTAAAAATAGCCTGGCATGAGAGGCACTGACGCCTTCGCCAGACTTTATTGGTTTGTTTTTGTAACCGTGAATTTGTGACATGTGTATTTTTGCCACAATATATGCATACCATATCAACATATTGTCATACGGCTATATAAATTGCTAGTGGAAAAATTAGCATTTATAGTGGTATAACTAAAAACCACCCCGAGTACTGTAAGCATCTCGGAGTGGTTATCGTTAATATTCAATTAAGACTTGCTAGTTCTCTGTCGTCTAACTTTTCTTGAAATATGTGGGTTGAAGGTTAGCTCTTCGTAAAATAATTGAAAAGAATCTAGAGCACTCATATTAGTGGTACTCACCAAAACTTCCTATTTAACCTGATAAATTTAGCATAGTAGGGGTATTTAGTCAATTGGTTAATAGGAGGTAATAGCTTTATTTCAAAGAATAATAAGAAGTAAATGAAGAATTCGAAGTTTCGTAAATCTGGTGGGCACGGAGGGGCTCGAACCCCCGAAACCTCATCCACGTCAAGGATGCGCTCTAGCCAACTGAGCTACGTGCCCATTTGTGAAACTTTATCACAGAACAGATTATAAAGATAAATTAATTTTCTTTGAATAGCAATACTGCCACAATAAAGTACACATACACCCTTATATCGATCATATGTTACTCGACCTGCACTCCTTTTGTCGAAAGAAATATATGCGAATTGTTTTACAGCTAATCCAAGTTCATTTGCCCAATACTTCTTACATTCAGTACTGTCTTGATCCATTCTTAAGTGCAAACCACACTTAATAGTATTTAGATTTACTTTATAATTTTGTTTTAAAACAGATAAAACAAAACGTAAAACCATCGGATCTGAATTTGCAATAGAAGTTAATTTTGATTTAGTGCCTTCGCCTAGATAAAGCATGGCAAGAGATAAATCTAAAATGTCATCTGTAATATCGATATTTTTCATTACATTTTCTGCTTCTTGTTTTGCTATTGATATACGTAATACTTTTTGTTCGCGATGCCATTTTGCTGCTGCAAGTCTAGCCTTGGGTAGAGAAACTAGCTGATTATTTAATAAAGTTACTCTTTGTTCGTTTGATAATTGAATGTTTTTACACCATCCGGATAATGTTGACCTAGGTATTCCAAGATTTTTTTCTATGAATCCTAATGATTTTCCCTTGCGACGCAAAAGAAGAGCAGCAGGTTTGAGTTCGTACCATTGAGATATCACTAAATACTATGTTATGAGTAGTACGAGATATAAGCAATAGTTTTTTACATAACAGAAGACATATCATTTATGAGTTTATTAATTATCCACATAGTTTATGTAATTATAACCACAATTAAATACTAGCCATATCATACCAACTACATTATATTAGATTGCAGGTGAAGTTTTGAGATGTGCTATAATCGCCGGTGAACAGTGAAACGGTTTCACCAACCGTTGAGTTCCGTGGGATACTATACGTGCGTTAACGTAATAGTATGAGTGCCTTATGCAAAACATCAGTTGAACATAAGGAAGTCCGGTGGAACCATCCTGTACAACTAACTCGGTGTTTATATAGAGTAAAGCCTGAGTCGTAAAATATAAGCCGAGATACAGGACCCGAGACGCGTTAGATTGAATATCGTGCGAGCGTATTTAATCAGACGCGTCTTTTTCGTTATCATAGTAATTAAGGAGGCAGTAATGGCGGAAGATAATCAAGAGTCACATATCATGCGGCACAGCTTAGCACATATCATGGCGGCGGCCATCCAACACCTATGGCCGGATGCTAAATTTGGAGTCGGCCCGGTCGTCGAAAACGGTTTTTATTATGATGTTGATCTAGGAACCACAAAATTATCGGAAGAAGATTTACCAAAAATTGAGGCTGAAATGAAGAAAATTATTGCCTCATATGAGCCTTTCGAGCATTTTGAAAAACCGATTGATGAGGCAATCGCCTGGGCTAAAGAGAGCTCACAACCTTATAAAGAAGAACTGCTGAATGATTTAAAGAGAGCCGGGACCACAGCGGCTAAGGAATTAGATGCCGAAGAACTTGGTATTCAAACCGATAATACGAGCCGGGTAGATACGGTGACGTTTTACAAAAGTGCTGATTTCACCGATCTTTGCCGTGGTCCGCATGTTAGCAGCACTAATCAGGTCGGAGCTTTCAAATTGCTGAGAATCTCTGGTGCATATTGGCGCGGTAAAGATACCAATAGTCAGATGAGTCGTATCTACGGCGCCGCTTTTACTAACGAAGAAGATCTAAAGAAATACCTTAATATGCTTGGAGAAGCAAAACAGCGTGATCATCGTAAAATCGGCAAAGAACTTGATTTGTTCGTCTTTTCAGATTTGGTAGGCTCGGGTTTGCCGTTATTTACCCCAAGAGGAACAATTATGCGCCAAGAACTGACTGATTTTGTTGAATCCCTTAGAATTGCCTCTGGTTACCAAAGAGTTTATATCCCGCATATTACCAAAACCGAACTATATAAGGCTTCCGGTCACTGGGATAAATTTGGCGAGGAACTGTTTCTGGTTGAGAGCCAAGAAACCTCAGATCATTTTGTCTTAAAACCGATGAACTGTCCGCACCATATTCAGATTTTTGCCTCACAACCGCGCAGCTACCGTGAATTGCCTATTAAGTATTTTGAAACAACTACCTGTTACCGTGACGAAAAGAGCGGTGAACTAGGAGGATTGATGCGGGTGCGATCCTTTGCCCAAGATGATAGTCATGTTTTTTGCCGGACGGATCAATTGGAATCGGTAGTTGATGGCTTAATTTCAGACATACAAACGCTCTACGAAGTACTAGGAATGCCCTTAAAAGCTCGGTTAAGCTTCCGAGACAACAGTAATAAGTACCTAGGGGAGCAAAAATTATGGGATGAAGCTCAGTCAATCATTCGTGAGCTAGCCGAACATAATAAGCTAAAATCTTTTGAAGCTATTGGTGAAGCGGCATTTTATGGGCCGAAAATTGACTTCATGGCTACCGATGCTATCGGACGAGAGCATCAAGTCGCTACCGTCCAGCTGGATTTCGTTCAACCTGAAAGGTTTAAGCTGGAATATACCGCCGAAGATAGTAGTCAACAGCGCCCAGTCATGGTTCATTGCGCGTTGCTTGGATCTATTGAGCGGTTTTTGGGCATATATATTGAGCATACAGCTGGAAAATTCCCGGTTTGGGTGGCGCCTGAACAAGTTCGCCTTATCACCGTCAATCAAGAGCAAGCAACAATCGATTTTGCTAATAAAATCCTAGAGCAAGCGACTAAGCTTGGGTTGCGTCTAACAGTCGATAACTCCAATGAATCTGTCGGTAAAAAGATTCGTTCGGCGGAGATCAGCAAAGTACCTTATACGGTTGTTATCGGCGAGAAAGAAATTTCCGGAGGTGATCTAATGCCTCGAGTACGTAAAGACCTAGAGGTCAACGAGCATCATAACAGTCAGAGCATCGATGAATTTCTGAAAACGGTGGCTAACGAAGCAAAAGCCCGTGTTACCAAAACGTCTCTCTAATCTGATATGTCTCAACAAAACGACCTAGAACTGAATCTTCGGGAGCGGGTATATATTGTTGTTGAGCAAATACCTAAAGGTCGGGCAATGACTTATGGGCAAATTGCGGCGCTTTGCGGTTACCCCGGTGCCGCACGGGTCGTGGGTGGTATCGCCCACTTTGGAAATCCTAATTTACCCTGGCATAGGGTGGTAAATAAAAAGGGTAGTTTAGCTACAGGCTATCCGGGTGGCCGTCAGGGCCATAAGGCTATGCTTGAAGCTGAAGGCGTGAAAGTGAATAAAGATTATTATATTGACATTAATGACTTGCTTTGGTGGCCGCCGGGCACTACCTTATAGGATAAATGACATATGCAGTCTAACGACCAGCTGGTTGCGATTGTCGGAGAAACGGCGAGCGGTAAATCCGCATTGGCGATGAGATTAGCGAAGCATTTTAACGCAGAAATAATCTGTGCTGATTCGATGACTTTATATAGGGGTTTTAATATAGGGGTTGCTAAACCAACCGAAAGCGACAGACGAAAAATACCGCATCATCTGTTAGACATTGCCGATCCAGGCAGCGATTTTAATGTTCATGATTTTCAGAAATTAGCTAATGACGCCATTGATGATATCAACAACCGGCACAAGGTGCCAATCATAGTTGGCGGCAGCGGTTTATATATCAATAGTGTGCTATATAATTATAAATTTTTGCCTCCTTCCTCAATTGATTTACGTAACCAGCTCAATCAGATGTCTTTATCTGAACTCTTACAAAAAGCTAACCAGATGAATTTAAATACCGAAGACGTAGATAAACATAATAAGCGTCGGGTCATTCGCTTAATTGAAACCAAAGGTCTGCGATCAGTAAAAAGCTCAATCAGGGCGCACACATTAGTTATCGGGCTACAGTTACCGAAAGAAATTTTGAAACAAAATATTGAAAAGCGAATTGAAAAAATGCTCGAAACAGGACTTGAATCAGAAGTCAGGCATTTAGCCGGACTCTATGGTTGGGATATAGAGCCAATGAAAAGCGTAGGTTACCGCGAATGGCAAAGCTACATTGAAGGCACTATAACTTACTCAGAGCTTAAAAATATGATTGTTCGGGATACACTAAACTTAGCCAAAAAGCAGCAAGTCTGGTTTAAGCGAAATAAAAGTATTCAATGGTTTTCTACCGGATATAAATTCGAAGATATTGTAGAACTGGTTACAACAGTTTTGAACAAATGATATTACTTTACTGTCAGTCATTTGCTACAATGAAATCATGATTGAACAATTGCTCGGTTCTA
>CAZNOW010000034.1:0-2316 GCA_964574915.1 uncultured Candidatus Saccharibacteria bacterium
AGCCATAAATCATCCCACCAACGCATAGTCACTAAATTACCAAACCATTGATGCGAAGTCTCGTGAGCGATCACTGAAGCAATATTTTCTTTATTAGACTGCGAAGTTTGGCCAGGGTAAGCGAGTAATAATCTTTCCCGGTAGGTTATTAATCCCCAGTTTTCCATAGCTCCTGACGAAAAATCCGGTAGTGCTACATGGTCTAATTTTGGTAGGGGGTAATCTAATCCGAAATATTTTTCAAAAAATTCAACCGATTGTCTGGCAGTTTTAAGTGCAAAATCTAAAGAGGCTAAAGGTTGATCAATAGAAGACCACACTGAAATTTCGGTGCCACGATTGGTTTTAGTAGATTTGCAATGTAATTCACCGATCACAAAAGCCAGTAAGTAAGTTGACATTTTAGGTGTTTGTACAAACGTGGTGGTCAGTAAGTATTTAGTTTGAGTCTGCTGTTCAATTGGCGTGTTTGCTAATACTTGAAACCCGACTGGTGTGATTAACTGCAAATGAAATGTGGCTTTGGCCTCAGGCTCATCTATGCAAGGAAATACATCTCTCGCGTAATGACTTTCAAATTGAGTAGATAAAATAACATGTTCTTCATTTTTATAACTAAAAAAACATGGGTAAAGCCCGTGCATGTTACGTGTGATTTTACCTTTGAAAGTTAAACTGACTTCATAATCACCGCTATAGACCATTTCAGAGGTATGCAAACGGACTTCGTTGAGGCTGTTTTGATTGTTAATCCGCAAGATGTTTATTGGACGAGAGTCATGTCTATCATGTTTAATTATCGAAGCCTTAATGATGGTAAGACCATTTTGATGAAAAGTAAGCCGCTGGCTAGGACGACCGGTTTTTTTAAGACTAATTGTAACTTGACCGGAAAATGTTTTGCTTTTACTATCCGGTGTTAGTTGAAGTTCGTAATGCGAAGGCTTAATTTCCGAATAGAAACGTTTGACAACTTTACTCATTAAAAAATAGTGTAACATGAGTAACTCAGGACGTCAGTTGACGATATTATTCATAGCATGTCATAGTATTAACAATATTGAGGAATATGATGTCTAACGAAATAACTATTTAGACATGTAATTCGAATAGATGAAGGGAGAATTAAATGATAATCTCAACCCAATCGGCATCTGGTGATGCTTCGGCTGCCAGAGAATTACTTGGAGTGCAGGTTATTCATCTGGCTTTAGGTATAGTTTTGGAAGCATAACCAGAGCCTGACTAATCCAAGTCGAAATTGACTTATAATTTGTAATCAGTATAATTCAAGTTGTTGTCCGGCGTTCACGTCGGGCTTTTTTATGCCTTAAGCAATGACTTATTTAGCATAATAAAAAGAATAATCGGAGACATAATTATGGAAATGGATTTTAAACAATTAGCAATCGCCATTCGTGCCATTGCCGAAGAAAAGAATTTGCCCGAAGAAACTGTTCAAGAGATAGTTGAGCAGGCCTTAGCTGCCGCATACCGTCGGGATTATGGCGATCGTGAAGGCGAAGTACGCGTTACTATGAACTTAAATACCGGTAACGTTGATGCCTATATTACTAAGGAAATAGTTGAAGAAGTTCAAAATCCAGCTTTTGAAATATCCCTAAAAGAAGCTAGCGTTATGAAAAAAGACGCCAAAGTCGGTGAATCTATTGAAGTTCATGATCGGGTTCAAGATTTCGGCCGGGTTGCTGCACAAACTGCCAAGCAAGTTATCTTACAGCGACTTCGTGAAGCAGAACGCGAGATTATTATGGATGAATACGAAGATAAAATCGGTACGGTAATTAACGGTGTAGTTTCTCGTGTTGAAGGTAGTATTATTCGAATTGATCTAGGCCGTGCCCAAGGTATTATGCCTAAAAGCGAACAAATTCAAAGCGAACGATACTATAGCGGGCAACGTCTAAAAGTTTATTTGAAAGATGTTGAAAGGGGCCCCCGCGGTCCGCAACTAGTAGTGTCACGTGGTAATACCCAGTTTATCGAATGGCTATTTCGATCTGAAGTACCGGAAATGGAAAATGGTGCGGTAGAAATAAAAGGTATTGCCCGGGAAGCAGGCGTCCGCAGTAAAATTGCTGTTGCCAGTAATGTCCAAGGGGTTGACCCGGTAGGAACCTTTGTTGGTGGTCATGGTACAAGGGTTAATGCAGTTATGAGCGAGGTCGGTGAACAAGAGAAAATTGATATCGTAGTTTGGAGTGAAAATCCCAACGATTATATAAACAACGCTTTAAGCCCTACCAAAGTCAGTAAAGTTAATATAAATGAAGCTATTAAAAAAGCGACAGTCAT
>CAZNOW010000034.1:2416-7748 GCA_964574915.1 uncultured Candidatus Saccharibacteria bacterium
GGTGGCATTCCCGAAAGGACAATTCGCAACGCTGTCGATACTTTAGTTGAACTTACGCATAATTTAGGTATAGCGACAATTGGCAATCAACTTTACATGAGTGGATTGTCTAACTTATTTGGTCAACCGGAATTTATTAGCGGGTTACATGTTCGACAAGTTGCCCAACTGCTTGATAATTTAGAACCATGGTTACGCGAGGCTGCTCTTAATCAACCTTTAAGTGTCTATATCGGTCAGGAAAATCCAATTGGTCGCAGTGCCGGTTGTAGCTTAATCATTAGCCGATTCCGTGGACCATTTAGTGACCATAGTTATATAGGCGTCCTGGGCCCTACACGACAGAGTTATCGCGATGTAATGGCTCTTGTCCGACGTACCGGTGAGGAATTAGAAGAGGTTTGGTATGGCTAAGATGCCAGCAAGCAATTCGGCAAAATATAGTCAGCACCTGCGTGAGTTAACGATCAGGATAAATGAATTAACGGAGGCCTTAAAACACGAAAGAGCTGATGCTATTAATTTGCGTCGCCATTATGAAGAGCAATTAGCGGGTACTCGCGAAGCAGCTAAGGTTGGCATAGTTTCAGAATTACTTCCAGTCATTGATAATTTCGAAAGAGCTATGCTACATATCCCCAAAGATTTACAACAAAGTGAATATGTTAAAGGTGTTAATCAAATTGTTAGGCAATTCGAAAAAGTACTCGAAACGCTTGGTGTAACAAAAATTGAAAGTGTCGGCCAAAGTTTTGATCCTCGTTTCCATGAAGCAGTGCTTCTGGAAAAAGGTGAAGGCCCCGAAGATGTAGTCAGCGAAGAAATTCAAGCCGGTTATTGCTTGGGTGATAAGGTGATTCGTCACGCTTTAGTCAAAGTCCGATCGGGACAGTAAATTAGCACTCTTGACCTTTGAGTGCTAAATGATATTATGTATTTATAGATATGAATTAGTTAATGCTAATCATAATCTATCGGGTTAGCAGTAATATGTGCAATAAAATTTCGTACGGACTTTTCAGTAAAGCTAACTCAGAATACATCAATAAGCCTTTACGTCTTTCAAAGGCAGAACGGAGGCAAAATTAATAATGATGCCCACAGATTCACCTGGATTTCAAGAATTTTTAAATCATTTAACTAGTAATGCCCTACAAAGTTTAAAACACGCTGACGCAATTGCGCGGAGTTTTGGTAGTGCTTACATAGGTACTGAACATTTATTGCTCGGAGTGCTTGCTCAAGATACTAGTATGGGCTCTAAGATACTAGAAAATGCCGGTATTACTTTAGATCGAGCACGCATGGCGCTGAACTTAACCCCCAAGACCTTAGTGATAAACATGGGAGCTAAGGGTTTATCCGAAACAGCAAAGTTAACCCTAAATATGGCCTATGAAATAGCTCAAGATTATGGTCAAGAATTTTGTGGTACTGAGCATATTTTATATAGTATTTTAAAACAGAAGAACGCCCGGGCTACCAGATTATTACGAGATCTTAATGCCAATATCGACACCCTTACGGCCGAACTGGAGCACTTTTTAAATCGTCAGCAATATGAAGAACAAGATGATTTAGATAGCGACGCCTCGCACCGCAGTTCATCTAAAAAATTACGCAAATCAACACTAGATTTTTTCGGAACGGATTTAACGGCCCAAGCCCGAGAAGGGAAACTTGATCCGGTTGTTGGCCGAGAAAATCAAATCCGTCGAGTAATTACTATCTTAAACCGACGTACTAAAAATAATCCGGTATTGATTGGCGAACCAGGAGTGGGTAAAACGGCTATCGTTGAAGGTTTGGCCCAAAGAATTATAAACGAAGATGTACCGGATAGTTTGCAAGATAAGCGCATAGTAACTTTAGATTTGGCTGGCATGATTGCTGGTACAAAGTATCGCGGTGAATTCGAAGAACGCTTAAAGAAAGTATTAAGCGAATTGGAACGAGATACCAGGACCATTATCTTTATTGATGAACTACATGTAATTGTCGGTGCTGGTTCTGCCGAAGGCGCAATGGATGCTGGTAATATCCTTAAACCGGCTTTAGCGAGAGGCCGAATACAAGTTATTGGCGCCACTACTACTTCCGACTACACTAAACACATTGAAAAAGACGCGGCTTTAGAACGCCGCTTCCAGCCAATTCAAGTACCAGAAACTACCATACCCGAAACTGTAGCCATCCTAAAAGGCTTACGTAAACATTATGAAAAGTTTCACGGAGTTTCAATTAGCGATGAAGTAATCGAAGATGCGGTATCGTTAGTCAAACGTTATATTAATGATCGTTATATGCCAGATAAGGCCATTGACTTAATTGACGAAACTGCGGCTTATTTAAGGGTCGACAAAGGCCGGACATCTCCAGAAATTCGACGTCTGCAGAAAGAATTAAAGCTGGTACAAACGCGTATTGAGGAAGCCGCTGATAGTGAAGATTATGAACGGGCTGCAAGAGAAAAAACCAGAGCCAGTCAGATTAATCAGGAACTTTCCAAACAACAAGCTAGTAACCGAAATTCTCAAACCATCACTCTTAAAAGTGATGACTTAGCTGATGTAATATCCAGAATGACCGGAGTACCTGTCAGAAAAGTAATTCGTTCCGAAGCGAAATACTTATTAAATCTAGAAAAAACCCTACAGAAATATGTGATCGGTCAAACTGAGGCAGTCAGTGTAGTAGCTAGAGCTATTCGGCGCAACCGTAGTGGGGTATCAAGCGAAAAAAGGCCGATTGGATCGTTTGTTTTTCTTGGTCCAACCGGAGTTGGAAAAACTGAGTTAGGAAGGGTTTTAGCTCGAGAATTTTACGGCAGCGAAGCAGCTCTCGTTAAAATTGATATGAGTGAATTTGGCGAACATCATAACGTGGCTCGCTTAGTTGGTGCTCCAGCTGGGTATGTCGGTTATGATGACGGCGGTCAATTAACCGATAAAATTCGTCGTCAGCCCTATAGTTTAGTTTTGTTTGATGAAATAGAAAAAGCTCACCCAGATGTATTTAATATGTTGCTGCAAATCTTAGAAGACGGCCAAATTACTGATGCTAAGGGACGGTCAATCGATTTTACTAACACTATTGTGATAATGACCAGCAATATCGGGGCCGAGAAACTTCAAAAAGAAGCTAGCCTTGGTTTTCACGCCCGTAACTTAAATGACATTAAGGATTTGAGCGAACTGCATAATGCCAATGAAGGCATAATTAGGGACGAATTAAAACATTTAATGCGGCCGGAGTTGCTTAATCGGATTGATAAGGTGGTTGTTTTCCGAGCCTTAACCAAAAAGGACATCCTAAAGATAATTGATTTGCAAATTGAAGAACTTAAACTACGAATCAGTAAACGCGGTTTAAGTATTCAACTATCACCTACCGCCAAGGAATACCTGATAGAACATGGTTACGATGTACATAACGGCGTACGCCCACTGAGGCGATTAATTCAAGACACCATCGAGGATCATTTAGCTCTCGATTTACTTGATGATCGTTATAGCCGAGGTGATATTATTCAGGTCGGCGCTAAAAACGGCGAACTGGCCTACGCTACTGCTACAGAATAAGCTAGCATAGAAAAATTCTTGGACTTAGCATCTATTTAGATAGATGGTAGACTGTAGTTAGTAGAAGGAGGGTCCGGGGTGGCTAAAAAACAAGCCGTCAGATTTGTCTGTACTAATTGCGGAGCTAATTATTCAGCCTGGGCAGGCCGTTGCTCGACTTGTGGCGAATGGAATACCTTACAGGAAGAAATACTGACAACCACTTCGGATAGCAGGAACGGATCATTCCAAAGTGGTCAGGTATTGACCACTCAAACGGTTAATTTATCAATTGCAAAAGATCATAAAAGATTAATATCAGGAATTGAGGAAATTGATGCCGTATTAGGCGGTGGTCTAGTTGGTGGTAGCGTTGTGCTGCTTGCTGGGCAACCTGGCATCGGAAAAAGTACCTTATTACTTCAAATGGCTCATGAACTAGCAAAAACTGTACCTGTTTTATATGTTAGCGGTGAAGAATCGGCTCATCAAATTGGGCTGCGAGCAAAACGATTAGGCGTTAATAACCAATCGCTACAATTAGCGACTTCTAACGTTGCCGATGATGTAGCTGCAACTATATCTAAAGGTTCTTATAAGTTAGTCATGGTTGACTCTATTCAATCATTATCGGTAAATGGTATTCCAACGGCTCCGGGTACGGTTTCACAGATTACTAATAGTACACAAACCATTATGCAAGCTGCTAAACAATCTGATACTGCCGTTATTCTTGTTGGACACGTAACTAAAGAAGGCTCAATTGCTGGTCCTAAAGTGCTAGAACATGTCGTAGATGTTGTCTTGCAGCTAGAAGGTGACCGATACGGTGGCTTTAAGGTGCTACGAGCTTCGAAAAATCGCTTTGGATCAACTAACGAAGCTGGAATTTTTGAAATGTTTGAAGACGGACTTAAACCAGTTAAGAACCCATCACAAAGTTTATTGGAAGAAAGACAAGACAGTGACGGGTCTATTGTGCTGGCTACGCTGGAAGGAACCAGGCCCTTACTAGTTGAAGTCCAGGCGCTGGTTAATCGCACTAGTTATGGCTATCCCAAAAGAACTTGTAGTGGTTTTGATTTAAATAGATTAAATCTTTTAGTTGCCATGCTTGAACGGCGTACCAAATTGGACTTAGTTGATAAAGATATTTATGTCAATATTGTTGGTGGCATTAGAATTACTGAGCCGGCGGCTGATTTAGCGGTTTGTATGGCTATCGGTTCGGCAGCTAAAGGCATGCGGCTAAAGCTAAACGCTGTAGTTTTTGGTGAAGTCGGCTTGTCGGGTGAAATTCGTCACGTGCCTTTCGTAGACAAGCGAATAGCTGAAGCAAAAAAATTAGGTTTTAAATGTGCGATCGGACCGGTGCAGAGAACCGGGAAAAAACTGGCCGGATTAGAAAGTGCCAATAATATCCGAAATGCTTTAAATACTTATTTGGAATCTAGCAAATAGTAGTTTGCTTATATTTATTGAGTAGTCGTGCCATTAGTGCTTGTAGTGGTGTCTACTACAGTAGTTGGTGGGCTGCTGGTTGCACTATATAGGACACTATCAACCACTTGAGCATCAATCACTTCACCATTAGTAATGGGTACGTCGCTGAGGGTAACGGTATCCGAAGCACCGGCATTAGATGGAACACTAAAGGTCATGATGGTTTGGTTAGTTGTCGTATCTATTAAAGAAATAGTGCCGGCTGGGGTTGAAGTATATGTTCCACCAGTTAGCGGATAGGTGCCTTGAGTTACAGTCGCCAAGAAATC
>CAZNOW010000035.1:0-7615 GCA_964574915.1 uncultured Candidatus Saccharibacteria bacterium
GAGGCGATACCCCAGCCGGCGATATTACTTATGGTATTCCCAATAGCGACTACACGCGGACAATGTACCAGCGGGAAATGCTCGAAGCCTTAGCAACTAAATCCAAATCCATAGGCGTCATTACTAATCCGTTGAAAATCACCAGTTTGTTTAACGCCCTGGGGAATAATGTTCAAACCGATTTGAATTTACAGGATGTGTTACGCCTCGTGCAAATAACTAAAGGCATAAGTCCGGCCAGTCTTGGGTCTTACGAATATAGTGCCAGCTTAACCGGAGCTACTAACCCCTTGCTGGTTGGCTATATTGATCCAGCCAGCCAACAAGATGCTTTAATACCGTCTGCCGGTATCGGTAATTATGGCCAATTACAGGAGTATTATCTGCAACTAACTTCCAACAGTCCGATTGTTAAAGAAGGGGCTAATGTGGTGATTTTAAATGCCAGCAATGTGACGGGACTTGCCGGTAAAGAGCGTACTGTTCTTCAGGCCAAAGGTATCGATAGTGTGACGATTGCCGATGCCAGCAACCTTTATCCAAGTACCATGACGGTTGATTTGTCTAATGGCAACGACCCGGCCACTAAGCAGCTGTTGGGGCAGTTGTTCCCCGGCACAACGGTCACTAGCGCCACCGGTACGGTTGAAGCTGATGAAGCAGCCAACTACTCAAACGCCGATTTTGTGGTTATCTTGGGTCAAAATTGGGGTACCTAACAGTTTTTTGTGACGAGCTGGCTAGTAGCTGAAGCATATTCAATATCAACTCTGCTATGATGTGAATTAGGCTATGGACAAAGAAAAAGTTAAAAATCTCAGTGAACATTCCTTGATGGATGAATTACACACCTCACCGAGAGGTTTAGATGCCTCAGAAGCCCAAAGTCGCTTAATTAAGTATGGTCCCAATGTTCTGAAAAATGAGTCCCAGAAAAAAATCCTGAAATTACTTCTGAAACAGTTTAAAAGCTCTTTGGTTTATCTTTTATTAGTCGCCGCCCTACTATCTTTTGCGCTTAAAGATTTTAATGACGGCCTGGTGATTATCGGAATCCTTCTAATTAATACCGGGCTTAGTTTTTTCCAGGAATATCGATCGGAAAAAGCCATTGAGAAATTACAAAAACTTGTCGATAAGGAAATATTAGTTATTCGTGACGGCACCCAAACCCTGGTACCGGAAAAACATTTAGTCCCAGGCGATGTCGTTATTTTACGCGAAGGTGATATTGTACCGGCCGATGCCCGTTTATTCGAAGTCGATGACCTGACGGTTAATGAATCCCAGCTAAGCGGTGAGTCAGTGCCCATTACTAAGTCGACTAATGGGGCGAGTGCTCTGGTTTATACCGGCAGCGTCATTGAACGAGGTGAAGCCAAAGGAGTTATTTATGCAACGGCCAGTAATACCGAGCTTGGTAAAATTGCCCACTTGTCCAGCTCAACCAAACGGGTTACTCAATTTGAGCAGTCACTGTCCTCATTTAGTAGTTTCTTAGTCAAAGTTACTTTTCTAACTCTAGTTATTGTCTTTGTTTTGAAACTCATATTAGTACATGACGTATCTAATATTGGTACGCTGTTGCTATTTATTATTGCTTTATCGATTGCCGTAGTTCCGGAAGCCATGCCCGTTATTGTCACGGTTACGTTATCAAGAGGAGCGCTGAATCTAGCTAAACGGCATGTTATTGTTAAAACTTTAAGCGCCGTAGAAGATCTGGGCAACATTACTATTCTTTGTAGTGATAAAACCGGTACACTGACCGAAAATAGACAAACCGTTACCCGATTAGTGGCTGACGATCCCAAGCTGTTTCAGCGGCTGGCCATTGCCAGCTTAGAGACATTCGATGAGAAACATAAAAAGTTCCAAAGTTCCTTTGATAAAGCCTTTTTGGAATATGTACCACAAGAGGTTCAAAAAGAAGTTGAAGGTTACGTCCGCCTCGAGGAATTGCCGTTTGACCCGAGCGCTAGACGCCGACGTGTGGTTTTCCGCGATGTTGATAAAACCTACCTAGTGGAAGTCGGTTCGGCCGAAACATTATTAAAACTAACCGATGATCGGAAAGCCAATAAATACCTAAACCTTATTAAAGCCGATGGTGCCATGGGACTACGTCATTTGGGGATTGCCTATAAACTAATTCACTATACTTCAACAGAGAATTTTGACATTTTAACGCACGAACAAGACTTGCATTTTGTCGGCTTCGTAGCCTTAGAAGACCCGCTGAGGCCATCTGCCAAACACACGATTGCCTTGGCTGAAAAATTGGGCGTCAGCATCAAAATACTTTCGGGTGATAGTGCCGAAGTCACTCAGTACGTGGCTTCTGAGGTCGGTTTAGTAGGCAAAGGGCAATCTATTGTAACTGGTGACGATATCGATACTATGAGTGACGACAAACTAGCTGAGGTAGCGCTTCAGACTAACGCTTTTGCCCGGCTTAACCCGGAGCAGAAGTATCGAATTATTAAGTTACTTAAATTACACGGCGATATTGTTGGTTATCAGGGTGATGGCATTAATGATGCGCCGGCTCTAAAATTAGCTGATGTGGCCATTGCGGTTAATAATGCCACAGATGTAGCCAGGGAAAGCGCCGATATTTTACTGCTGCGCAGTGATATAGAAGTCATTGTGAATGGCATCCATTACGGCCGGCAAATCTTTACCAATATCAATAAATACATCCGCTTTACCTTTGTTAGTAACTGGGGTAATTTCTTTGCCTTATCGGTACTTTATCTGCTGTCAGTTGCCTCGCTGCCTATTTTACCAGTCCAGGTGCTTCTGACTAGTCTGCTAACCGATTTACCATGTATTGCTATCGCTACCGATAATGTCGACACTGGCGAACTGCAGCGTCCCAGCCGGTTCAATGTTCATGCGCTGATGTTTACCTCAATGCTCCTTGGATCGGTAACGGCCTTTTATGAAATCATGTACTACGCTATTATCCGGAACCATTCGGTCGGAACTGTTCAGACCGGTTTATTCTTGTTCTTGACCTTTAGTGCGCTAATCGTTATCTTTTCGATTCGCAACAGGGATCATTTTTGGCTGGCACAGAAACTCTCTCAGCCAATGAAGATTACCTTTGCCTTTATTACGATCCTGACGCTTTTACTGGTTTACTTGCCGGCCACTCAAAAATTATTGTCTTTCACAGCACTATCATTCGGACTGCTTTGTGTCACGATTATCCTGACTATCGTTCATTTCTTAACTATGGACACCATCAAGGTTTGGTTTTATCGAGCTAATATCGGCGCCAATCATTAGTTAAAAAATGGCGCCCCGGAAGGGATTCGAACCCCTGACCTTGAGCTTAGAAGTCTCTTGCTCTATCCAACTGAGCTACCGGGGCAACAGCAGGTAGATTATAGCAAATTATATATTGAACTCCCACTATAGTTATATAATATCAATACACATGCATAAATTTAGGATGGAAGCAGAAAAGCTTCGTAGTCAGGGATATTCTTACAATTTAATTAATAAAAAACTAGGTATCTCATTAGCAACAATGAGTTATTGGTTTAAAGATAAACCGTTTATTCCTAATGACGAAGTAAAACGAAGAATAAAAAACGGTCACTCAACTGGGCTTAAAAGTCATGAACGAAGATTAACGGAAATTCTTGAACTTAAGCAGGTAGGCATTAAAGAAATCGGTAAGCTATCCAAACGTGATTTATTATTATTAGGATTAGGAATATACATCGGGGAAGGGAGTAAAACTAACGAAAGAATACGTATCAGTAATTCTGACCCGGCAATTATTCGTTTAAGTATAAGATGGCTGAAAGAAGTAGCTAATCTAGAAAACGATAATATATCTATCCGTTTACATCTATATCCCGATAGTAATATTGAAGAATGTATGAAATATTGGCAAAAGGTTACAGGATTAAATCAACGGCACTTCCAAAACGTCACAATTGACAGGCGTATTAATAAACAAACGTTTCACTTAGGCAAGCTCCCACATGGAACTGCTCACATATACGTGTTAAGTGGCGGAAATCTGGAGAAGGGCGTTCGTCTGTATAGGCGACTAAATGGGTGGATAGCTGGAGTTAAACTTCAGGTATAATCAGTTTGTAGTTGTGATTAGCGAGTGTGGTATAACGGCTATTACTCCATCCTTCCAAGATGGACACAGGGGTTCGACTCCCCTCACTCGCACCAAGTGCTTCTTATTCTTTTGTCAAAGCTCGTGCATGACAGTTATGTGAGCACCCAAAGAGTCTAGTCTTTCAGCCAAATCCTCATAACCACGCTGAATAGTGTAAATATTTCTTAAGATACTTATACCATTAGCTGCTAGCATTGCGATCAATAATAGACTGGCCGGTCTGAGAGCTGGAGGGCAAACTACATCAGCAGCCCTAAATTTAGTCGGGCCGTCAACATAGACTCGGTGAGGGTCGGCTAGCTCAACTTCAGCGCCGACTTTAGTTAACTCAGTATAATAAATCGCTCGGTTTTCATAGAGCCAGTCGTGTATGAGAGTCCGACCTTTAGCTACTGCGGCGATTGGTACAAAATAAGGTAAATTATCAATATTTATACCTGATGGATAGACATTGGGATGGATTTTTTCGGTTAGAGCCCGGAGTGTGCCATTGTGCTTATAAATGGTTAAATCTACTAGGTCCGTATTGCCATTAGCCGCTTTATAGCGTTCGCTCTCTTTGAAGTTGAGACCCATTTTTTTCAGCTTCAGAAGTTCTAAGGACATAAAATCAATCGGTACACGCTCAATGGTTATTTCCGAATTGGTAGTGACAGCTGCCGCTACGAAAAACATCGCTTCGATTGGATCTTCGGCCAAGGCATAGGTCACATTCTTTTTAATGTGAGGCACGCCTTTAACATGCAAGACCGTACTGCCGATACCGTCGATACTGACACCAAGTTTTTTCAGAAAAAAGCAAACGTCCTGGACTGAGTAATTAGCGCTGGCAAACTGAATAATCGTTTCTTCAGTGGTTCGAGCCGCCGCAAACAAAGTATTTTCAGTAACCGTATCACCGGCTTCATATAAAGTAATCCGACCTGCCGGTTTCTTATTCACACTGACATGGTAATGGCCTTGAGTGGCAACAATGTTGACGCCAAATTCTTCAAGTGCAAAGAGATGTGGCGCGATTGTTCTGGTGCCCAACTGACAACCACCCGCATAGGGTATCTTGAATTGTTTGTGGTCATGAATCAGCGGTCCGATCATCATTAAAACAGTTCGAGTCGAACGCGCCGCATCGGCATCTAATTGATCGAGTTTTAAATTAACCGGACGTCGAATTTCGAGGTCGTTACCAGGCAGCCATTTAATCTGAACGCCGATACTTTCAAGGACTTCAATGATGCGGTAAACCTCTTCAATTCGGGGAAAAGACTTAAATCGAGTTACCCCGTAATTGAGTAAGCTAGCACAAAGTAATCCCAGTGCCGCATTCTTACTAGTTTTAAGGCCGATGGATCCATGCAGCTCATAGCCACCTTCAATCCGTAAATTAACCGTATTGCTACTAATACTGATTAGCTGTTTATTTAATACTTCACTGATACGACCGAGAGTTTGCAGGCTAAGGTTCTGCTTGCCATGCTCAATGCGGTTAATGGCCGACTGACTGGTGTTTAGAAGCTTAGCAAACTCAGCTTGAGTTAAGCCGCGATCTTGCCGCACTTGAGCTACAAGTTGGCCAATTTTTTCTGGAGTGTTAGGCATGACTGATTAAAAATATCACACGTGATATTTTAGTGCAAATTATCCTGGCAGTAGCCAGCTTTTATTTTATCGATAACCTAATTTATGATTTGCTCCGGTTAACTATCAAGGGCTACAATGGCAATATGATCTAGTTTACTGACGATATTATTAGGCACACGCTCTGACAAACTAACTAGGAGTATGGGGATATGAAAGACGAAGAAATCAAGCGGCTCATTGCCGCTGAAGAGAAACGACAACGAGATGGTTTAGAACTAATCCCGAGCGAAAATTATGTCTCGCGTGACATTTTAACCGCTATGGGTAGCGTCTTTACTAATAAATATTCGGAAGGCTATCCGGGTCGACGTTACTATGGCGGTCAGCAAAATACTGATCAGGTTGAAACTATCGCCATTGAGCGGGCTAAAAAGTTATTTAAAGCTGATCATGCCAATGTTCAACCTCACTCCGGAGCCCAGGCTAACGAAGCAGTCTACCATGCCTGGTTAAACCCCGGTGATACGGTTTTAGCTATGGATTTAAGTCACGGTGGTCACTTGACTCATGGTGCCCCGGTGACCGTCTTGGCACGGACCTATAAGTTTATCCGCTACGGTATGAAAGATATCGATACCGGAGAGATTGATTATAACTATATGCGCGAATTAGCTCTTAAACACCGGCCCAAAATTATACTGGCTGGATTTTCGGCCTACCCTAGGGAACTGGATTACGCCAAGTTTGCGGAAATTGGCCAGGAAGTTGGGGCCCTACTGGTGGCCGATATGGCACATATTGCCGGGCTGATCGTCGCCGGGGTCGCTAAAAACCCCTTTGATTATGGGTTTCATGTGATTACTTCAACCACTCATAAGACGTTACGTGGACCGCGGGGCGGTTTAATTTTAAGTAAAGGGGTAGTTGGTAATCCTTTGCAAGCTCCGGAAAAAACTATTGAAAACATCCCGACCTTAATTGACCGGACGGTATTTCCGGGCGTGCAAGGCGGTCCTTTAATGCATATCATTGCTGCTAAAGCTGTTTGTTTTGGTGAAGCACTGCAACCGTCGTTTAAAGTCTATGCCCAGCAAATCTTGAAAAATGCCAAACAACTGGCTAATGAAATGCTCAGTCGTCAATTTAAATTAATTACCGGCGGGACTGATAACCATTTAATTTTGTCTAATGTTTACTCTAGTTTTGGCATAGACGGTAAGATCGTCGAAGAAACGCTCGATAAGATTGGTTTAACTCTTAATAAGAATGCGATTGCCGACGATCCGCTACCGCCGTTTCGACCTAGCGGTATCCGCCTGGGTACACCGGCGGTCACCACTAGAGGGCTAGTCGAAAAAGACATGGCAACTTTGGCGGATTGGATGAAAACGGCCATTGATGCCAGAAAAGATGATCGAAAGCTGGCTGATCTTCACCGGCAAGTTACGGAATTCTCCTTAAAATATCCGTTGCCCAGTGATAAAAAATAGATATCCCTTAACTACGGTAAAATTTCTGGTTCTTGCTCAAGGTCGATGCTGAATTTGGCTTTAACAGCAGCCTTCACTTTTTGTTTGAACTTTAGAAGATCAGCTGTTGATTTAGCGTGCTCATTGATAAAAATTAAGGGGCTGGCTGGCCAGGTAGCCATACCGGTTTCGCAATCGTGAATATTTTTAAAACCGGATTGTTCAATTAGCCAAGCAGCCGATAATTTAATTTTTCTATCGTCATCTGTCGGCCAATGGGGCAGGTCGCTGTAAGTTGATAACAACTGTGTAAATTGACCATCATCGACGATTGGATTTTCAAAAAAAGAACCGGTATTAGCCACCTGGTTGGGATCAGGTAGTTTATGCATGCGAATATCTATCACGGCTTGGCGGA
>CAZNOW010000036.1:0-7532 GCA_964574915.1 uncultured Candidatus Saccharibacteria bacterium
TTAATTGTGGCTAATGATTAATTCTAACTGTCCTACTTCAAAGGTTGCTAGTTTGTTAAACAAACAACAAAGCAAAGGCCTACAAATCGGTCTTTGACAATAAAATTGTTCTCGCACTCACTTGCCAATAAGCAGGAGAAACGAGAACGGAAAGGAAAAAGTGAACACTTACAATTACAAAGCGTTCGTGGCTTCATTGGTAGGAGCAGCGATAATCGGAATATTGCTGTTCCCATGTCTATTGTGGGGCGAATGTTGGTCATCCATAGGAGATCATTGGATAGTCGATGCCATTTTCGGAGGTATCGGCGGTTATGCGCTTTACAAGCTCTCGCAGACAATTCGCGCGGCCTGGATAAGCTTTATGACCACGCCATACAGCAGTTTGCATCAAGCATGGGCATGGTTGACCGCGACACGGCAAAAATACTTGCCCTGGTTGCCAGCTATCTTGGCAATTCTCATGTTCATCGCAGGTATATTGTGGAGCTCTACAATAATCAGATGGGCGGCCAATTGCTCATCGCCGGCGAGAATCACATCCCAACACAGACAAAGCGCAAGGTTGGAGAGGACAATAGCCGACAAAGCTGGTTTGGTTCGTCAGGATATTTCTTCAAATGGTGTCCGAAACGCTATTCTGAATTCGGCAGTCGGCTCTTCATCGTCAACTGCTACGTCACAGAAAACAAACGTGACGGTGTGGATCAACTCGCCGAACAATGGCGGTGTAGCCGTCGGCATTAACAACGGCACCATCAACAACGTGACGCATCCAATGATTGAGACAAAACCGCCGCAACCGATCATAATCGTTGTGACGAACACCATCATCGAAAATCGGCAAGAAAAAAATAATGCCGATTACGGACAGCCGGTTGCCGCAGCAATTCCGGTAAATCTTCCGATCACAACTGATTGGAGCCAGCCGGTATTCCTGCCGGATCCAAGGGTCAAGATCGTTGATTTCAACGGCGATTTGGTTGAGAACGATGTCCGGTGCGACGTGCTTGTAAATGGTCCTTACGGCAGCCGTGTATATTGGAATGTGTCGAAAGGCAATTTTCCAACCGTAATTGGACAAACAAGATACATCCAATATAGGGTATCGAATCATTCGCCGGTGGCGCGTGGAACCATAAGATATTCCATGATCCATAGACGCAGCTGAAAGACGTGAAAGACGAATGAAAACGCAAAAGGGGTGGAGCTCGCGCTTCCCCCCTTTTTTTATTTGCCCAATCTCGTTGTTTCCATAATCTATTTTGACTTGCTTTAACCTACCTTAAATCATAGAGGTGATTGTATGTTCAATGTACTAGCAATCAGTCTGATGACTCCGTAAGCTCCGAGCATTATGAACATCCCAATCGCAGAGTAGAGCATGTGCAATCCCCCGGTCCTTCTCTCATCTGGACTATCTGCATTTTTGATCATCTTGTACACTCCCCAGACAAAGTAGATAAAAGCTGCCCCGAATAGGAACATCAACACTGGCTCGATTATGTTCGAAATAATCGGCGCAAGCAGGGTCGATAGGGTGGTATTTGAGGTCATGAGAAACTATTGATTGACTAGCGAACTATTTATTGAATAGTCGGAACCGTCGGAACCTCGCTGGCATTGAGACCATTGTTTGCAGTATTGAACGTCGAAGTCAATATATGAACAAGACCCCAGATACATAGGATTATAGCGAGACCTACTATGCCCCATAGAGCATTATTGCGCCATTTTGTCTTGCCCTCGCCTGTATCCACGAGCCAAACGACGACGCTGACTATGATCCACAATACAGCCAATGCTATGAACACATCGATAGCGACATCGAACAGATATGTTAGACGCTGGGCCAAGCTGGTGGCATCGCTGATAGAGCTAGGATTACTGGCTGTCGAAGCGATTGTCTGCGCAAAAGCGGTCAACGGACTGAAAGAAACGATTGAAATGATTATTTTTTTCATGATTTTTAATTAACTAATAATTCACGTGTCCATTATACCAAATACTGAGGGCTGTCAATTCTCTGGGGTGTGGATTATTTAATCCAATGTATTTTCGTTCAAGCTGCTGGTATTTGATCCATTGGAAGTCGATCCGCATCCCGAGGAAGTACTGCCAAACAGATTACCGAAAATAGTCGGGGCATTGGTGTTAAAACTGAAAGTACCAGCCACCAGATTGACCAATCCCCAGAAACATACAATGACAGCAAAGCCGATGATGCTCCAGAGCAGATACATTCCGCGTTCCTTGTTCTCTTTTGTTGTAAAGAAATAGCGATAGATATTGAAGACGAAAACAACAATCGCAAGACCCACAACGACTTTGATGGCCATATTGAAATAACCAATCGCTTGTTGGGCGATCGTGCATAAAGTAGTGCCGCTACTAGCATTAGACGCTATTTGCGCGAAAGCCGCCGAAGGGGCAATGGCAAGGGAAACGGCTGCAAAGATCTGGGCGATTTTTCTCGAATAAGTTTGTTTCATGATGATTTGGTTTGTAAACTTCTATATTATTTTTAAATAAAGCTCTGTTTTTATTGCGTCGGCAAGAGCCCTGACTGAACGACTCCGGCCGAAGTCAACGTGCTTTCCATTATGGAGACAATGACTTTTGCCCCTATTAGGATAGCTGTGCCTATTGAAACCCATATGAACCAGTCCCATGCCTCCTTTATTTTTTCTGGCTTGCCTTGAGCAAAGATGAATTTGAAACCGACATATACATACATGATTACGGCTATCACGGCGCCGATCGGAATGGCGATGTTTACGAGATCGGTCAAGAGGACAGTGATGCTCGATGCATTGAGGGGATTACAAATGGCCGATGAATTTGTAGAGCAATTTGTTGCAGATGTCGAATTGTTTGTTTGAGCAATGACAGCGATAGGCGATGTATAGGCAACCAAGGCGTTGATAGCCATGAAGGTGACTACGATCAAAGTTGTGATATTTCGGTTCATAATGATTAATTAATAGAAAGTAGAAAGTAAAAATGAAATATAGGTTGCACCCATTTTATGCTTTCTAATTTAGAATTTGCATTTTTCATATTTTTTATTTTCCTAAAAATGTCGTAATGCCGGTTTGATTGTTTGAACTGGTATTGCTGCCAGTCGTAAGCCAGCTGACGATAGTATACACCGAAACCCAGGCGATTAACATTATGCCAAAGCCGATACCTGTGGCAGTGAAGACTTCGTTGGCCTTTTTACGATTACCTGGAGTGGCTAATATATATAGGATGCCTCCATAAGCGAATAGTACGATAGCTATAGGGATGGCAATGACAAAGAGCCAATTTATGATGGTGCGCATTTCTTGGAGAAAATAGTTGAAGTCGCAGATAGGACGATTATCGCCAGGATTGGCAGAATCCTTTGCACCAGTGCATATCACGAGACCCACTGAACTATTTCCGGTGTTTGAAGTGACCGAAGTTTGATTGGTGGCAGGAACGTTAGAATTTGAAGAATTAACATTGACTACGGGCGCACCGGTCGGGCTGTTTTGGGCGGTACAATCCGGCTCACCGGCGTCTCCACAACCCTGAGCAAAAGAGAGCGCTGGCACAAAAAACACGGTCACCAAAGATGTCATAACGATGAGTGCCAAAAAATGAATCCTGGTTTTTATGATTTTTTTCATTGGCTTTGTAAGGATAGATTATATTGATTGTTCGCGTCAGTTATGGCCTGGTGGACACTGCTTGCCCCGCTCGTAACTGATTCTACCATATTTGATAATATAGCATTCGATTGGGTCGGATCTATGTCAGCCCATGACTTTGTAATGAGGGCTTCGCTATAGAAAATGGAGAGATAAGGATCAGTCGTGCCGGCGCCGATCATGTCTAGTCGCGCCGGCGGAAGGTATGTCAGACTGACGAGAGTCGGAAGATTCGATGGATCAGTCAGGATTTGGATGACGCTATAAGAATTCGTCGGATTGCTAGAGCTCTTTAGAATCGACAAGCCATAGATCGTGCCATAAACGGCCTTTACCGAACCATTGCGGACTTGTGGCAATGCCGCGGCATCAAAATTGATATTCGGATTCTCGTTTCGCAATTGATTTATCTCCGAAGCAAAGCCGAAATAGACGGCTAGACCGCCTGAAAGGAAATCGGAATCAGCCGAAGGCAATCCACGATTCCATGAGTATTCAGGCGACGTTGGATCGGTGAATTCCGTAAAGAAATTCAGGACTTGAGTCGTCGAATCCTCCCCTTGAAAAGCAGAGCTATTGCCGATGGCGCTAGCCAGACCATTTGAAGCGGAAACAGTCACAGGATTGCCCAATTGAAGCAGAAGCGTGCCAAAGATCTCACGGGCATGCGGTATATTGTTGAATTCACCCAGAGAAACAAAGCTCTTTTGGATATTGCTGTTCGCGTCTTTTTGAGTGAGCTTTGATACGAGACCAGGAAATTGGTCCCAATATTGTGGATACGTTGCTATGCCGGCATTAGTGAACAAATCACGGTTCCAATACATGACGAGCGGATCGATCAAAAGAGGTATCGCCAACACGCCCTGTGAACCGAGATACAACTCTGACCCGCCGACATAAGTGTCCATAAAAGTCCTTTGCGGCAAAACATTATAGGGGATGGGTACGACCTTGTTGGTAAAGCGCGAGAGCAAATCCTGCGGCAAAAGGACGGCATCCGGTCCAGTGCCGTTAGCCAGAGCATTTACTAGAGTCGCATTAAAGTTCGAGGCATCTACTTCTACATAGTTCACTTGCAATTGCTGTGCCCTGGCCAGATTGATCTGTTGAACATATTTTTCGATCGTATTAGTCGGCAAAGTTCCCCATATCGTCACTGCCGGCAAAGTCGTCGATTGTCCGCCCTTGTATGTAGCAAAGGCAATGGCACCGCCTATGATAGCGACAATAAAGACGGCTAATACTATTATTTGAAATTTGGTCATAGGAATTTAGTCGAAAGTTCCGAGTCAAAAGTCGATACGAGTACTCTCGAGTTTAAAGATTTCCGATTTGAGACTCTATCACTTTTGACTTTGATTTCTTTCATATTATTTTTATCAATTTCTCAAGAATACAAGCCCATAATGATGATCTCCGGCATTAAATGTCTTTTCGAGCACAAAGCCGTTCTTGTTGAAAAGATTCTCGGCTATCATGCGTGGAATGCAATTTTTTGGGCTCAGCGGACTGCCGGGTAGCCAATCCACCAGCAAGAGCTTCCCGCCGACCTTGAGAATACGCTTGATCTCCAGAGCCAATCCGTCTCGGTCTGCTTGTTCAATTTGAAAAAGAGTGTTCGCTAGAATGGCTCTGTCGATCAGACCTTCACGTAATTTTGTGCCGCCGATAGTGTCGATCGATCCCCATACAACCTCTATGTTGTGGATCTTTTCGACATTCGCATTCGACTTGAGACGGTTCAGAAGGTCTTTTTGGACCTCGACAGCGTAAACTCTGCCGGCATTTCCGACACGTCGTCCGGCTGGAATCGAATAATACCCTGTCCCAGCGCCCAAATCAGCCACTTTCATACCTTCACCAAGACCAAGCTGGGCTAGATTTTTATCTGGGTCCGAGAACATAACGCTATTATAGCGCGTCAATATTGCAAATGTACGGCACATTTGGGGATAAAGTTTGCTTTCTCCCGTCTTTGCTCGAACGTTGTGTGGATGAATGCATTTCCATATAAATCTTCCCTGGACAGCGATAACGAATAACGCATATCATGACGATTTAAAAACACCTCATTTGATGAGATGTTTTTAATGCTTACCGATTCATGCGCTTGTTATTTTGCTTTGGTTGTGGTCGAGATTTTGGTTGAAGTCGTTGCGCTGACGCTGTTTTCCGTAGAAGTAGATGTGCTCATCGTGGATACAGGCGTACTCGTCGTGGCGACATTAGTTGTTGATGGCTGACTCGTTGGAATGGCTGTAGGTGCTTGATTTGAAGATGAATTAGAATACCAAACCCAACCTATGATGATAATGATGACTATAACTATGATCGTTGTCCAAACTTTTGCTGTTTTTGACATGGATATTATTTACAATTTACTAATAAAGTTTACTTTCTTCCGTCTTCGCTGGCACGCCATGTATACAAGCATCCACGCCGCCCTTCGCTAGTCGGAATAAAATCGGCTTATAAAGCTTGCCAGCATTATACCATGACTAATACATAACACAAGGCATGGGCGTGCGTGCATCTAACGTGCACATCATATTGTGTCCACATGTAAAGATAAACTTTTCCAAATATTCTGATCACTAGACTCATTGCTCTATGCGCCTTACTCGCAAATCAGTGTATCAGAAATGTATAGGTAAAAGAAAATCAGGGATACCCACGCTGTGGATAACCCTGAAAAAATTTCGAACAAAAGGAACAAAGGACAAGAAGTCAAAAGTACCAAGAGTTCGATGTGCAAGTATCACTGTGGAAGGAAGGCCGAGGCAGACCCACAGTCGCCGCGGATGCCGCTGACCCAGCCCGCGCCGAACCCGACAGCGTCGTCGTTGAAGTTGAAGTACGGCGCGCTGTCGAAGCGACCATCGGACCCTGGAGCGTCGAATTCATCGCCAGCGCAGTCGATCCAGAGATCATCCACGTTTTGGAGGCGTTCCGGATGGGTGAGGATCATGATGCCGACGGCGAATGCACCGAGGCCAACTTCACCTTGTGTATCTTCCATGACTACGTGTGCCCGGCGAACCGAGCGTCCGCGATGGCGAAGACCGAACTGTGCCGGAACGATGAGAATGTCCGGATTACCCTGTGTTTCAGCGATCTGTTTCCAGAACTCGACCGACCGAGCCGACTGACGGATATGACTCTCATCGACCAGGCCTTTGCGGTAGTTTTCGAACTTGCCCTTGCGAGCCGTGTTTATGGTGTCGAGCACTTTCTGCACCGCTTCGCTGTAGGTTGTGCCGAAGATGTTCGGATTCTTCATCCAGTTGGGGATGGCGAACCAACCCTCGGCGTTTTTCGGCAATCCGGCCGAGCGCATTGTGTCACTGCGGACAAGCAACGTCCGGCTACTCACCAAAATTTCCGGGAACAATTCGCACAAGCGATTGATTTGACCAGCCAAGTCCTTGGGCTTGTAGCCGGAGAGGTAACCGTAACTAGACGAGGTTTCCTCGTTCGCGAATTCTTCGCGCGTGCGATTCTTCGCGATGAAGTCAGCAATGTGGTCCGCGAGACCGGAGGCATTGTTGACGTTCTGTGCTTCGGGATCGGACAGTCCCGCCTTATCGTAAGCGGCGGCGACAATGTCCATGAATTTGCGACCTTTCGGATCGCGGTTAGTAACTGACGGAGCCAATGTTCTTTTCATCGGAGCCATCCTTTCTTTTTTTTGCCAGATTCGCTCCGGCAGATTGCGTCTCAAACTCTTGTAATGAGATGAGCCCGACAGAGCCCTAAAAGGAGAGCTGTATTGGGCTCATCTCATGCTTTCTTCAAGGTAAACTAGCAACCTTTGAAGTAGGACAGTTAGAATTAATCATTAGCCACAATTAA
>CAZNOW010000037.1:0-6878 GCA_964574915.1 uncultured Candidatus Saccharibacteria bacterium
GAGGCGATACCCCAGCCGGCGATATTACTTATGGTATTCCCAATAGCGACTACACAAGGACAATGTACCAGCGGGAAATGCTCGAAGCCTTAGCAACTAAGTCCAAATCTATAGGTGTCATTACTAATCCGTTGAAAATTACCAGTTTGTTTAACGCCCTGGGGAATAATGTTCAAACCGATCTGAATTTACAAGATGTGTTACGCCTCGTGCAAATAACCAAAGGCATCAGTCCGACCAGTCTTGGATCTTATGAATATAGTGCCAGCTTAACCGGGGCCACTAACCCCTTACTAGTTGGCTATACTGATCCAGCCAGCTACCAAGATGCTTTAATCCCGTCTGCTGGTATTGGAAACTATGGCCAATTACAGGAATATTATCTGCAACTAACTTCCAACAGCCCGATTGTTAAAGAAGGGGCTAATGTAGTGATTTTAAATGCCAGCAATGTGACGGGACTTGCCGGTAAAGAGCGTGCTGTTCTTCAGGCCAAAGGTATCGATAGTGTGACGATTGCCGATGCCAGCAACCTTTATCCAAGTACCATGACGGTTGATTTGTCTAATGGCAACGACCCGGCCACTAAGCAGCTGTTGGGGCAGTTGTTCCCCGGCACAACGGTCACTAGCGCCACCGGTACGGTTGAAGCTGATGAAGCAGCCAACTACTCAAACGCCGATTTTGTGGTTATCTTGGGTCAAAATTGGGGTACCTAACAGTTTTTTGTGACGAGCTGGCTAGTAGCTGAAGCATATTCAATATCAACTCTGCTATGATGTGAATTAGGCTATGGACAAAGAAAAAGTTAAAAATCTCAGTGAACATTCCTTGATGGATGAATTACACACCTCACCGAGAGGTTTAGATGCCTCAGAAGCCCAAAGTCGCTTAATTAAGTATGGTCCCAATGTTCTGAAAAATGAGTCCCAGAAAAAAATCCTGAAATTACTTCTGAAACAGTTTAAAAGCTCTTTGGTTTATCTTTTATTAGTCGCCGCCCTACTATCTTTTGCGCTTAAAGATTTTAATGACGGCCTGGTGATTATCGGAATCCTTCTAATTAATACCGGGCTTAGTTTTTTCCAGGAATATCGATCGGAAAAAGCCATTGAGAAATTACAAAAACTTGTCGATAAGGAAATATTAGTTATTCGTGACGGCACCCAAACCCTGGTACCGGAAAAACATTTAGTCCCAGGCGATGTCGTTATTTTACGCGAAGGTGATATTGTACCGGCCGATGCCCGTTTATTCGAAGTCGATGACCTGACGGTTAATGAATCCCAGCTAAGCGGTGAGTCAGTGCCCATTACTAAGTCGACTAATGGGGCGAGTGCTCTGGTTTATACCGGCAGCGTCATTGAACGAGGTGAAGCCAAAGGAGTTATTTATGCAACGGCCAGTAATACCGAGCTTGGTAAAATTGCCCACTTGTCCAGCTCAACCAAACGGGTTACTCAATTTGAGCAGTCACTGTCCTCATTTAGTAGTTTCTTAGTCAAAGTTACTTTTCTAACTCTAGTTATTGTCTTTGTTTTGAAACTCATATTAGTACATGACGTATCTAATATTGGTACGCTGTTGCTATTTATTATTGCTTTATCGATTGCCGTAGTTCCGGAAGCCATGCCCGTTATTGTCACGGTTACGTTATCAAGAGGAGCGCTGAATCTAGCTAAACGGCATGTTATTGTTAAAACTTTAAGCGCCGTAGAAGATCTGGGCAACATTACTATTCTTTGTAGTGATAAAACCGGTACACTGACCGAAAATAGACAAACCGTTACCCGATTAGTGGCTGACGATCCCAAGCTGTTTCAGCGGCTGGCCATTGCCAGCTTAGAGACATTCGATGAGAAACATAAAAAGTTCCAAAGTTCCTTTGATAAAGCCTTTTTGGAATATGTACCACAAGAGGTTCAAAAAGAAGTTGAAGGTTACGTCCGCCTCGAGGAATTGCCGTTTGACCCGAGCGCTAGACGCCGACGTGTGGTTTTCCGCGATGTTGATAAAACCTACCTAGTGGAAGTCGGTTCGGCCGAAACATTATTAAAACTAACCGATGATCGGAAAGCCAATAAATACCTAAACCTTATTAAAGCCGATGGTGCCATGGGACTACGTCATTTGGGGATTGCCTATAAACTAATTCACTATACTTCAACAGAGAATTTTGACATTTTAACGCACGAACAAGACTTGCATTTTGTCGGCTTCGTAGCCTTAGAAGACCCGCTGAGGCCATCTGCCAAACACACGATTGCCTTGGCTGAAAAATTGGGCGTCAGCATCAAAATACTTTCGGGTGATAGTGCCGAAGTCACTCAGTACGTGGCTTCTGAGGTCGGTTTAGTAGGCAAAGGGCAATCTATTGTAACTGGTGACGATATCGATACTATGAGTGACGACAAACTAGCTGAGGTAGCGCTTCAGACTAACGCTTTTGCCCGGCTTAACCCGGAGCAGAAGTATCGAATTATTAAGTTACTTAAATTACACGGCGATATTGTTGGTTATCAGGGTGATGGCATTAATGATGCGCCGGCTCTAAAATTAGCTGATGTGGCCATTGCGGTTAATAATGCCACAGATGTAGCCAGGGAAAGCGCCGATATTTTACTGCTGCGCAGTGATATAGAAGTCATTGTGAATGGCATCCATTACGGCCGGCAAATCTTTACCAATATCAATAAATACATCCGCTTTACCTTTGTTAGTAACTGGGGTAATTTCTTTGCCTTATCGGTACTTTATCTGCTGTCAGTTGCCTCGCTGCCTATTTTACCAGTCCAGGTGCTTCTGACTAGTCTGCTAACCGATTTACCATGTATTGCTATCGCTACCGATAATGTCGACACTGGCGAACTGCAGCGTCCCAGCCGGTTCAATGTTCATGCGCTGATGTTTACCTCAATGCTCCTTGGATCGGTAACGGCCTTTTATGAAATCATGTACTACGCTATTATCCGGAACCATTCGGTCGGAACTGTTCAGACCGGTTTATTCTTGTTCTTGACCTTTAGTGCGCTAATCGTTATCTTTTCGATTCGCAACAGGGATCATTTTTGGCTGGCACAGAAACTCTCTCAGCCAATGAAGATTACCTTTGCCTTTATTACGATCCTGACGCTTTTACTGGTTTACTTGCCGGCCACTCAAAAATTATTGTCTTTCACAGCACTATCATTCGGACTGCTTTGTGTCACGATTATCCTGACTATCGTTCATTTCTTAACTATGGACACCATCAAGGTTTGGTTTTATCGAGCTAATATCGGCGCCAATCATTAGTTAAAAAATGGCGCCCCGGAAGGGATTCGAACCCCTGACCTTGAGCTTAGAAGTCTCTTGCTCTATCCAACTGAGCTACCGGGGCATGTGGTGCGGGATGGGGTAGTCGAAACCCCGTCTTCATCTTGGAAGGATGACATACTAGCCATTATACTAATCCCGCAACAGAGGCGATTATATCACAGGTAAACTGTATTACACTTCGTGCATTAAGGAAATATGAGCACCCAAAGAATCAAGCCGCTCGGCTAAGTCTTCATAGCCGCGTTGAATAGTGTAGATATTACGCAAAATACTGACACCGGGAGCGGCTAACATGGCAATTAAAAGTAAGCTGGCCGGTCTGAGAGCTGGAGGGCAAACTACATCAGCAGCCCTAAATTTAGTCGGGCCGTCAACATAGACTCGGTGAGGGTCGGCTAGCTCAACTTCAGCGCCGACTTTAGTTAACTCAGTATAATAAATCGCTCGGTTTTCATAGAGCCAGTCGTGTATGAGAGTCCGACCTTTAGCTACTGCGGCGATTGGTACAAAATAAGGTAAATTATCAATATTTATACCTGATGGATAGACATTGGGATGGATTTTTTCGGTTAGAGCCCGGAGTGTGCCATTGTGCTTATAAATGGTTAAATCTACTAGGTCCGTATTGCCATTAGCCGCTTTATAGCGTTCGCTCTCTTTGAAGTTGAGACCCATTTTTTTCAGCTTCAGAAGTTCTAAGGACATAAAATCAATCGGTACACGCTCAATGGTTATTTCCGAATTGGTAGTGACAGCTGCCGCTACGAAAAACATCGCTTCGATTGGATCTTCGGCCAAGGCATAGGTCACATTCTTTTTAATGTGAGGCACGCCTTTAACATGCAAGACCGTACTGCCGATACCGTCGATACTGACACCAAGTTTTTTCAGAAAAAAGCAAACGTCCTGGACTGAGTAATTAGCGCTGGCAAACTGAATAATCGTTTCTTCAGTGGTTCGAGCCGCCGCAAACAAAGTATTTTCAGTAACCGTATCACCGGCTTCATATAAAGTAATCCGACCTGCCGGTTTCTTATTCACACTGACATGGTAATGGCCTTGAGTGGCAACAATGTTGACGCCAAATTCTTCAAGTGCAAAGAGATGTGGCGCGATTGTTCTGGTGCCCAACTGACAACCACCCGCATAGGGTATCTTGAATTGTTTGTGGTCATGAATCAGCGGTCCGATCATCATTAAAACAGTTCGAGTCGAACGCGCCGCATCGGCATCTAATTGATCGAGTTTTAAATTAACCGGACGTCGAATTTCGAGGTCGTTACCAGGCAGCCATTTAATCTGAACGCCGATACTTTCAAGGACTTCAATGATGCGGTAAACTTCTTCAATTCGGGGAAAAGACTTAAATCGGGTTACCCCGTAATTGAGTAAACTGGCACAAAGTAATCCCAGTGCCGCATTCTTGCTGGTTTTAAGGCCGACGGATCCGTGCAGCTCATAGCCGCCTTCAATCCGTAAATTAACGGTATTGCTACTAATACTGATTAGTTGTTTATTTAATACTTCACTGATGCGACCGAGAGTTTGCAGGCTAAGGTTCTGCTTGCCATGCTCAATCCGGTTAATGGCCGACTGACTGGTGTTTAGAAGCTTAGCAAACTCAGCTTGAGTTAAGCCGCGATCTTGCCGCACTTGAGCTACAAGTTGGCCAATTTTTTCTGGAGTGTTAGGCATGACTGATTAAAAATATCACACGTGATATTTTAGTGCAAATTATCCCGGCAGTAGCCAGATTTTATTTTATAGAAAACCTAATTTATGATTTGCTCCCGTTAACTATCAAGGGCTACAATGGCAATATGATCTAGTTTACTGCCGATATTATTAGGTACACGTTCTGACAAACTAACTAGGAGTATGGGGATATGAAAGACGAAGAAATCAAGCGACTAATTGCCGCTGAAGAGAAACGACAACGTGATGGTTTGGAACTAATTCCGAGCGAAAACTATGTCTCGCGTGACATTTTAACCGCTATGGGTAGCGTCTTTACTAATAAATATTCGGAAGGCTATCCGGGTCGACGTTACTATGGCGGTCAGCAAAATACTGATCAGGTTGAAACTATCGCCATTGAGCGGGCTAAAAAGTTATTTAAAGCTGATCATGCCAATGTTCAACCTCACTCCGGAGCCCAGGCTAACGAAGCAGTCTACCATGCCTGGTTAAACCCCGGTGATACGGTTTTAGCTATGGATTTAAGTCACGGTGGTCACTTGACTCATGGTGCCCCGGTGACCGTCTTGGCACGGACCTATAAGTTTATCCGCTACGGTATGAAAGATATCGATACCGGAGAGATTGATTATAACTATATGCGCGAATTAGCTCTTAAACACCGGCCCAAAATTATACTGGCTGGATTTTCGGCCTACCCTAGGGAACTGGATTACGCCAAGTTTGCGGAAATTGGCCAGGAAGTTGGGGCCCTACTGGTGGCCGATATGGCACATATTGCCGGGCTGATCGTCGCCGGGGTCGCTAAAAACCCCTTTGATTATGGGTTTCATGTGATTACTTCAACCACTCATAAGACGTTACGTGGACCGCGGGGCGGTTTAATTTTAAGTAAAGGGGTAGTTGGTAATCCTTTGCAAGCTCCGGAAAAAACTATTGAAAACATCCCGACCTTAATTGACCGGACGGTATTTCCGGGCGTGCAAGGCGGTCCTTTAATGCATATCATTGCTGCTAAAGCTGTTTGTTTTGGTGAAGCACTGCAACCGTCGTTTAAAGTCTATGCCCAGCAAATCTTGAAAAATGCCAAACAACTGGCTAATGAAATGCTCAGTCGTCAATTTAAATTAATTACCGGCGGGACTGATAACCATTTAATTTTGTCTAATGTTTACTCTAGTTTTGGCATAGACGGTAAGATCGTCGAAGAAACGCTCGATAAGATTGGTTTAACTCTTAATAAGAATGCGATTGCCGACGATCCGCTACCGCCGTTTCGACCTAGCGGTATCCGCCTGGGTACACCGGCGGTCACCACTAGAGGGCTAGTCGAAAAAGACATGGCAACTTTGGCGGATTGGATGAAAACGGCCATTGATGCCAGAAAAGATGATCGAAAGCTGGCTGATCTTCACCGGCAAGTTACGGAATTCTCCTTAAAATATCCGTTGCCCAGCGATAAACAATAAACAGGTACTAAGGTAAAATTTCCGGTTCTTGCTCAAGGTCGATGCTGAATTTGGCTTTAACAGCAGCCGTCACTTTTTGTTTGAACTTTAGAAGATCAGCTGTTGATTTAGCATGCTCATTGATAAAAATTAAGGGGCTGGCTGGCCAGGTAGCCATACCGGTTTCACTATCGTGAATATTTTTAAAGCCGGATTGTTCAATCAGCCAAGCAGCCGATAACTTGACTCGTCTATCGTCATCTGTCGGCCAATGGGGCAGGTCGCTGTAAGTTGATAGCAACTGCGTAAATTGACCATCATCGACGATTGGATTTTCAAAAAAAGAACCGGTATTAGCTACCTGGTTGGGATCAGGTAGTTTATGCATGCGAATATCTATCACGGCTTGGCGGA
>CAZNOW010000038.1:0-6762 GCA_964574915.1 uncultured Candidatus Saccharibacteria bacterium
GTCGAGTTACTATTATCAACAAGAGAGTGTCCTACTTAAGGGGTAACTGGAGGAACCTACGTTTACCTGCATTCAAGCATACTTAAGTTAAAAAGTCAAGGAAAATCACGCAATAGCGAGCTTGTTCAGCTCGCTCCGCCTTTCGATTCTTGTTTCGCATTGCTATGCAATCTCTGTATGTGATTCAATGATGTGCCCCAAATGGGTCTCGGACAAAGTCATGTCAAGCAGTGTAAGGGTTATTCGGCAATACATCAAGTAGTATCTTGACCCCTTCGCATAGGGGTCTCTTTTCGGACAAATGGGACATTTGGGACACAGAAAGGGGGTGTTTCAAAAGTGCCATTTTAACGGTTCAGCTGTCAAAATAGTCTTGGTAAATAAAAGGATCTTGTGATTTAGTAAATGGGACAGTCAGAAAAACGGTGTCCCATTTGCCAACCTATCATAATTCGTTGTTTTATAAAAATACAGCAGGTTATTTTATCGATAAAGATATGCTATAACTACTTCATGATTATGAATAAAAAATGGGAGGCCGAAGTAGAGGCACGGCACGAAAAACAAGAAGCTATCCGCAAGACGATTAGTAATCCAAAAAAGTTTCGGGTAAAGATTGTCTGCCCAAACTGTGGCAATGCCGTTAAAATAACAAACATTGATCAAGACAAATCGGTTGAGTTTGAAAAATTAAAATGCAAAAAATGCAAGATAGAGTTTAGGTGGGAATATTTCATTCAACCACCTCGACCGAAAGAAAATTGGTATCCCCGCGGCGGTACAATCACGATAACTATGTATCTGCCAAAACACAGGCCAGATATCGTAAAGTACAACGAAACTCACTACAATTTTTCGAACAAATAGTGTGTCGAAACATATAAAAGACTGGAATCGGAAGAAAGGTATGTTTTATTAATATAACCAACATTGTGATGGTGGCGTGGTTTACTCATATATGCATTTATCACCACCGCAACTATTGACAGCACTCCTGAATAGGAGTAGAATTATTCCAGACCCAAAATTCGAATGCGGTTTCCGGTCTCAATTTGAGACATCTATGGCCGCTTACCAACCTACGCAAGGTTACATTTTTTGCGTTGGTCGGTAAGCGGCTTTTTTGCGTGTGGGCACAGGTCGATCGTACGCATGGAAACCGTTGAAATTATCAGATCAGTCAATAATAACTTTTTAACATCAATGAAAAACAAAATTAAATCAAAAGTATCGTCCGAGAATCTCAAGATAGAATACGTCATGCTTTCGTCCCTACGCCATCCCGAGAAAAATCCAAGGCTTTGGTCAAAAGAAGCCACGGAACAATTGCGAACATCGATAGAAAAGTACGGTGTCGTCGATCCACTCATCGTCAACAGATCTCCGAAGAGAAAAGGAATCATAATTGGCGGAAATTTTAGAGCTTCCGTTTTGCGATCAATAGGTGTCAAGGAAGTACCTGTTGTTTGGATCAACATTGCCGATCCCAAAAAGGAAGCTGAACTCATAATTAGGCTTAATAAAAATGTTGGCGAGTTTGATCTAGTGGCATTGGCCGAGTTTGATGAGAAACTTCTAGCCGATATCGGCTTCTCAAGTGAAGAGCTCGATTCGATATTCGAGATAGATGAGACACCGGAAGTTTTTGACCTCAAAAAAGAGCTTGCTAAGCTTGATATTAAAAAAATCACAGCCAAAAAAGGAGATGTGTACGACCTGAATGGTTCCCGACTCATGATCGGTGACAGCACTATCGAGCCTGACATTCTCACGTTGATGGGTGAGGAAAAGGTAGATATGTGTCTCACCGATCCGCCATATCGTCTCCAATATTTGATGGGCAAGAAACGGAACGGCAAAGCGACTGAAGGTTTCGGTTTAAAACGAGACCGTAAATATCTTGAGACCGACGAATTGCCAGAAGATTTTACCGAAAAATGGATGGCCAATGTGAAAAAAGTCGCCAAAGATAACTTCAGCATCATCTGCTATGAAAACTGGAAAAACATCCGTGAAATATGGAATACCATGGAAAAGCATTGGAAAGTGCGGAATATGATCGTGTGGCACCTGCCAAATCGTGTCCAAGGATTCTCGGCAAAGTACAAGTTCTTCAACAAGCACGATATCGCTGTTGTTGGCACGTCCAAAAAACACAATGGTCTCAATCTCAATCCGGAAGAAGAATTGCTACAGAACGAATATGAGACTGCACTCTACGCCACCGCCGGCAAGCCACAATGGGAGTCATACGCAAAAGGCAAGAAGTACTGCCCTACCGATTTTATTGAATATATCGCCGCAGATGAGAAGAGCTCAGGACAAGGCATCATATTCGGTACAAAGCCGACTGAGATACTCATACCTTACCTGAAAGTCCTGACCAAGCGTGACGATTTAGTGCTAGAGCCATTTGGTGGCAGTGGATCTACTCTGATCGCCGCTACAAAAATGAGACGTCGATGCTTCATTATGGAAAAGTCTCCCGTATATGCGAGCGTCATCATACACCGCTGGTCGAAGCTTACTGGCCTTAAGCCAAAGAAAATCGATGAAAAAGAAAAATAACAAATCTATAGACGATAGACAGGTCAAAGACAAGAAAAAGCTTCTCGAACACTTGAAGAAAACGCCTATCGTCCTCGTGGCCTGCGATCGTGCCACTATCGGTCACACTACCTATTACCGTTGGAGAAAAGAGGACGAGCAATTCCGTGTTGACGCGGACGAGGCCTTGAGTCAGGGTGAATCGTTCATCTCTGACTTGAGCGAGTCCCAGTTGATTGCCCTCATTAAAGAGAGAAACTTTCCTGCCATCCACCTATGGCTTCGCACCCACCACCCGAAGTACGGCAACAAGATCGAGGTGATGGCTCGCATCAAAGACGAAAACACCGCGCTTACACCTGAGCAGGAACGCCTGGTCGAGGAAGCATTAGGAATAACGGAAGAACAAGACCATGAATAAAAAAGTACATAATCATTCTCTCGTTATTGATTCTGATAAAGTCAGAAAAATCATCAAGGACGCTAAACTGCGCCGAGCAGTGACAAGAGCCTGCCATTTCTGGTTCTTCAGCATATATTTTCCCCATTATGTGAAATACGAGACGGCCGAATTCCATAAAGAGCTTTTTTCTTTGACTGAGGATGAGACAATACGAACTATCGTAGTCGAGGCATTCAGGGGATCGGGCAAGACAACCATCATGGGCATGTCATATTCCATCTGGGCAATTCTCGGCATACAGAAAAGAAAATTTGTCCTCATCCTCGCCCAAACCGAGGCACAGGCACGGCAGTATTTAGCCAACATAAAAAAGGAACTTGAAGCTAATGAGCTTTTAAGAGAAGACCTTGGACCATTCGAGGAGCCGAATGACGAGTGGCGAGCGATCTCGATCGTCCTACCCCGATACGGCGCACGCATCATGGTGGCGTCGATCGACAAACCGGTCAGAGGAATCAGACACGGACAGCACCGGCCGCAAATAATCATCTGTGACGATCTCGAAGATCTTGATACGGTAAAGACGAGAGAAAGCAGGGACAAGGTATATAACTGGCTCATGGGTGACGTCATACCGCTTGGTGACAAAGACACGATGCTCATCGTCATCGGCACGAGGCTTCACGAAGATTCAATCTTGATGCGGCTTCGAAAGGAACTTCGCGAAGGTAGAATGAACGGTATTGCAAAGTCGTATCCGCTACTTCAAGAAAACGGTATCACAGTATGGCCGGGAAAATACAAGACAGCGGATGATATCGAAATGCTTAAGAAGTCCTTGCCGAGCTCACAGGCATGGGAACGCGAATACCTTCTCCGCATCATCGCCAGCGACGAGCAGGTAGTTAGACCAGAGTGGATACATTATTATGACGAGCTTCCGCCGAATGTACCTGAGTCAAAGTTCCGTTACGCCGCCACTGGCGTCGATCCGGCTATAAGTGAGGAAACGACAGCCGACTTCACAGCGGCAGTGTCAGGACGCATATATGGAAGAAAAAATAATCTTCGCATGTATATCCTACCTTCTCCAATAAATGAAAGGATGGACTTTCCGAAATCACTCGAAAGAATCAAGTCTCTTTCTCGGGCGCTTGGCAACGGCTCATCGACTGCACTGTGGATCGAAGGAGTCGCCTTCCAGAAAGCCCTGATTGAGCAACTCAGGTCTGACGGCTATCCCGCTAAAGAATTCAAGCCCCAAGGACAAGACAAGCACGCTAGACTCTCTCTTGCCTCAAACGCCATACAGACTGGCAAAGTGCTTTTCCCAAGGCACGGAGCCGAAACTTTGATCGCCCAACTGACGGGATTCGGAGTTGAACGCTATGATGATCTTGCCGATGCCTTCTGTATCTTAGTACTCGGCATCCTCGACCAAGAATGGAAAACGGTGAAAGGTCAATATCCACTGATAGATGACCAACTACTTGAGAGATCATATGTGGACAAAGTCGATCTTATTGGCGAGAAGCGCTTGGGCGTGGTCTTGGCCGGAGCAGGCCGTGACTATTCCTCTATCGTTCTTCGAACTGAAAACGTCGCTCAGCTCGTTTATCATGAAATGAACGATGATGTGGCTTTAATCGCCACAAAGACGATTGAGCTAGCCAAGAAATATGAAGTTGCTCTCAATGGAGATCATATCTTCGTCGACGATGCCGCCACCGGGAGAAATTTGGCCGATAAGATTGCCGAATTCGTACGAAGCGAATTCGAGCAAAAACGATGTGGGAGAACTATTCTCATCGGAAAAGAACCAATGTTAGATCATAACCAGTGGTATGCAAGAAATCTTGCCGATATCGGGTCTATTTACAAAGATCAATATGTTAACATGCGAAGTCGTAGTTACTGGAAGCTCATGGAATGGATGCAGACAGGAGGCAAGCTCATGGGCCGGCCGGCATTTGACGATCTTCTCTCGATAGCGTACACGGTGCGTCAGGACAACAAAATTGACGTCGTTGGTAAAGAATATCTTTATGAAAACGGTATCGATGCTTCAATTGCTGACGCTCTTATGCTCACTTTCTTTATCGATAAAAAAGTGCCGTATGTTCCATATGAACAGCCGCCGTATGAAGGACTTGGGGTTGATTGGGGTGGTGATCGTTGGGGCACTATTGGATGAATCGTTTCACCGTTTGCAATAGGGTAATTTATTTAAAATCTTTAGTCTCCGAGATTTGACCAATTAATCGTGCTCGTCGCCTTATTTTGATTGTTATGATCGAGGTCTGACCAGGATGGTGTTTTTGCTTTACTTGTCTGTTCCCATTCAGCAGCAGAAACATAAATATCAGAAGACGAGAAAGGATTGTTATCAAAATATTTTCCAGAATTAAAGCCAAGCGTATACGATCCGTCCACTGTTGTCCCATTACAACTCCAATTATTGTTATCTATGATTAAACAAGGCCGAAGCTCGTAATATTCAGGGGGTGTATTAGCCGGTAAATTAAGGAGAGAGTTTTCATCTGGATACCATTCGATGACATACTGCCCGGCCGGTACGATTTTATACGCAATTCTTCCATCATTGGAAGGATTTAAACAGTTATCAAAACTAGTATCGGCGTAGCCAGAGACAGTACCAGCTCCTGCACAGGCAACCTGATAGATCGTTATATCACTCCCAGAAACCTTGTCATGATACGAGTAGTAAAATGGAGTTATATAAGACCAGACCACGGGCATCCATATACCACCAGAAAAAATTACGATTAGCACGAAGGCAGTCATCAATGCCATCATAATATTTTTAGGAAAAATTAATTTTCCAGTGAGATTGTTGTGTAAAATTTTCATCGTAAGATTGAAATGATTAAAGCAAAAAAGGAAATGACTATCGCGCTGATACTTAACCACCGTTGCCAACCTTTGATTTCGGATAATATTTCCAACTGCAAGACATCGGATGCTGTCATCACCGTGCGACATTTTTTGCACATGAAAAAGGCACCGATGGCACCAACATCAAGTTGGCGTGTAGCGTCAGCATTTTTCTCCCATTCATGTTTACATTTATTCAGTATCATAAATTGGCCCGAAATTACTTTTTCGGGGGTATTAATACAACATTAGACGCATCTACACATTGCTCCCCTTGGCTTCCCAGATACATCGCAGTGTAGCCAGGAGCACACCCACAAAACCCTGTGGAAGCATTGCGTAAATAAGCATTCGGGCCAAAGTTTGTTGTACATGCTTCTGTTTCTTGTTGAGCAATCGTCTGTCCTATATCATTCTGAATACTAATGGGGGTCTGATTAGATATTTTCTTAATGAGTGTCATATGGTCAATATAAAACCAGATTGAGACTCCGATAAGCAAAACAATTAAGACGATAGTAATGTTAACTTTTTTGTGATTCATTTTTATTTCCCTTTATTAAATTAATTACGCAAAAAACCCAGCACATGGGTGAGGACTCGCGCCCTCCACTGCCAGTTTCCCGGCAGGGCCTCTTAAGCACCCCATATGATGGGTTTTCTACTTAAGAGGACTTTCGCCATGCCACCGATTACTCGAGGGTTTAGGCTCATATTCAATTGTACTAACATGATACCTCAAAACAAGGCATCTGTCATGTACCCTAGCTTAAATACGATCTTTTGCGAAGCCTGACTTACCAACAGATGAAATATTGGACAAACCATTGACTTTCATGGTCAAATATGATAAGATTGAATCACCTCCAGTTACCCCTTAAGTAGGACACTCTCTTGTTGATAATAGTAACTCGACG
>CAZNOW010000039.1:0-6203 GCA_964574915.1 uncultured Candidatus Saccharibacteria bacterium
TTTTCGTATTGGCGCCGATGGACGATGTCACTGATACGGTCTTTCGCCAGATAGTGGCGGATTGTGCTCCACCAGATTTATTTTTTACGGAATTTATTAATGTCGACGGGCTGCAAGGCCCCGGCCGGCCGAAAATTCTACCTAAACTCCGCATTAGCCGGAAAGAAACTCCGATTATGGTGCAGTTATGGGGTAAACAACCGGAGAACTTTTATCAAACAGCCAAACAATTGGTCGACGGTACTTTTGCTCAAGAATTGAATTTGCCAGAAGGGCTTAATTTTAGCGGTATTGATCTGAACATGGGTTGTCCGGATAAAGCTGCAGTTAAAAACGGCACTTGCAGTGCTTTGATCAATAACCGTGAATTAGCAGCTGAGATCATTACTGCTACTAAAACTGGGGCTGACGGCCACTTACCGGTCAGTGTTAAAACCCGCCTTGGCTTTAGTGCGATTGATCTAAGCTGGCTCGAGTTTTTATTAAAACAAGATATCGCGATGTTGACGGTACATGCCCGGACCCGCAAAGAAATGAGCAAGGTTCCGGCCCACTGGGACGTCTTTGGCCAGATTTGTCAGCTGAGAGAGCAATTAGCGCCCTCAACCTTAGTAGTTGGGAACGGCGATATTATTAACCGTCAGCAGGGGTTGAAATTAGCTAAACAATACGGCCTTGACGGCTTAATGATCGGACGGGGTATTTTTGCCGACCCGTATCTTTTTGCTAGAAAAAGTCCTTGGCTGAGTTACACAAAAGAACAAAAGCTCGCTTTATATAAAAATCATGTCAAATTGTTTGCTAAAACTTGGCCGGATAACGAAAGACCGTCCGTTGTCCTTAATAAGTTTTGTAAAATCTATCTACAGGGTTTTGCCGGGGCTAAAGAGTCACGCGAACACTTCATGCAGGCCGGTAGTCTAGATGAATTATTGAAGCTGCTAGCTTAGTTGATACGATTTTCAGTATGTTATAGTACTTAGGTTAACAATTTAAAGAATATAAAGAGCGCGGGTAAAGAACTAGCTTGTTAATCCGCCAGCAACCCTTTAAGTTGGGTGCTCCATCTAGTCCGCCGGTAGCGGAAAGATATTTAATAGATTTATCCTTTCGGCTTCGGCAAGAAAGGATTTTTTATTTATGTACCTAAAAACGGCCGAAAGCGTTTCCCCTAAACATCCAGATAAAATCTGTGATCAAATCAGCGACACCATATTAGACAACGCCCTAAAACAAGACCCCGAATCAAGGGTAGCCATTGAAGCGGTCGGCGGTCACCGACTAGTGGTAATTATTGGAGAAATTACTTCCCGCGCCAAACTTGATTATGAAGCGATTGTCAGACAATTCGTTGGGCCAGAATATCAAATAAATATTAAAGTTGCCCATCAAAGTCCGGAAATCGCCCATGGTATTAACAATGGCGGAGCAGGTGACCAAGGCATTATGGTGGGTTACGCTACCAACGAAACCGCTAATCTAATGCCGCTAGAAGTTGACTTAAGTCGTTCATTAAACCGGTTTATATATCAAAACTTTCCATTTGACGGTAAAACTCAAGTCACGGTTCGAGATGGCCAAGTCATCGCTATTGTGGCTAGCTTTCAGAATGCTAAAAAAGCCGAACTAAGCGACTTAATACAAGATTGGCTCAAAGACAAACAGCACCTCGGTAAACCTCAGATATTGGCTAACCCGGCAGGTGATTGGCAAATTGGCGGTTTTGAGGCTGATGCCGGGCTAACCGGACGAAAAATAGTGATTGATAGCTATGGGCCTCGCGTGCCAATTGGTGGAGGATCATTCAGTGGGAAAGATGCTACTAAAGTGGACCGATCGGCTGCCTATATGGCCCGTAAGATTGCCGTCGATTATCTCAAAAAACATAGCGCTAAAGAAGTATTTTGCCAGTTAGCTTACGCCATTGGTGTAGCCGAACCGGTGGAGGCGGTGGTTATTGTTGATGGTAAAGCTGAAAGTATTAAAGGCTATGATTTAACACCTAAAGGTATCATTGATTATTTGGAACTGCGTCAACCGCAATTTGCCGAAACCGCTAAATATGGTCACTTTGGCAACAATTTTCGTTGGGATAACTAAATAAAAATTCGTTGTAATTGGAATTAAATAGAAGTTTGGTGGGGATGGCTGGACTCGAACCAGCGACCAATCGGTTATGAGCCGACTGCTCTAACCACTGAGCTACATCCCCTTAACCATACTCAACAGATAAGAGTATACCAGTATTAGGTATACTAGAATATAGCTTGGTAGGATCTATGCTTTCAAGATTTAAAATTAAACAATCAGCCGAAACAATCTACACGTATATTAACCAGTTACGTGATATTCGTTTTGCTGGTCAAGTACTTTTTGTGATTGTAGTTTTGTTAGTCAGCTGGAGTGGTGTGAAGGCCATTAATACTAACTATTCATTGCAAAAACAAATTTCCACACTCCAACAGCAAAATGCCATACAGGTTCTTGAGAATAACAATCTCAAACTACAAAACCAATACTACAACAGCAACCAGTATCTGGAATTATCAGCTCGGCAGAACTTCGGTTTGGCCGCACCCGGCGAAACTGAACTGATTGTGCCGCAAAATGTCGCTTTATCCTACACCGTATCCGAACCAAAAGCACCGGTTACTAGGCCGGCCTCGCAATCACCGCTTTTTGAGCGCAACCTAAAGGCTTGGGTAAATTTCTTTTTACATCGTCAATCAACAGCAGTTTGACAAATCTACCCCTGTTTGTTAAGGTTAGGGTAAGCTAAGCCTCACCAAGAAATACTCTGGCCAATCCTAATTCTGATAGGTTTATGTATATCGCGGGGTGGAGCAGCGGCAGCTCGCGTGGCTCATAACCACGAGGTCGCAGGTTCGAGTCCTGCCCCCGCAACCATAATGAATTCTAGCGTTAGTTAAATTAGATAATAGCCTTACTGCCAACCAGTGTACTTCTGAAGATCGCTCCAGAATTTTGAAGTCGGGTGGTATGAAATATGATTTACTATTATAAATTCACATCCACTCACATCGATCGTAGCGTTTAAGTTTGGATTAGAAAATTTAAATAAATATTCAATCCCAGTAGTATAGTCCGGACATGCATACGATCCGGTTACGGGCGACAAGCCTTTAATGTCACTAAGAAGTGTTGTTGATGCTGGAAGTCCAAGCGGCTTAGTATTAGTTATGCTATTTATAAGATCTTCTTTAGAAACTACAAGAGTCGTAGTAGTTACTGGCCGTGGGGAACTTGGTGTTGCATGGTCAGACGAAAAAACTAGATAGCCAACTATACCTACAACGGCAACAACTAGTACCAAAGAAATTAGTATTATCCAGTATATGAAACCGGATTGATTTAATTTTTGATTAGGCATATTTATTTTCAATTTACCAACCAACAACTTGATCTTAGTAATATGAAATTAAAAACACAAGTGTTTTAGGCTCTAGGCCCGTAATCTCAACCAATATCGTTTTTGACATGAAATTTAAGAAACCTGGATGTCCAGCTTCTCTCTGGCTCGTTTAATGGGCGGCTGAAAACCAACCCGTCCAGGCTTCAATGATATTTTATCGTAATAAATCCAGACCTGTACACCCCTCAACATTAATTACCTCCGTAAATAGAGCGGAGGCTATTTATATTTTTTGAGTTCTCTAACCGATCTATCTAACCTGATTTTTTGTATGGCTAGAATTGTCCAGTCCGCGGAAACACCATAAGCTGTAACTGCTGAAAACCAAAAATGTAGCGACAAGAAACAAGTAGCTATTATAAAAACCAAGATGGCATTAGTTCGGCTAGTGGAAAGTTCAGGTTTACTTTTGCCGATGACACTGGAAAATAGTGAAAATATGATAAATATTTGAGCGACAGATATCACGTAATCTTGCCAGTGCATTAAGCTTATTCTATCAAAGATATTGAGACAATTTTGTGTAAGATTTTTGACAAATTATTAAATTAATGTATAATATAATCTGTTGTGATCACAAACAAACAATCTAAAAATAGATAATTTGATCTAACCATTAATAAAGGGGGCAAAATGAAAAGTATTAATCAAATGGCATTTGAGTATGCTTACACCGATACTTCTGATCTAAAAATTCTTAAAATAGATCGGATAATTAGTAAGCTATAATCCAATTCATAATGGCGCCAAAAAGCTCCGGATGAACCCGGAGCTTTTTCATTGATGCGACGTTTATCTACAATTAAGCTTCTGGATAAATCCACTTAGAGAAATCCACGTTCTGGGATAAGGAATGAATAAGCTCTCTCGCTACTTCAGGATCGGATAGTTGCACAAACCTCTCATCTAAAAATTCTGTTCTATGTCCGGTTTTGTTATGGTTTTGTTGTCTTATAAGGCCTTGCCAAACCTCGTAACCACTAGGATTACTGGGTGTATTTACTGCTGGCTGAATATGGAATCCATAACGTCTTTTATCGAAAATATTACGAGGACGCAGTATTAACGTTATACCGGATTCATCATCACCAATAAAATGACACCTGACTGTATCACCTAATGCAACTTCATTTGCTATCGCAGGTGTCAGTACTAGTTTTCTAACTGTTGTATCCCATGATAACTCGATTTCAACCACACCCTCTGCGCCGTGCACATGAGTTTCATCCGCTCCAGCCAAGTTATATAAAATAACTAACACATCTTCATATGTATCAGGAATATACGGTGTCCGAATAGTCTCTGGAGACATATGACAATAATGAAACCAAATTATACAATAGTCAAATGGTAGCGGCGAGTGGATTTGAACCACTGACCCCAGGCTTATGAGTCCTGTGCTCTTACCAACTGAGCTACGCCGCCATACTAAGTCAATGGCTAATATAACATTCTTCTGATCTGTTGGCTAGATAAATCGATATACAAGTTAGATGTATTAACTTAAATAAGTGCGATAGTATTTTGTGTAATGAATATTTCAATTAAACCCGGCAAGTATGTATTAGCGGTTAGTGGCGGCATTGATTCGATGGTCCTGCTTGATCTATTGAAGAACCGGCCACAGCTTAAACTGATCATTGCCCATTATGATCACGGTATTCGCCCCGATTCGGAAAAAGACAGGCTGTTCGTTCAAGCAGTAGCTGACCAATATGGTCTACCTTTTGTTTATGAAAGCGGACAACTCGGTCCCAAAACTAATGAGGCAACTGCCAGAATGGTTCGCTATGAATTTCTGGAGCGAATTCGTCAAGCCAATAATGCCAAAGCGATTATTACAGCTCATCATCAGGACGATGTATTAGAAACAGCTATTATCAATATTTTGCGTGGCACTGGCCGAAAAGGTTTAACTGCTTTAACGAGCCGAACTTTGGTGATTCGTCCATTGCTCAATGTATCTAAAGCAGATATCCAAACTTATGCTAAAAATCATCAACTGCAGTGGCGAGAGGATAGTACCAATCTTGATGATAAATATCTGCGGAATTATGTACGAAAATACTGGTTAACTAAATTTGACCCTCCCGCCAGGCAGCGCCTGATCGACATTATTGAACGAATGCAGGGGATTAACCGAGAATTAGACATCCAGCTGGTTAATTTAATGCATCTTCAGCCCAGTTTAAATGAGCTAAACCGGGCCTGGTTGATCAGCTTACCACATCAAGTTGCTAAAGAATTTCTGGCTAGTTGGTTGCGTGCTAGAGGAGTGGAGAGTTATGATACAAAGACCCTGGAACGGTTAGTGGTGGGCGCTAAAACCAAACACCCCGGTTCACTAATAGACATCAGTGGCGGCCTATCGTTAGCCGTTAGAAAGGATCGTTTAGCACTCGTAGGGTTAGAGCGCTAGTAAAACCTCATTGGACACGATATAATACTTCAATAATGGATGACAAATTTCGACCTAATCGCAATAATCCCAACAATCGGAATATCCGCAGCGCCAAAAACGTCGGCTTCATTGCTTTACTAGTGTTAATAGCGCTGATTATTATTGCGGCCACTAATCAAACTACCACGTTGCAAACTATCCCATTGACGCAGGCTCTCCAGCAATCTAACGCCGGAGATTATTCGACCATTGTCATTAACGGCAATGAACTGGATATCACTAAAAAAGGCGATAAAACCGCCACCATTAAGACCTATATTGAGCCTAACGCTACTCTTAAGAGCGAAGGTTTTAATTTTTCTAAAGTCA
>CAZNOW010000040.1:0-6080 GCA_964574915.1 uncultured Candidatus Saccharibacteria bacterium
TGGTGGGGATGAGAGGACTCGAACCTCCAAGCTTTTAGGCACATGCTCCTAAGGCATGCGTGTCTACCAATTCCACCACATCCCCTTTACTCGCACCCTGTATTATATGAACGTCCGTCCCCTTGAGGCAAGCATCATAATTATTTCAACTATTGCTAATGCCTGTTTGAACCTAGATAATAAGCTGATTAATTACTTTTACTTATGAATCCTAATAAGCAATCTGCAAATATTTACCTCTCACCTAGCTGGAGTTTAGTATCAAAGAATATTGAGTTGCTGCGTCTAAGAGTTGAACAAGTTACCATCATTTTTATACTGCCTGCGCTGGCTTTTGGTCTTGGTGATATATTACTTAGTTCGCATAAAATAGCCGGATTATTCATTTCTTTCATCGGTGGAATATGGTGGATTTTAAGTATTGGAGCATCATATTTTCTGCAAGTTAGTGCCACAAAAGGTAAACTAATTAGTTCCGTAGATTGTTATAAGAATAGTTGGAAATATATTGTTCGAATAATCATATTTACATTTATTTTTACAATTATGGTTATAGCCGGTTTAATTTTATTAATTATTCCTGGATTAATAATAATTAGACGTTATATATTAACACCTTATTATATTGTTGATCAGAACCTGCCGATCCGTAAAGCAATGGATCTTAGTTCAGATCAAACTAAACCAGTTTCCGGATATGTCTGGGGTACCATTGGTGTAGTTTTCACGCTAGAAATAATTATCGTAATCGTTAGCATGTTTTTCGTTGCGATACCTGGCGCAACCACTATAATTTCAACCTTGTTGTCACCAGTTTTCTTCTTTCTTTTTGCAATTCGTTATAGGGAAATCACTAAATTGCCTAAATCTGCCGAAGTTTCTGTCTAATTTATTCGTCGATAGACTAGTAACCGCGCATCGCCGTATAATTTATTTTTAAGTAATTGGTAATTTGCTGGCATATCCAAGTCTAATGTCGGTGGCAGAGAATGAATGACAATTCCGCCGATCTTCACACAATCGGAGAGTTTTAATAATAATGCCGGTTGAGGTTCTTGATATGGTGGATCAAGAATGACTACTTCAAATTTTTGATTAGATGTTTCAAGCCAGGTATTAGCTGAAGATTTAATAAGTTTAATTTTTTGATTAATTCCTAAATTTTGGATATTTTGCAGGATTGTATTTTGGGCTTGCCTGTTAGATTCTATTGCTAAAACCGACAACGCCCCTCGACTAATTGCCTCATAACCAATCGCGCCGCTGCCAGCAAAAGCGTCTAAAATATTGAGGCCATCAATTTCACCTAAAATATTGAATAAAGCACCACGGATTTTATCACTCATCGGATGAGTGATCTGATTTCTGGGGCTTGAAAAAATTCGTCCTTTTAGCCATCCTGCAATAATTCGCATATTATTCCTTTAATTAAGGTTGGTTATGGTCCTTAGTTTTTTGATGCGTTCTTCTAAATGATTGAATTTCTCTAAATCTTCATTATTATCAATAAATTTTTGTGCTGCCGAACGGGCACGTGCAATTAGTTTACTATCGGTTAATTTAGCAATCCTTAAATCTAACTGGCCATGTTGCAATGTACCATATATCGCTCCGGGTCCTCTAAGTTGCAGATCAAGTTCAGCTAATTGAAAACCATCATTACTGCGCTCAATAGCACGGATGCGAGGAGATGGCGCTTTTGAATCTCCCATCATTAAATAGCAATAACCCTGCTCTACACCGCGACCGATTCTACCACGGAGCTGATGTATTTGGGCTAATCCAAAATGTTCAGCGTTTTCAATTAACATTATTGAAGCATTAGGAACATCTACGCCAACTTCTATAACAGTTGTAGTCACTAAGATATCAATTTGATGATCAATAAAAGACTGCATAATAAGATTCTTGGCTTCTGCCTTCATTTGACCATGTAGTAGTCCTATCTTAAATTCTTTAAAATCATGTTTTGATAAATTTTTATATACTTCTTCAGCGGATTGAATGTGATGGAATTCTGATTCTACAATTAAAGGACAGACTACAAACATTTGTCGGCCAGCTTTTAGATCGTGAATTATTTTTTTATAAATTTGTTTTCTGGAATTTGGTGAGCAGATTTCGGTATGAATGGGCAATCTTCCAACTGGCTTTTCGTCCAAAATGGATATATCTAGCTCTCCATAAAGTGTAAGGGCTAAGCTTCTTGGAATCGGTGTTGCGCTCAAATATAAGGTATGTGGCATATGGCCAGCTTTTGCAATCAAACTTTTACGCTGCTCAACGCCAAAGCGGTGTTGCTCATCAATAATTACCAGTTCTAAATTATTCATGGCAACCTTTTCTTGAATTAATGTGTGAGTACCAACTATAAAACGCATTTTTCCAGTATTAATCGCTAAATGAGCACGTCTTTTTTGGTCTTTATTCATGCTGCCAACCAATAAACCGACAGACTGGCTAAATCCTAGTGGTTGAAGTAATTTGGTTAATGTCTCGGCGTGCTGACTAGCCAATATCTCTGTTGGAGCCATAAAAGCCACTTGGTGATTTTGCTGTAAAACCATAACTGCAGCCATAGCGGCAACTACAGTTTTACCAGAGCCAACATCCCCTTCTACTAATCGATTCATTGGATGATTTTTTTGTAAATCAAGATATATCTGCCAGATAATTTTACGTTGAGTATTAGTTAGCTTAAATGGTAAATGTTTAACGAAAGTTTTAGCAGTTAATTCATCAAATGGAACTTTAGGAGCATATTCATTTTTGATTTCATATTTATTTAGTAAACTGGCTAAACTTAAACTAAATACCTCCTCAAAACCTAATCTTTCTTGAGCTTTACTTAATATCTGATTGTCGGCTGGTAAATGAATACCTTCTAAGGCTGCGGCATAACTAATTAAATGCTGATCTTGAATTAACCAAGTCGGTAAAGTTTCCGGTATATCTCTTATTAGCGGCAATACTTGCTTAAATACCGAACGGATTTGTCTTGAAGTTAAACCTTTAGTTTCATGGTAAATTGGTCGTATGCGTGCGGTATTAATTGGAAATTCACTAACTAATTCTACTGATGGATTCATAATAGCAAATCGCTGATGCGACATTTCAAAAGTACCTGATATGAAATATTCCCAATCGTTTTTTAGGGTTTTTGCTCGATACGGTTGATTAAACCAAACTAAACGAACACTGCCGTTTGTATCAGTTGCAATGGCTTCAGTTATATGCATTCCACGCCGGACATAATGTCCTGCGGCATGTTGGATAGTCGCCTTAATTGTTACAATTCCTGGTTTGATACGATTAACTGGACTTATAACCGAAAAATCTTCATATTTTCTTGGATAGTTTTCAATTAGAGAATTAATTGTATAAATACCCAACTGAGCAAATTGCTTTGCCATTACTTCACCAACACCTTTTAGGTATCTAATGTCACTATCGAGCTGCATTAACTTCAGTATACGGCTAAACAATCATGTTAAGCAGATCAGTAGCTTATTAAGTAGATTTTTTTACTAAGAAAAAAATGCTTGGTCCAAAATATAATTTAGATAATGGTATTTGCGAAAATTTTTCTATATTTAACAAAATGTACTTGGGTAGTATTTTCTTTAGTTTTGAAGATCTTAAGTTGGAAACTGATAAAGTTCGCTCAACGCGTAATCCGGCATACATCATTTGTCTAATGATGGTATGTGGATTGTGATTTACGAAGGCTATTTCTGAATTAGTTCGATTTTCTGGCGAACGAACATCAATAGCTTTGAATGGCAATCTTTTGCCCCTTACCCAATGTTTTATCCTATTTAATGCATGGGCATAATTAGCAAATTCAATAATGGCATAACCATCATCATTTAATACGCGCGCGATCTCCGATAGCTCTGCCTGAGGGTCGGGTAGATGATGCATAACCCTAACCATCATCACTAAATCGATTGATTTGTCGGCAAATTGCAATTCATCAGCTTGCATTATTTTTCGTTCAATTGTTGGATAGTCTTTTAAATAGTCTTTAGCTAATTCGAGTTGCTTATTACTAGGATCGGTTAGGATCACTTTATCGGCGTATTCAGTCAAAAGCTTACTTAACCTACCATATCCTCCTCCAATGTCTACGGCCAAATGAAAGTGTTTGCCATTTAATAATCTTTTTATGGCAATTTCTTCTGCGGCATGCTCATATTGACGACCATCCCAATACTTAAGATAACTAAATTCGGGGTCATTATATTGGTCGGCTCGTTTTACGGATTTTTTTTCTTTTATGGATCTGGATAAGTTATCAATCATGATCGATTTCTAAAATAGCAAAATTGTTTTTACCACGTTTTAGTAAATGATTCCCGGGGTGTAGACTGGGCTGATTATCGAAGCTTACTTTTTGGCCATTAAGTGTAACTGCGCCTTGATTTAATAAGCGACTTGCTTCTGTGTTTGATTCTGCCATCTTAGACTTGACAAGTAGCGCAGTCAAATTATCATTTGCCGTACTTTTAACAACTGTTAATTCTTTTTTAAGCGAATCAATATCACTAGTACTTAGTTCGCTGAAATTACCACTCCCAAACAGTACATCTGTAGTTTTGCGAACGGCATTGGCCTTCTCTTCTCCATGGACTAGTTTTGTAACTTCGTAAGCCAAAGTTTTTTGAGCAAGTCTTTCGCTGCGATTTTTTTTAAATTGATCAATGATCTGCTCGATTTTTTCTTTATTAAGTAAGGTATACATTTTCAAAAAACGTTCAACGCTATCATCTTCAATATTTAGCCAGAACTGGTAAAACTGATATACGCTGGTTTTTTGTTCATCTAACCACACCGCACCGGTTTCACTCTTGCCGAATTTAACTCCTGTCGAAGTATTCACTATTAAGGGAGCAGACCAGATGTGCGCTTCCGAACCGGCAATCCGCCTGATTAATTCCACACCTGCAATGCAATTACCCCATTGATCAGCTCCGCAAACCTGTAGAGTAACTTGCTTTTCTTGAAACAAATGTAAAAAGTCATAACCTTGCATGAGAGCATAACTGAATTCGGCATAACTGATACCCGATCCAGTTTCGCTGATACGCTTTTGAATAAACTCTCTGCCGAGCATTTGCCGCATCGGAACATGCTTGCCGATGTTTCGTAGAAAATCTAGATAGCCAACGTCTTTAAACCAATCGTAATTATCAACAACGTCATAAGGTTGACCGGCAAATAAACGATTATACTGTTTGACTATTGCTGTTTTATTGTGCTCTATTTCTTCTAGTGACTTTAAATTTCTCTCTTCATCTTTAGTATCGGGATCTCCGATAATACCGGTAGCTCCACCGACTAATAAATAGGCATGATGTCCATGTTCAATAAAATGCCTAATCATCACGGCAATAGCTAAATTACCGACAGTCATGGAATCGGCGCTAGGGTCAACACCCCAGTAAAAACTTATCGGCTTAGTATCTATATCTGAAATTTTCTTATAGGTAGTTTGGTTAACGAAACCGCGCCAGTTTAGTTCTTCCGATAGTGTCATGATCTTTTTCCTTACTTTAGCTTTAGTATAGCAAATGTCATCTGTGTATAAGGCAAACTGAAATCTTTGGCTTTTTCTCAGTCAGCGTTGCTATAATGGTAACGACAACAATGCCGCCTATGGGGAGTAATAAGTAATAATATATGGATAAATATCAACGGAGATCTCCTAGTCGGCCCCGTCGATCTAAAAACACGGGAAGTAGTATTAAGAGTTTACGGCTACACCAAAGTTTAAGTGATCGATTGCGCGCCAGTAAACAAGCTCGGGAAATGAGACGAGCTACATACTTAGCTACCTTACCGAAAAACCCTGTTAAAAGAATGCTGTTTCGTCTTCATCCAAAACGTTTAGCTCAGTATTGGTTTAGTCGTCGAGGCGCAATTATGGCCTTAAAAGTCATTGGCGTTGGAATCGTAGTGATCTTCTTATTAACTATCGGCGTATTTGCATATTTTCGTAAAGATTTACCGAATATTAAGGATATATCTGGTGATAATATCGGTGGGAGTATTTCGTACTATGACCGAACCGGTAAAGT
>CAZNOW010000041.1:0-5279 GCA_964574915.1 uncultured Candidatus Saccharibacteria bacterium
CTAACGAGAATCAGAAGAAAGACGACAAAGATACCATTTTTATTGATCAAGAAGGTGAATTACACCTTAGATAATAAAATGTCCTGATTATGGCTCAAACCGGCCAGGATTTGTCCTTATATAATGGGGCAATAAATATAGCAGAAAACCGGGGCTAAAATAGACCAACAAAGGTTGTTTTTTAGAGTATTATCGAATATAATATTGGTAACGGGTGGAAACTAAAATCTAGATGATGAGGGTTTGCTAATAGTGACGAAACACAAAGTTGAAACATATGGAGCTGATCAGATCCAAGTGCTTGAAGGATTGGATCCGGTTCGCCGCCGACCAGGCATGTTTATCGGTAGTACCGGTGTTGAAGGCTTGCACCACTTAGTTTGGGAGGTTATTGATAACAGTATTGATGAGGCTTTAGCCGGTTATGCCAACCGGGTATTTGTCAGATTACTGGCAGACGGCGGGGTTAGCGTGACTGATAATGGCCGGGGAATTCCTACCGGCAAACACCCTAAAACCAAAAAAAGCGGCGTTGAAACCGCTCTGACCATGCTGCATGCTGGCAGCAAGTTCGGCGGCGGTGGTTATAAAGTGTCCGGTGGGTTGCACGGCGTGGGTGTCAGCGTAGTTAATGCCTTATCGACTCAGTTAATTGTGACTGTCAGCCAAAACGGCAATATGTACCGTCAGGAATATGCCTACGGCGTTCCGAAAACCGAATTAACTATTGTCGGCAAATCCGATCAAACCGGGACGGAAATTACTTTTTATCCAGATACGACAATTTTTGAAACTACCCAGTTTAATTACCCAACGATCCTTGATCATTTACGTCATTCGGCCTATCTAACCAAAGGGGTACTGACGTCTATAGAAGACGAACGCAGCGACGATCGCTACAGCTTCTATTTTGAAGGTGGCATCAAGTCTTATGTGAAACACTTGAATTTGGGCAAGGAACTGATCGATGAAGATGTCTTTTATGTCGACAAAACCGTGGAAGGCACCCAAGTCGAAATTGCCATGCAATATACCGATGCCTTTAATGAAACTATTAAGACCTTTGCCAATAACGTCTTTAACCCTGACGGAGGCTCGCATTTAACCGGTTTTCGGTCGGCACTGACCCGGGTGGTGAATGATCACGCTCGGCGCACCGGTCTGCTTAAAGAAAAAGAGGAGAACTTATCGGGCGAGGATTGCCGTGAAGGTTTAACCGCAGTCGTACTGGTCAAGCTGACTGATCCGCAATTTGAGGGCCAGACTAAAAGTAAACTGGGTAATCCCGAGGTTCGAGGTTACGTCGAGCAGGTCTTAAGCGAATATTTTTCCTATTACCTAGATGAGCATCCGGCAATTGCCCGAAAAGTTGTCGGCAAGGCTTTATTAGCCGCCCGCGCCCGAAATGCCGCCCGCGCCGCCAGAGAGAATATTATCCGCAAAGGCATTTTAGACGGCGCCAGTATGCCCGGAAAATTAGCTGACTGTTCCAGCAAGGATCCGCGGGAATCGGAGCTGTTTTTAGTAGAAGGTGATTCAGCAGGCGGTTCGGCCAAAAGCGGCCGCGATAGCCGGACTCAGGCCATCTTACCGTTACGCGGCAAGGTCTTAAATGTCGAACGAGCCCGCTTGGATAAAATGCTGGCCAATAATGAAATATTAAGTTTAATTAAAGCTTTGGGGGTTGGCATTGAAGAATCATTTGATGTCAGTACCTTGCGCTATGACCGGATCATTATCATGACCGATGCCGATGTCGACGGTTCGCATATCAGTACGCTTCTGTTAACCTTTTTCTTCCGCTATATGCAGGCCGTAGTTGATGCCGGGCACATTTATTTGGCTAAACCGCCGCTCTTTGAACTAGTTAAATCCGGACATAAAGCCAGTACCTATATCTATGACGAATCTGAACTGGGAAAAGTTCTCAACGCTGCCATTGCCGCCCGTCAAACCGAAGGAATGAAAGTCAACCCGGATGAAGAACGCTATAAGCAAGCCGGTTTCATCGAGCAAAAGCGCTACAAGGGCTTGGGGGAAATGGATGCCGAGCAGCTCTACGAAACGACCATGAACCCGGAAAAACGCGTTTTAGTACAGGTTCAAGTTGAAGATACCGAAAAAGCCGACGCCATCTTTAATAAATTAATGGGTACCGAAGTCGAACTACGCAAGAATTTCATTCAAACTAACGCCAAATTTGTGAAAGACCTGGATATCTAAAGATGGATAGCGATATGCCTAGTACCGATCCGGTGATTGAAGGCGAAATACTGACTGATCCTGAGCAAAATCACTCCCGGATAGTCGAACGGCAAATGGTCGAAAACGTTATGGAGAGCAGCTATTTGCGATACTCCATGAGTGTCATTATCGACAGAGCCCTACCGGACGTCCGTGACGGCCTGAAGCCGGTCCATCGACGTATTCTCTACACCATGAACCGAGACGGCCTGAGGGCTACCGCTAAGCATCGTAAAAGTGCCAATGTCGTCGGGGCGGTCATGGGTGATTTCCACCCCCATGGTGATGTGGCTATTTACGACGCCATGGTCCGTTTGGCGCAGCCGTGGTCCATGCGTTACCGGCTAGTCGACGGGCAGGGTAACTTCGGATCGATGGACGGCGACCCGCCAGCGGCCATGCGTTATACCGAAGCCAGAATGCACCGGATTGCCGAAGAACTTCTAGGTGACATCGATAAAGAAACGGTTGATTTTCGCGATAACTACGACGGCCGTTTACAGGAACCGTCAGTCCTGCCGGCCAAGCTGCCCAATCTGTTGTTGAACGGTCAAGTCGGTATCGCCGTGGGTATGGCCACCAACATCCCGCCGCATAATTTAAATGAGCTGCTTGACGCCACGATATACCAGATAGAGCATACCGATGCCACACTGGATGATCTATTAAAATTCGTGAAAGGTCCGGACTTTCCTACCGGCGGTATTATTTACGGTAAGGATTCGATTCGTTCGGCCTATGCGGTTGGACGCGGCGGAGTAGTGGTGCGGGGTGTGGCCGAAGTAGTTGAAACTAAAAAAGGCCGCAGCCAGATTGTGATCAGTGAGATCCCCTATGCTTTAAATAAAGAGAGCTTAGTGATTAAAATTGCCGAATTGGTTAAGGAAAAGAAATTAGCTGGCATTTCCGATTTACGTGACGAAAGCTCTCGGGGCGATGTCCGTATCGTGATTGATCTGAAAAGAGACGCCTACCCTAAAAAGCTGCTTAACCAGCTCTACAAACAGACACCACTGCAAACCAGTTTTCACTTTAATATGATGGCCCTGATTGACGGCATTCAGCCTAGGGTATTAGGGCTGCAAGACATAATTCAAGAACACATCAAACACCGCCACGTAGTTGTTCGGCGGCGCACTGAATTTGAACTGAAAAAAGCCAAAGAAAGAGCCCACATCTTAGAAGGGCTAAAAATCGCCCTTGATCACATCGACGAAGTCATCAGTACGATCAGGGCCTGCCAGACCACCGACGAAGCCCAAGATAAGCTCATGGAGCGCTTTAAATTAAGCGAAATCCAAGCCAAAGCTATCTTAGCTATGCAGCTCCGAACCTTGGCCGGATTAGAGCGCAAAAAAATCGAAGACGAACTGGCCGAACTGCTTATTTTAATCGGTAAACTGGAAGCTATCTTAGCTGACGAATCTAAGATCAGCAAAATCATTAAAGACGAACTGCTCGAACTAAAGAAAACATACGGCGATGAACGGCGCACTAAAGTAGTGGCCCAAGAAATCGGCCGCTTAAGTGATGAAGATTTAATTGCCGACGAGCAAGTGGTAGTTACTTTAACCGCCGCCAACTACATCAAGCGAAGTCAGATTGCCGAGTATAAAAAACAGGGACGGGGCGGCAAGGGCCGCCGCGGCATGGCGACGCGCGAAGAAGACGTTATTGAAAAAGTGGTCTATGCCAGCACTCACGATTTCTTGCTGTTTTTCACTAATCGGGGCCGGGTCTTTAGGCTCAAAACCTACGAAGTACCGGCTACCTTGCTAAGTGCCAAAGGTGTCGCATTGGTAAATCTCTTGCAACTTCAGCCGGGCGAAACCGTCAGCGCCGTGATTAATGTCAGCAAACAAACCAACGGCGGTAATTTATTTATGTGTACCCAGCGCGGTGTGGTCAAAAAGACGCCTTTCAGCCAGTACCAAAATGTTCGGAGTAACGGTTTGATTGCCATTAATTTGGATGAAGGCGACGAACTACGCTGGATTCGGATTACTACCGGCGATAACGAAGTCCTTATTTCTACCTCTTTAGGACAAGCTATCCGCTTCCATGAGCGTGAAGTGCGGCCGCTGGGCCGGGTCTCACGCGGCGTCCGGGGTATTCGCTTAAGGGCGGACGATCATGTCATTGGCATGGACATCGTCGAAGAGGGATCGAGTATCTTTGTGATCAGTAAATACGGATTCGGTAAACAGACCAGGGTCTCTCAGTTTACGCGGCATGCCCGGGGCGGTGTAGGCATCCGTTCGGCCATCGTCAATTCCAAGACCGGTGAACTGATCGGTGTGAAAACCCTCAGCGAAGAAGAAAGCCAAGAAGTTATCATTATTTCCAGCCAAGGCCAGACCATTAGGCTGGGCGTCAAAGACATCCCCAGGCTGGGCAGAGCTACCCAAGGGGTCCGCATTATGCGCTTAAACAATGATGATACGGTCGTTTCATTAGCCCTTGTAGATGAGTCTGAAGTTGCCGAAATCGACGATTCGACGACGCCTACCGTAGAAGCCTAAAACAGATATAAACCGACCATTGTAATCGTTACAATTGTTAATGTCATTATTATCTTGACAATGTGCTTTTGTTAAGAGTAGTATAGGTTGAGCCTTTTTGGGGTCTGTTAATGTGGCTCCGAAAAGCACCTTAAAAATTGATTAGTGCAAATCAACGTCAGTTCATTTTGAGCATGCTCATGAGAGTATGTCCATATTTTTGGAGAGTTTGATCCTGGCTCAGGATGAACGCTGGCGGCGTGCTTAATACATGCAAGTCGAGCGGCAGCATGGGGTGCTTGCACCCTGATGGCGAGCGGCGGACGGCTGAGTAACGCGTAGGAACGTACCCTAAAGTGAGGAATAACTGCCCGAAAGGGTGGCTAATGCCGCATATGCTCTACGGAGTAAAGCTTCGGCGCTTTAGGAACGGCCTGCGTCCGATTAGCTAGTTGGTGAGGTAACGGCTTACCAAGGCAACGATCGGTAGCTGGTCTGAGAGGATGACCAGCCAGACTGGGACTGAGAACGGCC
>CAZNOW010000042.1:0-4983 GCA_964574915.1 uncultured Candidatus Saccharibacteria bacterium
GCCAGCTCCACGGAGTTTAAAATCATATTCTTCTTATGTTGCGGGAACAGTCTTAATAAATAGTCATTAATTAAAGTATCGGTATGTTCGGCGCTAATAAATTTGAAGCCGTTTTTGCCTGGAGCATCAAACAGGGTAAATGACGCTGTCAGATTGGCGAGTACCGCTTGCGTTCTTTGGGCTACATTTGATGAAACTACGACCCTTATGAGCGTTTCATATCCTTGATAGCGCGTCTTGTCGTCAACTGAATCTAGGATGGCCTGATCGAGATTGGACAACTCCGGCCGTTTGTCTCCCTGACCCGAACTATCGGATTCCGGCGGCTTCACTAAGGCCTGTACAATTTGCTTACCAAGCGAAGCGGCACTTTGCAGATTGCCCTTGCTACTGCTTTTCCCTTTTCGAATATCACTGGCCATTGATCCGGCAGTCTGGCGCCATTTGGTATCGGTGGCTCTTAATAATATTTGAATTGTCGCTCCGTCTTCTTTATCTAGAGTTGATAGGGCGTTAAGAATAGCCTGCATGGTATCCCGTTTAAGTTCCTGATAAGTAGCAATTGGATAGGCGAAGGATTTCTTAAGCTGAAATTCGCCGCCCATTACCGCATTAATTTTGCCTACGCGGTTGAATATATTGTGTTCAGCAGTTTCCTCAACTTGAGCGGTTGAGTAAGCACTTATTATTGCTTGTTTTACAACATCTACAAGTGCGATTGGAACCATTGCATAAAAATAGACCTGCCCTTGGCTGCCAACCACTTCAAAGGCAAAGTGTCTCTGTCCATAGAGCTTATTTTTGAATCCTTTTTGGTAGGTACTGGCGATAATGTTGTAAATAATTTGTGCTTTGGAGATATTTTCATCAACGAGATCACGCATGTCTCGCCCGTTCGATTCTATGTCCTCACTCATTGGCGGAAGATGGATTAAAAGCGGCACTAACTTAAGCGCCCGCTCATAATTCTTCTTTTCCCGAACATTCCGGAAATACCAAAAAACTAGCGGCACGATCACTGCGCCCAGTATTACAATAAAAATCGCGATGAACACTAACAATACAGTCATTTACTAATTCTCGGGTGTCTTAATATCCTTGTTATATCGTTTTTTCAAATAATCCGCCCTAAGTAAGGTTAAAGCTTGAGTTTCACTGTACGGATCAGTTTTATATTCATTCATTATTTTTTTAACAGCTCCGACCCATTCCGGCTCAATCATATCGGTATCGCCAGCTACTTGAGGGGTCGCAGGCTTGGGTTGAGCTGGATTTGCACCACGAATATCGGCGGCCATCGGTACCGGCTGGCCGTTATTTAAAGGCGAACTAGCCACCGGCACGGGTGTTTGCCACCAGTTTGCGGGATTTTGTTGATCAGTCGGTATATTTGACTTATTTAAACTGTTATCTTGAGGTTCCATACCTAATTACAGTATACAACCTCAGATGTTAGATCGGTATTAATTCGCCCGGGTTTTACTTTTAGTTATATAGGTTAAATATAAATAAAGAACGATCATCAACGGCACCATTGCCAGAATATCTTTCAGGCTGAGCTGGCCGATTGATTGCATTAATAATAAAAATGCTAATAGTAAGGTGATAAAAATAGTTAAACGTCTCTGGGTACTTCGGGAAATTGGAAAAAATACGGCCAATAACTTTATCAAGCCATATATTAAGATGTAAATCGTAAAAATAATGAGGATACAGCCAATAAACACTACCAAAGAATTACTATTGGCCGGGTTGACCAGGCCAAAATAGACAATATCTGCCACTAGTAGCAGTAAAACGGCTCCGAGTTTCTGATATTGATAATGACGATTCATATTTAACCTAAATACAGCATAACAACAACGCTACCCACTTTATACAAAATGGGTAGCGATTGATATAAACTTGTCCCGGCGATAAATCCGCTCTATATATATTTTTTAGCGCTTATCGCCTAGAACATTTGACTGACCGCTCTTGTAGCCAAGTATGGCTACTGAAGAGCGCTAACTGTAAGACCGAATTGAATGTGTTTTTGTTTTGGACTTACATGTTACATATTACTATAAATAGTTGTTTATGTCAATACCCTAATGTTTAATTTTTTATAACTTTTGCCTGCCGATTTTGTGAAATTCAAACCAAAGTTATGCACAGATTTATAATATTGCTTCTAATTACTATTGACAGCGATGAGGTCATTTTACTAAGATGTGCATAGCGCTTTGAATAAAAAAAGTGCTCAAAAACAAAAACAGCAAATAACATGAACAACGGCTACTCGCAGGCCGTTGTTCTTTTAATTTTTATAGCCAAGTAATTTATAGATTTATATATCTTCAAATATCCCAATGTATACCAATATTTACGCCATTTTGGGCATAAAAAGGAACAGTTTAGCAGCTTAATTAATTTAGCTTGTTGACCCCTGTTAAAATATCTGTTAGACTGAATCCGTATTTTAGTGTAAGTAACTACAAAGGAGACTTTTTTATCAGTAAGGCGACTCGTCTGAACGGTGCGATACAGGCTCAAGAGCTCAGGGTTATAGATGAGGATGGGAGACAGTTGGGTGTCCTGACGAAGCGTGAAGCACTGCAATTAGCTGAAGAACGTGAATTAGATCTTGTTGAAATATCCCCTGAAGCCAGGCCACCAGTGGCCAAAATAGTCGATTGGGGAAAATTTAATTACCAACGGACTAAACAATTACAGCGCAATAAGCGAAATACACGCTCTTTAGACATGAAACAGATGAGATTTGGTCTTAAGATCGGTGAGCATGATTTAAATATCAAGCTAAGTAAGGTTACCCAATTCCTGGATGACGGGCACAAAGTTAGAATGACCATCGTCTATCACGGACGCGAGCTGGCTCACAAAGATCTTGGTTTTAAATTAGCCGATAAAGTTATTGTGGATTTTGGTGATAAAATAATTGTTGATCAAGCCCCACAATTCATGGGCAGACAACTGAACTTTGTAATCAGAAGCAATCCAGCAGGACGGCACTTACAGCCTGAAAACAAGTAAATTCAATCTTATTGTAGAAAGGAATAGACAATATGCCTAAGTTAAAAACCCATAGCGGAACTAAAGACCGCGTTAAAGTTACCAAGAATGGTAAGGTTCGAGTTGGTCATCCTAATTTAAATCACTTCTTGCAGAAAAAGAGTGGCGGGCGGAAGCGAAGTCTTCGAGGATTAGGCACACTCACCGGTATTAAATCAGTAAACGTTAAGAAAAGACTAGGAGTATAAGATGCGAGTAAAACGAGGCGTAGCCAGTCACAAACGGCACGTACAAATTAGAACTGCCACCAAGGGTATGACTCACCCGAACCGGGCTAGCATTCGCCGTGGCCGTCAAACAGTGACTAAAGCCCTGCAATTTGCTTATCGCGATCGACGTAATCGCAAACGCACCTTTCGTCAGTTATGGAATGCCCGGATTAATGCCGCCGCTCGGCAACATAACACTACCTACAGTAAACTGATTGCTTCATTAAAAGCTGCCAATATTACCATAGACCGCAAAATACTAAGCGAACTTTCCGTAAATGAACCTAAAGCTTTTGAGGCTGTACTTAAAGCAGCTAAAAAATAATATAGGTCGATAAATAATTAAAAACCCTCTTATTAGAGGGTTTTTAATAGTCAGATTACCTGTAAGCCGGGTTCTGTCTAGGCTTTGTGGGCCTATGCCAGTCATCTATCTAGTCATAACGTTGCCGTTATGATCAAGCGGATTATAGCGGCTATCCTAGCGGGAAACTAACGAAAAATTCGTATGGATAGCCTCCTTGCAACAAGTAGGGTTTACCATTCAATAATGTCACCACTATTGACTGCGGGCTTTTACCCCGCTCGTTTCACCCTTTCCCTGCATTATACTTTTGACTTCGCTTTAAAAGCGAAATCGATAGCATATTGCAGACGGAGGTTTAGTTTCTGTGGCACTTTTCCCTAGAGTTACCTCTGGTTGCCGTTAGCAACTACTTTTCCCTGTGTTGCCCGGACTTTCCTCGTATGTAAAATACACACGCGACTAGCCGTTAATCTGGCTAGGCGTCATTATAATCCTTTATTGGTTATTTGTCATCTGTTAACTAGCAACAATTCCAACGTCTAGTTGCCTATTTGTATCAAATTAAATTATGAGTCCAGGAGAAGTATCGTCGTTAAGCTTCTCGTCCAGTGCTTGATTAACCGCGGCATCAGCTAATTTGTTTAACTCTCGAGGTACTTGAGTAAAAGTTACGCGTTTAAATTGTGTGCATAATTGCTTAATAGCATCATGGATCGGCCATAAATCTCGATTTTTTACTTTAAATATGCCCTTCATTTGGTTGACCACTAAGAGGCTGTCCATATAGACCGACACCTCTTGGGCACCCAGATTTTTCGCCTCTTCAAGTGCTAGTTTTAGTGCCGTATATTCCGCCTGATTATTGGTGGTAATACCGAGATAAACACCTCGGTTTATTAAAATCTTATTATTTTCATCAAAAATAACGTATCCACTGGCTGACGGTCCGGGATTCCCGCGCGAACCGCCGTCGGTATAAAGTATTACTTTTTCGACTTTTGGTAATTTTTCGGCTGAAATTGATTGAGCTATGGCCGAAAATTTAAAATGAATGAACTTTATAGGTGTCTCCCAGGTAACATCAGGACCATAATATTTCTGACAAGTATTTAAAATCTCTCCTTTTGAAGTAAAGCCTTTATGTTCATCTAAATCTTTCTGGGTAATATCGCCTAGTCTTTTTTGGATAACGCTATCGATAGTCGCTATGCCTATTTCGATCCAGGATCTCGGATCTCGGGGATTTACTTTATCGATGAGCACAACCTGGTCATTGACTGTCAGGTCTTTGTCGTCAAAAAGCCTCCAGGTACTACTAGTCAGTCCTCTAACAATCGATTCAGCTAAATCATGATTGAGTTTAAGTTTTTTCATCTTTAAATCTTAGCATGGTCG
>CAZNOW010000043.1:0-3927 GCA_964574915.1 uncultured Candidatus Saccharibacteria bacterium
ACCTGGTTGGGATCAGGTAGTTTATGCATGCGAATATCTATCACGGCTTGGCGGATAATGCGCGGTGTGAACTCGGTAATTTGATGTTCCGAAAGATATTTTTCTAATCCGGCGTAAAAAGGCGGTTGTGGGCTGTCATGTACTAAATGTAAGGTCACGGCGGTAATAAAAAACCGTCCCTTATCTGTAGTTTTAAAACGGCTAGTGCGGTAACCAAAATTACAGTCAGTGCTACGGATATTGATAAAACTATTGTTTTGGGAATCATAGACCTCGACCGTGACTAAGGTATCAGCAATTTCCTGGCCGTAAGCGCCGACATTCTGAATAGGAGTAGCTCCAGCAGTACCGGGAATTAGGCTCAAGGCTTCGGTGCCGCTCAGGCCGGCATCAACCATCCGTTCAACGGCGCTATCCCAATTTTCACCAGCTCCGATAGTCACGTAATAATTGGTAGTATCTTCATTAAAAACTTCATAGCGCAATATTTTGTTAATAATTACTAGGCCAGGATACCCTTCGTCTTTCCAAATAATATTACTGCCGCTACCTATCATAATTACCGGTAATTGCTTGGAGACTGCCCACCGCAGAGCATCAGTTAATTCACTGCGGCTACTGACTTCCGTCAGATAAGCGGCTGATCCTCCAAGGCGCATCGTTGAATAATTTTGTAAACTGACGTTTGTTTTAAACTGCATAACAGTAGTATAGCTTATCTGAGTAAGCATGTTCAGCACCTTCGGAAGGTTATATAATAGTAGTATGCAAGAACCACGTAGCCAGATGCCATATAAAACCCTCGGGAAACATTTACAAGTTCTCCGGGAGAGTCGACGGAAAAGTTTAGATGAGGTTTCTGGAGCTATTGAGATTGAAGCCGATAGATTAGAAAAAATTGAAAATGGTGAAGAGCGTCCCACCGAAGACCTGTTGATGCTGCTGATTAACTATTTTGATCTTCAAGATCACGAAGCCATTCAATTATGGAATTCGGCCGGATATGTTAAAAATGACGAAAATCGTATGCACGGCCTAGACGAATCGCAGTCGAAAGTCGCTACCATACTATTGGCGCTGGATGTCAGGGTTTTGTATAGTGACGGAGCAGTGATTACCGGCAACGAGCACGGAGTGATTATGAGTTTCTTGCAAAGAATCAGCCAGGATCAGCCATTACCAATCTCCCGGGTTGGGATGAGTTACAGCGAAGCTGAGGATGTTTTACGTGCCTTAGAAAGAGCTATTCTGCGCCATCGTTATCTACCTAAGCTGCCGCTTCTGCCACCCGGTGAGATTAAATAGCGAAACTGCTAATAGGTTGATGTTGTTGATCCGCTACCGCCACTCTTGTAGATAAACAGATAATAAATTAAGCCGTAAACAATTATGGCAATAATAACGTATAGCAATATCCATTGCCATAACGGCCGCTTGCCGTAACGCTTTGTCGGTTTGTTAGATTGTGACTTTTCTTGCTCCATACTGACCTCGCTTATTGACCGCCCATTATAATACAACAGCATTTACTTGCAGGGAAAATTACGACATTACAGCCTCATCCAGAGGTCAAATTGTTGGAATTAGCGAGTTGTTTGCAGCAAATAGGTAAGTGGTTTATATTTGGCAATCAGCCTGTGTGTCGTTATAGCTCAGACAAACATTATGCCCAAAAATGGACAAATTCATGACTCATATCTGCCCAGCGATGGGTATGTGTTAAATATTCTTAGTTATATACCCGAGGTTGATCATCAAAGATTCCTGTTAATTTATCATAATTTACTTGACGCACAACTCTTACTGGATTCTGTTGAATTGAGCCAGCAAGACATTGACCCCTCCGAAAAATCCCGAGAGAACCCCTCAGAAGCTTATTTATTAATTAAAAAAATAGGTGAACAGGCGACAATCGGCTGGAAAGCTGCTCTTAAGAATCGCGAGGAATTTAAAATTAATTACCGAATACCTGCTTGGATAAGAGTATTAATCCTCAGTCGTTTGGTCTCGTTTACTGAAGAGCAGCAAGTAGATAATCTCCAAGATCCCCAATGTGTTGACGATCAGCATGACTATGAACCAGACCGGTTGGTTGTTGCGTCCAGCGCGCCATAAGGCCATACCTTTCCAAAAAAGCGACCAGACAATCAAAGCCGATAAGACTTCTAGAGAATGATTAGTTAGCAGATAATGATGACTACCGATGATAATAGTGCGATTCATAACTTCACAATAACACATCTACTTCGGTAGGCAATAACTGTTGCCTAATTATCCAGTTAAACCTTGATTAACTTTCTGCATCCGAACTACGAGCTCTGCTACTATATAGTTATGCCAACAGCCGTGCTAAACAAAAAAACTAGCACACCATCAATCCATATAGAGTCTTTTGCTATGCGTTTTGGGCGCAAAGAGGTTGTTAAGGACCTATCATTTATAGTTGAGCACGGAGAAGTGTTTGGCTTTCTCGGGGCCAATGGTGCCGGGAAAACCACCACCATTAGGGCGTTACTTGGCTTAATCGAACCGACGGCTGGTACTTTATTAATAAATAACCAAGTTTACGATACCAGCATGGCCAGTATGATTGGTTATTTGCCGGAGGAACGCGGACTGTATCGTAACGAGCCAGTAATAGATACCATGGTTTACTTGGGAGTTTTACACGGGCTGAGCCGTGAGTTGGCGGAACAACGAGCCACCAGCTATCTTAAGCGTGTCGGTTTAGCCGATAAGACGCACGAACGACTAGTTAAACTTTCCGGCGGGCAACAACAAAAAGTTCAGCTGGGGGTGACCATCTTGCACGAACCGAGCCTAATGATTTTGGATGAACCTACCGAAGCGCTTGATCCGGTGAATCGTTCGCTTTTAATGGATATTATCAACGAGCAGCGAGATAATGGCGCAACCGTGCTGTTGGTAACTCACCGCATGGAAGAAGTTGAACAGTTATGCGACCGCATCTTACTACTGAAAGACGGCCAAGCGGCCCTTTACGGCACAATCGATGAAGTTAAAAATGAGTTCGGCTCACCAGTTATTGCGCTCAATTACAGCGGTAAATTACCAACAAATAGTAAACTTTATCAAATTACTAAGCAGTTGCCTCATTATGCCGAGTTAACCAGACTAGAAAAAGTTACTACCGACTCGATATTGCGCTTTTTAGCTGACCAAACCGAACTTCATATATCGACATTTGAAGTGCGCCGTCAGAGCTTGAATGATATCTTCTTATCGCTATACAAAGATAAGGAGGCAAGCCATGTCTAAGCTTGGTGAAGTGGTTAATTTTGAAGTTCTACGTGCCTTAAAGAAAAAGAGCTTTTGGTATGCGGCATTTGCTCCACCGATTATTATTTTAGTTATTTTCGGTATTAGTTATATATCCAACCACAACGCAGAGTCATCCAACCAACAACAAGCTCAAAATTATACTAAGACCGCCAAGGTTGCCATATTTGATCAATCGGGACTAATCAATCAGTCGTATCTTGCTAGGCAGCATGTTGCACATGAACCAAGTGAGCAGGCGGGCATTGCTGCCGTTAAAGCTAATAAACTGGATGCATTTTTCTACTATCCGAGTAACGTCGCTAAGACCGGCATTGATGTCTACGTTCAAGACCATGGTATTACCTTTAGTCCAGCTTACGAGACGGCTGCCGTCCAACTGCTTAAACAAGACGTCATTGCGGCAGTGAGTACGGCAACTCGTAATAGCCAAGAAGTTCAGATTCTGCAAACTGATCCGATGGTCAATACAACGACTTATAAGAATGGTCAACAAACTAACGGTTTAGCCTCAATGATCGCACCGGGGATTTTTGCTTTGACCTATTTGTTGTTATTCATGTTATCGGCTTATTTAATGATTTCCAGTACGACCGAAGAAAAAGAAAATCGGACAGCGGAAATACT
>CAZNOW010000044.1:0-3756 GCA_964574915.1 uncultured Candidatus Saccharibacteria bacterium
CCCCGAAACCTCATCCACGTCAAGGATGCGCTCTAGCCAACTGAGCTACGTGCCCTAATATAAAGGTACATCACTTCTAGTGATAGATTATAAAGATATATCAGATTTCTTAGAAGATCAAGCAAATAATGTTTAATATCCGGCTTTGGTGGCAATAGTATATTCAAAGAAAGAAAAAGATCGATTAAGAGATATTACCAAATTCATATCACATATGAGCTATAATATTTTTCCACAGCATAGATGTATTAATGACAATATAATTGTACTAGCCATATCGTACCAACTACATTATATTAGATTGCAGGTGAAGTTTTGAGATGTGCTATAATCGCCGGTGAACAGTGAAACGGTTTCACCAACCGTTGAGTTCCGTGGGATACTATACGTGCGTTAACGTAATAGTATGAGTGCCTTATGCAAAACATCAGTTGAACATAAGGAAGTCCGGTGGAACCATCCTGTACAACTAACTCGGTGTTTATATAGAGTAAAGCCTGAGTCGTAAAATATAAGCCGAGATACAGGACCCGAGACGCGTTAGATTGAATATCGTGCGAGCGTATTTAATCAGACGCGTCTTTTTCGTTATCATAGTAATTAAGGAGGCAGTAATGGCGGAAGATAATCAAGAGTCACATATCATGCGGCACAGCTTAGCACATATCATGGCGGCGGCCATCCAACACCTATGGCCGGATGCTAAATTTGGAGTCGGCCCGGTCGTCGAAAACGGTTTTTATTATGATGTTGATCTAGGAACCACAAAATTATCGGAAGAAGATTTACCAAAAATTGAGGCTGAAATGAAGAAAATTATTGCCTCATATGAGCCTTTCGAGCATTTTGAAAAACCGATTGATGAGGCAATCGCCTGGGCTAAAGAGAGCTCACAACCTTATAAAGAAGAACTGCTGAATGATTTAAAGAGAGCCGGGACAACAGCAGCTAAGGAATTAGATGCCGAAGAACTTGGTATTCAAACTGATAATACGAGCCAGGTAGATACGGTGACGTTTTACAAAAGTGCTGATTTCACCGATCTTTGCCGCGGTCCGCACGTAAGCAGCACTAATCAGGTCGGAGCTTTCAAATTGCTGAGAATCTCTGGTGCGTATTGGCGCGGTAAAGATACCAATAGTCAGATGAGTCGTATCTACGGCGCAGCTTTTACTAACGAAGAAGATCTAAAGAAATATCTTAATATGCTTGGAGAAGCAAAACAGCGTGATCATCGTAAAATCGGCAAAGAACTTGATTTGTTCGTCTTTTCAGATTTGGTAGGCTCGGGTTTGCCGTTATTTACCCCAAGAGGAACAATTATGCGCCAAGAACTGACTGATTTTGTTGAATCCCTTAGAATTGCCTCTGGTTACCAAAGAGTTTATATCCCGCATATTACCAAAACCGAACTATATAAGGCTTCAGGTCACTGGGATAAATTTGGCGAGGAACTGTTTCTGGTTGAAAGCCAAGAAACCTCAGATCATTTTGCCCTAAAACCAATGAACTGTCCGCACCATATTCAGATTTATGCTTCACAACCGCGCAGCTACCGCGAACTGCCAATTAAATACTTTGAAACAACAACCTGTTACCGTGATGAAAAGAGCGGTGAACTTGGGGGATTGATGCGGGTACGATCCTTTACGCAAGATGACAGTCATGTGTTTTGCCGGCCAGATCAATTAGAATCTGTGGTTGAAGGTTTAATCTCGGACATACAAACACTCTACGAAGTACTGGGGATGTCCTTAAGAGCTCGGTTAAGCTTCCGAGACAATAGCAATAAATATCTGGGGGAGCAAAAGTTATGGGACGAAGCTCAGTCAATCATTCGTGAACTGGCCGAACATAATAAGCTAAAATCCTTTGAAGCTATTGGTGAAGCGGCATTTTATGGGCCGAAAATTGACTTCATGGCTACCGATGCTATCGGACGAGAGCATCAAGTCGCAACCGTCCAGCTGGATTTCGTTCAACCTGAAAGGTTTAAGCTGGAGTACACCACTGAAGATAGTAGTCAACAGCGTCCAGTCATGGTCCACTGTGTGCTGCTCGGATCTATTGAGCGGTTTTTGGGTGTATATATTGAGCATACGGCCGGAAAATTCCCGGTTTGGGTGGCGCCTGAACAAGTTCGCCTCATCACCGTCAATCAAGAGCAAGCAACAATCGATTTTGCTAATAAAATCTTAGAGCAAGCGAATAAGCTTGGATTGCGCCTAACAGTCGATAACTCCAATGAATCAGTTGGTAAAAAGATTCGTTCGGCGGAGATCTGCAAAGTACCTTACACGGTTGTTATCGGCGAGAAAGAAATTTCCGGCGGTGATCTAATGCCTCGAGTACGTAAAGACCTAGAGGTCAGTGAGCACCATAACGGTCAGAGCATCGATGAATTTCTGAAAACGGTGGCTAACGAAGCAAAAGCCCGCGTTACCAAAACGTCTCTTTAATCTGATATGTCTCAACAAAACAACCTAGAGCTGAATCTTCGGGAGCGGGTATATATTGTTGTTGAGCAAATACCTAAGGGTCGAGTAATGACTTATGGGCAAATTGCGGCGCTTTGCGGTTATCCCGGTGCCGCGCGGGTTGTAGGTGGTATCGCACACTTTGGAAATCCTAATTTACCCTGGCATAGGGTGGTAAATAAAAAGGGTAGTTTAGCTGCAGGCTATCCGGGTGGTCGACAGGGCCATAAGGCTATGCTTGAAGCTGAAGGCGTGAAAGTGGATAAGGATTATTATATTGACATTAATAACCTGCTTTGGTGGTCGCCGGGTACTACCTTATAGGATAGATGGCATACATGCAGTTTACAGACCAGCTGGTTGCGATTGTCGGAGAAACGGCTAGCGGTAAATCCGCATTGGCGATGAGATTAGCGGAGCATTTTAACGCAGAAATAATCTGTGCTGATTCGATGACTTTATATAGGGGCTTTAATATAGGAGTCGCTAAACCAACCGAAAGTGACAGACGAAAAATACCGCATCATCTGTTAGATATTGCCGATCCAGGTAGCGATTTTAATGTTCATGATTTTCAGAAATTAGCTAATGACGCCATTGATGATATCAACAACCGGCACAAGGTGCCAATCATAGTTGGCGGCAGCGGTTTATATATCAATAGTGTGCTATATAATTATAAATTTTTGCCTCCTCCCTCAATTGATTTACGTAACCAGCTCAATCAGATGTCTTTAGCTGAACTCTTACAAAAAGCTAACCAGATGAATTTAAATACCGAAAACGTAGATAAACATAATCAGCGTCGGGTCATTCGCTTAATTGAAACCAAAGGTCTGCGATCTGTAAAAAGCTCAATCAGAGCACACACATTAGTTATCGGCCTGCAGTTACCGAAAGAAATTTTAAAACAAAATATTGAAAAGCGAATTGAAAAAATGCTCGGAGCAGGACTTGAAACAGAAGTCAGGCATTTGGCCGGACTCTATGGTTGGGATATAGAACCAATGAAAAGTGTAGGTTACCGCGAATGGCAAAGCTACATTGAAGGCACCATAACTTACTCAGAGCTTAAAAATATGATCGTTCGGGATACTCTAAACTTAGCTAAAAAGCAGCAAGTCTGGTTTAAGCGAAATAAAAGTATTCAATGGATTTCTACCGGATATAAATTCGAAGATATTGTAGATCTGGTTACAACAGTTTTGAACAAATGATATTACCTTACTGTCAGTCATTTGCTACAATGAAATCATGATTGAACAATTGCTCGGTTCTA
>CAZNOW010000045.1:0-3155 GCA_964574915.1 uncultured Candidatus Saccharibacteria bacterium
GTCGAGTTACTATTATCAACAAGAGAGTGTCCTACTTAAGGGGTAACTGGAGGGAAAGAGCTAACTGTACAATTATACACCTATTATATTAGATTGTCAATGTCGCCGTATAGGTTCAATAGCTTGGGTTGGATGAAAAGCCACTCCAAATCAGGGTGGCTTTTCATTTCATATGATCGTTGACGCAGAGAGCTTTCAACCGTGTAAATCACAAGGCCTCTAGGTCACTTGAATTAGCACTAACATGTATCCCATCTGGGATGCTATACGAACGGAATTGTTGAAGAAAAAAGCTTAATCAACTCTTGATCAATCTATACCCTACTGCCAAGACAAGAGCGCAGATAGCTGTAATAAGAGCAATATGGGAAAATCCGATAATATCCAGGCCTATACCGAGAATAAGAGGAGCTGATAGATCGCCAAGGGTAACGACTATTTCAAAAGCACCACCTCTTTTTCCATAGGTCTCAGCCGGACCAAGCGTGGTAATAAGAGCACTTTGTGCAACATAGAAAAGTTCTAGAGCAATGCCAAGCAAGAATATAGCGACTAACTTAAACCAATACTGCGGGAAAATAGCTAGACCAAAAACGATCACAGCAGAAGCAAAGAGACCAATGGCAATCAGATGGTATTTATTCTTGATATCAGCCAAACGACCAAGCTTGTAGCTAAATAGAGCCGGCAGAGAACCAAGAACAGTTATTAGTACGACCATAGGCAAGTTTGCTCCGGTAAGATATGCATCAATCGGAATAAAGAAATACATGAGAGCACTTAGGATACTTGAAAAAAGTATGAGGACGCTCACCATCCATAATTTAGAATCCCATGTTCTCCATTCAGACATAGCTTTCGCGTATGTGTGCATGAATGAGAGCTTCGGCTTGTTATCGACTTTTGGTGAGTCTTTCGGAGCTTTGAGGGCAATAAAATATGCGATAACTGCAAACGGCGCGATGAGAAAAAGAAGATAATAGATCGGCATGAAATGGACAAGAATCATTCCAGCCAAAGCGGCTCCAATCCAAGCTACATGTGACCATGTTTCGATGTAACCAAACGATGCGGCGATATGATCGCTGTTAATCGTGCGGCGGTAGTATGTTTCAATGCCGACATTTTCTAATTCCCAAGTGACACCATTGGCAATCCGAGCAATGACAATATAAACAGCCAATCCAAACAGTCCTGCGAAGAAATAACTTATGCCGACTATTGGATATAGAATGAGAGACCAAAGAATGAGACGTTTGGCCGAAACTTTATCAGCCCATAATCCAATAAATGGAAGGCTTATCAATCCAGCAATATCGACAGACGAGCTAAAGAATCCGGCTTCTGCAAAGCTTTTTGAGAAAAGTATTATGAATACTGGTAGAAGTGCCTCGCCGAATCCCCATCCTATCCAACGCATGGCTCGTGCCCATGCAAATACACGCACGCCGTAAGGTAATTCATTGTTTATCGGAATGCGATGACGACGAGATCGGTGAAGGAGGCTCATATTATTTTACTGTTTCCTTCAATCGAGGATCTAGTTCATCTTTTAAATGAAATTTCCGTGCAATCTCATCTAACACATTGTTCTCGCTTTTATCATCTTCAAAAGAAGAGTAATTATCGGTGATTTCTTCATCTATTTTTATATCTCGAATAGCGGTAGTGGTTACTTCATCTTCACCGTCTCTATATTCTGAAAGACAATTTGGGTTATTTGAATGATTAAAATATTTTCCATTGTCTGATGAAAAACAGTATAGGCCGCTCTTTTTACCCCGCCAAGAATATTTGTATATATAAATCTGGAGCAGATCGGGAAAATTCAAAATCTGTTCGCGAGTAAACTTCTGGTCAAAACCTTGAGTAAATTTCCATATTATTGTTCCTTTTGGAATGAATTGGTCAGCAAAAAGCCCTGTACCATGGATATCGCTCTGTTTAATTTTTGTTTTTACTAAAAGCATGTTTTTATGATTTCAGATATTTCTCTTCGCTCTTTGCGTCATTTGAATCAATCAGCTTGTAATTTATTGTTAGTTCCTCTCCTGCTTGAATGTCTCGTTTTGCAATACCACAAACTTCAATATCACCCGGCAGAACGGTTGTGTTATCGATATTGGGGTTATTAGAGTGGTTAGTAAATCTTGTGTCGTCAATGGAATAGACATACTTGCCAGACTTATTAGATAAATATGCAAAATGCTCAATTAAATCTTGTTGTTGATCTGACATTTCAGAAACTTCCCTTGGGTCGAATAAGATATCAAACCTTGGATTAAATCTCCATGTTATTGTCCCTTTAGGAATAAATTGGTCGGCAAAAAGCCCTATGCCGTTAATATTGCTCTGACCAATTTTTGTTTTAACTAATAACATGTAATTTGTAAGTTTTATGAATTAAATAGTACATCTGAATTCATTAATTATCAATCCATACTTTTTAAAAGTCGTAAAATATGAAAGGCACTACCCTTGCGAGTAGTGCCCATTGTTCCAAAACTGATCTTATCCACAATTGTCCTTGAAATCAGAGTGGTCAGTAGACGGATAATTCTTTGTACCCGCCTCACCGCCCTGACGTCGCAGGAATTGAAGTGAGCGTTCCGGTACCCTGCAAAAAAGATACTGGTGAATGTTCTCCTGAGCGGGGCCTTCTATAAGGCCACCAGCGGTGAGTTTGATCATTTGCTCGACAGGAACCTTCAGTACCTGAGCAAGCTCAAGTAGTCCCTCGGTTGATTGGAGACCTGTTTCTTTCAGGAAATCGGTGAATTTCTCAACTCCTGGATCATTTGCTACGTGGTCGGCCACCTCAACAACTTCGTTTGTTCCATTAAGACGTCTCTGTAAAAGAACCATAGAAACTCCTTTCTTTTGATGTTTAATTTCAATTTACACTAACTAGCCAGATTGTCAAATTTCTGAGTTTTTTGACTTACTTACACATCCACCGCCCTACCGCCTTTGGAGAGTAGGGTGTGCGCGAGATGCGGGCTAGGAAGCGGTGTGTGGACGCTTCTTTTCTGTAAGGATACCAATCGCGCCTAGCGCATATTGGTATTGCGGAATTAATGATGAAGTGAATAGTTTGTATGCGCATAGCAATTCGAATATGCGCGTATAAGGCGCGGTTATTGACTCTTTACGTG
>CAZNOW010000046.1:0-2656 GCA_964574915.1 uncultured Candidatus Saccharibacteria bacterium
TTACTGTCAGTCATTTGCTACAATGAAATCATGATTGAACAATTGCTCGGTTCTAAAACGAGACTTAAACTGCTGCAACTATTTCTGAGCAATCCTAACCGGTCATTTTACGTTCGGGAAATAACTCGTAAAATTGACGAGCAAATTAATTCCGTCCGACGAGAACTAGCCAACCTACTTAGTATCGGAATTATCGTTTCAGAGACCACCAATAATCGATTGTATTACGAAGTAAATCAGAAATATGAATTTTATGATCCGTTAAAGGCCATTTTTGGTACAAACGGTCGTAAAGCTGCCAAAGTTACCACTAAAACCGACAATCAAGATGACGTCAAAGCTTTGGGCAATGTCGATCTGCTGGTATATACGGGCCAATTTACTCGGGATGAAACACCGGGCATTGACCTCCTGATAGTTGGGAGTACCAATACTCACGCTGTCCAGAAATTTGTGGGTGAATTAGAGGAAAAAGAAGGCAAAGAATTACGCTATACTGTGATGAGCCTGGATGATTTTAGATATCGTCAACAGATAAAAGATCGATTTATTACTAACGTGATATCTTCTAAAAAACAAACTGTCATCGATAATCGCGGGCTGCTAGAAGATAACTAAAAGCGAGAAAATATGGATATACAATACTACGGTGCCAATTGTCTGGTGTTTACTAATAAAAACTTCCGATTAGTCATAGATGATAATTTATCCGAGCTTGGGCTTAAGCCGATTATTAAAAAGGACGACATCGTCGTATTTACGGGGTCTCACAAAGAGTTAAATGTCGAGCCCAAATTACTTATTGATCAGCCGGGGGAATATGAAGTTTCGGGCCTTTCCATAACTGGCATTGCCGCCCGAAGCCATATGGACGAGCCAGACGCTCACTCGGTCACTATGTATAAGATTGTCTTTGCCGAAACCAGTTATTTAATTACAGATCATATTTACCCAGACCTAGACGATGACCAACTAGAAACAATCGGTACAGTCGACGTGATGTTTGTGCCGGTGGGAGGTAACGGATATACACTTGATGCCACTGGGGCATTACAGTTAATTAAAAAGATTGAGCCGAAATTAGTCATCCCAACCCATTACGCCGAAGATGACATACATTATCCAGTGGTACAGCAATCACTCGAGCAGGCCTTAAAGAATTTGGGCATGGAACCGAAAGAAACGATTACCAAACTTCATCTTAAGCCCGGCGAACCGATCAACGAAACAGTACAATTAGTCGTTCTGGACCGAAACTAAGTTTAAATCCTGCTGTTAGATAACGAAATAACTTCTAGCTTACTGAGCTTTCAGTAAACCTTTTCTTTTCATGGTCCGAATAGCTTGAGCGCTGAGTTTGAGCTTCAATTTTTTACCTTCAAATACCACAGTCTTATTCTGTAGATTAGGTTTCCAGACTTTCTTGGTGTGGCGCTGGGAAAAGCTAACATTATTGCCATATTGTTTGCCGATACCGGTAAGATCACATTTTTGCATGGGGATAGTCCTTAAAGATCATTTACACTTAAGGTGTCATTGTAGCTATTTTCCAGATGTAAGTCAATTACTAAGCTTGCGGCTGATATACTGGTAGCTAGTATGATTTCTGGGTTTACTATTACCGACATAATTATCATTATCGTCTCGCTGCTTGTTTCGATATCGGTACATGAATCTGTGCATGCCTATGTAGGGCTCACACTGGGCGATACAACGGCATCTGAAGAGGGTCGTATTAGTCTTAACCCACTCAGACACATTGACCCCTTTGCAACGCTTATACTGCCGCTGATCACTTTGATTTTATTTAAGTTTCCGATTTTAGCGGCCCGGCCAGTACCGTTTAACCCGAGCCGGGTTAAATTCGCTGAATTTGGAGCGGCTTTAATCGCTGTTGCCGGACCGTTATCAAACCTAGTACTTGCCATAATTGGTGCGGTTTTGGTTCACCTATTCTTGGCTGATTCATCGATAGTTTATGCCCTAGAAATATTTGTTCAATTGAATGTTTTACTATTTATATTTAACTTAATACCGATACCGCCGCTAGATGGATCAAGGGTTTTATATGCATTTGCGCCAGAACCTGTCCAACAAATAATGAGCCAGATTGAACCCTTTGGAATAATCGTTATTTTTGGCCTAGTTTTATTAGGCGGTTTTGGCGGTTTGCTAATCAATATTGATAATTTCGTCTTACGTTATTTGCTTTAGCATACTCTGCCGACATCTCTTTCCCCAGAAAGGGTAGAACAAAATTAAATTGGCCATAAAACAGATCAACAAGTGGTTTATAATAGAGCTTGGTCGGGAATGCTAGGCTAATGATTACCTGAACATGTAATCATTAGGGAGCCTTATAGTTTAGAAGCCGTGGCGACTAAATGCGGGCACCCACCTGGCGCATCGCGGGTTAATCATGCCGACTATCCCGACCACAAGGTTATATTGGAAGATCATAAGACATATATTTTAAGAGTCATAAATATGATATTTAGAAAATACACCCTGAAAAATAATTGTAATCAGTTGGTTATTTCAATATCGCAGCGATTAAATAATTATATAGGGAAAGTAACGGGGTGTAGCGCAGTTGGCTAGCGCGTACGGCTGGGGGCCGTGAGGTCGCAGGTTCAAGTCCTGTCACCCCGACCAT
>CAZNOW010000047.1:0-2413 GCA_964574915.1 uncultured Candidatus Saccharibacteria bacterium
CCTAAGATTAGTTATGATGTTATTCTAACGGTTGCGTTTGATGTTAGAAGTTCCGTGCTTATAGCTTACCATCTGTCGGTGTTACAATGTGAGCATGTGGACTGTAATAGCTTTAGTATGGTTCGTCACACTATTCTGGTCATTGTTTGACCTAATCAGAAATAAAAGTTTACAGAGCCACGAGAAACTATTTTGGCTTTTAGTAATAATTGTTATCGGTGTGATTGGGCCTATAGCCTACTTGCTTTGGGTGAAGGTGGTTAGGCGTCCGGAAGCTGGTTAATCTGTTTACTTTCGGTGAATGTATAGTAGCCAATTTTAATGCTCGACTAATTAATTCAAATTCTTGGCTTTGTTTGTAAAACGACTATATACAGATGATATATCAGATGAAAAGCCTCTTTTGGCCTAAACCCTCAAAATAATAATATCCTGAGAAACCAGACCCCTATAAATTACTGGAAATTATTTCAATACTGGTGCTGGTAAATCAGGGCTGCATGGATTGTCGAGCCCCATAAACATTTCAACGTAATTCGTATAAGCTTTAGTCACCTCGTTATTGTAGAATCCCTTAGCTTGTTGAATCAAAGACGCTTGAGTCGCACTATCAGCCGCGCCAATTGAGGAACTTAAGGATAGAAAACAACGAGTCATTACATTATTTGTTGACGGTAAGCTGACCTCAGAGGAAAAACAAGAACAAGCAGTTAATATCGATACTCAGATACTTGGAACCGAACTAAAGTTAAATGAAGCTAACGATAAAGTTGTGGATAGTGAAATACTAATTGACTTCGGTATAAACATGATTAAGAATGCTGCAAAGCTGTGGCGAATAGCTGACGAAATAGAAAAACAGCGCCTACAGGCGGTCATTTTCCCTGAGGGCTTGACGTATGACTTTGTGAACGGATTTGGAACCGCCAAAACAGGTGATTTATATCTGTTAATTAAGCAATTTGAAGATACTAATATCAAAAATTCTACTGTGGTAGCGGCGAGTGGATTTGAACCACTGACCCCAGGCTTATGAGTCCTGTGCTCTTACCAACTGAGCTACGCCGCCATGCTGAGTCATGGCTAATATAACATTCTTCTAATCTGTTGGCTAGATAAATATGTGTACGAGTTAGATGTATTAACTTAAATAAGTGCGATAGTATTTTGTGTAATGGATATTTCAATCAAACCTGGCAAGTATGTATTAGCGGTTAGCGGCGGCATTGATTCAATGGTGCTACTTGATCTATTGAAGGACCAACCGCAGCTTAAATTAATTATTGCCCATTACGATCACGGCATTCGTCCCGATTCCCAGCAGGACAGGCAATATGTGCAAGTAGTAGCAAGTAACTACGGCTTACCTTTTGTATTTGAAGAGGGAAAACTCGGCTTAAATACCAATGAAGCCACGGCCCGTATGGCCCGCTATGAATTTTTAGAGAGAACTCGTCAAACACACGGTGCCGGAGCGATTATTACAGCTCATCATCAGGACGATGTATTAGAAACAGCTATTATCAATATTTTACGTGGCACCGGCCGAAAAGGTTTAACCGCCTTAGCGAATCGCTCATTGGTGATGCGCCCATTGTTAAACGTACCAAAAGCCGATATTCAAACTTATGCCAAAAATCATCAACTGCAGTGGCGAGAAGATAGTACCAATTATGATGATAAATATCTGCGGAATTATGTGCGGAAGTATTGGCTAACTAAATTTGATTCTTCTGCCAGACAGTCCCTGATCGATATTATTGAGCGGATGCAGGGAATTAACCGTGAACTAGACATTCAGCTGATTAATCTAATGCATCTTCAGCCCGGCCTAAATGAACTGGACCGCGGTTGGCTGATCAGCTTGCCACATCAAGTTGCCAAAGAATTTCTGGCCAGTTGGTTGCGCACCCGAGGAGTGGAGAGTTATGATACAAAGACCCTTGAAAGGTTAGTGGTGGGAGCTAAAATCATGCACTCCGGTTCGCTAATCGACATCAGTGGCGGACTGTCCTTAGACGTCAGAAAGGATCGTTTAGCACTCGTAGGGTTAGAGCGCTAGTAAAACCTCGTTGGACACGATATAATACTTCAATAATGGATGATAAATTTCGGCCTAATCGCAACAATCCCAATAATCGGAATATCCGCAGCGCTAAAAACGTCGGCTTTATTGCATTACTGGTTTTAATCGCGCTAATTATTATTGCCGCCACTAATCAAACCACTCCGATGCAGACTATCCCGCTCACCCAGGCCATCCAGCAATCCAACGCCGGAGATTATTCCACCATAGTCGTTAACGGCAACGAACTGGATATTACTAAAAAAGGCGACAAAACCGCTACTATTAAATCTTATATTGAGCCTAACGCTACTCTTAAGAGCGAAGGTTTTAATTTTTCTAAAGTCA
>CAZNOW010000048.1:0-2125 GCA_964574915.1 uncultured Candidatus Saccharibacteria bacterium
AGTTGTAGCAGAAATAGCAGCATTTGTCGCAGTGCTATAGAGTATTCCGCCATTGGCTGCAACTAAGCCAACACCTGTTCCGCCAAAATCAAGCATTAAAGGGGTAGTCAATAACTGTGAAGTAGTAGCCAACAATCCTGATGTAGGCATAGTTACAGTTGTAGCCCCACCCAGAGTAAATGTTGCACTATTTGCCCCATTTAAAGTCAAGGCTCCTGCCGTATGAAGAGCCCCAGCTAATGTAATGGTGTAGGCATTATTAACGCCCGTACCCCCATATCCTGGTCCTATAGGTGTACTAGAGGCAAATGTGCCAGAGGTTACGGTTCCTACAGTTGTGATATTACCCATAACTGTTGATGGTAATGCTAATCCAATACTAGGCGTTCCACTTGATGAAGTAACGAGCACTCCATTAGCCGCGGTTGCTAATGCTGCAATGGTATTATCTTGAGGAGCATAAAGCAGCTGATTTGCTGCAATTGTTGATAATGAAGTTCCTCCTGATATTGCAGGGATAGCCGCAGCATGCCATGTGCCTGTGCCTATTGTCCCCAATGTGGTAATTGAATTTTGTCCTATATATCCAGAAGATATAGAGACTAGGCAATTACCAGAGGTTGGGGATACGGTAATTTGGTTTGCTGTTCCGTTTAGGGTATTTATAAGCGTTAACGCGGTGGATAACGTTACCCAATTAGTGCCATCAACAGTGCCTTCAAATACGCCTATTTGTGAATTAAATCTGGTTGTACCAGCACTTCCTTCCCTTTGTGAAATATTTCCTGTAGGTAGCGTTAATGCTCCAGTACCAGGGAATTTAAGATTTGAGACAAGGTTTACTGTAGTTGAAATCTGTGTTGGGGATACGGCTGTGATTTGATTAGCTGTGCCTGTTATGGTAATGAGGTTTTGCGGCATTACGCTTAGGGCGTAGTTATTAGAGCTTTCTGTTATTGTGAGAAGGGAAGTTCCGAGATCTGTAGTGTTGACTATTGCTAGAGATGTAGAGTTTATGAGGCTATTGAGGTATCCTGAGGTGCTGATGATGGTGCCTAGGGTATCCGAGGTATCGAGAGATATGAGCCCTGGGATAATGCTAGCTGCTCCTGTAGAGAATTTAAATGCATTTATAATACTCATGCTACGAAGCTCCCGCTGCTTGTAAAGCTATGGACAGTATTCCCCGACACGGTTGTAATAACTCCTCCTGTGCCACGCTGTATTCCTGTGTATTGGAGGATAACAATGCCTGAGCCGCCATTACCACTGCCCCCTGTTTGCTGTTCAAAGGTAGCCCACCAACCACCACCACCACCACCAGCATTAACCGTTCCTGATGTGGGTCCTGTACCATTAAATATTCCTGCATTTCCACCAACACCATTTCCGCCAATTCCTCCGGAAGCCCCGCTTCCGCCACCGCCGCCGCCATAATATTGATTTACGCCTGTTTGGTAGTTGTTTTGAATAGCGTTCCCACCATTGCCACCAGCATAAGTGGATGCCCCTACGAATCCTGGACTTCCTGCTCCTCCTCCGCCTGCGTTAGCAACAATCCATGCTCTGTTAACTTCTCCATAATATCCTTGGCCCATGGTTCCTAGACCTATTTCCCCGAAAGGAGCTCTGCTTTGGCCACCGCCGCCACTTCCTCCATTGGTAGCATTTAATGGAGCATTCGCCCCTCCCCCTCCGCCATAAGCGTTAGCAAATGAACCAAAATAAGAATTACCTCCCTGGCTTCCCCTGGTTCCATTCCCCCCACTTACTCCGCCCCCACCAACGGTAACGGTATAGGATTGTCCCTTGGTAACAATAGCGGTTCCAATAAGGACTCCGCCTCCGCCGCCACCACCACCACCACCACCAATAGAACCATAACCCCCACCACCGCCACCCCCTGCAACTACCAAATATTTCACTACATAAGTGTTGGGATTGTTGAAGGAATCGTATATTATCCAGCCCTGTGTGGCATCAATGTATACGAGCGATAGCGAGCTATTAGGATTTGAACAGATGTAGTTAGAGGACGATCCATTTATCTTAGAAAGCCCAGGATTAATTGTAAAATTATTAACCCCCCAATTGCCATTATAATCCGTAAAGCTAACCTCTTGCC
>CAZNOW010000049.1:0-2027 GCA_964574915.1 uncultured Candidatus Saccharibacteria bacterium
ACCACTGACAACCAGCGCCGTCGATGGCGTCGAAGAACCTATGCCGACGTTGCCGGCTATTAAGGAATTACCAGTGCCTTTCACATTTAGAGTGCCTGCTAGGGTAACGTTGCCCGAACCATTGTCAAGAACATTGTTATAAGTATCTACTACATTAGTATCAAGAATAGTAAAAGCGGTGCTTCCTACCCCATTACCTGATTGTGCAGAATTTAACACGCCGAATATAGGATTCCCGCCGCTACTTGTAGAACCGCCAATTCCCAGACCTTTGTAATATCCACCGACTGTCGCAGTTCCTGCGGGAGCGGGCAACTGACCAGAAATTCCAAAATATAGAGAATTTGCTGAACTATACAATCCGAACCAATCTGTTGCATCTGTGCCGCCACGAACAACTTTGAAAGTACCAGCCGCATTTGTTGCTCCTATCTGCAAAGGCGCAGTAGGACTCGCCGTCCCAATCCCAACATTTCCGTTCACGATCAATCCTCCGGCAAGGGTTGAAGTGGCTGTAGTGGATGTCGCTTGAATTGAACCGAACACCCCGAGCGTAGCGGCTAGATTGGTACCGGTCGATAGCGTCGTAGTTGCTCCTGAATTGGAGAAGTAATTGTCGCCGAGAGACGTGGTAGCAATATAGCTGTATCCTCCGCTTCCATTGCCGATGAGGAGCTGGTTCAAGCCAGGTGCGGTCGAGGTGCCTGTGCCGCCATTGGCGATGCTGAGTATACCAGAGAGCGCATTGATAGAAGGAGAAGTAGTCGAAGTTATGAGACCGTTCGTAGCTTGGAGAAAACCGTTCAAGGATGAGGCGAGAGTTGTGGCACCAGATACATTCAGAGTGCCTGTGATCACACCGTTACCATTCACTTGTAAACCAGTCGATGAGGCAGTACCTACCACCTCCAATTTCGTGTTTGGATTGATCGTTCCAATGCCGACGTTTCCTGCTCCGGTGATATACATGGATTGCGTAAAGGCGGTGCCATTGTTGGTTGTCAGGAATGCCAGATCTCCTGTCGGAGCGCCGGAAGTTTGCCCTTTGTTGACTGCCGAGATCTGCGCGACGATGTTTCCGGGTGAATTTCTGAATACAAATGATTCGAAATTTCCGACGGTATTGTTTTGGTTTACAATAGCGAAATTCACTCCGTTATAGGCATTGGCAAGGGTAGTATTGGTGGTTGAACCGATGCCAGCTATAGGATCAGACTCTGACAGGTTATTAGGATTGCTTCCTGCTGTAACAGTGAGAGTATCAGTCTTATCCACGACGACGCCTGTGCCCGATGTAGAGGAAGAGATGCTAAATGGATTAGTCGTACCACTACCGACTATGGCAAGTGTCGCTGAAGGCGCGACTGTGTTGATGCCGACATTTCCTCCAGCTGTCGCTAAATATGTAGAGCCGGTTGATGTGAAAGCCGTGGCTGAGGCGTTTGCAAGCGTCGTATTTCCAGAAACCACGAGAGTTCCTGTTGCAGTCAAATTGGCACCTGTCAGATTGCCGGAGAAGAATCCGTTGCCGGCGACTTCTAGTTTGTTTGATGGAGATGTGGTAGCGATGCCGACGTTGCCTGCAGCATTGATCATCATATAGACATTGGCGTTTGTCGCATCCACACCCCTGAATGTAAAAAGGTTTCTGCTAGACACGTTGCTCAACGTTCCGTTGAAAGGATTTGTTGGGCTAGTAGTCCGCATGGCAGCGAAATCAACCAGACCAAAAGCCGATGAATTTGACGTATCGTCAGCAGCTGTGGTAAAACCAGTGAAACTCAAGCCCCACAAAGAATTTGAAGTGCTGGCGATGCCACCAAACGCTGGAGCAAAGTGACCGTCGCTGATCGTGCCGTTGCTGATGAATAATCCATCTCCAGGGGCATCAGATACGCTCGCATGTAAGATAGATTCTCTTGTGGATGAGGCGGCGGTAGCTTGTATATCTAGGATTGTCGACGGGCTCAATGTGCCGATCCCTACATACGTTCCTGTATCATATATCAAGCTGTTCGCAAAAGAGG